>CALUJQ010000018.1 GCA_944320995.1 uncultured Barnesiella sp. | reverse complement strand
CGAAAAGCGATGCAAAGGTACGTGCTTTTTTATATTCCCTCCAAATTTTTTATCGACTTTTTTATGTTATATAGCATCTTTTTTTACAACACATTGATCCAGTTTGACTTAAAATTTATCCCCTAATACCTAAAAATCAGAGGCGGTTCCCGGTATGACCCGAGTATCGTCTCTGAAAAATCACTTTTACTTTATAAGATTGGAGGGATAACGACAATGGTCGATAACAATGAAGATGTTTCTATCCTTTATTTTTCCCCTATATAGATTGTACATGCCCCGAAGGTGAGTCGGCGGCAATAGCAGTGACCGAACCCAACTCGAAGGAAGATGTCGAGCATCTTCCCGCCTTGCGGAACAGCGGCTACCGAGCGAGGCAAATAACTGTATGCCCGACGGTCTTTCGACACGAGCCGCCCTACAAAGGGAATAAACGTATAGGTATAAAACTTATATAATTGCTTGAAGGGGAAATGCTCGGGGGTCGATAATTCGATGACGCACAAAACTCCTCCGGGTCGCAGGACTCGATACATTTCCCGAAAGCCATCTTCCAAATGTTCGAAGTTGCGCACTCCATAAGCCACGGTAACGATATCGAAGCTGTTGTCGTCGAAATCCATCGACAGACAATCCTGCACCTCGAAAAGCAACCTGCGCTGGGCATTGCGCTTGACGGCCTTCTCACGAGCTATCCGCAACATACCTTCCGAGAGGTCTATGCCGATAATTTGGTCGGGGTGCAACCGTTCGTCGAGCAGCAGGGCCAAATCGCCCGTCCCGGTGGCCACATCGAGAATCTTGCGGTGGGGATAGCGCCGTAACATTTTCACCGCCACACGACGCCACCACCGATCTATACCCATAGTCATCGTACGATTCATCGTATCGTAGGCGGGAGCAATGGAGTCGAACATTTCGCGCACTTGTGTCGTCTTGTCCGTCTCGTCGTTATAGGGTTTTATCTTCTCTGCTTTATAATCCATTGGTCGTGTAGTCCTTTCCCCGCTTTTATTTCTTGCGGTTGTTCAGGAAGTCGGTTACATTCTTTTCGATGCGAGCTGCCAGATCTTCGCCTTCGGCTTTGACAAACTTTTCACCTACGATATGCTCGTACAGCTCGATATACCTATCGGACACGCTGTTGCAATAGGCTTCGGTCATCTCGGGGACTTGCTGTCCTTCTTTACCTTGGAAGCCGTTTTGGATCAGCCATTGGCGAACGAACTCTTTCGAGAGTTGACGTTGCTCTTCACCACGGGCAAGACGATCTTCGTATCCCTCGGCATAGAAATAGCGCGATGAATCGGGTGTGTGAATTTCATCGATAAGGATGATCTTGTCGCCAATCTTACCGAATTCGTATTTCGTATCTACGAGGATAAGGCCCTTTTGAGCCGCCATTTCGCATCCCCGTCGATAGAGGGCCAATGTGTATTTTTCGAGTTGCTCGTAGTCCTCGCGCGAAACGATGCCGCGGGCAATAATTTCGGCTTTCGAAATATCCTCGTCGTGACCGGCATCGGCTTTGGTCGTCGGCGTGATAATGGGGTGCGGAAACTTCTCGTTCTCTTTCATACCCTCAGGCATAGTCTCGCCGCACAGCTTACGGTTGCCGGCCTTGTATTCGCGCCATGCATGACCCGTCAAATAACCCCGTACCACCATCTCGACCTTGAACGGCTCGCAACGCAGACCCACAGTCACCATCGGGTCTGGAGTAGCTACTTTCCAGTTGGGAAGAATATCCGACGTCGCATCCAAAAACTTGGCGGCAATCTGGTTCAGCACTTGTCCCTTATAGGGAATCCCTTCCGGAAGAATCACGTCGAAAGCCGAGATACGGTCGCTCACGACCATCACCAGCAACTCGTCGTCGATATTGTACACATCGCGTACTTTACCATGATACACACTCTTTTGTCCGGGAAATTTGAAATCGGTTTTTACCAAAGCATTTTTCATTTCTGTAATACTTTTTCGTTTATAATATAGTCGTTGTCTCTCCTCTGAAAAGACACTGCAAAGATACAACATAAAAACGAGATAGCACGACAATAAACCCGATTAAGGGAAACAAAATCGACACTATCTTTTTCCATAGCGACAAGGCACAATTCTCGTCTTTATTTTCTCGGCCACGAATTCCTCTCCCCACAATAAAAATGAGGAGGCGCAACCCTTTACGCCTCCTCATTTTTATTCGTTTTTCCTTGTTTTTTTGCCTCGGCGGCCTTGCGCTCTTTCTCGTCATGCTTTTCGTAGGCCTCCACGATACGCTGAACCAGTTTATGCCGCACAATATCTTTTTTGTTGAATTCCACGCGGGCTATTCCTTCGACATTTTTCAGTATTCCTATTGCCTGCACCAAGCCCGAAGTTTGCGAGACCGGCAGGTCGATTTGCGTCATATCGCCCGTAACAATCATTTTGGCATTCATACCTAAACGGGTAAGGAACATCTTTATTTGGTGGGTTGTCGTATTTTGCGCCTCGTCGAGAATAATCACCGCATCGCTCAACGTACGGCCGCGCATAAAGGCCAGCGGGGCTATCTGTATCACGTTCGACTCCATATACTCTTTCAGTTTCACGGCCGGAATCATATCTTGCAAAGCATCGTAAAGCGGTTGCAAATAAGGGTCGATTTTGTCTTTCATATCACCGGGGAGGAATCCCAATTTCTCGCCTGCCTCGACGGCCGGACGGCTTAGGATTATCTTCTTCACCTCTTTATTTTTCAAAGCCTTCACGGCAAGGGCTATCGCCACATAAGTCTTGCCCGATCCCGCCGGGCCCAGAGCAAAAGTCAAGTCGTTCTGAGCAAAGGCCTCCACCAATCGCTTTTGATTCGGCGTGCGGCCCGTGATAGGTTTACCGTTTACTCCGTAAATAATCACATTTTCTTGCGGTTTCACCATTTGAGGTTCATCTCCCTTAATGACATCGATAATCACCTCTTCGCTCAGTTGGTTATATTCGGCACAATATTTTTCGAGCTGTTTAATTTTCTCCTCAAACAATTCGGTCTCTTTCTCATCGCCAATTACCTTCATCACATCTCCCCGGGCAGCGATACGCACTTTGGGGAACAGGTTTTTTATCAATTGCACATTGGCATTGTTTACACCGTAAAAAATCACCGGATCGACACTATCCAATATAATTACTCTCTCTATCATTCAATTGCCTCAAATTTTCTTATGCGGAGCAACGCTACACCTCACGGAGAAGGAGGGGGGGGAAGAGATAATCCCACTTCTGCTCCTGCAATTAAGGTACAAGTCGCTCCTTGTCATTTGCAAAAATAAAAAAATATCCTCTTATTTCTCAAAACAGCGAAGGATAATTCACCGACAAATTTTCCAAAAACCCTTCGGTCAAACGCGATACTGCATAATCGCCCAGCCGATCGGCTTCGATTCGTACATACCCTCGCATCTCGGGAGCCTGTTCACACTCCACCACATAAAAGCGGGCATGAATCACCCGATGAGACAATACATGTTTGCACCCATACACTTGCGACGACACACTCACTCGCCCGGCTCCCCGGAACAATTCTTCCCACGCTTCGCTCTGTTGCAGGAGTTCGAGCGATTGTTCCTCAGCCGTCTCGATGAGCGGCAGTTCATACAGGTTACGCCAAATGTCCCGTCCCTCACGACGTCGAACCCACGTATCACCTCCGTGTCGTACATAGAAATAGTTGAAATATCGAGGCTTCACCTCCGTGCGCCCTTGCTTCACAGGCAACGTCTCTACCCGATGAGTTGCCAATGCCATACAACGATCGGCAAATATACAACCTCCGCACCGGGGCGAACGAGGGACACAATACAACGCACCAAACTCCATCAGCGCTTGATTATACCCTCCCGGATCATGCCGGTCGAGCAACTCGTCGGCAAGAGAAGCAAACAGTTTCTTTCCCTCGGTGGTATCGATAGGCACGTCGATTCCATAAATACGCGAAAGAACCCGATAGACATTCCCATCGACCACGGCATAAGGCAACCCGTAGGCAAACGAGGCTATTGCGGCTGCCGTATAATCGCCTATTCCTTGCAGCGAGCGTATCCCCTCGTAGGTCGTAGGAAATTCGCCGCCAAACCGCTCCACAACCTGACGGGCTGCCGTGAGCAGATTGCGAGCCCGACTGTAATAGCCCAGTCCCTGCCACAGTTTCATCACCTCATCGTCATCGGCCGCAGCCAACGAACGCACGTCGGGAAAACGAGCTACAAACCTGTTGTAATATTCAAACCCCTGCACCACACGAGTCTGTTGCAGTATAATCTCCGAAATCCAAATACGATAGGCATCGGTAATGCCACGCCACGGCAGTACCCGATGATTCTCGGCATACCACCGATGCAAATCGGCAGCCAACGGCGACAGCCGGTCTCTCTGTTCTTTTGATTCTTTCTTCATAATCAATCGACAAAGATAGTTTAAATAAAACAAAGCTCCACAAAAAAGCAGCTGTACAGAACCGTTCTTTCCCGATTTATAGCTACTTTTGCAAATACACATAATCTTTTGTACTTATGAATACCGACAAGCAACGTATATACAGCGGAGATTGGAAAACACTGCACCCCTATCCCGGTTCGGCGCCTACCGACCTTTACTACATTACACTCGCCAACAAGGTTTTAGCTACTATCCGAGAGATCGAAGAGCCTTTCGACAAAGAAGACTACCGCAAATTAAATGCCGACGAACAAAAAGAACTCGCCTGTATCCTCACCGCCTATTTCGAAGATGTCATCTCCCAAACCGGCATATTCCAAGCATTCACCCGGGTACACCTCCGACGATTCGGCAAACAGTTGCCTTTCTACCCACTCGGCAGCGAGTACACACCCGGCGAAATCAATACCGAAGATATACAGTTCCTCATTTGGCACTACCACATGCAACTCAACAACCTCGAAATAGCCTATTCCCCGGGACTTGAAACATTCGCCGCCATAGCAGCCGATGTAATGGAAATCTTCGAGGCCGAATACGAAACAGCCCCCGAAAACGAGAAACTGCTCCGATATTTCCAAATCGATGAAAAAGAGGCCCACAACCTCTATGCCCTTCACGCCCGATTCTTGTGGTTATGCACACAATCCTACCTCTTCTCCAACAACGGATTCCTGCTCGAAGACCAAGCCGAAGCCGTCGCCGAAGAGGCCAAGGAAGCCGGCATGGACGACCAAATTCCCGATATGGTGAATATGCTCTGCAACGACTTCGGGTTCAACCACGTGACCGAATTCATGCGGCTCACGCCGCCCCGTTGGTTGGCCGAAGTTCTGGGTGAAGATTCTCCGCTATACGCCTCCCTCCAAAGCATGGGACATAAATATACCGGCTACTTCCGCTACGAAAGCGCCGATGCCAATGTCACCCGATTCCGGCACATCGCCACCGACACAATGATCGAAGCGACCAACCGTTCGCTCGTAGGACTGCCCCGCAACATGAAAGACCCCTCGCTCATTCTACGCACCGGATTCGTGCAATGGAACGGCGAATGGTGGCTCTCGGGACAGATAAGCAGCTATGAAGATAGCGAGGACCTCATCGGCCAGATCACCGGCGACGACGACGAATACAACCTGTTTGAACCCGAGGAAGAGCTCCCCGTAGAAGAACAGCAAATTATCCTCACCGATATTCTCTCCACAACCGAGGGTGAAGAGGGACAGGCTCTCGACGAGTCCGACACTGCTTGGCAAGCCCTCCTCAGCGACGAGATAGGGAAAGAGTTCTTTATCGAGCAAGTCAAAGCAGGAAAGATAACCGGCCTTCAATTCTACGACGACACCAGCAACAAACTTCTCGAAAACCTCGAATTTATAACCGAATACATTAAACGATAACTCTAATAGTACATCTCTCACATGAAAAAAATCTTGTTTTCGTCGATAATTCTTTTTGCGTGCATCCTCTCACTCTGTGCACAACAAGTCGATACCATAACTATCCACAGCCAAATGGGGCGAGACCTTAAAAACGTCGTTATCCTTCCCGAAGACTACACCTCCGGGAACGATCGCTATCCCGTGGTATATCTGCTTCACGGATATGGAAATGACTACGCAACTTGGCTGACGAAAACCAAGCCCGAGCTTCCCAAACTCGCCTCGCAATACAACTTCATCATTGTGTGTCCCGACGGTTTAATCAGCAGCTGGTATTGGAATAGCCCGCTCAATAAAGAGATGCAATTCGAAGACTACATATCCGACGAAGTGATTCGATACATCGATTCGCACTACCGCACAATAGCCGACCGGAGCGCAAGAGCCATCACTGGACTCAGCATGGGTGGACACGGAGCCATGTGGAACGCCATACGCCACCGTGACGTATTCGGGGCCGTAGGCAGCACCAGCGGAGGCCTCGACATACGGCCTTTTCCCGCAAACTGGGGAATGAAAGAACAACTGGGAGATTTTGCCGCTAATAAAAAACGGTGGGACGAACACACCGTAATAAACCTTATCCCCACCCTCAAAGACGGCGATTTGGCTATCATTATCGACTGCGGGGTAGATGATTTCTTCCTCGAAGTGAACCGGCAGGTCCACCAGTCTCTTATTTCGCACAATATCAAGCACGACTATATCGAACGGCCCGGTGCCCACAACCACACCTATTGGAATAACTCCATAGATTATCAGTTACTCTTCTTCCACAAATTCTTTACCCGATCACAGAAGGAGGCCGAGTGACCCGGCAGGACCGCTGCCCCCGGTGAGACCAATACCATTAGCCAACGAGCTATCGACGAATTAAACGATTGTCCAACCCCTAACACTAAACCCTTATAGCTATGAACAAAAATCTGATTCTTACAGCCCTGCTGACTTTTCTGTTTTCAATCTCCTCGGTGGCACAGGAAAAAGTCTATCAACTATCCAGCCATATTCTCGACATCAACGCGGGACAACCCGCCGCAGGTGTCACCATCGTGCTCTCCAAACTGAATGAACGGCAAGACTGGGTCACAATCGAAAGAAAACAGACCGACACAAACGGCCGCGTAAAAGACTTTCTCGAACAAAAAAACGGAGTGAAAAACGATGGTATCTACAAGCTCACCTTCCTCGTGGCCCCTTACTTCGAAGCTCGCTCGCAAGAGTCGTTCTACCCCTTCATAGAAGTGGCATTCGAGATCAAAGGCGACAGCCACTACCATGTGCCCATCACCCTGTCGCCCTACGGATACTCCACATATCGAGGCAATTAATCTACCCTCGTATAATTACAAGCTCCCCAGTTCTCCCATAGGGCGTTAAAAAGTTAATAAAACAGGTCGTTTCACTCAAATTGTGTTAAATAAATATTGCTTTTAAAGATTTAATTTGGAAAATAAAAACCATGTCTCTATATTTGTACTATGTTTTTTCATAGTATTAGATTTAAGGTTTACGAATTGGCTGTCGTGAGACAGCCTTTTTTATTTCCTTACGTATCACCTTTGTAAAGCAATTCTGTTTACTTTCGGAGTAACCCCGCTCGTATCTATCCCCCCATTATCTTACCGGTCGAACCATATCGCGAAAAGTCAACTCCCATATTTTGGGAAAAGTAGTCCCGGTAAAACATAGCATTCCCCTTTTTTTGCTACTTTTGCAACAAAACTCACAGCGACCGATATGAATTATAAAGTTTTCGCCCCTGCCGACTGTAAGGTATCCATCGAATTGCCTACCTCCAAAAGCATCAGCAACAGAGCCCTTGTCATCAATGCCCTGTGCAACGATGCCATACCGGCAGAGCATCTCTCCGACTGCGACGACACGCGGGTGATGCAACGAGCATTCACGGAAGGAGGAAACCTCATCGATATACACGGCGCCGGGACCGCCATGCGATTCCTCACAGCCTATTATGCCCAAAAAAAGGGACACGAATGCACCATCACCGGGTCCGAAAGAATGAAGCAACGCCCCATAAAGATTTTGGTCGATGCCCTCCGCTCCCTCGGCGCAGAGATTCAATACCTCGAAAAAGAAGGATTCCCTCCGCTACGCATACGCGGGAAGAAACTGAGCGGAGGATCGCTCTCACTCCCGGGGAATGTCAGTTCCCAATATATCTCGGCATTGCTTATGATTGCTCCCTACATGAGCAACGGGCTCACCCTCACCCTCACCGGCGAACTCGTGTCGATACCCTACATCGAAATGACTCTCGGCATGATGGCTCATTTCGGAATCCGGGCCTCCCGCACGGGTCACTCCATACAAGTCCCGGCAGGGCAATACCGCCCGACACCTTTCCGGGTCGAACCCGATTGGTCAGCGGCTTCATATTGGTACGAAATTGCGGTTCTCGCGCCCGAAGCCAAAATAAAACTACCCGGGCTCTCGGCCGATAGTCTGCAAGGAGACGCCCGCATCGCCGAGCTGTTCCAACCCCTCGGCATCTCGACTCGCTTCACCCCCGACGGAATAGAGTTGTCAAAATCGGACCATACAGAAAAGAAATTCTATGAATGCGACCTTTCCGAACAACCCGACTTGGCGCAAACACTTGTCGTCTCCTGTTGCTTAACGGGAATCCCGTTCCGATTCACCGGACTCCAAACCCTACGGATCAAGGAGACCGACCGCATCTCGGCATTGCGCGACGAACTGGCCAAACTGGGATATACACTCACCGCTTCGGACTCTTCACTCGAATGGAGAGGCGACATGGCAGAAACGGCCCCGCACCCCTCCATTGCAACCTACGACGACCACCGCATGGCGATGGCTTTCGCCCCCGCCGCATTCCGGGTTCCGGGAATAACGATTCAAGACACCTCGGTTGTTGACAAATCATATCCCCACTATTGGGACGACCTGCACAAAGCCGGATTCTCGCTCTCATCACAACCGAAAGGAGATAATACACTATGATCATACTCGTTGTTGCAATCCTGCTTTTGGGAGTCGTCACCTATCTCTTTCACATAAGAGACCAAAAGAAGCACCCCCGGGAAACCGGGCAACCCGATTTGGAAGAGAAACAAGAGACCCCGCAAGAATGCTGCGGGCAACATCTCGTATGCGAGAGAGACAGCCTCTTGGCCGGAGTCAGCAAAGAGATAGAATACTACGACGACGAAGAACTCGATGCATGGAAAGAGACCCCGTCCGACGCATATACCCCGCAGCAAGTCGAACTCTTCCAAGAAATATTCTACACCCTGCACCCCGAAGATGTTCCCGGGTGGGTGCGCAGCCTGCAACTGAGGCAAATCGAGGTCCCCGAATCTCTACGCGACGAAATCCTGCTCGTTGTCAACGAACAACGGAACAGCCACAAATAAAAACTTTACAATGGATATTCTCAACTATACATTTTTTCAAAATGCCCTGTGGGCCATCCTCCTTATCTCGGTAACCAGCGCAATCATCGGCACCTATATCGTAGCCCGACGCATGCTGTTCATTACCGGCGGAATCACCCACGCATCGTTTGGCGGGTTGGGCATTGGCTATTATTGGGGAATCAACCCCACGCTGTCGGCCCTCTTCTTTGCCATACTCTCGGCCTTGGGCGTCGAATGGATGTCCCGCGGGAAATCGGTACGGGAAGATTCGGCCATCGCCGTCGTCTGGGCATTGGGTATGGCCGTCGGCATTATCTTTATCTTCATGACTCCGGGTTACACCCCCGGGCTCACCGAATTCCTCTTCGGCAATATCCTCACCATCACCCGCACCGATCTGCTTGTCTTTGCCGCATTTGCGGCACTGCTGGTCATTTACACGGCCCTACGGTACAAGTATATCATCTACACCGCTTTCGATGCCGATTTTGTGGCCACCCGAGGAATCAATACCCGACTGGTCAACTACATCATGACCTTTTTCGTGGCGACAGCAGTCGTTCTCACCATACGGTTGGTCGGCATCATGCTGCTCATCTCCATACTCTCCCTGCCCCAAATGATAGCCGAAGTATTCTGCCGCCGATTCCGAAACATCATGTGGCTTTCGGGACTCATCAATCTGCTCGGCGGCATAATCGGGTTGCTACTATCTTACTGGCTCGATGTTCCTGCGGGAGCCACAATCGTCTTCACGCTGGTAGTAAGCTATTTCGTGGTAAAATTGACCGTAAGCTACCTATTCCCGGCAAGTCGCAGGAGACAATAAAACCACAAAAAATCAGTTTAAAGAGTGATGAACTATCCCTAAACGCGTTTGAAAAAAAGAATACTACATACTGCCGGATTACTCCTCATCTTTGCCCTTGCGCTCGTATCTTGTTCCACGAACAAAAATACGGCGATGACTCGCTTTTACCACAACATGACCACCCGTTACAATGTCTATTTCAACGGAATAGAGAACTACAAAGAGCAAATCAAGGCCATGGAAGAGGGGTATGAAGACAACTTCACCGACTTCCTTTACATGCACCCGGCACAAGCGTATGCCAACCCCAAGGACCCACAACCGACAGGAAGTTTCGACCGTACTATCGAAAAATGCCAAAAAGCCATACAACTGCACTCCATAAAAAAACGGCCTAAAAGGAATTCAAAAAAAATGAACGACCCCAAATACCGGGAGTACATGAAGCGTGACGAATACAACCCGTTCATTCACAACGCATGGAGGCTTATGGGACAAGCGCAATACTACAAAGGCGATTTCCTCGGTGCTGCCGCCACGTTCCTTTACATATCGCGCCACTTCACATGGCTCCCCGATCTGGTCGCCGAATCGCGCATCTGGCAAGCACGGTGCTACATCGCCATGGGGTGGCTCTATGAAGCCGAAGATATACTCCAAAAAATCAACAACGACAAACTGCCCGAGTCGCAAAACAGTTGGTTCGCAACAGTCAATGCCGATTACCTCATCAAAAAAGGAGAATACCAAAAAGCGATACCTTTCCTCGAAACCGCCATCAAAGCGGCTCCGAGCAAGCAGCAGCGTATCCGCCTAACCTTCCTGTTGGCCCAACTGCAAACTGCCACCGGCGATCCGGCAAAAGCCTATCAGACCTTCGGGAAAGTCATCTCCATGAACCCGACTTACCGCACCGAGTTCAATGCCCGCATTAAACAATCGGAAGTATTCTCGGGGAAAGACATCTCCAAAGAGGTAAAAAAACTCACCCGCATGACCTCGCGAGACCGTAACAAAGAGTATCTCGACCAGATATATTACGCCATCGGCAACCTATATCTCTCCCGCAAAGACACGCTCAAAGCCATGGAGAACTATCGGCTTGCCAACCAAAAAAGCACCCGCAACGGAATCGAGAAGGCCATTTCGCAAATTACCCTCGGCGACCTCTATTTCGAACGCCGGGAATACGTTGACGCTCAACCCTGCTACGCCGAGGCCCTCCCGCTGTTGAAAGAGGACTACCCCCGTTACGACCTCCTCTCCCGCCGTTCGACAGTCCTCGACGAACTCGTCGTCTATGCCCAAAACGTCGAGTTGCAAGATAGCTTGCAAAACCTGGCGTCCATGAGTGAAGAGGAACGCAACAAAGCCATACAGAAAATCATCGACGACCTCATCGCACAAGAAAAAGAAGAGGCCGAAAACCTTGCCCGCGAAGAATATTTGGCCCAACAAGAGGGGCCACAGTTCAGTAGCGACAACGCCGCCAAACAAAATACCACCTTGCTCACCGGCGACAAATCGTGGTACTTCTACAACAAGACGATGGTATCGGCCGGTAAAACCGAGTTCCAACGCATTTGGGGCAGTCGTAAACTGGAAGACGACTGGCGACGGCGCAACAAATCGGGATTCTCCATGAGCGACTTTGCCGAGAAAACAGAAGCAGACGGAGACGGAAACCAAATCCTCGACGAGAACGGCATGCCTGTCGAAGAGAACCCGGATAGCGTCCAAACCAATGACGCCGACGATCCCCACAAACCCGAGTTCTACCTCAAACAACTCCCCATGACCCCCGAGGCCCTCGCCACCTCCAACGAAGTGGTTGCCGAAGGATTGTTCAACATGGGTATCATTCTTAAAAACAAACTCGAAGATTATCCCGCAGCTATCGCCAACTTCAACTTGCTCGAAGAGCGATTCCCCGAAAATCCTTACCGGCTCGATGTCTATTACAACATGTATCTCATGTACATGCGCGACGGCGACGAAGCGAAAGCTGCCATATACCGCGACAAGATTCGCTCCACATTCCCCGAAAGCCCATACGCTCAGGCTATGGCCGACCCACACTATCTCGACAACCTGCGGCGCATGAGCGCAGTGCAAGACTCCATTTATGAAGCCACCTATGCCGCCTACCTCGGGAACGACAACCTCACGGTACATCGCAACCGGGCCTTCATGGAAGAGAAATATCCGCTTTCGCCGCTCATGCCCAAATTTCTCTTTATCGATGCCTTGGCCTATATCGGAGACAAACAATACGACCGATTCAAAGAGGAATTGAAAAACTTGCTCGAACGTTATCCGCAAGCCGATGTCTCACCCATGGCGACCACCATGCTCAAAGGCATGGCACAAGGGCGTAAAGTAGCCGAAGGCAGCGGGAACATGCGAGGCATGATCTGGAAAACCCGACTTACCAACGACACCACAGCGATGGCAAACGACTCGGCACAGGTCTCATTCACTCAGAACCTTAATGCCCCGCATCTGCTGGTTCTGGTCTTTGCCACCGACAGCGTATCGTCCAACCAGCTGATTTTCGACGTGGCCAAACACAACTTTACCAATTTCGTCATCAAAGATTTCGACCTCGAAATAATGACCTTTAACGAAATAAGTATGTTAGTTGTCAAAGGATTTAATAACTTTGGCGAGTTATCCCACTATCGACGCATACTCGACAGTAGCGAAACATTCCGCTACCCGCCGGGAGTAAGGCCGATCATGATCAGCGAGGAAAACTTCCAGAAACTGCTCGAAGGATACAGTTTTGAAGACTATTTCTTATTTCTTGAAAACAACCCTCAACCAGAGACGTATGAAGAACAGTAAAATACTTTGGGCCGACGACGAAATCGATTTACTCAAACCGCATATCCTCTTTCTGCAACAAAAAGGATACGATGTCACCACCGTATCCAACGGACGTGACGCCCTCGAAAAGGTGGCTCACGAAACGTTCGACCTCATTATCCTCGACGAGAACATGCCCGGGCTGAGCGGCCTCGACACACTCAGCCAAATCAAAATGGACAACCCCTCTATCCCCGTCATCATGATTACCAAAAGCGAGGAAGAGAACATCATGAATCAAGCCATCGGGAACAAAATTTCCGACTACCTCATCAAGCCTGTCAATCCCAACCAGATACTCCTGTCCATCAAAAAGAACCTGCACCACAAAGAAATCATTCTCGAAAAAACATCGAGCGACTACCGGCAGGAATTCCAACATATCAGCAGCCAGATAAACGACTCCTACTCGTGGGAAGACTGGTATGAGGTGTACAAAAAACTGGTCTTTTGGGAACTGGAACTCACTCAGGCCGAAAGCGATATGGACGAACTGCTCACCATGCAAAAGAGCGAGGCCAACAGCGCATTTGCCAAATTTGTCAAGAAAAACTACGAGAAATGGATTACCGGCAGTGAACATCCCTTGATGAGTCACGAACTTTTCAAAACCAAGGTATTCCCCCTCATCGATAAAGGCGAAAAGGTTTTCTTCATTCTCATCGACAACTTCCGGCTCGACCAGTGGCGTGTAATCAAACCGCTCCTCAACGAATACTTCACCGATGAGGAAGAGTTATATTTCAGCATTCTCCCCACCGCCACCCAATACGCCCGCAACGCCATCTTCTCGGGATTGATGCCCAACCAAATCTCCCGCATGTTTCCCGACCTTTGGGTCGATGAAGACGAGGAAGAGGGGAAAAACCTCAACGAAGCCCCGCTCATTCAAACCCAACTCGACCGGTTTCGCAAACGTTATTCTTTCTCCTACAACAAAATCAACGAATCGGCTTTCGGCGAAAGACTCATACAGAACTTCCCACAAATCGAGAACAACCAACTGAACGTCTGTGTGCTCAATTTCGTCGATATGCTTTCACACGCCCGCACCGAGTCCAAGATGATTCGCGAACTGGCCTCGACCGAAGCGGCTTACCGTTCCATTACCGAGTCGTGGTTCAAACACTCCTCGGCCCTCGACCTCTTCCGGAAAATCGCCGAGAAAGATTTCAAAATCATTCTCACCACCGACCACGGGACCGTACACGTCAACAACCCCATCAAAGTCATCGGCGACAAAAACACCAATACCAACCTACGCTACAAAGTGGGCAAATCACTCAGCTACAACCCCAAGCAGGTCTATGAAATAAAAACTCCCGAACGATACGGCCTACCCTCGCCCAATGTCAGTTCAACCTATATATTCGCCACCAACCACGATTTCTTTGCATATCCCAACAACTACAACTATTATGTGGGATACTACAAAGACACCTTCCAACACGGGGGTATCTCCATGGAAGAGATGATGATTCCGCTCATAACACTCACAAAAAAATAGATACATCATGCATACTCTCGTTATCAAAAACCTCGACAGCATACGCGAAACGGCGCGCCAGTTCATCGCCCTCATGGGCGACTATACCGTCTTTGCCTTCCATGGCGAAATGGGTGCCGGGAAAACAACATTTATCAAAGCCGTTTGCGAAGAACTGGGTGTAGATGACCCTGTAAACAGTCCTACGTTCGCCATCATCAACGAATACCGTTCGGCTACGACCGGCGAACTCATCTACCATTTCGACTGCTATCGCATCAACAAAATCAGGGAAGCCTATGACCTCGGTGCAGAAGATTATTTTGCCAGCGGAGCCCTCTGTTTCATCGAGTGGCCCGAGAAAATCGAGGAACTGCTCCCCTACGACTGCGTGAACGTCGAAATCACCGAAACCGAAAACGGCGAACGCACCATAACCATCGACCTGTAAAACCGAAAATCGCCCGATTTACCCCTATGGAACATGCTCCCGAACTGATTCCCGCACTCATCGTGCTAAGCCTTTTTCTCCTGTCGGGCATACTTGCATTGACAGCCGCGATAGCCAATTGGGAATGGTTTTTCAACAGCAAAAACTGTCGCATGCTCACTACGAAACTCTCCCGCAGGCAAGCCCGGTGGCTCTACGGGATTATCGGCGGCCTCATCTTACTCATGACGATTGTCATCGCTGCCGACATGTTGCCGGCAACAAAAACAAACCGCGAGCCTCGGCCCCAACCGGTGCAAACAATCACCTCGGCCTATTTCGACAACAATATCTCGACAAAGGTTTGAGGTAAGACAATATTATCGGACCCGATGGCCTCGGCAAACAACGGGGCCATCTCCTCGTCGCTGAATCCAGCAATGCCGCACCCGATACGAGTGACATAAAAATGCAAGTCGGGACGGGTCTTTGCAAAGGCGATAAACTCCTCCACATAAGGGCGAATCGTATCTACACCTCCCTGCATCGTAGGTATGGCGTAAGACTGACCCTGCAAACCCACTCCTTGCCCCCAAACCGCACCAAATCGCTGCCAAGCTACCCGTGCCGCACCACCGGCATGCATACCCGCTAAATTGCTGCCAAAAACAAACACTTCGCCGGGCTTCAACGAAGTAATACACGCTGGAGTAAACCGGCATGGTTCTGTTGCACTGCCGGCCGTTCCTGCGCCCTCCGATTTTGTTCTGTTTTCGTGGAAATTCTTCATGTCGGGAAAATTTTTTCAACAGTCAAATATA
Organism: uncultured Barnesiella sp.; assembly: GCA_944320995.1. GTDB lineage: Bacteria > Bacteroidota > Bacteroidia > Bacteroidales > Barnesiellaceae > Barnesiella. The sequence continues at coordinate 42,089 of CALUJQ010000018.1, read as the reverse complement.
ACCTATTTATATTCGATTTCCAACCCTTGTATCCTCTCCTGCCTACTCTTCGCCATAAGCACACCTATTCACTACTCCACAAACAGCCGTTTCGACAACTCCTTCTCTCACTCACAAACAATTTTCTTTTCCCTTTGTTATATATGCACAACAACCATACCGAATCACTTATTTTAAAAATAACAACATGATGAAAAGATTCTTGTTTGGGGCAACCGCCCTGCTGCTTTTATCCACCCTCGCCGCTTGCTGCGACGACGATGACAAAAAAAATGACGAACCGGCCCAACCCGAAGTAGCCCAACTCATCACCCCCGACGTGAGAGCCCGCATTGCCGACCCGCTCAACCAAAATCCATTTACGGGGATTCTCGAAATCTATCCCTGCACTCCCGAGAGTTCTATCTACTACGGCAACTATGTCAACGGCAAAAAAACCGTGTTCAACGGATACTATACCATTCTCGACGGGCACATCTACGGAGAATACAATCGGCCTATACAACTCCCCGTAGGGACCTACAACATGGTTTACTGGGGTACGCCCAAATACGATGAGCCCATCTATAACACCCCGGCCATCAATGAACCCGGACTCACACAAGGCGTCGATCTGTCAACCCTCTATTTCAGGCTGAGGGCCAACACCGACGGTACCTATATGCCCGTCTACGACCTCGTGCATGCCGTGAAACCGGCCAATATCGGATCGGAAGATTTGCAAGCCGCTCTTACCCGCGTAACCGCCGGGATTAGAATTATCGCCAAGATGCAGAACAATGCTCCGTTCAACTCGTCCATCACCGGCATACAGGCCCGTATCGGCGGCATTGCCGAAAAATTGAACCTATACACGGCCGAAGCCGAAAACTTCACCAAGGTAGTCAAGTTTGACTTGGAACGCTCGTCCGACGACACAGTGATGAGCAACGCCACCGTCATGCTTTTCCCTTCGGCCGAAAATCCCCCGATGGAACTCATTATCACTTTGGCCGACGGCACACAACACACTCTATCCAAAAACCTGAGCTCGACACTGTCGCCCAACACGAAACTCTCGCTCAATATCATTTTAGGCGAAATCATTTCGGGGGGCAGCACGCCCGGCAGTTTTTCCATCGAGGACTGGAACGAAGTGAGTGAAACCATCGAGTTCCCCGTAATCAATTAACTTCCAAACGACTATAGAGCCAACAACATCGACCCGTACATACCTTCAAACGACAAGGCGACCCCCGCGCTCCGGGAGCCGCCTTGTTTCATATACCCGTTTTTCACCGAGTAAGCCTGCGAGGAGTCACACCCCGCCCGGCAGACCATGAGACAGCGGCCACGCCACAGGCTCCTCGTCGCAACATAGGTCGTGACATCGCACCCTTTCGAGCCGCAGTAATGCAACTTTACGGTCGAGCCCGCCAGCATACCCGGTGAGGTTTCCATCGCTCCCCACTACCCGATGGCACGGCACCACGATACTCACGGGATTGTGTCCCACGGCACCCCCTACGGCCTGAGCCGATACCGGGATTCCACCACGCCCGGCCGACAGTTGCCGGGCTATTGCGCCATAGGTCACCACCGCTCCGCGCGGAATCTCCTGCAAAAGACGCCACACTGTCTGTCTGAAAGGGGAGCCCTCCAACCGAAGGGGTGGAACCCGCCCCGGTTCCCCGCCAGAAAAATAACGGTCGAGCCATTCGCAAGTCTGCTCAAAGAGCGGCAACGCAGCCTCCCGGCAACCAAGCAGCAACTCCCCGGGGAAATATTTCTGTCCGTCGAACCACAACCCCGTCAGGCACACCCCGTCGCTAACCATCGTCATCGCCCCCAGCGGGGAATGATAGGTTCCTTTATATCGAAAACAATCCATCGGACTTCTTAAAAACGCCGAGCTCCCGAGTGTACAAAACGCCTGGGAGCTTGGCTTGACAATTATACCATTATTCGGCTTGATTTTCCGAGTCTTCGGGTTGAGCCGGATTTTCGTTATCATAGCGGACCGGTTCGGCAGTCGGTTCCACAGTTTCAGCTGCGGCACGCTGCTCGCTCGCCTTTATCTGCTTATACATGGCCACAATCATAAAGGCCGAGATGATGAGCGTAACCACAACACCCACAATCAAGGCAATAAGACCGATGATATTCAGCACAATAATCATCAAGATAGCGAGAATAATTTTCCCCATATTCCCGCGGGTCATCTCCCAGCTCCGCTGAATAGCGCCGAAAACACCGATGGAGAAATCATCGACATAGGCCAAAACCGCAAACATCATGCGCAGGGCCAGATACAAAGCAACCAGCGAGAAGAATATGGAGACGATTCCCGATACCCCGCTAAACATCATGCCCAAGGTGTACCCCAATTCATACGGGTCGGCAAAATCGGACACAGCTAAACTCGAACCGAGACCGGCTATCCATATGACCAACCCGACAAACACGGGCAACAGACAAATGATACTCACCAGCACATTCAGCCCGACCAATCCCCCCAACCTCGGCAACATCTCGCCAAAGGTCGAGAACGACGGCTCCTCGCCGTCATGAGCATTCAGCATGATTTTATTCAATCCGGCACCCAGCCATATCGACAGGAGAATACTTACGATATAGAAAATCCAGTAGCGGGCCGATGTCATATCGACGCCTCCTATCAAAGAGACAATCCACGACAGGATCATGATTCCCAAGAAGAGACCGAGCATAACGATAAAGTGTTTACGGGTCAATGCCCACCCCGTTTTCAGTGCACCATTAGGTGATAGTAAATGAGCTTTCATATCAATAAAATTTTAAACATATGCTTGACAACTCTTGCAAAGATAACATATTCGCATAAATCTTCCCGTCGAGAAATCAAAAAAAGATAAATTATCGCTACTTTTGAAGTAACGTTCCAAAAACAACGACACTCATGAAAAATATTTGCATCGAATCCTTATTCGCCAACAACTGCCCCCAATTGCATATCGGAGCCATCGAAGCCCGTGTAGCCAATAGCGAGAGCAACCCGGCTCTGTGGCAACTCATCGACGAGGAGGAACTGCATATCGCAGCCGCCTACCGGCTCGACGAGATAAACAAACGTCCGGCCATACAGGCTACCCGCAAAGCCTATCGGGCTTTCGGGAAAGACCCCAATCGATACCGGGTATCCTCCGAGGCTCTCTGTCGCCGCATTGTCAAAGGCATGGGGCTCTACCGCATCAATACGCTGGTCGATTTGGGTAATCTTGTCTCCATGCGGGCCGGTTACTCCATCGGAGCTTTCGATGCCGACCTCATCGACGGCGACACCCTCACTTTGGGTATCGGACGGGAAGGAGAACTCTTCCACGGTATAGGCCGGGGCTCGCTCAATATCGAGGGATTGCCTGTTTATCGCGACCGCACCGGCGGTATAGGTACCCCCACCAGCGACGAAGAACGCACCAAAATCACTCTTGACACCCACCACCTGCTGTTCCTCATCAACGCCTACGGCGAAGAGATGCCTCTCACCGAGACCATCGACTGGACGGTACAGTTATTGCAACGCTTCGTCGCGGCCACCGACATCGTCACGACAATCGTTCCCGCCGCGCAGTTTGTCAATCCTACATAATTGTTCCACGATACAATCGCTTAAATACATCTCTTATGAAAACAAAAATCTCGCTTCTTGTTCTTACGGTTCTGCTCACCGCCCCCTGTCCTGCGCAAAAGTATCACGACGCCCTGCTCAACGAGTTAAAAGGGCCGGTAAAACTACTTATCGACGAGGAAGGTTTCTTATATGAATACGACAACAACGGTGTCCTCGTCGCCCACTACTACGACAACGGCAAGAAGACCGAATACGGTATCCAATGTGAACGGGACGCACAAGGCTATGTCACCCAATTGCACATGTTCCACGACAAGGCGTGCACCGACTTCTTCTACACGACACTCTACCAATACAACGACAAACGGCAAATTGTATCGTACACCGAACTGGAATCCAACACGACAGAGACCCGAACAGTGTATTACACCTACGACTCGAACGGGAACATTATCCAACGCAAAATCTATATCGACGGAGAACTTGCCGGGACGATTGAATACGAATATGAAAACTTCGATGAGTGGGGAAACTGGTTGTCCAGAAGCTCCCATTACGATATAGACGACACCTTCGAAGACGAGCTCCGCTTTATTTCCTATTGGCAGATGCCCACACCGGCGTCCGTCCCCGAGCCGGCACCGGCAACTGCACCGGCCGAGACCATATCGCCCACCGCAGAAACCGGCTGGCAGTCGCTTATCGGCAAACGGCTCTTGCTCACCACCTACGGGCCCTCCCGAAACGGACAGGAGATCAACCAATTCTTATGTACATCGGGCGAATACATCAAGCTGGACAGCAACAACCGGCTCTACTGGAACAATCGCATCGGCGGGGACATCATCTTCCATTATCTCATCGACGGCAACCGGCTCGACCTGATTCAACTCACCGGCAAGGGGGAGACCGACGACAAATGGATTGAACTGACCCGACAGGGGAGCAACTTCATCAAGACCGAAAGCAACTTGGGAATCTACCGCTATTTCAGTATAGAAGAGTAAATCCTCGAAGGGCCTGACACAAACGTTCCTCCGTAACCGAAGAAACTATTTTTATACAAAAGCCTCGTTATGAAAAAGTTACACATCTCGCTCCTGTGGCAAGTCATTATCGCCATAATAGCCGGTATTGTTTTAGGGCAATTCCTCCCCGTACCGCTCGCACGCCTGTTTGTTACGTTCAACGGGCTTTTCGGCAACTTTCTCAACTTTATCATACCGCTCATCATTATCGGGTTGATTATACCGGCAATCTCCGATTTAGGGAAAGGAGCCGGACGACTGTTGTTGATTACGGCGGCTATCGCTTACGGTTCCACAGTGTTTTCGGGTTTCTTCACCTATTTCAGTGGCGAAGCCATATTTCCCGGGTTGATTACCGAATCGGCACAAACGGCCACGCTCATAGACAATCCCGGCCAAATGGCACTGAAACCCTTCTTCACCGTCGAAATGCCGGCACCGCTCGACATCATGACCGCCCTGCTCATCTCCTTTTGCGTAGGGTTGGGGCTCTCGGCCATACCGGGCAACACCCTGCGCATGGCCGCCGCCGACTTCCGCGACATCGTCACCCTGCTCATCGAGAAAATCATTATTCCACTCCTGCCCCTCCATATCTTCGGCATCTTTCTCAATATGACCCTCTCGGGACAGGTAGCCTCTATCATCTCGCTTTTTGTCAAGATCATCGTCGTCATCTTTGTCCTGCACATTCTCCTGCTGCTCATTCAGTTTACGCTGGCCGGAATCATTGGCAGGAAGAATCCCCTGCGATTGCTCAAAAACATGCTGCCCGCCTACGCCACGGCACTCGGCACCCAATCGTCGGCAGCCACTATCCCCGTCACTTTGGCTCAAACCCTTAAAAATGGCGTGAGCAAAAATATCGCCACCTTTGTTATTCCCTTGTGTGCCACCATACATTTATCGGGCAGCACCATGAAGATAACCGCCTGTGCCATGGCGATCATGATGATGAGCGGTATGCCCGTCAATACGGTTGATTTCAGCGGGTTCATTCTCATGCTCGGCATCACGATGGTCGCGGCTCCCGGAGTTCCCGGAGGTGCCATCATGGCTGCTTTGGGAGTTCTTGAAGGCATGCTCGGCTTCGACGAGACGGCACAAGCCCTCATGATCGCTCTCTATATAGCCATGGACAGTTTCGGAACTGCCTGCAACGTAACCGGCGACGGAGCTATCGCCGTCATCGTCGATCGAATAAATGGGAAAAAAGGAACTCTCATGCAGCATTCTTGAAACAAGAATCGTCTTTTTTAATACAAACAGTTAAGTAAATTTTATTTATATAACCCAAACATATTAACATTTTCGAGATATGAAAAAAAGAATATGGATTATCGTGGTTGCTCTCTTTTCATTGGGAGTTATCATTGGAGCAAACGCTTGGGAAAATACTTCAAACACAAATACGATGGAGCAAGAAGCATCGAACGAAGAACAAATCAAAATCGCCCCCAAAAATGCGATAGAATCGGCCCATGCCGAACTGCAAAAGGCGCTGGCCGAGCACAATGCTCCGGGTATCATTGCCGCACTTGTCAAACAATCGGCAGCGCAATATCTCATCGACGTAGATAGCCTCCCGGCCATCATCGACAAAATGGAATCACTCTCCAATCAGTCTCCAAACCTCACCGAACAGAGTTTGCTGCGATTACTATCGGCCAAACTATACAACATCTATCTCGACAATAATTATCAAATACGCTGGCGGGAAGAGGTCGATGATTTTTCGCTTCCTATCGAAGCATGGAGCGCCAATATGTTTTCGGCCAAAATCGACACTCTGCTCACCCTTGCCACGGCTCCCGTACAGGAGCTGCTGGCCACCCCGATAGGCGACTATCGCCAGGCTCTTGCCATCGGCAGCGACTCGATTTTCCAGCCTACCCTCTACGATTTTGTTATTTCCGGGGCCATCGACCTCTACAAGCAGGAGAACAGCTACTCGCCCATCCAACCGATAGCCCGTAAAGAGCTGCTGGTTCCGGCACAGAAATTCACATCGGCAGTCTTGGACAACAAAGTCCAACCCGACGGGCGTATCCTGCAACTCTATGCCGAAGCCCTCAAAGCACACGCTGCCGAAACGGGCTCGGCCCCGCTCATGATGTGGGATTTGCGACGGCTCGAATATTTGGGCGGGAACATCTATCCTAACGGCAAAAACAGCCTCTACCGCAACTACATCGACCAACTCAACGAATTGTTGGAAAGTTACCGCAACAAACCCTATTCGGTCGAGGTAGCTTCGGTTCTCGCTTCGGCCTTATGGGACTCCAACCGCTACGACGACGCCCACCGGGCTCTCGACTTCTGTGACCAATGGATTGCAGCCTATCCAAAGTACCATCGCATAAACACACTGGTTAACCTGCGCAACACCATCACCGCACGGGAGGCGTCTTTCTCCATCTCCAATGTCTCCTATCCGGGTGAAACCGACAGCGTGGAGCTATCATACCGCAATGTAGATAGGCTCACCGTACGAATTTACCGTCAGCCCGAGCACCTTCCATTAGCCAAGCAAAACAACTATTCTACACCTCACGAATGGAATCGCAGCGACTGCGTCTATGACCACGACTACGCCATTGGCGATTCCCTTTCGCTGGTAAGCCGCCAACGAACTGTCGCCTTCCCGCAACTCGCCCCCGGGCTCTATGTGGTCGAGATGCTCATCGACGGAAAGCCGCAACAATCGGCCAACTACCACACTGTATCGGGCGTGAAGGTCATCTCGCGGCCGGCTTCCGACAAACGTATCGAGCTGCTCGCCGTCGATGCACGCACCGGCAAGCCCTTGCCCAAAGCCGAAGTAATCCTCTATGCTTCGGAGAATTATCAAGGATCGGGAGCGACAGAGAAAGCCCAGCTCCGCACCGACAAAAACGGGCTCTGTCACTTCGACACCGAGGACGGGAAATTCATCTTTGCCCAAGTTTCTACACCTCTCGACCGCTTTGCCCCGGTCACCCGCCTTTCATCTCCGGGCTGCTACGACCGCGACGACAGCAATACCCGCACTGCGCTCTTCACCGACCGTTCGCTCTACCGCCCGGGACAGACGCTCTACTTCTCGGGAACACGCTATATCAACTCGACCCACGAGAGCCGCACCGTAGCCGACGAACACTGCACAATCTCCCTGCTCGACCCCTCGTCGCGCGAGGTAGCTTCGGTCGAGGTCACCACCGACGCCTACGGCCAATTCACTGGCTCGTTTGTCATTCCCCGCGGCAATCTGCTGGGCAACTACTCTCTGCGTGTAAACCGTTCGTGGAGCGACCAGCTCACGGTATCGGTCGCCGAATACAAATTGCCCATGTTTCGCGTCGAGTTCAAACCGGTAACCGAGGAGACCAGTTTCGGCAAACCGGTCACCCTGCAAGGTTCGGCCCGCAGTTACAGCGGAGTGCCGCAAGCCGGGGCTTCGGTACAGTACACCGTCTACCGGCAAGCCAACCCCTTCTTCCGTTTCTACCTCCCCGCCGACCGCGAGGAGATTGAGAGCCGCACGACTACCGTCGACGGCTCGGGCAACTTCGCCATCACGTTTATCCCGCAACGCGACTCTTTCGAAGAGTATATCAACCGCGAGCAAGCCTATATCTACCAAATCGAGGCAACCGTCACCGCACCTACCGGCGAGACAGTAGAGCAATCGACTACCGTTCAGGTAGGCGACTCGCCCTACTTCATCACGGTGACCGCTCCCCGATACCTCGACAAGTTCAAGTCGGCCGGGCAAATCAAAGCCCAAGTGCGTAACCTCAACGGACAACCCGTCGAACGAGGGTGCCGACTGGTATTCTACTCGCTCTACAACACCGAGGGCCAACCGCTCGACAGCCTCAAAATCAAGATGCAAGTGGGCGAGGTTTCCATCGGGGCCGACGGAAAGGCTCTCTACCCCGACTTTACGAAATGGGCTTCGGGGCCTTACCGCATCGTAGCATTCAGCAACGACGAGTCGAAACGGATTATCCGCTCGGAGTGCAACTTCGTATTATATAGCGAAAAAGACAAACAACCGCCCTGCTTTACCGAAATTTGGCTTCCCCGCACCGACATTACCGTCCAAGAAGGCGAAACCGTAAAAATCCCGGTGGGGACCTCGCTCAAAGAAGGATATATTTTTTACTCCATCTACACGGCCGACCGACTGGTCGAGACCCGTATGCTCAAACTCAACAACAGTTGCAAGACTCTCTCGATTAAGTTCGACGATTCGTTTGACGGTATCGCCACCGTCAGTTTGCTCACCGTCCGCGATGGAGAAATGAAAACAACCCGGGCCACTATACGCAAGAGTATGCCCGACAAAAAACTGAATATCAAGACCTCCTCGTTCCGTGACAAACTTTTGCCGGGCAATCTCGAAAACTGGGGCTTCTCCGTAACCGATGCTCAGGGCAATCCCGTTACGGCTCGCTTCATGACCGAGATGTTCGACGCCTCGATGCAGGCCATTCGCGCCCACGACTGGAAGTTCAGCGCACCGGCTCCGACTCCCTATGCACGCATCTCGACCCAACCATCGACCGATTACTATTACAGCCGACGGTTACAAGTGTCCGTTCATGCCGACTACCTGTCCACCCCGTCCGAGACAGCTACGCAGTTTCTCTACCTCAACCTGTTAAGGAGCAGAAACTACCGATTCCTCGTAAGCAAATCGGCTGTCCCCGGCGTACAAATAGGCAATGCTCAATTTGAAGAAGCCACATCGGAAGATTTGGCGGACGTAGCGGTTTCCGCCAAAGGGACAACAGCCCCCTCGGTAGCCGAAGGCAATCCGGCCGAAGAGGGCTTGCAACCCGACAACACCCTGCGCTCCGGCGAGATAAGCACCGCCTTCTTCTACCCCTCGCTCACGACCGACTCGCTGGGTAATGTAGCCGTCTCGTTCACCGTACCCAACGAAAACACGACATGGCAATTCTTTGCTTTGGCCTATACGAAAGAGTTGTTCACCGGACAATACGAAGCGCAAACCATCGCTTCCAAACCCCTCATGGTATCGCCCAATCTACCCCGCTTCGTACGGCAAGACGACGAAGTGACCATCGCGACAGCCATACAAAACCAAAGCGAGAAAGTACAGGAGGGCACCATTCTCTTCGAACTGTTCGACCCTTATACCGAAGCCATTATCGACTCCCGCCAGTATGCCTTCATCGTCAACACCGACGAAAACCGCACGGTCAACTTCTCTTTTACGGTTCCTGCCGGAATCGAGGTAATAGGCTTCCGCACAAAAGCATCGACCTTGCAACACAGCGATGGAGAACAACAAATCCTGCCCGTATTGCCGACCAAAGTACTGGTAACCGACAGCAAACCTTTCTACATACCCGGCGGGAAACAAGCCACAACTATCGTCATGCCCGGCATGGAGACGAAACTCAAATCGCCTGCGGTCGAAAGCTATCGCCTGACCCTGCAATACTGTAACAATCCAGCTTGGTATGCCGTGCAGGCGTTACCCCCCCTCACCGACATCGACAACAACGATGCCATCTCTATCGCAGCTACGCTCTACGCCAACAGCTTAGCCTCGTCGATAGCCCGCAGCAACCCGCGTATCGCCCAAGCCATCGAGACGTGGAAAGCCGCCGACGGTAAAAACCTCACCTCGCTCCTCGCCCAAAACGAAGAGTTGAAACAAGTACTCCTCTCGGCCACGCCTTGGGTTCTCGAAGCCGATAACGAAACCGAACGCATGCAACAACTCGCGACCCTCTTCGACACCAACCGGGCCGACCGACTCGCCCACGAAGCCATTCTCAAACTGCAAAACCTTCAAAAGGCCGACGGGGGATGGAGCTGGTTCAAAGGCATGGTATCGAGCCAATGGGTAACAATGAATCTGCTCGAAAACTTCGCCCGGTTGCGTGCCATGGGCGTTCCCTTCGACAACAACGCGATACACGACATGCAAATCAAGGCGATCGGTTACCTCGACCAAGGCATCGTCAAACAACGTAAGGTCAACCCCGACGCACCCCTATCCTACAACGACATCTGCTACCTGCACGTGCGCTCCTCTTATCTTGACATTCCACTGTCGGGCGAGGCCCTCGAACTGCACAAAAAGATGGTCGAACAGCTCAAACAATGGGTACACCTCTCAACTATCGAAAAAGCCTATGCCGCCATTGCCCTACATCGATACGGGTTTATCGACGTTGCCCGCGATATTGTCGCTTCGCTGCGCCAATATGCCGTAAACACTCCCGACAAAGGTATGTTCTGGCCCAACAACCGCTCATCTTATTGGTACAACAATAGCGCCGTACAGGAGCAATGCGCCCTCATTGCCGCCTTCACGACAGTCGAGCCCGTCACCACCGAACTCGACGAAATGCGCCGCTGGCTGCTCTCCCAAAAACAGACCAACGAATGGGAGTCGGTTCCTTCGACCCTCGAAGCCATCTACGCCCTGCTCTACGGCGGCAGCGACTGGTTGGCAGCCGATACCGCCCAACCCATCATCATGTGGGGGGGCAAAGAGATGAAATACAACCCGGACGAGCCTTTTATGGGTCTCGCCGAATACACCCTACCGGGCAACCATGTAACCACAGCCGACGCCCAGGCCCTCATCTCGACCGACCATGCCCAACCCTCGTGGGGAGCTCTCTACTGGCAATACTACGACGATGTAAAAAATGTGTCGGCTGCTTCGAGCGGAGATTTATCGCTTTCCCGTCAAATTTTAAAGAGGCAACAATCTGGCATATATGAACCTATCAATTCCATTTCGCTCAAATCCGGCGATCGAATCGCCATACGGCTCACCATCACCGTCGGACGCGACATGCAATTCGTTTGCCTCATCGACAACCGGGCCGCCTGCCTTGAACCGGTAGAACAACTGTCGGGCTATAAATGCCGAGAACAAATATGCTACTACGAAGAAGTGAGGAATTCCGAATCGAGATTCTATTTCGATTTTCTCCCCAAAGGAACCTATGTCATCTCCTACGAACTCAATATCGACCGCCCCGGCGAATACACACAAGGGCTCTCGACCATACAATCGCTTTACGCCCCGCAAATAATAGCCAGAGTTCCGGCTCAAACAATCATTATCAAATAGCCTCATTAAAATAAAAATACGCCCCCTTCCCATCGAAAGGGGGCGTGTTCTTATACCTTATTCCGGAGAAATAAATCTCACATTTTACCATTTTTTGTAACACAAATGAAACATCTATTTCACATAAACAATAGTTTTTTCCCAAAAAAAAGAATACCTTTGCACCTTGAAAAGCGGACTGTGTTAATATAATAAAAAATAATAACTCAAATACTTTTTATGAAATTTACAAAAATTGCGGTTAATAGTCTTTTCCCCGGACTATTGCTAAGTTTATTTTCATGCATAGACAATGACTACGATTTGGGGAAAGATATTAATTTAGAGGTAAGCGTAGGAGGAAATTTAAGTTTACCTATCGGAGAGACCGAAAAGATCGAACTCGACCGAATGCTCGAAGAAGGGGACGCACTCCATATCATCGACGGGAAGTATGTAATCAACAAAGCCGATAATATCTCTGAAAGCGTCGATGCCATAGACCCGGTTATTATCGACGATTTCTCGCCTGAATTCACCCCCTATGCCAGTAAATTTACGAAACCTGCCGATGTAACCCTTCCGGATATTCCGGGATTGGAGATGCCCGAAATAGAAATTGCATTCGATGCCGATATTAATACATCTGAAAATTTCAATATCCATACCGACATCCCGGAAGAGATAAAAACTATCAGCTACGTAACCGTTACCGACAATAACAGAGAGCCGCTTCGCACAACCCTCGACATTTCCATTGAGGGAATACCCACATTCTTGCCTCGCTTGTATCTCTCGGGAATCGAACTGTCATTGCCCGACATACTCGACTTCGAGACCGAACCGAGCACTGAAATCCAACAAAAAGGCTCCTCGATTTTCATCTCCAAGATTCTCGAATTAGCTAACGGCAACGGTACAATATCCATTCCTATAACCATTCATGGCATTTCCAACCCGCGTGTCGAAAACGGTGTTTTAACCTTAACCGATGAAGTTGCTATCAAAGGCCGGGTATATGCCGACAAGCAATCGGTTGGCTATAACGACCTCGAGAACTTCGAAATCAACGTGCAACCTCAATTGATATTACCCACACCCGAAGTACGGGTAGAAAAAGTGGCAGGAACCATTATACCGAATGTCGATATAGATACCGAGGTGTCACTCTCGGACCTGCCCGATTTCCTCAAAGAAGAAGGGACCTCGCTCGAAGTGAAAGACCTGTCGATCAACCTCTCTGTACTGAATCCTATCGAGGCTCCTATAAAGACTCAATTTGAAATAACGCCCTTGGACGAAAACGGAAATATCGTGAATAACAACATAGTCTCTTTAGGTTTAACCTTACAGGGCGGACAACAAAACCAGTTCTCCATCACCAAAAACTCTCCCGAGATCACTTCGGGATCGCTCACATCACTGCTTAGGACCATTCCCGACAAAATCAATTTAAAAGTTACGCATATCGAAATCGAAAGTACGACCCAAGACGAAGCCATCTCGTTGGGAAAAGACGATTACAACCTCGACATAGACTACGACATAAATGTTCCACTGGAATTTGAAAACCTTTGTATCATCTACAAAGACACTATCGACAACCTCAGTAGCGACCTGTCCGACATTGTCGATAAAGTCCGGCATCTCGAGCTATCGGTTGTAGTTGACAATGCTATTCCCTTGGGACTGTCGCTCTCCATCGATCCTCGGGATAAAGAGGGGAACCCAATATCGGGTATTTCGCTCCCTCAGAATTTAGAAATAGAGGCCGGTCCTGCTGAAAACGGAACCGGCGATATCCTCTCCGTAAATTCCTCGGAACTCAAAATCGACCTTAAAGAAGAGCGGAAAAATGCCCTTCAAGAACTGGATAAACTATATCTCAAAATCGAAGGGAAAAACGGAGAAAACAACGATGTCACCTTGCGACCCAACCAATATATTGTCGTCCGTCTATCGGCCAAACTCCCCGACGGAGCCCAATTTGATTTGGAAGATATGTAATAACATCAATAAAGATAAACGATGAAACAAAATATAAAATACATCATAAGCACCTGCGCCGCTTTGGCCCTTACCTTTGGCTTGTCGGCCCAATCGCTCAACTCTTCCTATTTCATGGAGAAGATGACTAAACGCAACCAACTCAACCCGGCGCTCAAAACCCCCAACGGGTACGTCAGTTTCCCCATGCTCGGGAATTTCTACTTAGGAGTCAACTCCAATTTAGGACTGGGCACATTTCTCTATCCCAGAGACAACGAATTGGTGACATTCCTCCACGAAAGCGTCCCGGCCGATGAGTTCTTAGGGAAATTGACCCCTAATAACACGGTTGAACTCGACTTAGGCATGGATATTATATCTTTCGGTTTTTGGGCGTGGGGCGGACAAAACACATTCAATCTGGCCCTGAAAAGCCAAACCGGAGTATATATGCCCAAAGAGATATTCCAATTCCTCAAAACCGGCCAGAAAGCAAGCGGTATAACCCGCTACGACATGAGTAACATCACCGTCTCGACCGACAATTATGTAGAACTGGCTCTGGGCCACGCCCGCGACATCAACGACAAACTGGGTATCGGCGCCAAAGTAAAGGTCCTTGTAGGAGCTGCTCATGCCGAGGCCCGCATCGACCGAATGGACATCACCATGTCGCAAGACGAATGGCTCATTAAACAATCGGGCCATATACAAGCCTCTTCGCTCCTCCAATTCAAAACCGACCCCGAGACGGGCGAGATTACAGGATATGAGATGGGCAATAATTTCGGGATCGGAGGCTTTGGATTGGGATTTGACCTCGGAGCCACCTACGAGCTCATCGACAACCTCACACTCTCTGCCGCCCTTACCGACATCGGATTCATGAATTGGGGAGAACTCTCGCGCGGCGAAACCGACCCCAACCGGGAATTCCGTTACACAGGATTCGATAATATCGGCGCCGAAGACGATGAAAACGGTGAAAATCCTTTCGACAATAAAGTCGATGAACTGCAAAACGATTTAGAGGCACTTACCAAATTCTACAAATCGGAAAGCCAATCGGTATCCAAATCCCTCCGCACCACCATGCGCATCGGAGCCGAGTATAGTATCCTGAACGACAAAATCTCTTTCGGGCTTCTTTCGACCACCCGTTTCGGAGGCTATCGCACCTATGCCGAAGGTATGGCTGCCGTCAACTTCCGTCCTCTTTCGGCTCTGCACATCACACTCAACGGTTCGGTATCCAACATGGGTAGTTCCGTAGGGGCTATACTCAACATCTGTGCACCGGGATTCAATGTATTTTTCGGAACCGACTATTTTGCCACAAAATACTCTACGCAATTTATCCCCATCAACCATGCCCGGGCCAATTTCAGCTTCGGGGTAAACTTTACATTCGGCAAAAGACACGAAATATAATATGTCGAATAAAAACAGAAAGGGCTGCATCAATATTTCATTTTGAAGCGTCCCCAAAAATCGGACCAATTAATAAAAGACTCATTGGCAAAGAGTTCGGTATTTCACCGGGCTCTTTGTTTTTTAATTTATGATACCGTTCTTCCTCCCCCCTGCTCACAACAAGAAATATCGGGGCGGTCACAAAACACTCTTACCCGGCACTGGGCCTTCCAAAATATTTTTACATCAATTCTGAAAAGAAGAGTAATTATCGTTGCGACAAAAGAAAGGCGCCTGTGATAAATTCACAGGCGCCTTTTTCGGTGATCCGCTTGGGGCTCGAACCCAAGACCCCAACATTAAAAGTGTTGTGCTCTACCAGCTGAGCTAGCGAATCTAACCTTGGTGCTTTTTGGAAAAGCGTTGCAAAAGTACAACTATTTTTTTTCTTTACAAAATTATATCTCCACAAAATATGCAGAAAAAGCAGAATTTTATTCCGGAGCCTTTTCTGATTCGGCCGTATCAACATTCTGTTCGGTAGGATTCACGACATCGTCCCCTATCACATAGCGCTCGTAATACGAGAGGCACAACGTGGTGAGCGGCAAAGCAATAATCATGCCGACAAAACCGAGTAACGTACCCCAAATCGACAATGACAGCAATATAATAGCCGGATTCAGGCCTGTAACCTTACCCATAACTCTGGGAACGATAAAGACATCTTCGATAATCTGGACAACGATAAAAACCAATATACAAGCTCCGAAAAGCAACCAAAAACTACTCCCCGTATCCGATG
Organism: uncultured Barnesiella sp.; assembly: GCA_944320995.1. GTDB lineage: Bacteria > Bacteroidota > Bacteroidia > Bacteroidales > Barnesiellaceae > Barnesiella. The sequence continues at coordinate 26,178 of CALUJQ010000018.1, read as the reverse complement.
CCGAGACAAGGCACAACAAAATCGTGGGAATGATACCTACAAGTTGTAAATAAGGCACCATATTCAACACCCCGATAAACAAACCCAAAACAATACCCAACGGTAAACCCACAATCATAAATCCGATACTGAACAACACTCCCACCAATCCGGCGACCAATGCCTGACCTCGGAAATAACGATTCATACTATCTTCTATGTCGTTGACTACCGAAACGACCATAGGACGGTATTTCTGCGGAATCATGCGCTGAAACCCTGCGAGGATCTTATCATAATCGAGTAAAATAAAGACAATATACAGCAACACGATCAACCAACTGACAATATTGACAATCTCGCCTACCGAACCTGTAATAACCCCCCATGCACCCGAGAAACTATTCTCAATAATCGAGAGCCACTGCTCCCTACTAAGCAACCCCGACAACTCGGAGAAATCCACATTCTGACGGATAAAATCGTGTACCGCCTGCGGGAGGAAAGGTATGCTCGAAGAATTATACACATAATCGCTCATCAATTGCCTCATGTGACCGATTTCGTCAAAAATCGACGGAAGGAGCAATACCCCCAGAAGCGAAAGAGTTATCAGCACCTCCAAAAAAGCAAGTGCAATAGCAATCACCCTGCCCTTCAACTTGAACACCCGTTTGTTATAGACCACCAAAGGGTTGAGCATATAGGCCACAATCCATGCGACAAGAAACGGGAGCAATGCGTCCCGAAGGACATAGATCAAATAAAACAACCCTACTGCAATAACAACTCCGAATAAAATACGGATAACTCGATCGAATGTATATGGTTGCCGCTCTATCATGACAATAAAATTAATGATACACTACATAACAAAATACCCACGACGGGAGTTTTACACGGCATGCCCTTTATCTTCCCGAGCCTGTATCTCCTGCAAATAGCATCGGCGGCACAACGGCTGGTACTCGTTCTTCTCACCCAGCAATACCCGTTTGTCGTTATCGACCAACCGATAGGAGTAATTGGCCAAATGCCCGCACTTCACACAAATGGCATGAACTTTATACACATCGTCGGCTATGGCCAACAGTGCCGGCATAGGGCCGAAAGGTATCCTGCGGAAATCCATATCCAACCCGGCGACGATCACCCGAGTCCCATTGTTGGCCAACTCGGAGCAGACCTCGACAATTCCTTCATCAAAAAACTGGGCCTCGTCGATGCCCACGACATCGACACCCGAGGCCATCAGCAATATGCTGTGAGAATTTTCAACCGGAGTGGAAAGAATCGAGGTACTATCGTGTGAAACAATATTCTCCTCGGAATACCGCACATCGATAGCGGGCTTGAAAATCTCAACTCGTTGACGGGCAATTTTCGCGCGTTTCAAACGGCGAATGAGTTCCTCGGTCTTCCCCGAGAACATCGACCCGCATATCACCTCTATGCTTCCCCGGCGATTCGTCTCGTAATTACTTTCGGTCAAAACCATAATGACTGTTGTATCTATTTTATATTTTTCAACAAAAGTAAAAAGATAGTTCGACTTTGACAACCTTTATATCCCTATTTCTCTTCCCGAAAACACATTCTATCCCACACCTCTCCCCCAGCAAGGCTCTATACGATTCCGCACGGCATGCTTCCTCTCGAAAAATTGTAATCACAAGCCCGCACAAACCGATTTGCATTTGCCACCGTTTCCATTATCTTTGTATCTATTATTTTCAAAAAGCAATGAAAAAAGCAATCGTCCTGCATTTGTTTTTCTTGTTGTCGCTGGCCAACCTCGCTTTACCGCAACAAGCAATCGGGTCATTTACCTCCGACCCTTCACTCATACCGGCTTCGGTTGGAGTCTGCATCACAGATGTAACAACCGGCGAGACCGTCGCCTCGTTCAACGACCGTCAAGCCATCATTCCGGCATCGACCGTCAAAATCATTACCACGGCAACAGCGTTGCAACTGTTGGGCCCCTCGTATCGCACCTACACGACAGTAGGATATACCGGAGCAATCGACGAATCTGGCACATTGCAGGGAGACCTTGTCATACGGGGCGGCGGAGACCCCTCCTTGGGTTCGGCCTACGGAAGCCGTCCTGCCGATGATTTCATCAACCGAGTCGTACTATCGATAAAATCGAACCGTATCCAATCGATCAAAGGGAATATCATTGTTGACAACTCGTTGTTCGACGGATATGCCGTGTCGCCCAAATGGATGGTAGAAGATGTGGTTTGGGACTATGGCACCGGCTGCCACGCATTTTCCTATAAAGATAACCGCATAGACATCGACCTGCTATACAACGGAAAAAACTACGACATCACCGGCATACGCCCGGCAAACCGTTTTTCTGTCGATGCCGACCTGACCAAAGGCGAAGAGGAGGATATTACCGTCAGTCACAACGGCAATCGATATACCATTGCCGGGACTATTCCCAAAAGGAAAAACCGCTGCCGGCTCTCTTTATCGATAGAACACCCCGACTCCCTGTTCATACAGGAGTTGAGTGAAAGTTTACTCCTGTCGGGGATAAAAATCGAGAGAGGGACACACCCCGGCAATAACCTTGCGAGAGAAACCACATTGCTACGTTACCCTTCCGACTCGCTTGCCTATCTGATACGCAGCCTGAATGTACGAAGCGACAACCTCTATGCCGAAAGTCTGCTCCGCCACATCGCCCTATCGACCGGAAAGGAAGGGAGTGTGAAAAACGGAATTAGCCGTATCCGCCAATATTGGCAATCATACGGCGCCGATTCGCTCGAGCTGTTCCTGTACGACGGCTCGGGGTTGGCCCGAAACAACAAAATATCGGCCAGATACTTGGCCCGGGTACTCGAAAAGACCGCTCAAAACCCAGCGATAGCCGAGACCTTTGTCCAATCCCTCCCCATTGCCGGGAAAGAAGGGTCGGTCGCTTCGTTTATGAAGAACGGGAAATTGCCCGGAGAACTACGGTTAAAAAGCGGCAGCATGAGCGACGTGCATGCCTATGCAGGCTATTACACCACCCCGAAAAACCGATATGCAATTGTTATCTTGGTCAACAACTACACTTGCACCCGCGCACAACTGAAATACAAAATCGACTCCCTTTTGACACGAATCCTTTCTAAAAAAGAGTAATCCCCCTAAAAAAATTTTATACGATATACACTTCTATCATTTTATTCCTATTTTTGTAAAACAACTAAATTTTATTCCATGCCACGAGACAGCCGTATCGCATACATCATAAACCAGTTAGGCGAACTGCGGGAACTCCTGCTCGTCATTGAGCAATCGGGCGATGCCGCTCCCGGCATTCTGCTGAAACTGGCCAAGGAAAAAGCCGAAGAGATCTCCCGCTCCACCCAAGACCTTCGAAGTCCCTATTTTTGGGAAGAACTGCAAAAACACGAGCCTTTTGCCCAAAGTGCTCCTACCCCCAAGGAAACAATAGAAACCCGACCGATTGCTCCCGAACAGACCGAAGAGACATCTACGGAGCCCGAAAGAGAGGATACCGAGAAGGAAAAGCCCGAAGAAAAAGACGATACAATCCATATCGAAGCGTCTCACAACAATCCTGAAAAGGCTCTCGCCGAAGAAATATCCCCGGGTGAAGAGGAACAAGGAAAAGAGGAAGTAACCCCCAAAGAACGTGAAGAAGAGGCGTGTGAAGAAAAAGAAGAAGAGGAAACGGAAGAAGACACACTCTATCCATGGGAAAAATTGAGCGACGAAGAACGCTCGATTGCCCAAAACGACAAAGAGGACGATTTCGACATCGAATCGGAAGAAGAAGAGGAGGAGATGGAAGAGTACGACGAAAACGACATATACGAAGATTCGGAGGAAAGTGCAGGAGCGAACAATCCCGACGAAACGACTTCGACCGTAACCCTCGAAGAGGCCCTGCAACGGCAACAAGCCAAAGAGTTGCGCAAAGCATTGAGTTTGAACGACCGATTCCGATTCCGCCGCGAGCTTTTCGGGAATAGCGACATTCGCATGAACGAAACCCTCGCCCTGATCGATGCCATGAATTCTTACGAAGAGGCCGAAGATTATATCCTGAACGATCTGAACTGGGACGAAGAGAATACCGAGGTCGCCGAGTTTATGAAAATCGTACAAAAACATTTCTTATAACCCCGACCCATGGCAAAATTGTATGTAGTACCTACACCCGTAGGAAATCTCGAGGATATGACATTCCGAGCCATTACCGTTTTACGGGAGGTCGATTGCATTTTGGCCGAAGACACCCGCACGAGCGGCATTCTGCTGAAACACTTCGACATACACACCCGCATGCAGTCGCACCACAAATTCAACGAACACCAAACGGTCGAAGGCATTGTCTCGCGCATCGAAGGCGGAGAAACGATAGCCCTTATCTCCGATGCAGGAACTCCGGCTATTTCCGACCCGGGATTCCTTTTGGTACGAGAATGCCGGCGGAGGGGTGTTCCCGTCGAATGTCTGCCGGGAGCCACGGCTTTTGTCCCGGCTTTGGTAGCATCGGGATTGCCCAACGAAAAATTCTGCTTCGAGGGATTTCTGCCCCAAAAGAAGGGACGGGCCACACGACTGGCCGAGCTGGCCGAAGAACCGAGAACCCTCATCTTTTACGAATCCCCGTTCCGCCTGCTCAAGACCCTTACCCAATTCAAAGAGACGTTCGGTGGAGAACGGGAGGCATCGGTCAGCCGCGAAATCTCCAAACTGCACGAAGAGACCGTGCGGGGAAATATCGATGAACTAATTGCCTATTTCACCGAGCATGAACCAAAAGGCGAAATTGTCATTATTATAGCAGGAGCTCCCGAAAAGCCCAAAGAGACGAAAAGAAACAAATATAACAACAAAGACACCCATCTATAAATTTAATTTCTACAATTATGAAAAAGGCTATTACAGCTGCTATCGCAGCATCTGTTTTGATGATTGGCTGTACCAACCAATCGAGCGAAGTGAAAAGACTTCAAGCCGAGAACGATTCTCTCCTCAAAGTCAATGCTCAAACGACTGCCGACTTCAATGAAATGATCCAGCTCATGAATGATGTGGAAGAAGGATTCCGCCAAATAAAAGAGGCCGAAAACTACTTGGTAACTCAAAAAGACGCCAATGGCGAAGTTTCCCTCACGACGCGCGAACAAATCAAAAACGACATGACTTTGGTGGCCGAGACCCTACAAAAAAATAAAGAACGTCTCGACAAACTGCAAAAACAACTCAACCAAAGCAAAAGCCAATCGGCCGCTCTCCAAAAAACAATTACCCGGCTTCAAGGCGAAATCGCCGAAAAGACCGAGTTGATTACCTCTTTGCAAGAATCGCTCGCCAGCCGTGATGTACGCATTGCCGAGTTGGACGAGGCCGTTACCAATCTGACCGGACAGGTAGAGCACCTCACCACCGAAAACGAGCAACAAAAAGAGGTGCTTATGACCCAAGACGAGGCTCTCAATACCGTTTACTATGCTTTGGGAACCAACAAGGAATTGAAAGAACAAAACATTGTCAAAGGCGGCGGACTTTTCTCCTCGAAGAAAGTCATGGAAGGCGATTTCAACAAAAGCTATTTCACGTCCGTCGACATGCGGCAATTACACGACATTCCTTTCGACAGCAAGAAGGCCAAACTGTTGACCAACCACCCCGAAGGAAGTTACGAACTTCAAAAAGACAACAACGGTTACCTCACCTTGGTAATTACCAATCCGGAAACTTTCTGGAGTCTGAGCCGCTATCTGGTCGTTGAACTGGATTGATTTCGGGAAAAACAAAAACGTAGATCACGCAAATCTACGTTCCCTTATTATAAGACCGGGGGTGCCCTGATGAAAATTCATCTTCGGCACCCCCGGTCCTATATCGGCAAAAGAATACACACGCCTTATTCTTCATCGACATGCAGCGTATGTCCCATTCGTTTCTCTTTGGTCAATAAATAGCGATGATTATACTTGTTGGGGGTCACTTCGATAGGAACATTCTCGACAATCTCCAGCCCATAAGCCTCCAACCCGATGCGTTTTACCGGATTGTTTGTCATCAACCGCAATTTGTGAACACCTATATCCCGCAAGATGCTGGCTCCTACACCATAATCCCGCTCATCGGCCTTGAACCCGAGGTGCAAATTGGCATCGACCGTATCGAGCCCTCCCTCTTGCAAGCGATAAGCCCGTATCTTATTCATGAGCCCTATTCCCCGGCCCTCTTGATTCATATACACAATCACCCCTTTGCCTTCGGCCTCGACCGCCTGCATGGCTTTATGCAATTGCTCCCCGCAATCGCAACGCATCGAACCGAATATATCGCCCGTCATGCACGACGAGTGAACCCGCACCAAAATAGGTTCTTCGGGTTCCCACGTGCCCTTTATCAAAGCGATATGCTCCAATCCATTGGAGAGTTGGCGGAAAGGAATCAGCCGGAAATGCCCGTACTCCGTAGGCATATCCACCTCGTCGCCCCGTTCTACCATAGACTCCTGTTTCAACCGATAAGCAATCAAATCGCGTATGGCGATAATCTTTATCCCGAATTTCTCGGACACCTTTGTCAACTGAGGCAAACGCGCCATCGTCCCGTCTTCATTCAATATCTCGATCAACGCTGCCGCCGGATACAGCCCTGCCAAACGGGCCAAATCGACAGCGGCCTCGGTATGGCCGGCTCTTTTCAGCACCCCTTTATCCTGAGCATACAAAGGATTGATGTGCCCGGGACGGCCGAATGTCTCGGGAGTGGAAGAGGGATCGGCCAACGCCCGAATCGTTGCCGCACGGTCGTGGCTCGACACGCCGGTCGTACAGCCCTCCAATTTGTCGATAGTCACCGTAAACGGGGTGCCCAACATAGAGGTATTGTGATTTACCTGACGATACAAATTCAGTTCCTCACAACGTTGCATCGTAATGGGGGCACACAACACTCCCCGCCCGTTGGCCAGCATGAAATTCACCTTCTCGGGAGTAATGGCTTCGGCGGCAATGATAAAATCGCCCTCATTTTCGCGATCCTCATCGTCAACGACAATCAAAAACTTGCCTTGTCTGAAATCTTCGACAGCATCTTCAATCGAACTCAAAATGGTCTCTTTATTCATATTTTATATATTTTTTCTTCTTCTATCCTATCGGCTTCTTCTTTCTCCAACAATACACACAACTCGTCATTGGTATGAATCACCCCTTCCACTTCGTTCCTCAACAGCCGCTGTTGATACGAACCGACCCAGTAAAGCAACAATCCTACGGGGAAAAGTACAGCCAATACATAACCCCACTTTACCGAAGGAGCCGGACGATATACCCACAGGTTGCGCAAAATGGGATAATCCATCAGTTTGCTAACAACCAGTTGGCTATGACTGTTCGAGACATAATCGACCATCGCGTTGATTTGGTCGCCCAATTCCACAATAGCCGACTTGTCATACCCATACAAGCAATATTTCCAATACGATTGACGCTTGCGCCCTATCTTATCGAGGAATTTACGACAGGACTCGGACAATTGGTGAGCCTTCTCTATCGCCACCCGAGGATACATATCTTCGATAATCACCTCTTTCAACACTACCTTTCGCAATTCCTGACGTCCTACCAGTTTCCTGAAAAAGTTGATATATACATCGGGATTAAACACCGCCGAATCTTTTACCGCCTTATACGTGAGGAATATGCCCAAAGGCAAAAGGACCGCCGAACTGAGCCACATGCCTTCCCACACTTCCCAGCGGCCGTCCCGGGCCAGTTTATAACCACTATTGTCGATAATGTAGTAAAAGATAAACATGAATACCGACACGACTACCGGCATGCCCAACCCGCCCTTGCGGATAATGGCACCGAGCGGCGCCCCGATAAAAAAGAAGATAATGCAGGCAAACGACAGGGTAAATTTTTTGTACATCTCGATTTGATGCCGCCTGATGACTTTATTCTCGTCGCTCATCGTATAGCTGCGGAACTCATAGTCCGATTTATACCGTTCGGCACGAGCCACCGCACGATCGAGATACAACTGCTTGCGTTGAAGGTTGTCCCCGGCAAAAAGGCTGTCGAGGTTCAAACTTCCCGCTTCGGCGACAGCCTTCTGTTCCCGTATCGAATCCCGCTCTGAGACACGCATGCCCGGGCGATCGTACAAAGAGAAGTATCCCGAAGATTTCAGACTGTTGGCATAGTTGTTCCCGATACTGTCCACCCGCTGGGTCATCGAATCGATAGACGATTGCAAGGCGGCAAGGTCTTTCCCGATATACTGGTTCTGCATGATGCCATCGTCCATTCGATTGAAGTTGGCATCGAAAGCAATCATAATCTCTTTTAGCGAGAACGTTTCGCGGCGATACGGAATATTCCGGCTTGTACTCGTGCGTTGGTCACGAAGGTTTTCAAACGACTCTCCATTATAAAGGGTCAAGAAAAGATGCTCTTTATCATCGGTCATTTTCAATTTGCCCGAATCGGCAAGGATAATCATGGCATTATCGAAGCCCGCCGACATGTCGTAAATCATCACATCGTAGAGCATGCCGGTCTTGTGGTCTTTCTGTTTCACATAGAGGTTATACCCGCTTATTTGGTCATAAAACACCCCCTCGGGAATATCGAGTTCGGGCGACTTCTGCCGCATGGAATAAAGCAGGGTCCACATCTTCACCTGCGACTTGGGCAAGACATTGTTCTGGAAAAAGAAAGCCCCGATAGCGACGAATATCAAAAAGATAACCAGCGGCCGCATGATTTGAAGCAAAGAAATACCGGCGGCCTTGATGGCCAACAATTCCAACCGCTCGCCCAAGTTGCCGAACGTCATCAACGACGCCAACAAAATAGCCAGCGGCAAAGCCATAGGGACCATCGTTACGGCGGCATAGAAAAACAACTCGGCCAAAACCGACATCTCGAGCCCCTTCCCTACCATCTCATCGACATACCGCCACAAGAACTGCATCAGCACGATGAACAGGCAGATGAAGAATGTCATCAGAAACAGGGGGAGGAAACTTTTTAGGATAAACCTATATAGTCGTTTGATATAGAACATTCTTTTGCCGATTATCAGAATGCAAAAGTAACGCAAAAAAATGAATTTCCGAAAAGGCTGTAACGTTTATTGGGAAGATTAGCCAAAAACCCGACAATGGTTCCCATCGGGTCATACCCCCAATTTCCGGCGCAACGTCTCTACCTGATGGTCCCACAAGCCGCGGCTATCGTCCATTTCATCGGGATAGGCAAAATCGGTAATTACCAACATGGTGGCTCCGGTCAACTCGGAAGTGGTGATACGAAGCTCGAAGAAACTTTTCTCTTCTTCATCGTCCAACCAGTGGAAACGAATATAATTCCCCGTACGCAAAGCTATTTGATGAGCCTGCTGAGACGATTTGTTCCAAAAGAAAGTAAACAATTTCTCTTCGCTCTGCACATCATCGGCAAACCAATCCGACAATCCGTTTTTCGTACCTATATATGGCCACAACAACGCAGGAGAAATACTTTTCAAATCATACTCGACAACAAACTTTTCCTTATTCATAAACCTCTCTATATAAATCGCATTTCCCTCTTCCTCGACGAAAGTTTTTTTTATTTTCGCGGCTAATATATAGATATTATTCCTATCTTACACCGCAAAATCAGAAAAAATAGGGATAAAAAAGTAATTCAATATATTTTTACATAATATTTACCCTGAATTGCAATCTTGATATTGCATTTTATTGCTACATTTGCATTATCTAAAAACACATAAACCAATCCGACTATGAACTTAATGGAACGAATGGTAGAACAAGCCCGAGCAAACAAACAACGCATTGTTTTACCGGAAGGAACGGAAGAGCGCACCTTACAAGCAGCCGACCGAATATTGGCCGACAACATTGCCGATATTATCCTTATCGGAAATCCTACCGAGATCATGGAACTTGCCCAACGGTATAACTTGACTCATATCGATAAAGCAACGTTGGTAGATCCCTCTAACCACCCTAAAAAAGAGGCCTATACCCAGTTGTTGTATGAATTGAGAAAAGAGAAAGGAGTCACCCTCGAAAAAGCTCAAAAAATGGTCGAGGACCCTCTATTTCTCGGTTGCCTCATGATCAAAAACGGCGATGCCGACGGCGAGGTGGCCGGCGCCCGCAACACCACAGGGAACGTATTGCGGTCGGCGTTTCAGATCATTAAAACAGCACCCGGCGTAAAAGTCGTATCGGGAGCCTTCCTCATGTTCATACCGGACCAATCATACGGAGAAAACGGACTGATGGTATTCGCCGATTGTGCCGTACTCCCCAACCCCACGGCTCCCGAACTTGCTCAAATAGCCATATCCACGGCCAAAACAGCCCGCGACATCGCGGGCATAGAACCTCGTATCGCCATGTTGAGTTTCTCCACAAAAGGCAGTGCAAGCCACGAGATGGTTGACAAAGTGGTTGAGGCCACACGACTGGCCAAAGAGATGGAACCTTCGTTGAAAATAGACGGCGAATTACAAACCGATGCCGCCATCGTTCCTGCCGTAGGAGAGAGCAAAGCCCCGGGTAGCGAAATCGCCGGCCATGCCAATGTGTTGGTATTCCCCTCGCTCGAAGTGGGCAACATAGCCTATAAGCTGGTTCAACGTCTGGCTCACGCCGAGGCCGTAGGCCCTATCCTACAAGGGATAGCAGCTCCTGTCAATGACCTCTCCCGCGGTTGCTCGGTCAACGATGTATACAAAATGATTACCATTACGTGCAACCAAGCTATCAGTCTGAAAAAGTAACCTTCAATTCACATACCTTATGAAAATATTAGTATTAAATTGCGGTAGTTCGTCGGTAAAGTACAAACTATTCGACATCGAATCCAAAACCGTTTTGGCACAAGGTGGTGCCGAGAAAATAGGATTAGAAGACTCGTTCTTGAAACTCACTCTCCCCAACGGAGAAAAAGTAATTCTCAAAAGCCCGATGCCCGAGCATCATGCCGCCATTCAAAACATTTTGAATGTCCTCACCGGCAAAGAATACGGCTGCATCAAATCGTTCGATGAAATCGATGCCGTAGGACACCGCGTCGTACACGGAGGTGAAAAATTCAACAAGAGCGTATTGATCACCGGCGAAGTCATCGAAAAGATAAAAGAGTGTTACGACATAGCTCCTTTGCACAATCCGGTGAACATGGCCGGTATCGATGCTATCTCGAAGCTCATGCCCACAGTTCCGCAAGTAGCGGTATTCGACACGGCATTCCACCAAACCATGCCGGCTCACGCCTATATGTATGCCCTTCCCTATGAATTATATACGAAGTATGGTATCCGTCGGTACGGATTCCATGGGACAAGCCATCGCTACGTATCGAAACGGGCCTGCGAATTTTTGGGTGTTCCCTATGAAAAGCAGCGCATCATTACCTGCCACATCGGCAACGGCGGCTCTATCACGGCTATCAAGAACGGCGAGTCGGTCGATACCTCCATGGGTATGACACCCGTCGAAGGGTTGATGATGGGTACCCGCTCGGGCGATGTCGATGCCGGAGTCCTCACCTACCTGATGAATAAAGAGCATCTCGATGCCACAGGCATTGCCGATTTGGTCAACAAGAAAAGCGGCGTTGCCGGCATATCGGGAATTTCGTCCGACATGCGCGACATCGAAGCCGGAATCGCCGCCAACAACGAACGTGCCATTTTGGCCCTGCAAATGTATGAATACCGCATCACCAAATACATCGGAGCATACGCGGCAGCTCTCGGCGGAGTCGACATCATCGTCTTCACCGGCGGTGTTGGTGAAAATCAAGCATCAACCCGCGAAGCCGTATGCAAGCCTCTGTCCTTCATGGGGGTAGACATTAACACAGAACTGAACAAAACAATCCGCGGCACCGAATGCGAAATAAGCACACCGGCATCAAAAGTAAAAGTAGTCGTTATCCCCACCGACGAAGAGTATATGATTGCCTCGGATACAAAAAACGTTTTAGACAATCTGAAAAAATAAACCTCGCCCAAAAATTTTTAAGGGGAGGGACATCCAAATTCAGAGATGTCTCTCCCCTTATCATATATCCCCAACTTGAACATATACCTCTTGCAGTAACATAATATAGCGGTATTTAAGGGTATACCTTACCTTCGGTCGTTTATCTCTCTTTTACCTAAAAAATACTAACACCAACTTTTTTTTTACTAAATTTTAGGTATTGTCCACACTCATACACCCCTCTAATTTTGCATCGGAAACCAAAAGAGTAAACCCATGCAAAAGAAATATCTATGGTTTGCGACAGCTTTGCTACTCTCCCTGTCGGCGACAGCACAAGCCGAAGAAAAAATCGACGCCGTATCGGGAGCAACCTCGTTCTCAGCTTCAAAAAGAGATCAACTGAAAGAGGAACTGAAATCCGAAATATTGGAAGAACTCCGCCAAAAGTCACTTGCCGAAGTTCAACCGGCCCAATCACGCAAATCCAGACTTACCATCGGGGGATACGGAGAAGCCGTGGCCTCACGCAACTTTTTCAGCGACGATTATAAGAAATACAAAGACGCCCATTTGCACAAGGGCGAGAGTCACGGCCGCTTCGACCTCCCCCACGTAGTCATCTTTCTGGGCTACGACTTCGGCCGCGGTTGGAGTATGGGTAGCGAAATAGAGTTTGAACACGGAGGTACCGAAAGTGCCGTCGAAATCGAAGAAGAAGAAGCTGGCGAATACGAGTCGGAAATCGAGCGGGGTGGAGAAGTCGCTCTCGAACAATTCTGGATTCAGAAGAGCTTCTCCCGAGCCCTCAACCTGCGCATGGGGCATATCATCGTGCCGGTAGGCGCCACCAATATGTACCATGCACCCACCGAGTTTTTTGGCGTATACCGTCCCGAAGGGGAGAACACGATACTACCCTGCACATGGCACGAAACCGGTATCAGCCTATGGGGCATGTTGGGCAGGCATTGGCGCTACGAAGTGATGTTCCTGCCGGGACTCGACTCCGACCGATTCAACAGCAAAGGGTGGATTCACGACGGAGCAGGCAGCCCCTACGAGTTCAAAATTGGCAACAGTTATGCTGGAGCCTTCCGCATAGATAACCATTCGATACCGGGTCTGCGTCTGAGTGTGAGCGGATATGGGGGCAATAGTTTTAAAAACACCCTCTACCCACAGACCAACACCCGTTACAAAGGGGTGAAGGGAACAGTACTCATCGGGGCCTTCGACTTTGCCTACGATGCCCACAATTGGATTGTAAGGGGACACTTCGACTACGGACATCTCTCCGACGCCGACATGATTACCGCCTTCAACGGCAGCATGCCTGCCTCGTCGGTATCGTCCAAGCAAGCTGTCGCCTCCGACGCTATCGCCACCGGCGTTGAAGCAGGATACGACTTTTTCTCATTCTCGCCCAAACTGCACGGCCACAACCAGCGGTTCTACCTCTTCGGCCGCTACGACTACTACGACTCGATGTTCAAGACGCCAGCCCGCGTACAGCACTACAAATGGTGCGGACGCCAGCGTATCGCCGCCGGCATCAACTACTGCCCCATGAAATCGATTGTCATCAAGGCCGAGTATAGCATCGGACTACTCAACGCCAACTCCTACACCTACACCGACACGAACGGTATCACCCGCATCGGCCACTACAACAACGAGCCCTCCGTGTCGATAGGCATCGCCTACTCGGGAGTATTCACACGTTAATTCAACTTATTCGCAATATTAAAACATCGTATCACAATGAAAAGAGTTTTCAAACATTCATCTTATCTGTTCGCACTATCAGCCCTGCTACTCGGAGGAGTATCCTGCTCGGAAAATGAGAACGACTTCTCTTGGGAAGAACAGCGCGAAATCGCTTTACAGACAGCAGCTACCACTTTTGTAGAAAAAACCGTACTACCCACCTATACCTCGTTGGCCGACGCTACCCTTGAATTGGCCGACCTGTGCGCGCAAATCGAGATTTCGGCCAAAGCTAATGCTTCGACCGACATCACCGCATCGGGCAGCCTCAGCTCCGCTACAAAAGCGATTGTCGAACAAGCTTGTGTCAAATGGTATGAAGCCCGCAAACAATGGGAGTTGAGCGAGGCTTTCCTCTACGGTGCTGCTGCCGATTATAACATTGACCCGCACGTCGACTCGTGGCCTCTCAATGCAACCGACTTACAAGCGCTGCTCGACGATCCCGTGCGCATGGGCATGATGGACGCCGAGTATGCCGCTGGCCTGGGGTATGGGCTGTTGGGGTTCCACGCCATTGAGTATATGCTGTTCGACCATCAAATCGATGCTTCATCAACTACGGGCAAAGCCCGTACAGGCGCATTCAACCGCAAAGAGGAATTGGTTTACCTCACTGCCGTAGCCGGCGACCTTGCCAACCAATGTGTGCGACTCGAAGCTTCATGGAAAGGCATGGCCAACGTATCGTCTCAAAAGCAGTCCATGTTGACCGATGCCGAACTCGAACCTTCGTTCAACTATGGCGAAAGCATGAAAAATGCCGGTAAAGGAGGCAGCAAATACAAGAGCTACCTCGAAGCTGCCCAGGAGATTATTCAGGGCTGCTCGGATATCGCCGACGAAGTGGGTAATCAAAAAATAGGACGTCCCAACGAAGCTGCCGCCGGAGCTTCGGAAGACCTCAGCTACATCGAGTCTCCCTATGCCAAAAATTCCAAAGTCGATTTCTACGACAATATTGTCAGCATTAAGAATGCCTATCTGGGCATGAACGCGGGTGACCCGTCGGTAAGCAACTACCTGACCAGCATCAACCCCAGTGCCGACGCAGCCGTACGCTCAGCTCTCGACGAGGCTCTGAAAGCCATAGAGGCGGCTCCCGCTCCCTTTGTAAATTATGCGGGCTCTCACAACGAGCTATGGAAAAAAGCCACCGCGGCATGTAATGCCTTGAAAAAGGCTCTCGACGAGGCTCAATCGGCCATAGGTCAATAAACCATATAATCCAAAAAGCTATGAAATCGTATCCTTATTTACTGGCTTTTACAACAGTGGCGCTATGCATTGCCAGTTGCACAGATGACAACTCGACCGATACTCCCACCCCCACACCTACCGAACTCTCGGAAGAGTATTACACGGGCGGAGATCTGGGAACAGCTTTCAACACCACATCGGGCGCCTTTGAACAGCCTTCGCCCGCGGTCGAGATTGCAGGCATGAGCACGTCGTTCAAAAACGGCGAAGCACTGTTCGAAAAGATTTTCACTCCGGCCTCCGATGGCTCGGTGCGAGGAGGGCTGGGGCCACTCTACATCCGCACCTCTTGCATGCACTGTCACCCGGGCTACGGCCACGGCAAGCGACAAGAGGGGACTTTCAATGCCACCGAGATAGGCAACGGCTATTTGCTGGTCATCTACGACGACAACGACAACTACATCGCCTCACTCACGGGCATGCCACAACTCTTTGCCGTCGAACCCTTCAAGGCCCCAATAGACCCGTCTAAGATTAAAATTACTTGGAAGACGCATACCGACAATTGGAACAACACTTTTGCCGACGGTACTACCTACGAGTTGGTCTATCCCGAGGTCACGATTCCCGCCGACGCCTACTATGTCGACCTCATCACCACCGATGGCCGTACCTTGTCGCCCGACCAAGTGAACATCCGGCTCGAATCGACCATTGGTATCTACGGTACAGGATTACTCGACGCCATTGACGACAAGGATCTGAAAGCCGAATATGCCAAACAAGAGCGAGACAACCACTTCACATTGAATCCCAAGATATTCCAAAACGGCGATTGGGTAAGCCAATACAGCAACAACCGTCCCAACGACGGAGGTACGGGCGAGAAGCACCCCTACCGCTTCACCTACGCCCTCAGCCGCGGGCCCTTGCAGGATGCCGCCGGATCAAACGCCATTTGGAATATCACCAACGTGACCCGCTCAAACCGCCGCTATCACTACATGACCAAGGCTTATGCCGAAAAGGCTTCGAAAGATGCCGAGGTCCAAGCCCGATTTTACGATTACTTTCCTGAACGAAAGAGCGATGCCGGAGTCGAGCAAGACATCTACAATTACCTGATGGCGACCGATCTGCCTGTCGAGATGAGCGACGAGTACTTCACCGATTTGATGGTATGGCACCGGGGACTGGCCGTACCGGCAGCCCGTAACCTCGATGACCCCACGATACAACGAGGCAAACAACTCTTCACCGAGATGGGATGCAGCTATTGTCACCGTCCCACATGGACCACCGGTGAAGACCATTACACCGATCCAAGCGGATTTTTCAAAAACGGGACCGAACTGCCCCGTTATCCCCATCAGAAGATTTGGCCTTATACCGACCTTGTACAGCACCGGTTGCACATGCAAAATGACATACGCACAGGCTGGTGTCGTACAACGCCCTTATGGGGCAGGGGGCTGCATCAGAAATGTACCGGTTCGTTCGAAAGCGACCGACTGCACGACTGCCGTGCCCGCAACGTGATCGAAGCAATCATGTGGCACGGCTCACCCGAAAGCGACGCCCGATGGTCAATCGAAAAATTCCGCACATTGAGCAAAGAAGACCGCGAAGCCGTAGTTAAATTTATCGATGCGATTTAACCGGGTCGAACACTCTAACCCTTTCTGCACCCCCCGAAATGCCGGCACGCAATGCGTGCCGGCATTTCGGGGTATAAAGAAACGTATCACCCAAAGACAATGAAGATTCTAAAACGAACAACTTTCGGTCTGCTGGCTGTCATACTGTGTATACTGACCGTAGCGACCATTCTTGAAAAGGAACACGGCACCCTCTTTGTCACCCGCTACATCTACCAATCGCCGGGATTTGTAGGAATATGGGGCGTTCTTTCCATTCTTGCCACCGCCTACCTGCTGCGCCATCGCTTTTTGCGCCCGGCCACATGGCTGCTGCACCTCGCTTTATTAATTATTTTAGGCGGGGCCTTTATCACATGGCTTACCGGCAAACAAGGAACCCTACATCTGCGTATCGACGAAAAGCCGGTATCGGTTTATCTCGACAACAAGGGGCAGAAACAGCAACTCCCATTCTCAGTCACACTGGAAAAATTCAATATCGAATATTACCCCGGCACCCAAACTCCTCTTGATTTCATAAGCGGCATCACTATCATCGATGGAGAACATACAGAACACGAGACCATCGCCATGAATCGTATTGCCCGATACAGAGGATATCGCTTCTACCAGTCGTCCTACGACTCCGACAGAGCCGGCTCCCGACTCTCGGTAGCACACGACCCTTGGGGCATCGGCATCACCTATACCGGCTATTTATTACTGCTATTATCGATGATAATCCAGCTCACCGATCGGCAAGGTACTTTCCGGCGATTGCTGCAAAACCGCAACTTACGAGGGCTCGGGCTCGGTGGCGTCGTCCTTCTGGCAACCATATACCCGACCCATGCTGCCGAACAAATTCCACCTACCCTTCCTCGCAACCTGTCACACGATTTGGGACAACTCTGTGTCTACTATAACCAACGTATCTGTCCAATCTCTACATTGGCTCACGATTTCACAATGAAACTCTACGGGAAGAGCAGCTACCTAGGTCTTACTGCCGAGCAGGTATTATCGGGCTGGTTGTTCTACTACGACGAGTGGAAACAAGAGCCGATGATCAAGATAAAAAGCCGGGAGGCCCGCCAACTGTTGGGAATAGAGGGACGATATGCCCGGCTTACCGATTTCAACCGAGCCATAAGAGACTATCGTTCCGAACACATCACCCACCGGGGAGTGAGCGAGGCTAACGAGAAATTCAGCCTCATTGCCATGCTTTGCACCGGCTCCATGCTACAAATCTTTCCTTACCGATTGAACGACACCCTGCACTGGGTCTCGCAAGTCGATATCCTTCCTCGTGAACTACCTTATGAACAGACTGTCTTTATCGAGCAGTCAATGAACTATATAAACGAATTGGTCGCCAAACACAACTACGCCGAATTGTCACAAGTTCTCGCAAAAATAGGCCAATACCAGCAAAAATGTTGCGGCGAAGCTTTCCCCTCGACAACCCGACTGCAAGCCGAACTTCTCTATAATCGCATGGGCTATTCGCTCCCTCTGGCCATCCTGCTTATTGTCATCGGCACAGCAGCCTTTCTCTATGTCTGTCGCCACATCACCCGAGGCAATTCCGAATCCTCTCCCATACAACCGCTACTGCTCACCGGAATACTTCTCGGCTTTATCTATCTCTCAATCGTACTGCTCTTGCGAGGATATATCGCCCGACACTGGCCTCTCGCCAACGGATTCGAGACCATGCAATTCATGGCATGGTGTGCCTTAGGTATTACCCTGCTAAGTCACCGACGCTTCATTCTGGTCCTGCCTTTCGGCTATCTGGTGGGTGGTCTGGCCATGCTGGTCTCGATGATGGGAGAATCAAACCCTCAAATTACCCCGCTTATGCCGGTACTCACCTCTCCTTTGCTTTCAGTACATGTCGTTCTTGTCATGGTAGCCTACACATTACTAGCATTCGTCATGCTCAACGGCATCGCAGGCCTTGTCCTTTATCAACGAAACCCTAAACAAGCCGAACAATTGCAAATCGTGGGGCTCATACTTCTCTATCCTGCCGTATTCTCTTTGGCTGCCGGAATCTTTGTAGGAGCCATTTGGGCTAATATCTCATGGGGTCGATACTGGGGCTGGGATCCCAAAGAAGTATGGGCTCTCATTACATGGCTTGTTTATGCCATGGCCCTACACCCCGTATCGTTACCTCTTTTCAAGAAACCCTCATTCTTCCATGGTTATTGTGTAGCAGCCTTCTTCTGCGTACTTATCACCTATTTCGGGGTTAATTTCTTGCTGGGTGGCATGCACAGTTACGCTTAACTAACCATCCTTTCTATATATAAAAAAAATCCGACGGCCGGACAACAATCGTCCTCCGGCCGTCGGATCTATATAATATTACTCTTTATCTATTAGATACCCAACAGACTAAGGTCTGTAAAGTAGCCGTATACACAACTTGCGATACCCAACAATAGAATACCTGCCACACACACGATAAGGCTCACGCGCGAGCCGTTGTCGCTACGGAACGATGCGATGGCACACCCTTCGTTTTCATTGTTGATGAACATAGCCTTTACGACCAACAAATAGTAGTAGAGCGATATGATCGTATTCAGCAAGGCGATGAGTACCAAGATATAGAATCCCGAGTGAATAGCCGAGGCAAAGATGAAGAACTTGCTGAAAAATCCGGCAAACGGCGGGATACCGGCCAGTGAGAACATGGCCAACATCATCACGACACTCAATTTGGGATTAGTCTTATACAAGCCGTTATAATCGTCCATGCCCACCTTGCCGCTATGATGCTCGATGGACGAGATGACCCCGAAGGCAGCCAAGTTGGAGAAGATATATACCAGCACGTAATAAACCAAAGCAGTCATGCCTTGTGCCGACCCGGCAATGATACCCAACATGATATATCCGGCCTGAGAAATCGAGGAGAAGGCCAAGAACCGTTTCAGGTTTTTCTGGCGAATGGCAAACAAGTTACCCAACGTGATCGTCAACACGATCAACGCCCACATAATACCTTGCCAAACAACCGGATCGAGGGAAAAGACCTTGTAAAGAATCAACATCAAGGCAAATGCCGCAGAACCTTTCGAGATAACCGACAGATAAGAGGTTACCTGTGTGGGGGCTCCTTGATATACATCAGCAGTCCACAAGTGGAACGGAACCAACGACAGTTTGAATCCCATGCCGGCCAATACAAAGGCGATAGTGGCAATGAGCAAAGGAGTGTGGTTTGTGGCAATGTTTACGGCTATATCGTCGAAGTACAGCGTACCCGACACACCATACAGGAAAGAAAGGCCTAAAAGGAAGAGAGCCGACGAGAATACCGCAGTAAAGAGGTATTTGGCCCCAGCCTCATACGACTCGGTATCTTTCTTGTTGATGGCAATCAATGCTGCCATAGGCAACGAAGCGGTTTCGAGCCCGATAAAGAAGAGCAGGAAGTGCCCCGATGAAACCATCAGGTACATACCGAAGAGGGTTACCAACAACAATTCGTAGAACTCGCCCCGGCGCAATTTCACATCGGGTGTATCGACCCACGAAATCGATTGCAGCAATACAATCAAAGTCCCTATATTGAGTACGGTTTTAACCAACGATGCGATCGGCGAAATCTGATACATGCCGCCGAAAGCCGAAGCCGATTCGGCCGGTATGATATTCCAAATTGTATGCAAGCCAAACAAGACACACGCCGCAACCGATAACCCTTTGAGGCTCTTTTGACCACCAAAGGTGTCAATAAGAAATATCAGCAAGAATACAACCAGCAGCGATATTTCTCCGCGCATAACTAAAAACTGTGAATAATCCATATACTTGTATGATTAAAGAGCTTGAGACAACAAATTAGTAATAGGTTCTACACCCTCACGAATCAAATCGGAAATCCAATGGGGGAAACAACCGATAGCAGCCACACATACGATAAGCGTAATCGTCGAGAGGCGTTCCCACCATTCGGCATCGGTCAACTCGCGATGATGCTCGTTTTGTACGGCACCAAACAACAACTTGCCGACAACTCGCAAAATATAAACTGCGGTTATCACAATCGAAGTACATGCCACAATGGTAAGTACCCGACGGAAAATATCGGCATGCTCAAAAGAGCCGACGAAAATCGTCATCTCGGCTACGAATCCACTCAATCCCGGCAAGCCCAACGAAGCCAAACCGGCAATCACATAACATACCGACAGGAAAGGCATGATTTGCATCAAGCCGCCCATCTCGCGAATATCACGCGTGTGAGTACGTCCGTAAATCATACCGATGAGGGCAAAGAAGAGAGCTGTCATCAAACCGTGCGAAAGCATCTGCATCACCGCACCGGTCATGGCCGTCGTGTTCAACATGAGGATAGCAAACAATACCAAGCCGCAGTGACTTACCGAAGAATAGGCATTGATGTATTTGAGGTCGGTCTGTACACATGCGCTGAATGCGCCATATACCACGCTGATACCGGTCAAGATCAAGAATATCCAAGCCAGTTCGGTAGCAGCCTGCGGCATCAAATAGATAGCCACCCGGAAACAGCCGTATCCTCCCAACTTCATCAGCACACCGGCGTGCAACATCGACACTGCCGTGGGCGCCGAAGCATGACCGTCGGGCGACCATGTATGGAACGGGAACATGGCTCCCAACACACCAAAACCTACAAACGTCATGGGGAAGAGGAAATATTGCCAATTCATGGGGATATGGCCGTTCTCGGCAATTTCTACTACATTCATCGAGTGCAACCCCGATTGGTAGTAGATACCCAAAATACCGATCATCAACAAAGCCGAACCACCCATAAGCATAAGCGTCAATTTCATGGCCGAGTAGGTCTTTTTACCGCTTCCCCAAACACCTATCAACAAATACATGGGAATAAGGGCAACCTCGTAGAACATAAACATGGTAAAGAGGTCGACCGAAATAAAGAATCCAAATACTCCGGTAGAGAGCAACATGAACCACAAGAAGAACTCTTTGGGGAGCGGATCAATTTTCCAAGAAGCAAAAACTCCGGCAAATACGATAATGGACGAAAGCAGCAACATGGCTACCGAGACACCGTCCACACCTACCGCATAATGGATATTCAGAGGTTCATACCACATACGGCTGTCGGTAAACAACATCGTCGCGGTATTTCCGGCAGCGCGTTCGGCCAGAAACTCAACGAGCGTATATACAGACAACGCCAACAATAAGGTTGAACCGATAACTGCTACCGTTCGTATCTGTTTCATATCTCTTGACATCCAGAGTCCCAGCATCATCAAGAGAGGAATAAGCACAAATAATGATAGAAAATTCATAATGTTTCTTTAATATTTTTATCGTTCAACCATCAGTTAAAAGCACATTGCCAATACGGCGATCAACAAAGCGCCCATAATGAATACCCATACATACCACTGGATATATCCCGATTGCAACTTGCGTATGCCGTAGGAGACTCCGTTGGTAACGGTGGCCAGCATATTCATCGTGCCGTCAACGACATGGCGGTCAAACCACGCAATAGGTCGGCAAATACGTTGGAATATGATTTTATGGGTTACCCACATATAAAGCTCGTCCATATAGAAACGGTGGTATGCGGCCGTATGCAAAGCCCGGAACTTGTCGGCCAGCGCTTTGGGTCTGGTATTTTCCGAGAAGTACATCCATGTAGCCAGAGCGATACCAAGCAGGGCAACGATAATACTGGTCGTGGCGACCGACCAATCGAGATGTATGTGGTAAGCCTCGCCGTTTACCGATACAAATTCGCCGAAAGGAATGAATCCGGCCACACAGGTAACCAATGCAAGGAATACCAACGGCAGATACATCGACATGGGGGCTTCGTGCGGCGTGTGATGTTCGTATGAAGGTTTGCTCCACCAGAAAATACGATAGTACAGACGGAACATATAGAATGCCGTGAGACCGGCAACGGCCGTCATCCAAACGCCCCAGAAAGCGCTCTTCTCGAATGCGGCGGTAAGGATTTCGTCCTTACTGAAAAATCCCGAGAAGGGAGGAATGCCGGCAATAGCCAAGCAGGCAATCAAGAAGGTGATATGTGTCACAGGCATATATTTGCGCAAGTTGCCCATCTCGGACATTTCATTGGAGTGAACGGCATGGATAATACAACCGGCGCCCAAGAACAAGAGGGCCTTGAACATGGCGTGCGTGAAGAGGTGGAACATGGAAGCCATGTAACCGAGCCCGGCATGCAAATCGGTATTGAATGCCACACCCAAAGCCACCATCATGAAGGCAATCTGCGAAATCGTCGAGAAAGCCAGCACTCGCTTAATATCGGTCTGTACACAAGCAACAACCGCTGCGTAAAGTGCGGTAATGGCACCTACCCAAGTAATCAATTCCAACACCTCGGGAACGGCACAATACATGGGGAACAGACGGGCTACCAAATAGACACCGGCAACAACCATCGTAGCCGCATGGATAAGAGCCGATACGGGAGTAGGACCCTCCATGGCATCGGGCAACCAAATGTGCAACGGGAACATGGCCGATTTACCTGCACCTCCCATGAAGATGAGAGCCATCGCCCAAGCAGCTACCGAGCAACCCATAAAGGTCATTCCGGCCGTCTCGGTTACCAACGACGAGGGATTGGACATCAGAGTCTGGAAATCGAACGTCTCGGTAAAGAACGAGAGGATAAGGATACCAATCAGGAAGCCCAAGTCGGCAAAACGCGTAACAATAAAGGCTTTCTTCGAAGCCGATACCGCAGCCGGTTTGGTATAGTAAAACCCGATAAGCAAGTAGGACGATACACCCACCAGCTCCCAGAAGATGTACATCTGGAAAATATTCGTAGCCACAACCAGCCCCAGCATGGAGAAACTGAACAGCGACAAGAAGGCATAATAGCGTTGGAATCCCTTCTCGCCGTGCATATAGCCTAAACTATATATATGCACCATCAACGAGACTGTTGTGATGACAACCAGCATCATGACCGATATGGGGTCCAACAAAATACCCAAATCGATGTGCAAATGTTCGGTGAAACGCAACCATTCGAGATTGATCGGCTGCAAGGTGTCGAACACGCCTTCGGCATTGCGCGGCATGGTGAAGTAGTTGAACGCTACCATATAGGCCACTACCGTGGTTACCGTCAACCCGATAGTTCCCAATATCCCGGCTACACGCTCGCTTAACTTATGCCCCGCAAGTCCCAAAAAGAGGAACATGCAAAGCGGCAGTAAAAGTATTATAACTGAATATTCCATATCGATCAATATTTCATTTTATCAAGGTTACGCACTTCAACATTCCGTATATGACGGAAAATATTGATAATGATGGCAATAGCAAGCGCTGTCTCGGCAGCGGCGATACCTATTGCAAAGAGGGTGAAAAAGAAGCCCTCAAATGCCTCGGGATACAGATAGCGGTTGAACACCACGAAGTTGATGTCGGCCGCATTCAGCATCAATTCAAGCGAAATGAGCATCGCCAGCATATTCTTACGTGTGATAAACCCGTAAACCCCGGCAAAAAACATGATGGTACTTACCACCAAATAGGCAATCATTGGTATTTCCATAATTCTTATCTTTTACGGGCAATCATAATGCCTCCGATGATACATGCCAATAACAACACACTGATAGCTTCGAAGGGCAACAGGTACTGGTACTTCTCCATGCCCATGAGAGCATGCCCTATCTCTTTCATGTCCACTTCACCGGTAATCACACTGGTGAGTGGTTTGGTGAAAAAGGGATAAGTAAGCAGCGTATATCCGCATACGATTGTTCCGAATATCGAAGCAATGAGCCCGACAACGCGTTTCTTGGCAGTCAGCAATTCCGACTTGTCTCCGGGGTGGCTCGTCAACAAGATAGAAAAGACAAACAATACCACAATACCACCGGCATATACGGCCAATTGTACTGCGCCTAAGAATGTATAGTCAAGCTGAAAATAAATACCGGCTGTCGCAAAAAGCACGAACAGGAGGTAAGTGGCTGCCCGCAAAATGCGCCGTGTGGTAACCGTAAGGATCGAACAAACCACGATGACCAATGCCAGCAAGCCGAAGATTACTTGATTTGCTATTTGTTCCATAATGTTAATCAATTATTTTCCGTTGGGGTTTCGGCACGATTGAGTTGTTTCACCAGTTTCTCGCGCGTATATACGGCATGCTCAAATTCATTGGTGAATTTGATGGCGTGGTGAGGACAAGTCGTCACACACAATTGGCAAAAGGTGCAACTGCCCAAGTCGTACAAATATTTATCTAACACTCTCTTGGTCTTACCATCTTCGGTGGTAACCTTCGATGCCTCGATTTTGATAGTCCCATTGGGACAATTCATCTGACAAATGCCGCACGCGATACATTTGTGCTGCCCGTTTTCGTCATAAATCAAGGTCAATGTACCTCTGAATCGCTCAGGGATTTTCAGAGTCGCCCTGTTCTCGGGGTACTGTTCAGTAACTTTCCGGCTGAAAAAATATTTACCGGTCACTCCCATACCTTTGAGGAGACTCAGTAATCCTGTCCAGAAAGATGTCATGTAATTTTTAAAACTTCCCATAAATTTCTTTATAGAACTTATCTATTTTTATTAGTTAACACTATGGTTTATTTCATTTATCCTGCAAGGCCGAGGGAAACCCCAAGCCTCATCGTCAATCTACTTTTCCTCCTATAATATCCAGCAGCTCAGAGGTAATGCTTTGCTGACGCAGTTTATTGTACTCCAATTGCAACTCTTCCAGCAACTCTTTTGCATTATCGTTGGCCGACTGCATGGCCATCACCCGGGCCGCCTGTTCGGAAACCCGGTTGGAACTAATGGCCTCTTGCATGTTCGCCAAGACAAAAAGCGGCAATACCACGTTGTAGATCGTGTTTACATCGGGCTCGAACAAATAGGGCTTGTTTCGTATCATTTTCCCACCTGTCGCCAAGGAGTCGGCCTCGATAGGCAACAACCGACGAATGGCCAACGTCTGTTTGCTGGCACTTTTGTAATGAGTGTAAACAACTTCTACTTCATCGATTTCTCCGGCGATAAACGCGCGAGTCAAGTCGTTCGTAAAACGGGCGATCTCTTCTCCCGAACTTTTGGCCGTCATGTAATCGGCAACGGCAAGCTCGACCCCCTCACCAACCAGTTTTTCGGCAAATTTAGAGGCCTTCTTTCCTATCGGATAAACAACAAACATCGTGGAGTTTCCGGCCTCTTCTTTTTCGTGGTTGATAAGTTCGAGTGTACGTTTGAATAGGTTCATGTTGAATGCGCCACACAACCCCTCGTCCGAACTGAGTACAACGATCGCTTTCCGTTTTACCGGGCGCACTGCCGTAAGCGGAGACGAAAATTCTGCATCGGCCGAAATAAGATGGTCGATGGTACTCTGAATTTGGTCTCTGAACGGCCTGATGCGTCGCAAAGCCAATTCGGCCTTGTGCATCTTGGCCGATGAAATCATCTTCATCGCACCGGTTATTTTTTCGGAAGAAGCGACAGAGCCGATTCGTCCTTTCAAGTCGCGCATTGA
>CALUJQ010000017.1 GCA_944320995.1 uncultured Barnesiella sp. | reverse complement strand
AATCGAAGCGAAGATAAGCATGTAGAAAGCTCATTAGTTCCTCGTTTGGACGAGGGTTCGAATCCCTCCAGCTCCACAAATTGCAAAGGCCGACTGGAAAGTCGGCCTTTGTTTTAACCCTCGATGTTATAGAAGAGGATAAACAGGGATTCGTCTATTTGGTGACGACATTCACTCCTTATTTTATCCGTTCATAGTAGGGCAGGCGGTCGAGGGGAACATCGGTCTCGATTTTCTTGGGCCCTTTGAACGTTTTGCCCCGGTCGTCGCGCCATGTGCCTTTGGGCAGATATACGGTACGGCTGTTGCCCGAGGTGGTCATCGGGGCGATCAGATATTTATCTCCCAACATGAATTGGTCTTTGCATTCGGTAAATCCGCTGTGAGGGAAACTGTATTCCATATGCCGCAAGATGGGTTCGCCCGTTTCGGCGGCATGGCGGGCGCATTCATAGATGTAGTCGCCCATTGTGTGGTGCAGCCGGGCATATTGGGCGCAAATCTCCATATTCTCGGGGCTGAGAATCCGCCAGGGTGCCACCGAGAATTGCATCATAGGCATGAGCGCGTGGACTTGGCAGGAACGCACGATGAGCTCTTCGTTGAATTCACCGGGCTCGATGTTGAGGAAAGAGGTGAATTGTCCGCCTCCGATCATATCGGGGCAAGCATAGGGGTAACCCAGCATGCCGCAGATTGCCATGTTGGGAATGAGCATCGATACGGCCTCCCACGAGTAGTCTTTGTCGCCGATACGTTGCACAAGCGGAAGCCCGCCGGTTTTCCATGCCGCCCGAAATTCATTGAAAGGATAGGAGAGCCCCAGTTCGGCCCAACGTTGGGAGAATATGTTCTGGTCGGCATTTTTGTCGTAATAGTCATATTCGCCGTTGGCGAGAATCGCAATGTCGCCGGCGTCGAATTTAAAGCCGTCGATACCATATTTCTCCATACATTGGTTCAAGGTTTGTTTGAACGATTCTACGGCGGCGGGGTTGGTCAGGTCGTAGCAGGCGCTGTATCCGTTCCACCAGTTTACGATTGCCGGAGCCCCGTTCTTGTTTTTCAGGAGAAAACCCTTGGACTCCAAATCTCGATACTCGGGCGAGTCGGCCGATACAAAGGGCGAAATCCACAGCATGACTTTGAAGCCGAGGCGATGCAGCTCGTCGGTCATGGCTCGGGCGTCGGGGAATTTCTCGGCTTTGAATTCAAAGTTCCCGTAGTAACGTTGCCAGTTATCGTCGATCATAAGAATGCCTTTGGGAAATCCGTTCTTGATGATTTGGTGGGCATAGTTGAGAATATCGGTCTGGTTCTGGTTGTACATCAACTCGATCCAAGTATTGTATTGCGGTTCTTTGAAAAACAGTTCGGGAGGTGTCGCCCCGTTTGCCGGGAAATGGGTTTTGCTGGCGTGTAGATAGGCTTCGCGCAATGTTTTTCCGGCGGTTGTCACTAAGGGGGTCTCATAATCGCTTTCGATAAGGAGCGTGTCGTTTTTCATTTGGAACCGAAAAGGTTTCTCACACCATATATACCGGCCTTGTGAGGATAGCAGCAGGGGCGATACTTCGTTGTTGAAATTGACTTTCGATAAGTCATAGAGCGCTGTGTTCGAGGCAAAAGGCATTTCGTTGCCGATCCCTACGAAACAACCCCACCATTTTTCACCGTTGATGGGGGCGATTGAGGACTGTTGTTGTGCTTGTGAGATAAAGAATGCACTTAGAAAACAAGCAAGAAGCAGAGTTTTTTTCATGGTATAAAATTTTGAAAGACGTACGAAGCTACGAAATTTTGACGAAAGAGCAATTATTCTTTTTTGTTTATTCTGTTTTTTTGTTTCAAAGTATATTGGGTTTAAGCTATTTTTAAATAAAAGTTACTTTTACCGAGTCGGTGTGCAACTCTTACATGCGGCATTTCTCCACAATATGAAAAGCCGAAATGGTTTAATGCGTATAAAAAAACAGGGTATCAACTTGCGTGATACCCTGTTTCGATATGCTGTCTAAAATATTATTCAGCACTTTCGGCAGCAGGAGCGGCCTCTTCGGCAGGTGCTTCTGCGGCAGCGTTAGCTTCTTCCTCGGCTTTGGCAGCGGCTTCGGCTTCTGCTTTGGCAGCGGCTTCGGCAGCTTTTTTAGCAGCGACGGCTTCGGCTATAGCTTTGTTTTTCTCTACTTCCTCTTCCAGACGTTTCTTAGCAGCGGCGTCTTTTGCGGCAGAGATTTTAGCTTTTTCGGCATCGGTAGCCGATTTCTTGTTTTTCAACCATGCTTCGAAGCGTTGCTCAGCAACTTCTTCGGTAAAAGCACCTTTCTTTACACCGCCCAGCAAGTGTTTTTTCAACAATACACCCTCTTTGGAGAGAATGTTGCGTACGGTATCGGTGGGTTGAGCCCCGGTTGTCAGCCAATACAAAGCCCTTTCGAAATTCAAATTTATTGTAGCAGGATTAGTGTTCGGATTATAAGAACCTATCCTTTCAATAAACTTACCATCACGTGGTGCCCTGCTATCGGCGATTACAATTTGATAGAATGCGTAGTCTTTGTGACCAAAGCGTTGTAATCTGATTTTTGTTGCCATTTGAAATTTTTTAATTGGTTATTATTTTGCATTAGCGGCGCAAAGGTAGTGCTTATTTACGAATCGTGCAAGCAAAACTCTCTAATTTTCTTGCTTTTTTCTGTAATCTGTGGTATCGGCAGGAGTTGTCTCTATTTACTGCCGGGATTGGGTATTCAGGGCCGCTTCCCACTGCTGGGGATTGAATCCCGCAAGCACCCGTTCGCCGGCTATGAGTAGCGGGCGTTTTATCAGCATGCCGTCGGAGGCCAGCAGGTTTATCAGTTCGTCGGCAGAGGCGCAGGGTATGCGCTCTTTCAGATTCAGTTCACGGTAACGTTGCCCGCTGGTATTGAAGAATTTTTGCAGGGGCAGTCCGCTGCGGGCGACCCATTCGGACAATTCTTCGGACGTGGGAGCCTCTTCGACAATGTGTCGAGGGATAACTTCTATGCGATGTTCCTTTAACCATTTTCCTGCTTTGCGGCAGGTGCTGCACGGAGGATAGTGAAAAAACAGAATTTCCATATGTTTTTGGGACTATTGTTATGGCAAAGATATAAAAGAAAGTACAACGAGTCGAAATAAGGATTGTTAATCTACTTGTTTCTATTTGGCGATAATATTATTATCGTTACTTTTGTTTGGTTGTCATCGTTCCTTTTATCGAGAAGAAAATCGATATATGGCAAAGTTGTTTGTTTTTCAATCAATGGATTTAGATGAGACACTTAAATTAATGCTACCATGAAGCCTTTGTATCAAGAACTTCCTTTTGCCGTTGATAATTATATAAATTTTTATCGGGAAGATTTGCCATACTTTATTGTGCCGTGGCATTACCACCCGGAGGTGGAGATTATGTGCATTGAAAAGGGGTGGGGAACTCGTTTTGTAGGAGATCATATAGGCGGATATGAAGAGGGCGATGTTTGTATGATGGGACCGCAACTACCTCATGAGTGGCGTAACGATAAGGAATTTTTCGATCCCGATTCGAAGTTGAGAGCAACGTGTCATTGCGTCTATTTCAGGAAAGAACTTTTTGAAGGAATATTAATACGTTTGCCTGAGATGTCAAATATTCGGGAGTTGATAGAACGTTCGCGGCGAGGCATCTTGTTCACGGGTGAATCGAGGGCGCGGATAGCCCGATATATACGCCAAACATTTAATAAGAATGGAATTGAGCGTGTAACCAATTTGCTTACGCTTTTGGAAATGATGGCCGAAGCCAAGGAGTATGAGATTTTGGCAAGTGTGGGATTTACCCAGTCGGTAAATTCATCGGATTTTGAACGGTTCAACAAGATATACCGTTATTTGGTCAAGAATTTCAATCGGCCGATCAAACTGGAAGAGGTAGCTGCGCTTGCCGGATTGACACCAACGGCTTTCTGCCGCTATTTTAAGGAACGGACCAAAAAAACATTTGTACAGTATTTGAATGATATGCGTATAGGTCACGCGAAAAAATTTTTAATAGAAGGGAAAATGAAAATATCGACTTTAAGTATGGAAGTCGGGTTTAATAATTTGTCGAACTTTATCGAGCAGTTTAAGAAATCGACCAATATGCTTCCTTCGGAATATCAAGAAAAGTATGGAGTAAAGAAGAAAAAGGCAATTTGATATTGAGTATAAAAGTTTATCGGTCCGATAAGAAAAAGGAAGTACGGAGGTGCATAATGATGGGAGTAATTTGGATTTTGAGAGAATCGGTTTCCGTTGGATATTCGTTGAATGTTTATACCTTTGTTCCGATTTGTCAGCATGAAGAGACAAGATGAATGAAGATTATATAAGAAATTTGCAAAAAGGGTCATATTCCGATTTTAACAAATTGTATGATCTTTATGCGAGTCGTTTGTATGGATTTGCATATAATCTTACACACTCTTCCGATATGGCCGAAGAGATAGTGCAAGAGGTGTTTTTGAAAGTTTGGCAGATACGAGAACACTTATCGCCAGATTCGTCGTTTCATTCGCTGCTCTTTACCATTGCAAAGAATAAATTCCTAAACAGTCTTAGAAGACAAATTTTATTGTATTCGTATGACGAGTATGCTGCGCAACTCGACAGTGCCCCTTATGCCGAGAATATGGTTGAGAATGATGTTGCATATAAAGAACTTAATGAAAAAATCATTTGGGCTAAACAGAAATTGACTCCGCGGCAAAAAGAGATCTTTGAAATGAGCAAAGAGAAAAACCTCTCTAATCAAGAAATTGCGGCTCTATTGAACATATCGGAACAATCGGTAAGAAATCAGTTGAGTTGTGCCCTCAAGGTAATGAAAGAAGAACTCATAAAAATAGGGCTGTATTTAGTTCTATATGCGTGGATTGGTTGATTCTATTAAATAATGTTAATATGTTTGGGCCTGTATGTTACATGAAAATTCTTTTTTTGTATTACCTATAAACAGCGTTGATATCTGATATGAAAGAAAACGAAAAAAACATACTTGAAAAATATAGTCAAGGTTCGATTAGTGAAGAAGAATATCGTTCGCTCAAGCAGATGTTTTTAGACGGTGAAGATGAAAAAATACTCAAAATGATAGATGAGTATTGCGATAAAGATACGACTGTTTACACCCTGTCGCCCGAAATAAAAGAGAATCTTCGGGAGAAGACATGGCGGCAGATTAAGAAAGATTATTTCCGCAAGCGTTTACAAAAGGTTGCGGCTATTGCCGCAGCTCTGTTGTTCCCCATACTTGCATTCTCAACCTTATATTTTTACTTTCAGGCCGATGAATATAAACAGATACAGAATGCAATTGTCTCCCAAAATGGTCAAAAGGCCGAGTTTACCTTGCCCGATGGGACTTGTGTGCATCTGAATAGCGGCTCTAAATTGTCGTACAGTTCGGATTTTAATAAAAATATACGGGTCGTAAATCTGGAAGGGGAGGCTTTTTTTGAAGTCATGCCCAATAAGGACAAACCCTTTATTGTTAAAACATCGGTTTTTGATGTAGAGGTACTTGGTACATCGTTTAATGTTTCGGTCTATGACGATGAGGAAACAGTAGAAACTGCTTTGGTAGAAGGTAAGGTGAAACTTACATTAAATGAAAATCGGGAACATCCCATCTACTTGACTCCTTCACAGAAATATGTATATTCCAAAAATGAGAAGAAAGGAGATATACTACTTACGGATAAAGAGTATGAATTGGCTTGGAAAGATGGTATATTGATGTTTAAGGCCGAATCTCTCGAAAATGTTTTCCAGAAAATAGAGCGTTGGTATGGAGTCACAATCCATTACGACAAGAACAATATTATTCATGACCAGTTTACAGGAAAGTTTGAAGATCTGACCATACAAGAGATGATGAATATCTTGCGTATGCATTATAACTTGAAGTATAAAATCGAACAAAACAATATATATATAATTTAATAATTTAAATAATGCTTATGAAGAATACTTGTTATGGCTTGTTTCTACGAGCCTAAGCGTTAGCTTTGTCTGTTTTGCCATTTTTAAGTGTAATTTTATTGTTCTTAATCTATTGATTATTATTGTTTTCCTGCACTCTTTGCCGCGTGGGTAAACCCTTGCTATAAGTTTATGTAGGATATACTTGAAAGATTTTCCCCAGTTTTTAAAAGATAAATTATGAAGACACGATTATTGTATATAATAGGTATCTTATTTGTTTCGGCATGTAGCTCGTCTCAAAATTTTGTGATTGACGAAGGGAATACGTTCATCGTCATTGACAAAGACCCCTCTGATGCTGTAATTTTGGCAGCTCATGAACTTCAATATTTTATCCAAAAATCTTCGGGTATCGAGTTGCCCATCGTCAATACGGTCCCAACGGAGCCGGCGAAACTGTTTTGTGTAGGCAAGAGCCTATACACATCGGAGTTCGATACGATACAATTGGCCCCGCAAGAGTATCTCATAAGGATTTTGCCCGACAAGATTGTACTTATGGGGCAAGATGAAAACCAAGGTTGTGATGGAGGTCGTGACAACAATGGCATTACGCCGGCAAAAGACAGGTTAAAGATAAATTATTCGCATTCGGTTGGCGATTCGGTCAATCATGTCGAACTGACACTCCCGTCGATATACGATGCACAAGGGAGTTGCTATGCCGTATACGATTTCCTCGAAAAATATGTGGGCATTCGTTTTTATGGACCGCATCCCTTGAATGTAATTATTCCGGAGTGTTCAAATCCTCGATACCCCGTTTCGGAACAACGACGTTCCCCCGATTTGAAGTATCGGGTAGGAACCTATTGCTTTGACTGGCCCATGATGAAAGACCAATATTTCTCTCCTTCTACAGAGATGACACAACTCTTTTTGAGAAGAATCAAGTTTGGCGGTGAAAAATGGGCGGCTAATCATTCATTTACGACATATCAAGATCGTTTTTTGAAAAAGAATCCTGAAAATCCCGAACTATTTGAAATGTATCGACCCGAATACTTTGCGTATGGTCGTACAGGTGGTGCACATGAACGCCAATTTTGTTATGCCAATCAAGCGTTTATTCAACAAGTTGCTCAAGATGCACGGGATTATTTTGATGGGAAACCGCTAAAAGGAAACCAAATAGCATTGGGCGATTATTTTGCCGTAGTACCCTTGGATAATGCGAATTGGTGCCAATGTGCCGAATGCAAGAAGCAATTGGCAGTCGATGCCAATAATATTCGGGGCGAACATTTTAATTGTGGTACGGCAACTCATTATCTGTGGAACTTTGTCAATTGTGTTGGCAAAGAAGTAAAAAAGACTCACCCCGATAAAAAAATAGCCGCATTGGCCTATCATGTATATGCCTACCGTCCTAAAGACATAGCGTTGGAAAAGAATATCTCGGTGGCACTTTGCCTTCATCCTCGGAATTATTGGGCCCCTAAAATGAAGGAAAACGAAATGGATATTTATAAAGACTGGATAGCGGAGAGTAAAGAGAGCGGACGACCTGTTTATTTGTGGAATTACTTGTGTTTCCCGACCGAACGAGGACTCATTCAAGATTTCAACGTATTTCCGGGATTCAGTGTACACCCGTTGTCCGAACAGATAAAGATGTACGTACAAGATGGTATAAGAGGTATCTTTCTGTGTGGAATCGGAGAACAACTGGATTTCTACGTGACCATGAGGTTATATGACGATAGCAGCTTAGATGTAGATAAGTTGGTCAATGAATTTTTCGACACCTATTTTGGGAAAGCATCGCATCCGATGCAAGACTTTTACAACAAAATAGAAGCTGTTTATACAAATCCGGCCAATTATCCGGAGGAGATTCAAACACGTGACGCTCAGTTTCATCAAACCGAAGAATTGGCGTGGCGATATTTGGGTACCGATTCTGTAATGAATGAATTAGGCGGGTATATGGATGCCGCTTTGGCCGCGGTTTCTGATTCATCTGATTCTGCCGAAAAGGCGAGGGTCGAGTCGTGGTATAATGGCGTTTGGGAGTATATGAAAGTCGGGAAAGAAAAATATTTGTTGAACACACAAAAATGAGTCGCATATGGATAGACAGAAGATTTTGCTCCTGTTGATTTTCTCAATTCTTTTTTGTGGTTGTACCGTAAGAGAGAATATAAAAGATGAGTTGATACGTATCATCCCTTTACCCAATTATTACCAGTTGAAACCCGGAGATTTCGATATAGACGAGCACACGGCGATAGGTATTGAGGTTGCAGATTCCGATATGGTTGCGCTTGCAGAATATTTTAATACCAAGTTTGTTCGTTTGACAGGATATAGGTTACCCGTCAAACCATCGGGCAAAATACGTTTTGACCTTACCCAAGATTCCACATTGGGCTCGGAGGGTTATCATATTAGTGTGGCTTCGGATAAAATAGAAATCGAGGCAAATACGTATCATGGAGTCTTTAACGGGATACAATCGCTTCTGCAATTAATCCCGTTGAATACGGTACGGAAATCGAAGCAAAAATCATTGTGGGAGATAGGATGTATAGAGATTCGCGACAAACCTCGTTTTGCATGGAGAGGATTGATGCTTGACGTTAGCCGCCACTTCTTCACAAAACAGGAAGTGATGCGGTATATCGATTTGATGGCAGAATATAAATATAATGTCTTTCATTGGCATTTGACCGACGATCAAGGGTGGCGTGTAGAGATAAAATCATTACCGCGTCTTACGTCGGTGGGAGCATGGAGGGCCCCGCGTGTAGGGAATTGGTGGGAGAGAACTCCTCAGTCCGAATCAGATTCCCTTTCATATGGTGGTTTCTATACACAAGACGATATACGAGAAATCGTGGAGTATGCTCAAACCCGATTTATCACGGTAGTTCCCGAGATTGACATACCCGGCCATAGTATGGCTTTTCTTGCCGCATATCCCGAGGTGTCGTGTTCGGGTGGCCCATTTAGCGTCAATGTGGGAAATACGTTTTATACCAAGGAAGAGAACTCCCTGTGTGCCGGGAAAGAAAAGACATTTGCCTTGCTCGATTCGGTCTTCAATGAAATAGCATCGTTGTTCCCATCTACCTATATACATATCGGAGGTGATGAATGTTATAAGGGATTTTGGGAGCGATGTCCCGATTGTCGAAAACGCATCTTGACTGAAAATCTGCACAATACCGACGAGTTACAAAGTTATTTTATAAGAAGAGTCTCATCTTTTTTACAAAAAAGAGGGAAAAAAGTAATTGGTTGGGACGAGATTCTCGAAGGCGGTTTAGCTCCTGATGCCATTGTAATGTCTTGGAGAGGAACGAAAGGAGGGATAGAAGCAATTCGACAGGGGCATCATGTGATTATGACGCCGTTTGAGTATTGTTATCTCGATTTGTATCAAGGCGATCCGGCCGTCGAGCCTAATACCTATTCTATGTTGCGGTTGCAGGATTGCTATAAATTCCCGATTGTTCCAGATGATGTTGACTCAACTTTTATTATAGGCGGACAGGGCAATTTGTGGACTGAGTCGGTGCCGCACTATCGTCAAGCAGAATATATGACATGGCCTCGGGCTTTTGCGATTTCAGAAACATTATGGAACGAAAGTCATACTAAAAATTGGGAATTTTTTATTCAGCGGGTAGAAAAACAGTTCATATATTTCGACCGATTGGGAATTAATTATGCACGTAGCATGTATGATCCCATCGTAAATCCGTTTATCGATGACGGAGAGTTAAAGATAGAGTTGAGCACAGAGGTAGATGGTTTGGATATATTCTATTCATTTGATAATACCACCCCCGATCTTTATTCCAATTTATATACCAGTACCCTTTCTGTACCTAAAGATGCCTCTATGCTCAAAGTGGTTACTTATAAAGGGTTACAACAAAAAGGTAAACAGATAAGTCTTACCATCGACGAGTTGCGTAGACGAGTGGAAGATAAGAAATAAAGTGTTGTAAAACATATAAATGATGATGTTACAAAATGAAATTTAGAGTGTATTATTATTTGAATGGCAAAGACAGAAACCGAGATTGTAATTTGAAGATGTAAACTAATTTGCTTTATACCAATGAAACACACTAAACAAAGATGTAATTTTGGATTGTTGCGTATAGCTCTACTTTTATTTTTATTGAACGGAGCCTTTTTTTATACAAATGCACAAGATGTTTATTTGTCGATTGACTTGAATAAAGTCACGATAAAGCAGTTCTTTGATGAGATACAGCGAAAAACCGACTATACGTTCTCTTATCGGGAAGGTATATTGGATAAGAATCCAGACGTGACTTTGCAAGTTCAGAATAAACGCCTTTCGGAGATTCTTAAAACGGTATTAGATGCGAAGGGATTAACCTTTTCTATTCAATCCAAATCGATAGTTGTCACTCGGGACGGTGTGAAGTCGGCCCCGATGAAAGGACGAGTGACAAATAGCAAGGGTGAGCCTCTCATAGGAGTAACCGTATTTGTGAAAGGAGGGAAACAGGGTACTGTTACCGATATCGACGGTAATTTTTCGATTCGAGTAGATAATAAGAATGAAACATTGCAATTTACGTATGTAGGATATAAGCAAGAATTGGTTCCTATAAAAGGCCGCAACTTTATTGCCGTAACCATGGAAGAGGATAGCCATATGCTCAATGAAGTGGTCGCTGTCGGATATGGTGTGATGCGGAAGAGCGATCTTACGGGCTCTGTGGCCCGAATTGGAGGAGAGGATATTACCAATGCGCCAACAGTCCGGCTGGATCAGGCTTTGACGGGAAAAGTATCGGGCGTTCACATTACCAATACGTCGGGAGAGCCCGGTGCGGCTACCAATATACTTATTCGTGGAGGTAATTCGATATCGGCCAGTAATGAACCTCTCTACGTTATCGATGGGTTTATAGGTGCCGGAGATTTGAATCTGATTGATCCGAACGATATAGAATCGATAGAGGTATTGAAAGATGCCGCAGCGACTTCGATATATGGTTCGAGAGGTGCAAATGGTGTCATCATCGTAACGACGAAGCGAGGGACCGAGGGCCGTAATAATATTGCGGTTAATGCCTATGTCGGAGTTCAGCACATAGCCAAGCGATTGGAGATGATGAATGCCCGAGAGTATGCCGAGATGTTGAATCAGCAAGATGTCTCTGTCAACCAAGAACCGTCGATTGACAATCCGAGTATATATGGTGCGGGGACCGATTGGCAAGATGAAATATTGCGCATGGCATTTATTCAAAACTATCAAATATCGGCTTCGGGTGGAAGCAAAGATAGCCGGTATTATTTATCGGTAAGTATGTTTGACCAAGAGGGCGTTATTAAAAAATCGGGCATCAGGCGTTATCAAACCCGTCTTAATCTCGATAGAGAAATACGAAAAAATATCAATATCGGGGCCAATTTCCAGTTCTCTTATTCGGAGCAGGAACCCAATTTAGTGAGCTTAGGAGGTTTTGACTATCAAAGTTCGGCTTTGGCAATTCCTCCCACGATGGGTATTTATAATGAAGATGGCTCTTATGTTTCGGATAGTCCCTCGCGTGTTGTAAGTAATAAGATCGATCATGTCGTAGCACAACTTAACGAGCGCGAAAAACAAGAGAAGGCTTCGAGTGTATATGCCGGTATATTTGCCGACTGGGAGGCTATAAAAGGTCTGAAATTCAAAACGTTTTTAGGCCTGAATGTAGGTCATAATAAAACGAGCGAATATAAACCCAGTACGTTGCCGACCATGATACAAAACAAGATTAAAGGCGAGGCATGGATCAATCAAGGAGAGAGTTATTCTATTCTGTGGGAGAACACGGTGAACTACATGAAGGAGGTGGCGAAAGGCCATCATTTGACGGTGTTGGGCGGATATACTTTGCAAACTTCAAGAAGTGAAGGCCTTAGCTTGTATGGGAAAAATTTTACGAGCGATTTGTTGGGGTGGAATAATCTTTCTGACTCCGAGACCTTGACTCGACAAATAGGCAGTTCGGCTTCGGAATGGGCTATTATCTCCTATTTGGGGCGTGTCAATTATTCGGCATACGACCGGTATTTATTGACGCTTACCGGACGATATGATGGCTCATCTCGTTTGGGGAAAGATAACCGTTTTGCATTTTTCCCTTCGGTAGCAGTAGCTTGGCGACTTTCGGAGGAAAGGTTTATGAAGAACTTCTCGAACCTTGACAACTTGAAAATAAGGGCCAGTTATGGACTCTCTGGAAATCAAGACATCGCACTTTACCAAACTTTACCATTGATGAAGCAGCAAAATGTAATATTGACCGGAGTCCCGCAAATAGGATACATTCCCGATCGGTTGGGGAATGATAAATTGAAGTGGGAAACGACCTCTCAACTTGATTTGGGTATCGAAGCCTCTTTTTTCAAATCGCGTTTGAATATAGAGTTCGATGCCTATATAAAAAATACGAAAGACCTTTTATTGGATGTGGAGTTCCCATATACATCGGGATTCAAAAATGGATTTATGAATGTGGGTAAGATTTCGAATAAAGGAGTCGAATTGATGATACGCAGTACCAATATCGTAGCAAAAGATTTTACATGGACAACCGAGTTCAATATTTCGAGAAATAAGAATAAAGTAGTCGCCTTGGGACCGGACAAGGATTTTGAATATACATTCCGTCCCGGATTGGGTACTCATCCCTATTCATGGTTAAAAGTAGGTGAGCCGGTAGGTGCGTTTTATGGCTATATCATGGACGGTATTTACCGTACACGAGAACAAATTGAAGCCGGCAATGAACCTAACGCATCGCTCGGGCAGAAAATTTATCGCGATATAAATAACGACGGCGTAATTACGATAGAGGACCAGACGACGATAGGAGATCCTAATCCCGATTTTTTTGGTGGATTGAATAATACATTTACATATAAAAACTTCACATTGAGTATCTTCCTTCAAGGGACTTTCGGGAATGATATTTTGTCGGGTGGAGACTTCTTGTATGCGACTGTCGATCCTCGTTTTGTCAATCAATATAAGCGGGTTAAAGATTTCTGGTCGCTGGACAATCCCGACGCCAAGTATCCGAAACTCTACTCCAATGATGAATATCAACCCTCGACCTATATGGTTCATGACGGATCGCATTTGAAAATAAAGACCGTCAGCCTGTATTATGATTTCCCCGTGAAAAAATGGCGAAAAAACAAGGTCCTTTCGGGATTGCAATGCTATGTGATAGGGACCAATCTTTTCACTTTTACATCATACAAAGGATATGATCCAGAAGTGAATACGGGAGCAGAAGGCGGGTATGACGTATATTCGGCCAATGTCCTTCGGGGAATGGACTTCACGGCGTATCCATCGGCGAGAACGTTTACTTTTGGTATAAAATTGACTCTATAAAAAAGCAATTATGAGAAAACTAAGAATAGCAGCTTTGTGCGTATTGATAATAACAACGGCTTCATGCACCGATATGCTGGATAAAGAGCCTATTTCGCAACTGAGTGTGGATAACCTTTTTAATACAGAAGAAGGAGCCGATGCGGCAGTTGTCGGGTGCTATAGCTTTTTGTATGGAACAGGTTATTATTGGCAAGAACGATGGGTTTTTGCCTTTGAAGGGACCGACATTTCTGGAAGCGGAGGCGGCTCGGCCGATTATCAGTGGACAACAGGGGAGAATCGGTGGAGCGACTGGTGGCTTACTACGTATCAGGCTATTTGTGCATGTAACGTAACGATTACTCGCCTCATGAAATCGACTTTTGAAGAGAGTGTAAAGAATAAGCTGTTGGCCGAGGCCCGGTTTTTAAGAGCGTTTTATTATTATCATGCTCTCACCTATTGGGGTGGAGTGCCTTTATTGAAAGACGAAATTACCTCTCTTGACGAGGTCACCAATGTGAAACGCTGCACTCGCGAGGAGTTGGCCGAGTTTATAATTTCGGAGGCTGGTGATGCTGCCGAAATTTTGGATAAGGATCCCGCGGTGGTTGCTCGGGTGAGCAAAGGTGCCGCTCTGATGTTGCAGGCCAAAGTGTACATGTGGCAAGAGCAATGGGAGAATGCGGCAAAAACCTGCCAAGCGATTATCAATTTGAATAAGTATGATTTGTTTGACCAGTATAGTGATGTTTTTTCAGAAAAATATGAAAACCAGAAAGAGCATATTTTCTCTGTACAGTTCGATGGCAATTACACCGAGTTCTCGGCTCGTATGTTGTGGTATTTAGGACCCAGTAAAGATGAGTGGGATAAGTTTAACGGCCTTGGCGGTTGTTCGGCGCCGGCTTCATTTTACGACAAATATGACGAATGGGACTACCGGTTGGAACATAATTTGGCCAAAACGTGGCGTAATCAAGCTTTCAAGGATAGTCGGATCGCAATTATCAAGTATTGGGACCGCACCGGAAACCAAATGCTCGATCATGATGGCCTGAATTTCCCGGTTTATAGGTATGCCGATGTCCTGCTCATGTATGCCGAATCGCTGAATGAATGGAAACATGGGCCTACCCAAGAGGCTTACGATGCCATCAATAAGGTACGTGTTCGTGCTGGTGTCGATGAAATAGAGAATTATGATTACGAGAAATTCAAATCTTTTATTCAAGACGAGCGAGCCCGTGAATTGTGCTACGAAGGTCATCGCCGATTTGATTTGGTCCGTTGGGGCATTCTTGTGGAAACGGTAAAAAGAATCAGCAAAGAAATCAATTCCAGAGGCGATGAATATATCGATGAACGACATAATCTTTGTCCTATTCCTGAGACCGAAATTATTAAGAACGGGAATTTAGAACAGAACCCGGGATATTAACCTTCTAATAAATGCAATGATATGAAAACTGTAACGAAGATAATTTTGATGTTTGTATGGCCTCTTTTGTTTGTCTCTTGTGCAAAGGAAGATGAAGATTTTTTACCCAAAGATAGTTACTTGTATGTGTGGAATGTGCGCACGTGGACGGTCGATACGGAGAGCAAACTGTCGGATATAAAAGTCACCTATTTTTTCAAAGGTGATACGGCTCGCGTGAAACAGATCAATTTCTGGATAATCAAAGAGAATAGTACGTTGTATGCCGAGGAGGCCATGGCTCATCAAGATAGAGCTTATCAATTGACCGAAATACAAGAAGACCCGGACCAAAAAGAGTATAAAAACCAATGCTCTTTCCGGTTCCCCGATGATATTGTTACCGATTACGATGGAGATCCATTCGTCCCGGGTGGAGAATATAGGTTGGTTGTAAAAGCATTGGGAAAAGATGATATGATTGTTGATAGTCCTACGATAGAGTCGGGAATATTTACGATATATGACCCTAATTCACCGGAGTCAGATTAATATTAACCTTAAAAATATATTATTATGAGTAAAAATTTATTCGTGTTACTTTTGTGCGTGTTCTCTTGTATGTACTCGATAGCACAATCTATTGAGGGGAACAAAGCTTTTCAGTTGAATGTAAATAATGGTGATGCTTATCTCGATTGCGGAGATATTGCCGAGTTGAA
Source organism: uncultured Barnesiella sp. (assembly GCA_944320995.1). GTDB lineage: Bacteria > Bacteroidota > Bacteroidia > Bacteroidales > Barnesiellaceae > Barnesiella. The sequence continues at coordinate 44,316 of CALUJQ010000017.1, read as the reverse complement.
CGAGGCTTCACAATATACTATCGAGATGTGGGTGAATGTCACGTTGGGCGATTTGCCCGATCGTTTTGTGATGTTCAAGAAAGAGCAGTCCGACGAGCGGAATCGTATTAAGGTTCAGGTGGAGAAGAGCGGACAGATTTACATTATGCAGTCCAATGAAGGTGACGGCGCGTTCTCCCAGACATCGGCTGGAGTGTATCCCGAGAGCGGTTGGCATCATATAGCATTGGTTTACGACGGAGAGAAAGGGACTAGCGATAATGGCGCGATGATATTGTATATCGATGGCGTGCGACAGATGATTTCCAATGCGACGTTCAAGGGTACGACGGGCGATATTACCGCATCGTTTGCTCTTGGAGGACCGGCTCTCAACGTACAGTATGATGAGGTGAGAATCTGGAATAAGGCATTGAGTGCGGCTACGATTATCGAATGGAAAGGCCATAAAGTTCTGGAATCTCACCCCGAATACACCTCATTGGTAGCCTATTATGATTTTCAAAGTGTTTCGGCGGGCGAAGTCGCCGATATAGCCGGCAATTATCCAGCGACTTTCGATGATACAGAGGGGACTGTTGTCGATACAGACCTTGTTATCGATGAGGACCAACCAACCCCCATTGAGATTAATTATGGATTGAAATTGAATGTAAATAATGGTGATGCTTATCTCGATTGCGGAGATATTGCCGAGTTGAACGAGGCTTCACAGTATACTATCGAGATGTGGGTGAATGTCACGTTGGGCGATTTGCCCGATCGTTTTGTGATGTTCAAGAAAGAGCAGTCCGACGAGCGGAATCGTATTAAGGTTCAGGTGGAGAAGAGCGGACAGATTTACATTATGCAGTCCAATGAAGGTGACGGCGCGTTCTCCCAGACATCGGCTGGAGTGTATCCCGAGAGCGGTTGGCATCATATAGCATTGGTTTACGACGGAGAGAAAGGGACTAGCGATAATGGCGCGATGATATTGTATATCGATGGCGTGCGACAGATGATTTCCAATGCGACGTTCAAGGGCACGACGGGCGATATTACCGCATCGTTTGCTCTTGGAGGACCGGCTCTCAACGTACAGTATGATGAGGTGAGAGTCTGGAATAAGGCACTGTCTGAAACGAACATTAACGGGTGGTTGAATTATAAAGTTAACCATTTGCACCCCGATGTAAACAGTCTGGTCGCATATTATGATTTTGAGAACGTCGAAGATAATCAGGTCGCTGATTTACAAAATAATTATCCGGCCGTATTCAAGTCGGGCGAGGCTGAGGTAATATTGAATGATTTGCAATTGTATGAAAAAGAAGACGACCCGACCGGAATAAACGAAGTTGTTGATGCCGAAGAGAATACCTTACGGGTTGTTGCATTTGATGGCGGTGTAGAGTTAATCAGTGCCATACCGCAGACGGTATATGTTTATAACATGTCGGGAAGCGTAGTACGTGTTTTGCAAATGGAAAAAGAATCTACGTTTATCGGCGATTTACCTAAGGGCTTTTATGTAATCAATAAGCAGAAAGTGATTATTCGATAAGTAAAAGACAGATAGATACCGACTCTAAATTTTTAGCGATAAATTATAGTGTATTTATTTTATAAACAGTTGTCAAAAAACACACGTATGAAAAAGAATTTATTTATATCCTTTTTATTCATATTTTGCATCGCCGCAACGTCGATGGCCCAGCTTACGGGAAATAAAGGATTCAAGTTTTTGGTAAATAGTTTTGATGCTTATTTGGATTGTGGCGATATAACCCAATTGAACAATACGAGTGCATATACCATAGAGGCATGGGTGAATGTAAATTTGGACGACCTTGCCGACCGTTTCATCATATTCAAGAAGGAACAATCTGATGAGCGAAATCGAATAAAAGTGCAAGTCGAGAAAAACGGCCAGATTATAGTCATGCAAGCCAGTGGCGATGGAGCCTATGCGCAAACCTCAACAGGAGCATATCCAAGAAGTGGTTGGCACCATGTGGCATTGGTATATGATGGGTCGAAAACAAGTACCGACGAAGGTGTGATTGTCTTTTATATAGACGGGATAAAACAGAGTTTCTCCAATTCATTCTTCAAACAAACGACGGCGACCATCGATGCCAATTTTATGCTGGGAAGTCCCTCGGTCGCTTGTTACGACGAAGTGAGAGTGTGGAATAAAGCCCTGAGTGAAGAGACTATTTCCAAATGGAAAAGCTATAAGGTATTGGATTCGCACCCCGATAAAGATGCATTGGTCGCTTATTATGATTTCCAGAATGTTTCCGGGACGACAGTTCCGGATTTGAAAGGCTCGTATCCGGCCACGTTTAAGACTTCGGAGGCCCAAATTCAAGATATCGATCTAATGATTTTTGAAGAGGTTGGAGAAATGACGATAGAGAGTGCCATGGTTTCTCAGAATACAGGCAATGCGTATGTCAAAGAAGATGCGATAGAGTTGTTGACATTGAAGGTAAATGCTGTTGGAGCCGGAGAACTGTACTTGTCGGGATTGGATTTTTCTCTTGAAGGAACAACCAATGTATCCGATATAATCAATGTAAATGTTTATTACGCAGGAAACAGCGCTCAAATTAACGACGATTCGTACACCATGAATTATCAAGCTTTAAGACCGGGAAGTACTGGAAATATAGAGTTGCGAGAGGGGGTAAATGCCGCAAAACAGCTATTGAGTGCCGGAAATAACTTCTTTATCGTAGCTGTAAGATTAAAACCGACGGCTACCGATAGAAACAAGTTAGACGGCCAGATTACGAAATTGTATTTCGACAACGGTTCCGATCTCGTACCGCAAGATCCGTCACCTGCCGGCGATATGACTATCCGTCAAATCTATTTGCTTGATGAGGCAGCGTATAAGCAAAAATGTATAGACTATGACAATAAAATTGTATTTGGGTGGTTCCCGTGGTTTAGTGTGACCACTATTGACAAGGTCGATTGGAACGGTTTGACCCATGTGTCTCCGATTGGATTTGAGATAGATAAAGGAAATTATGTTCCTACATTCGAAGATAAAGGTATTGATTTGAAGTGGCCTTGGATAGATTTTATTAATGCGGCTCATGAGAACGGGGTCAAAGTAATATCGTCTATTACCGGAAATGTTCGTGATGGAGGAAATACACAATTCTACGTTGACCTCTTCTCCGATTCTCAGAAAATGAGAACGGCGGCGACCGCTATTGCCGAATTTGTAGAAAAGTATAATCTGGACGGTATCAACATGGATATTGAGGAGTTTTACAATACGGTACCCAACCACGGTGAAAAATATAACGAATTCATCGGATACATCGATGAGGAACTCGAAAAAATCAATCCCGACTTCGAACTTTCGGTAGCCACTTATCCGGGCAACGAGAATGGTGAATGGAATTTCCCGGGTATGTTGGAGTCGGCCGATTTTCTGACGATTATGATGTACAATATCGGATCGACATTTACATGTCCTTTGCCGGCGGCCAAAGAGCGCATTCAGAAGTATTGGCTTGATATTGATATTCCGGCATCGGATATAGTGATTGCTTGGCCCTATTATGGCAATTTATTCCAAGGCGGAAACAATGTAGGGACAGCCGTGCTTGGGGATATTCCGTTGTACTCGAAAGACAACAATATTACTTGGGACGAATCGGCCCAATGTAATGTATATCGATACAACGACGAGGGTGCCGATATGACAGCTTATGTAGAAGATTTGACAAGTCTGGGCTTAAAATATGCTTATACCAAAGAAGGTGGATTTAAAGGTATCGGTATCTGGGCTTTGGGACAAGATGCCGGAATGGAGGAAGAGGCCTATGATTTGATAAGAAAGTATTTTGATACCACATACGACGGTAGCGGTATCGGGGCGACCTATGCTTCGGGCGATATTTCGATATATCCTGTCCCCGTACAAGATGTACTTCACATTCGTGTGGCTGAAAGCACCTCTCCGGTATTCGTGAAAATATACAATGCCGCCGGAACGTTGGTTGTACGCGATGTATTGGAGGCTGCCGATGGCGTTGTTGACCTGTCGAATTTGCCTGCCGGATACTATATTGTACAAGTGCAGACCGATGAGGCGATAGTCGCGCGTAGAGTAATGAAAAAATAAGGTACTGAATTAAGCGTTTAAGAGATGGGTTGTGTGAAACTCATCTCTTGGACGTTTAAAATAACCATTATTGAAAGAGGGTGTTATAATTATTGTGGAGATGAAAAGAATATTTTGCCTGTTACTTTTGTTTGAATGCTTTATTGGGGGAGAGGCCAAGACCTTATTCTCGCCCGACCAGACCCTGTGGTTTACATCGCCGGCCGAGGACTGGGCTCGTGAAGCTTTGCATATTGGCAATGGATATATGGGCGCTTCGTTTTATGGTGATGTGGCAAGAGAGCGTTTCGATATTGCAGAAAAAACTTTTTGGACGGGAGGCCCTCATACTGCTCCCGAGCTTAATCATGCCATCGTAAAGGGTGGAAAGGATAAGATTGCCGAGATACGCCGGTTGATTGTCGATGGAAAGTATAGCGAGGCCGATTCTCTTTGTGCCCGATATATGGTAGGTGATTATAGCCATTATGGATATTTCTCGATGGTGGGAAATTTGTATATCGATTTTCGCAACAGCGAGGCTCCGGTAAAGGAGTATGTACGAGGTCTTGATTTAGCGACATCTTGCGGTTTTGTAACCTATATACAGGACGATACCCGATACCGTCGGGAATATTTTTGTAGCTATCCCGACAAACTTATGGCGCTTCATTTTACGGCGGATAAGGATAATAAGTTGAGTTTTAGTTTGCTGCATGATTTGATGTATGCGGCCGATGATATAGAGACTCTTGATGACGGATTGTACTTTAACGGGACAATACCGGGGAACGGCCTGAGGTATTGTATAGGTATTAAAATCATGCAGGAGGGCGGTCGTGTTACGGTCGCCGGGCGAAAAATTGAAGTCGAGGGAGCGCATCGGGCTACTATTCTGTATACTGTAGATACAGAGTATAAACAGGAGTATCCGCTATATAAAGGTGAAAATCCGGAGAGTAATGTGCATCGTGTCATAGAGCAGGCTGTGCGCAAAGGTTATGACGAGATAAAGAGGCGCCACACCGATGATTATCGCTCGCTGTATAATCGGGTACAATTGACTCTCGCAGGAGATAATGCGTCGGAACAACTGCCTACTGACGAGCGGGTGCGTCAACTGCAAAATGGATTTACCGATGATTCGTCGCTGAAAACGTTATGGTTCAATTTGAGCCGCTATTTGATCATCAGTGCATCGAGATCCGGGACGTTGCCTTCAACCTTGCAAGGGGCATGGAATACTTTTGAGCAAGCTCCGTGGAATGGAAATTTCCAAAGCAACATTAATTTGCAAGAGATGTATTGGCCATGTGGCCCTACTCGGTTGAACGAATGCGAGGAATCTTATATTCAATGGATAAGTGATTTGGTAGCTTCGGGAAGGGTAACGGCCGAAGAATATTACGGGACATCGGGCTGGGTGAGCCATTCTACCGGAAATATTTGGGGGCATACGGTCCCGGGCAATGAGATTCTTTGGGGATTATATCCTTGTGGGGCGGCTTGGCACTGTCACCATTTGTGGGAGCATTACGCTTTTTCGGGCGACATCGACTATTTGAGAAATACGGCTTATCCTATCATGAAAGAGGCAGCTGTATTTTGGCTTGAAAATCTTACTCCTTACGACGGCTATTTGATAGCCATACCTTCGGTCTCGGCCGAACATGGCATTGAGATGACGTCGGGGAAACCGGTAGATTATTCGACCGTAAATGGAGAAGTGATGGACTCCAAGATCTTTACCGTACCGGCCTATCAGGATATTGAAATGGTGTATGACCTTTTCTCAAATGTGGTTAGTTCGGCATACATTCTCGGTGTAGATAATGAATTTAGAGAGCGGGTCGCACAGGCCAAAGAAAAACTCTATCCGTTGAAAAGGGGTAAATATGGGCAGCTGCAAGAGTGGATTATCGATGTAGATAATCCGCGCGATCATCATCGGCATTCCGCCCATTTATATGGGATATTCCCGGGAACTATGATTTCATATACTCATACGCCGCAGTTGGCCGATGCCGTAAAAATATCGCTTGCAATGAGAGGTTCGGGAAAGTGTGGCGCTCGTTGGCCGCATACCGGAGGTAACTGGTCGGCTGCGTGGCGAATGGCAATATGGGCTCGACTTCACGATGGCAATGCGGCCATGAATATTTTCAATAGATTGATAAAAGAGAGTGGTTATGGGAATATGATGTCGAACCAGTCGGGCAATATGCAGGTCGATGCCACCATGGCCACAGCCGGTCTGTTTGCCGAAATGCTGTTGCAGTCGCACGATGGGTTTATCGACCTGTTGCCGGCCTTGCCTGTGGAGTGGCCCGAAGGAAAAATCACGGGATTGGCTGCGCGTGGTGGGTACCTCGTAGATGTGACGTGGAAATATGGACATCTTGTCGAAGCAAGAATCGGCATTCCGCAGGGAGCGGATAATCCCGCTGTCAGAATCGGGGGAAAGCAGATTGAAGGGAACGACCCTCGTATTTCTATATATTTGATAAAATAGAGTGAAGGTCGTGTAGTATCGTTGCAAACAGTTGTGCCGTTTTCGTGATTCAGACAGAGTTTCCCCCGGGCGTGGATTCTTGTCGGCATTTTTAGCATACTGTTTTTATATACCTGTTTTCCTCCCCGCTGTTAGGTGTTGTCTCGGAATGGATATTCTCGTGACAACACTTTTTTTATAGGATGCTCGTTTCGCATGAATAATGAGTTGCCTCTATTTTCTGAATGGAGTGTATAGTGGCAATACGAAAAAATGATTATATTTGATTTGTCTTTAGGATTGATCAATAGCATAAACGCAATTTTAAAGTATAGAATATTACCATTTTCATACTCCTCCAATCGATATTTGGTAAAATATCAAAATTCTTGGCAAAGATAGCGAATAGAAAAGATTGCTCTTCACCCTACTTTTGCTATATCGATAATAACATGAAAAATAATGGAGAATATGAAGATTGTATTTCCCCGATTGTTCTTTACGGGGAACCGATTGCTGGGTGAGCGGGTAGAAACCGTGAGCCGTACTTTGGGAGATTTGGAGGGCGTCTTTGCCGATACCGAGGCATTTTCCCGTATATCGCCAGATATTCCGGCTTATGAGGTGAGCAGTTTTTTGCCAGAGAAAGAAGGTACTCCCGGAGGTTTATATTTCGGGATTACATATTTGCACCCGGGAAAGGTAGGGAACGAGTACTTTATGACTAAAGGTCATTTCCATGCAAGTATTGACCGGGCTGAATTTTATTGGGGGCTCGAAGGTGAGGGCATGTTGATATTGATGGATCAGACGCGGCGTGTATGGGCCGAACGGGTTTTCCCGGGTAGTCTGCATTATATTCCGGGAGGAGTGGCGCATCGTATGGCCAATACGGGTAATGGATTGTTTTCTTTTGCGGCATGCTGGCCTTCCGACGCCGGTCATAATTATCAGGAGATTGCCGCCTATGGTTTTTCGGCCAGATTGTTGGAAATCGATGGTAAGCCTCAGCTGATAGGAGTTTAGGGTTATGGGAGGTATTTATGATGTTGCGATAGATTTGGGCGGAACTATTATAAAGATAGGCCTGATACGGAATGCTGAAATCGTGCGATTTTCTACCATATCGTCCGACTCGGTAAAAGGACTGTCTCACATGCTTCCCAAGATGGAACGGGCAATCGATTTGTTGCTTTTGGAGGAAGGTATCGACGCGGCAAGTTTATCGTCTATTGGATTGGCGTTTCCGGGTATGGTGAATCCCGTGGAGTGTCGGGTGATTTCTACGAACGATAAGTATGATGATGCCTGTGATATAGACCTGTGTCGTTGGGCTGATGATCATTGGGGAGTCCCTTTGGTGTTGGAAAATGATGCCCGGCTTGCTGTTGTCGGAGAGTGGCTTTATGGGGTTGCAACCGGGACAGAAAATGTGGTGATGATGACTATCGGAACCGGTATCGGGACCGGTGTTATACTGGACAATAAACCGATAGTAGGGCACCACCATCAGGCCGGGTCGTTGGGCGGTCACTTGGTAGTCGATTATCGAGGCCGGCTTTGTAGTTGTGGAAACATAGGTTGTGTAGAAGCTATGGCCTCGTCGTTTTTTCTGTCGGACATTATCCGTTCGAACGATAAGGTGTCGGACGAATTTAAGGCATTGGCCGACGAATTGGATTTCAAGCGGTTGTTCGAGATGATGCGGCAGGGAGACGAAAATGCGACGATAGTCTGCAACGGGTGCATGAGCGTATGGGGGGCAGCTATTGTTTCCTACATTCATGCATACGATCCCGAGGTAGTCGTTTTGGGTGGAGGCGTTATGAAAAGTTCCGATATTATTTTGCCATATATCGAAAAATGGGTCAACGATAGGGCTTGGACGCCTATTGACAGAGTCCGTATCGTCCTTTCCAAGTTGGGTGATAATGCGGCCTTATTGGGATTGAATTATTATTTGAGAAGTGTAAAGAGGGAAAAAAATGTATTCAAAGTATAAATCGAATTATGATAAATCCCCGATTGTGCGGGTATCGGCGACTGCCGAAAATCTTTGTTGGCAAGGGTGGACGAATATTGTAGCACAATTGCGTGGGGCGCTGGCGGTCATCGATAAGCCGGTGAAAACGCTCGTCGTCGAGTGTTATCAAGGCGTTTATGACGAAGAGGTGCGAAGTGAGTTGAAAACTCTTTTGCCCGAGGCGCTATGGGTCGATGCATCTTTGGCCATGAAGAGTGCCGAGCAGATAGATGATTTTTTGAAAGAGGATATTACTGACGATGAGATATTCGGGTATATGACGCGGTATCGGATAGATTGCTACTTCGACGAGCAGAAGGTTGCAGCGTTGCGCCAACAGATTGCTCGGACTACAACGCAGTTGGTTGTCGTATATGGTGTAGGAGCCGCTTATGTATGTCCGCAAAATGACCTTTTGGTGTATGCCGACATGGCACGTTGGGAAATTCAGTTGCGATTCCGTCGCAATGAAGTTTCGAATATAGGTGTGGATAACCGCAAGGAGCGAGCTTCGTTGCAATATAAAAGAGGCTTTTTTGTAGATTGGCGCATTTGTGACCGGTTGAAAAAAGAGTTGATGGGACAATGGGATTATGTGCTGGACACAAATGTGAAAGGAGAGCCCAAAATGGCGACAGCGGCAGCCGTAGATGCAGGTTTGCGCAAAGCCTCGAAGTCGCCGTTTCGAGTAGTGCCGTTTTTTGACCCGGGTCCTTGGGGCGGTCAATGGATGAAAGAGATTTGCGATTTGGATAGAGCGACACCCAATTTTGCTTGGTGTTTTGATTGTGTCCCCGAAGAGAACAGTCTGTATTTGGGTTTCGGCGAAATCCGGTTCGAACTGCCGTCGATTGACTTGGTATTTTCGTATCCGTGTGAATTGTTAGGGAATCCTGTATATGGCCGTTTCGGTGATGAGTTTCCCATACGATTCGATTTTTTGGATACGATGGACGGGGGGAATCTGAGTTTGCAGGTACACCCGCTGACACAGTATATACAAGAAAAATTCGGCATGCACTATACACAGGACGAAAGTTATTATATCCTTGATGCTGAGAGAGATGCTTCGGTCTATTTGGGTGTGAAAGAGGATATTAATCCCGACGAGATGATAACGGCCCTGAATGAGGCTCAGCATACAGGTAAGTTCGATGCCGAAAAGTTTGTAGGTAATTATCCGGTGAAAAAACACGACCATGTGCTCATTCCGGCTGGTACTGTGCATTGTTCAGGGCGCAACAGTATGGTTCTCGAAATCAGTGCTACACCATACATTTTCACATTCAAACTATGGGATTGGGGACGTTTGGGATTGGATGGACGTCCCCGTCCAATCAATATTGAGCATGGACGGCATGTGATTCAATGGAATCGTACGGAGTCTTGGGTGCGTCGGGAGATTTATAACAAAATAGAACAAGTAGCCGAGGGCGACGGTTGGCTCGAAGAGCATACCGGATTGCATGAATGCGAATTTATAGAGACGCGGCGGCACTGGTTTACCAAACCGGTACTTCACAAGACCAATGGTAGTGTGAATGTGCTGAATCTCGTCGAGGGACGCGAGGCTGTCGTAGAGAGTCCGACCGGCGAATTTGAACCCTTTGTGGTACATTATGCCGAGACATTTATTATTCCCGATTCGGTAAAACAATATACGATACGGCCTTGTGGCGAATCGAAAGGGAAGAGGTGTGCGACGATAAAAGCTTTTGTTAAACATAATGTGTGAGGTTATGAAATTTGATCCCGGATTTGATATAACTCCTATGGTAGATCCCATGGGGTTTAAATATGGAACTGGTGTGTTTGGCCCACAAGTGGAGAATCGTTATTTGCGGGATATTCGAGGGAGTCTGCTCGATCCGCAATGTGAAGGTCCCGAGATAGTCTATTCCATAGCGATGGACGTAGGCAAGTGTAAGCATAGAGATTTGCTTAATCAGATGCATTTGCTTTATGGCGTGGTGACTTATGCGGCAGGGCGCTTGGGCAAAGAACCCATACGTAGTCAGGGGCACATTCATTGGGTGTCGAAATACAGTGGCTGGTCGACTCCAGAGATTTACGAGATATGGACCGGAGAAGCCGTTATATACATGCAGGAATATGCCGATGATAATCCTGGTCGTTGTTTTGCCGTATATGCCAACGCCGGTGATGTGGTGATTGTGCCACCCTATTGGGCTCATGCCACGATAAGTGCCAATCCTGATAAGCCACTTACTTTTGGTGCATGGTGCGATCGGGAGTATGGGTTTGAATATGAGGATGTTCGTCGCCATAAGGGAATAGCTTGGTATCCGATATTAAACGATCGGGGCGAGATAGAGTGGCTTGCCAATCCTTGTTATGAACCGTCGAAACTTATATGTAAGTCGCCGGCAGATTATACCGGATTCGGGATTGTTAAAGGCGAAGCTATTTACCGTACGTTTGAGAAGTCGCCCGATACGTTCTTGTTTGTTCCCAATCCGGGGTTGAAAGAAGAACTATGGAAATGTTATGAACCTTGATTTTGAAACAGATTAAAATCGGTGAGATGAAAAATACAATGATTTATGTCATAGCAGTTATTGCTGCTACCGGAGGATTGCTCTTCGGTTTTGATACAGGCGTCATATCGGGTGCTATTCCGTTTTTTCAAGAAGATTTCGGATTGGATAATTCGATGATAGAGGTCGTTACTTCTGCCGGATTGGTGGGAGCCATACTCGGCGCGCTGTTTTGTGGAAAAGTGACCGATGTCTTGGGCCGTAAAATTGTTATTTTGGCGTCGGCGATTATTTTTACCATCGGAGCTATTTGGTCGGGATTTTCACCTGACGTAGAACAGTTGATTGTATCCCGTTTGTTTTTGGGGGTAGCCATTGGCGTTTCGTCGTTTGCGGTACCCCTTTATATTGCAGAGATTTCGCCGGCCAATAAGCGGGGAAGTCTGGTCTCGATGTTTCAGTTGATGATTACGATAGGGGTGTTGGCCTCTTACCTGTCGGATTTACTGTTTGCCGATGAAAGTGATTTGTCGTGTTGGCGGCCGATGTTTTATATCGGGGTTGTCCCGGCGTTGATATTGTTGATAGGTATGCTCTTTATGCCGGAGAGTCCCCGGTGGTTGATAAGCCGAGGTCGAGACGAAGAGGGGAGACGCATATTGTCGCGAATCGAGAGCTCCGAAACGATGGAAGAGTCGTATAAAACAATAAAAAACGAGTTGGAAAAGAGTCGTGAAGAGTCGTCGAGTTTCAAGGAATTGTTGAAACCATGGCTTCGCAATGCTTTGATTATAGGGATTAGTATCATGTTTTTCCAGCAATTTGTGGGTATCAACACGGTCATCTATTATAGTCCGAAGATTTTTTTAATGGCAGGGTTTGATGGTGCCGTTTCGGCTATATGGGCTGCAGTAGGAGTTGGAATTGTCAATTTGTTGTTTACAATCGTCTCGGTTTATTTCGTGGACCGGTTGGGCCGGCGGAAACTCTATTTTATCGGGTTATCCGGAATTTTTATTTCTCTCCTTTTATTAGGTGTTTGCTTTACCAGTTTCTCCTATCTGGGTGTAATGGGCAAATGGCTGTCGATTATACTTGTCTTCATCTATGTCGCATTCTATGCGATAAGTATCGGTCCCCTCGGCTGGCTCATTATTTCAGAGATCTTCCCTCAGAAAGTAAGGGGATTGGGCTCTTCGTTAGGTTCGTTATCGGTATGGGTATTCAATACGATAGTGACCTTTACATTTTTCAAGATTGTGAAAGCCTTTACTATCGAAGGTACAGAGGTTTATCTGAACGGCGAGAATCTGGGGAATCCGGCAGGAGCCTTCTGGTTTTATGCATTGGTCGCACTCGTTGCGATTATATGGGGATATTTTTATGTCCCGGAGACGAAAGGTGTAACCTTGGAAAAGATAGAAGAGTATTGGCGGAGAGGAGGAATCCCTCGTCGTTTGAAACGGGAATAATGATAAATACCATTAGGGGCCATTTTAATGGGTGTATTATGGTAAGATACCATAATCTTTGGCTAATATGTTGGAAAGGGAGTGTTGCTTAATGGGTTAATTTAGCATCATATAAGGATATAGAATAATCCAATACCATTTTTTAAAAAGATAACATAGAGAAAAACACATAAGTATGACACGCAAAAAACAGAGTAAAAGAGGTCTGAGAGGCTGTTACCTTGTAGGGTGTATGGTCCTCATGTTCTCTCAGTCATTTGAGATTTCTGCACAACAAATTGCGCAGGGTGTTTATGGAAAAGTTGCGGTAGCGAATGCGCAGCAAGTTGTTTCGGGAAGAGTTATAGATGCTTCGGGAGTTCCTATTATAGGGGCGACGATCCACTTAAAAGGCAGTAAAAATGTAGCGATAACGGATATAGAGGGTAAATTCTCGATAAAATCCGATGTCGAGAGTCCTGTGCTTCAAGTCTCCTATATCGGTTATGACGAGGCGGAAGTTGCCGTTAAAGGAGACAAACCGATGCGCATAATCTTGAAGGAAGATACAAAAGCTCTCGACGAAGTTGTCGTCGTGGGTTATGGAACGATGAGACGTTCGGATGTTACAGGTTCGATCTCTTCGGTAAAAGGGAGTGAACTTGTAAAAAATTCCACCTCTAATGTCGTCCAATCCTTAGCCGGGAAACTGTCGGGCGTACAGGTGGTTCAGAATTCGGGAGCCCCCGGAGGCGATGTCTCGATATTGATACGTGGTGTAGGTACAATTAACGACGCTTCGCCTTTGTACGTTATTGACGGAGTTCCGGTAAATGGCGGAATGTGGTATATCAATCCGGCCGATGTCGAGTCTATCGATGTGTTGAAAGATGCTTCGGCCACGGCCATATATGGTTCGCGCGGTGCTAATGGCGTGGTTATGGTGACAACGCGTCAAGCCCGGGAAGGTCGTGCCGAAATAAATCTGGATTATAGTTTCGGCATTCAACAGACTGCAAAAATGTTTGATATGATGAATGCATCACAATATGCGGCTCTCCATAATGACATGAGGTTAAATGCGGGATTGTCATTGAACCCGCTGTTTGCCGATCCCGAATCGCTCGGCGAAGGTACCGACTGGCTTTCTCCTTTGTTCCGTACGGCGCCGATGCATCGGGTGAACTTGTCCATATTGGGCGGTAATTCCAAGATAAATCATGCCACGTCGGTAGGCTATTATGCACAAGATGGCATTATGAAGAACTCGGAGTTTAATAGGTTGAACCTGCAATCAAACATCGCTTCGCAGATATTGCCTAACGTAAAGGTGAGGGCAAATGTCAATTTAAGTGCGGAAAACCGTCGCACTCAGCCCATATCGACAGTCATTCAGAACGCCATGCGCATGTTGCCGTCTATCCCTATTTACGATGAAGATGGTAATTATAACGGACCTACGGGAAATGCCGAGTTGAATGGCGATGCCTACAATGCCGTAGCTATCGTAAACGAACAGAAATATACGATGAAAGGGTTCAGAATGCTGTCGAATATCTCGGCCGAATGGGAGATTATCAAAGGCCTTACCGCCAAGACGACCGGAGGAGCCGAGTTGGGATATGAATACAATAATAGTTATATACCCAAATATAAGTGGGGAAATAAAGAGCAGACCAATACGACGCAGTCGCTTTCTTCGGCCTATGAAGAATTATATCTGTGGGATAATTCGCTGACTTACGACAAGATGTTCGGGAAGCATAAATTGAATGCGATGATAGGAACTTCTTATCAAGAGTATAAAAAAGAGTGGATGTCGGCTGCCGGTACAGGAAGGGCCAGTGAAATGACCACCGAACTGGATAATGCCACCAAAGCTACCGACGTAGGAGGCAATTCGTATGCATGGGCATTGATGTCGTATATGGGACGTGTACACTATTCGTATGATAACCGCTATTTTTTAACGGCAACATTCCGGGCCGATGGTTCCTCCAAGTTTGGCGCTGATAACCGTTTCGGATATTTCCCCTCGTTTTCAACGGCATGGAATATTTCTAATGAAAGTTTTATGCAAAATGTCCCATGGATTTCGATGTTGAAATTGCGTTTGGGTTATGGACAAACCGGAAATCAAAATATAGATGCTTATGCCTTTGCCGATAAGTTGGAGGTGAATGGGGTGTATAACTTTGGATCGCAACGGGGATTCGAGTCGGAGCAAGTATCGCTCATATACCCCTATAAACTTTCCAATCCCTCGATTAAGTGGGAATCGGTCGAACAATATAATGTGGGATTGGACGTGGGATTCTTGAATGATCGTATTGTTGCCAATATCGACTTATATTTAAAGAATACCAACGATATGCTTACCAAGAAGCCGGTCCCGCAAACCAGTGGAACCTCTTTGGAGCAGTCCGATTGGCCTCCCGTGAATATCGGTAAGGTAAGGAACAAAGGTATCGAGTTTACCTTGAACACTCGCAATTTTGTAGGAGAGTTTACGTGGGAAACCAATTTGAATATGACTTTCAACCAGAACGAAGTTTTGAAACTGGGGGGACCCGAAATCCTCAGCGGCGTGAGTTTGATTCGGGAGGGATATCCCATTAACTCTTTCTATGGATACATCATGGGCGGTATTTATCAAACGTTGGACGAAGTTTTCACAGGACCCTCTATGGAAAACCGTGCGGCCGATAAGGAATCGCACAATTCCCAAGTCAATACTTCGCCGGGCGATATTTGGTTTGTCAATGTCAATGACGATGAAGTGATAAACGATTTTGACCGCACGGTTATTGGGAATCCTCAGCCTGATTTTATTTTCGGGTTTAATAATCAATTCGGATATAAGAATTTCGATTTGAGCATATTTTTCCAAGGTTCATACGGGAATGATATATGGAATGGTGTGAGAGTCTCCCACGAAGGAATGGAGAGTACATATAATCAATTCACCTCGACGTTGAACCGGTGGAACGGAGAGGGTACGAGTACTACGATGCCTCGTGCGATTTATGCCGACCCCAACCGGAATAATAGGGCTTCGACCCGTTGGTTGGAAGATGGGTCTTATTTGAGATTGAAAAATCTCACGTTCGGGTATCGTTTTACTCAAGATTGGCTCAAAAAGATTGGCGCGAAATCCCTGCGCCTGTATTTGAGTTTCGACAACTTGTGGACCTTGACCAATTATTCGGGACTTGATCCAGAAGTGGGACTTTGGGGATTGGACTACGGAATTTATCCGACTTCTCGAACCTATATGTTTGGCGCATCTGTAAAATTCTAAATCTTTCGAATCATGAAAAAGACAATCATATCAACCATATCTTTTGTCGTATCTGCAATCATCCTTTCGGGTTGTATGGATAAACTCGAAATATTGCCCAACGACCAGATTATTACCGAGAACTTTTTTGAAGAGGGTTCTCCCGAGGAGATAGAGAGCGGAGTAAATTCTATGTATCAACGGTTGCAAAGTTCCTATATGTATAATCTGCGTATGTGGACTTTGGATATTGTCGCCGGTGAAGGCCGTGTGGGAAATGAGGCCGGAGGCAATGGCCTTGAAACTACCCAGTTGTGCAATTTTACGGCAACCAGTGACAATTCAGGGGCAAAAGAGTTGTGGCGTGGGCCGTGGGCAGGAATCAGCCGTACGAATTGGATATTGACAAATATCGATAAATCGCCCAAAATATCCGATGCCAAGAAAACCCAATATAAAGGAGAGGCCTATTTCTTGCGCGGGTTATACTATTTCAATTTGGTGCGGATGTTTGGCGATGTACCTTGGATAGAAAAACAGCAGACGGCAAGTGATGACTTACAAGTCTCTCGGACTCCCAAAGACATTGTCTATCAGCATATCATCGACGATTTTACCGATGCTGCGGCTATGTTACCGGTAGCGTATGAAAATACGACCGACATAGGGCGAGCCACAAAGGGGGCGGCGTTTGGTTTCCTTGCGAAAGTCTATTTGACATTGAAGCGGTATAACGAGACATTGGTGGCAATCGATTCGGTGATGGATTTAGGAGTCTATTCGTTGAACCGTAAATATGAGTGGAACTTCGACGATTTGCGTGAAAATGGCCCTGAAAGTTTATTCGAGGTCCAATATGAGAAAGACGTAACAGCGTATGCCGAATTCGATATTTTGGGACAAGGAGGCTGGCATCATGAATATTTGGCCCCGTTGGCCAGTATCAATATCGGAGGCCCTTGGGGTAATTTCGGTTGGTTTGCAGTCTATCCCGAGTTTGTCGAGAGTTATGAACCGGGCGATTTGCGGAAAGAAGTTTCGGTTTGGTGCGAAGGCGATGTGTATCAAGGTTGGGCCTATGATCCTGAATGCTCACAAACCGGGCACAATGTAAAGAAATTCTTGTGTGAGAATATCGGTGTCGATAGGGCAATGGATAGCCCGCTCAATTTCCCGGTATTGCGGTTTGCCGATGTCTTATTGATGCAGGCCGAAGCCTTGAATGAATTGGGCCGTTCTTCGGAAGCAGTGGCGCCCGCTTCGTCGGAGAACGATGGCGGCCCTTTGAACAGAGTCCGTGTAAGAGCAGGGTTACCCAATGCCACAACTACCGACCAAGCAGAGTTGCGTGAGATCATTCGTCATGAGCGGCGCATGGAATTGGCCTTTGAGGGAGGCCATCGATGGTTCGATTTGATACGGTATGACAATGACGGAGAGTATGCCAAAGCATTTTTCCAAAGCATAGGTAAGACAAACTTTACGACACCGAAGCATTTGCTTTTGCCCATACCTATTGACGATATTGATGCCAATCCCAATTTGTTACCCAATAACCCGGGATATTAATACGATAAGGAGGTAACCCTTCATATACACTTGACTTAAAATATGGAAATCATGAAAATACAACATTTGATATTGCCGGTTTTGCTCCTCTCCATTACCGTGTGTCATGCTCACGATGATCTGGTGTATAGAACCGATGCAGAGTGGTGTTTCGATCCCGGGAATAAGTCGGTCATCTCCGAGACGTATCCTTCGACGTTTTTAGATGGAGCCTTGGTCGCCGATTACAACGGTGACGGGATTCCCGATATTTGCGAAATCGATATGTCGGGTGATGAAATCCGTTGGATATGGAAGTTGGGAAATGGCAATAACGAGTGGACGGAGTTGGCTCCGGTAACATTCGGGGAAACGGCTACCGATAAATGTGCGGTGGGCGATTTCAATGGCGACGGGAAGGCCGATTTGGCTATATTGCGTTCCGGATCGTCGTTGGCCACGTGGTATATCGATTATGCTCCTTGTGATGGCAATTTCGACGAGAAGGGATTTTTCGGACTTTCGGGTGATATTCCCTTGTCGGGCGATTTTAATGCCGACGGGGTAGATGATATATGTGTGTATCGTCCTTCCAATGGAACATGGTATGTATGTTTTGCCGATATATCGGGTTTCCCCGAATTTGATAGCCATTTGGCGATTAACGGGGTCATGTTTGGGACAGCGACCGATATTCCTTTGGTAGGCGATTTCGATGGCGATGGGTATGACGATATGGCTCTTTTCAGGGCTTCGGAGAATCGGGTATTGGTCAATTTATATGATTATGACAAACCTAAGTTTGAACATTATGCCGATTTGAACGGGGCCGGGGCTATCGATATGGAGATTACTGCCCCGGTACAAAATGTGAGTGCTGTTGCTGCGGCCGACATAGATAGGTCTCGCCCCTCTTCATTACCTTTGGCGACCGATGAAGAGGTAGGCTCGGAAGTGAATTTGCGCCACGGCTGGACTTGTATTTTTGATAACTCACTCGATGTTGACAAGTGGTGCGCGGCATTGAAATATGCGGGGATCAATACTTTGGAATATCACCCATGGATGCGAGCCCATGAAGAGATTGCGCCAAAGACGGACACTTGGAATACGTATGTGGGCGACGACCGCTTATGGACCAGCAAATCCATGATGAAAGACAAGATAAACGCTTTCCGTGCGATAGGAGGCCGCTCGGTTTGTTATACGGGTATTTATGCCGCTACGCCGGCTTTTGCCTTATCTTTCCCAGATTGGGCGATGAGAAATCAGTCGGATAAAAGTTTCATTACCTATGGGGGGCTTATCTGTATTTGATGTCAACGAACGAGAAAGTGAATGCCTCTTATGAAGTAAACGGGAAGAATTATAAAAGTTTCAATGAATATTTTACGGCACAGGCCATAGAGGCGCAAACGGAGTATGACTATGACGGTTATCGTTGGGACTGGTATGGATTGCCCGAGACGTATGTGTGCGACGGTCTTCCCGGTACGGGAAATTTCTCGTATGAGATGTCTCAATTTGTCAACCAGTTGGATATAGCCGTTAAAGGGGTAAGAAGCGATGTGACGACCACGGCGTTGCAATTGCCTTCGACCAGCGGGAATGTGCCCCATTTGACGACGGGAGCGGTAGTCAACCACCAGTTTATGGAGCTTTGGCCGTATGGGACCGGGACTAAATATAGCGATCTGTACCGCGATATTTATGATGCGAAATCTCGCTATCCCGATAAACCTGTCTTTGCAAACTTTTATCCTCCCGCCGAGATGGAACTGACGACCAGCTGGCCGATTGAAAATATCGATTATCAGTTTGCCACCTGTTTGTCGGCAGGCGGATATCCGGCCGCACAGGTTGTCGATGGAGTGGCCGGCTTTACCGACCCCGTACCGTTCCATGCGGTGAATTATCCGGCGGCCGTTCTGGAACGTATTGCCCGATGGAATAGATTTACCTCGGCCTATGGAGCCTATTTCTATTATTCCAATCCGGCTTACATTATTACCGATTACGTACAAGGCGATTTTACGCTCTCGGGCAGTGACAGCGGGATATTCGGGAAATTGAAAAAACGTTATGACAAACGCACACGGGAGATCGATGCTTTGGTGGTGGATATAGTGAATTACGGCACCTCGCTCGATTTGCGGTGGGACGAGGTTAATACGTCACCGTCTCCGGTCTCGGTTACCCTCTCTTTTGATTTACCCGCCGGTTTCGTTGCCGATAAATTGTATTGCATCACCCTCGATGGGCAATCCGAGGTTGCTTTCTCGATCATCGAGAATCGGGTAGAGGTTACCCTCCCCTCGGCCGGAGTATTTACTTCGCTGGTGATGACTTCGGAAAACTCGCCTTCTCTTCCGCAAGCGCCGGAAGAGGTAGGAATCCTTCCCGAGCTATTTACATTTGGGTATGACGCGAAGGGTGAAACCTTGAATAATCCCGATGCGACTTCTATCCCGGTGATGCAAGACGGTAAACCGTATGTGGTATCCCGTGAATTTGGCGGGAATGTGGCCGAGTGGTATGAAATAACAGATGCCTATCAAGGAGAATCGGCTATTCGCGTGACGGCAGGAGATATTCGATTCAATACGACCGATAATGGAGCTATCAGGATTCCTATCGAGAAGTTCAACCGATTTAAAATAGCGGTTCGGTCGAATAATACGACCTCCTCATGGTTTGGGTTCCGGCTGTTGAAACCGTCCGATACCTCCCCGGTATGGGAGTCGCGTGATTTGTATTACCGGGTAGGTTACACGCAACCCAATATCGCCTATATCACATTGACACCGGTGAAGCCACAGAACGGTGTTTGGGTGGAATATGAGCGAAATATTTTGGACGATGCAACCGGCTTGTTCGGAGCCGAGTGGGCCGACGCTATCGTGACCGATGTGCATTATGGCCCGGTAGACCGGAATAGCGCCGATTATGACAATCTGCTATTCATGGCTCCCGATTATGTCGATGGAATCGACAATCAAAAAAAAAATAGCGAGATAAAGTGTTGGGTTGAACAGGGTCGGATATGTGTGGAATCTTCCGATTTCGTATCGGGTAGTCAATATCGTATCTCAATTTCCGATTTGTCGGGACGAACCGTGGCCGTAGAGGATTGTGTCGTGAATGGATACCGGTTGGTGTTTGAGACCGAGTTGTCGGTTCCGGGAATATATTTTGTGCAGATGATAGATCGAAAAAGGGGTATGACGGTGTTGCAGAGCCGTTGTGCCGTGAACTAACAATATGTGTAACTATTAAAAATGATTGCCATGAGAAAAATTATCTTTTTAGTAATGTCGTTGTGTCTCTCCATAAGTGCATGGAGCCAAGACGGGTTGGTCTATTGGTCGCAGGCCGATGGGTATAAATTTGATTTCAATTTGGACGGAGAAGTAGATTTGTCGTTGCCTACGCAGACGGCAGATAAAGCCATATCGCAGGTTTTTGTTTTCGATGCCAACGGCGACGGGTATTTCGATCTTTGTGAACTCGATTTGAATGAGAATCTTGTAAATTGGATTTTTTATTATAACGATGGCAGCAACAATTTTGTAGATCCTCAAACTGTGATATATGGCATGTCGGAAGGAGACAAAAAACTGGCCGGAGATTTTAATGGTGATGGAATTGGTGATGTCGGTATCCGCCGGGACAACGAGTTCGGTTTGTGGTGGTTGATTTCATTCCAAGCCATGGCTCCCGATGTAAACGTGCAATTTGGAATCGGAGATAAGGATATATTGGTAGCCGGTGATATGAATGCCGACGGTCAAGACGATATAGTTTGTTATGACAAGGGTACTTGGTTAGGTTCTTTTACCCCCTCGGATAGTGAATATAAGACGCCGGATTTCGCATCGAAAGATATACAAGTGACTTTCGGTACTTCGTATGATATTCCGGTATTGTGCGATGTCGATGGTGACGGGTATGCCGATATGGGCCTGTGTTCGGTCGATGACGAGGAGGTGAGTTTTAACCTCCACAGTGCGACTAAAACGGCAAATAACGGATATAGTGGAGACAATGGCCGTGGAAGTTTCGATGAAATCATTATTATGCCGTCGGGAATAACTCCGACTTGTGTATGTGCCGTCTCGGGAGGTTCGTTGAGTAGCATCAACCCCGTTCAAAAATCGAGTCGTGTGAGTGTTTCCCCGACAGTGGTTCGACCGGGCACCGCATTTACCGTGAAGGGTGACGATATAACAATGGTGAAAGTGTATAGTGTATTGGGCCAACTTGTCGATGCCATCGAGGTAAATAGTGAATCGTCGGTTGACGTTTCTGTCGATGGATGGGTCTCGGGTACGTATATTGTTTGCTGTGAAAATGAGGGAGTCGTCTCTACGTATAAATTGATTGTTCGATAATTGACCTCTTGTCGATATGAAGGTTCATTTGACATATATGCTCCTGCTCCTTGTCGGTGTTGGGTTATGCACGTCGTGTAATAAACCGGCGGGCGGAATCTATTCCTATTGGTCGCTCCAGAACAGGGAGACAGGAGAATATATGTATGATGATAACGGCGTGTGTCGATTCGGTAGAGAGAATTCGAACGATAGTTTTTTGTGGGAAATAGAGGCTTCGGAAGGCGATGGGGTGTATATCAGGAACAAAAAGAGCGGAAGATACCTGTTGCTTGATGACGGCAGGGTGTGTTGTGCCGAAGTGGCCCGGTCGTTGACCGATTCTGCCGAGTGGTATTATGGCAATTTCGATTTCTCTACTCAAACCAATTGTGGTTGGTATATTCTTTCGAATCGGGGAACTACTCCGGCATTTCTTTTGGTAGAGGAGAATGGCTCGTTGCAAATGAAAAAAAACACTGACCGGAATACCGATTTCTCGGCCCATTGGACTTGGGTTCGGGAAGAGGGATCACGGTTGCCATATACGGTTGGCCCCGATGGAGTTACAGATGCTTCGTTTTTGGGAGTTCGCACAGCACAAGCTGTCTCCCCGACCGAGATACACTCCGACTATCACGGTAAGAATGTGTGGAAACTATCCAAGGATATTTCGTCTTTCCCGAAATTTACCACGCAGAATAACCGGTTGATGGAGGCATTGTACAATATGGCATTGGAAGAGATGCTGATGGATATACGTAGCGACAGTACATTTCAGGCGGGGGCTCTTTGGCCCGACACATGGACTCGCGATGCCGTTTACAGCATTTGGTTCAGCTATGCATGGATTATGCCCGATATATCTCGTAAGACCTTGGAGAAGCAAACGCTGCGTAATCCGCGGGAAGCATTGCAAGATACAGGCAGCGGAGGTTCGTGGCCTATCTCGACCGATCGGGTAGTGTGGGCTGTTGCCGCTTGGGAATACTATCTTTATACCGGAGATAAATCGTGGCTCGAAGATGCGTATGAGGGTTTGAGCTATACGGCCCGAAAGGATATACATGTGGCATTTGACGAACGTGTGGGGCTCTTTAAAGGAGAAACCTGTTCGATGGATTGGCGCACACATACTTATCCCAATTGGTTTTCCAATGCAACGATAGGGAGCTCGTTCTCTTGCGGGACGAATGCCTTGCACATGTTCATGTATGATTTTTTATCCAGAACGGCCAGTATCCTTGGTAAACCCGGTTCCGAGCAAGCATATTGGGACCGTTTTAAGGAGGCTCTTAAAAAGTCTATAAACGAACATTTCTGGAATGAAAGGAAGGGCGTGTATGAGTGTTACTTATATCCCGAAATATCAGGCTATAAAGCTTCGGATAGAGTCGGAGTTATGTCGAATGGCTTGTGCGCCGTTTTGGGGGTAAGTAGTCAAGAGCAATCGGCTCGTATGGTAGAAAACTTCCCGCTTTATCCGTATGGGGCTGCGGTTCTATATCCTTCTATCCCCGATGATTTTGCTTACCATAACAAAAGTGTCTGGCCGGTTTGGCAAACTCCTTATATGTATGCCGCCTGCCGGGAAGGAAATATCACTGCCGTAGAACACATGGTGGGTTCGTTGACGCGGGCTTCGGCTCTTTTTCTCACACATAAAGAGAATATGACCTACGATACAGGGTATGACCGGGGGACCGCTTTGAATTCGGACCGGCAATTGTGGTCGGTTGCCTCGTATATCAGTATGGTGTATCGGGTTCTGTTCGGTATGAGTTTGACGGAGCAAGGGCTCTCGTTTGCCCCGGTTGTCCCCGAGATGGTAAAAGGCCCGATCTCTTTGGCCGACTTTCATTATCGCGGAGCAACGGTAGATGTGACTGTCTGTGGAACGGGCAATCGGATAAAATCACTGACCGTTAATGGAGAAAAACAGGAGCTTCCATTTGTTTTGTCGTCCGACAGTGAAGGACGATATAAGGTGGAAATAGAGATGACGACCGAAAAGCCTGTCGGGAAGATCAATTTGGTAGAAGCCGGCCCCGGTAAATGTTGGTCGCCGGTAGAACCTGTTTTGAAAATCGAGGGGGCGAAACTTTGTTGGCATGAAGTAGAGGACATGAGTTATTATCTTCATTCCAGTTTCTCGGACGAAGATAAATTGGTTACCTCGTCGTACGATCTGGCCGATTCGCCTAATGGATTTTATTCTGTGTACGCTGTTGATAAGCATGGATTTGCTTCGGATTTGTCAAATCCGATTGTCCATACATCTTGGCAGTCGCTTTGTGAAGCCGAACGGAGTAATCATTCGGGGACCGTGTGTGATTTGCATGGAGGCTTCTCGGGTAGTGGTTTTGTAATCGATTTGTTTGCCGCTCCGGCCAATGTGAAATTTGAAATACAAGTGCCCCAAGATGGTGATTATGCTATTGTCCTGTGTGGTGCCAACGGTCATGGCCCTCATGGAACTTGGTGTGCGATACGTTCGGTTTCGCTGGACGGGAAAGATGTGGGGACTTTTATTTTGGAAGCGACAGGCGATTGGAAGCAATGGACCGACTCGAATTATATCGTACTTCCTGATTTGCAGGCCGGGAATCATACGATAGCATTGTCTATCGATCCCGAGGGGAAAGGGTATGATTTCAATATGTCGCATGGACGGGAAGATGCCAACGACTGTCATATAGATTATCTGCGGGTAATAGCGCTTTGATATTTATAATTGATTGTTGTTTAGGGAAGAGAATATCGGGCAATCCCCGATATTCTCTTCCCTTTTCCTTTTTCGGGCGATTCGTTATGATTTAACATTTACTCGATAGTCAAGGCTTTGTATCGTGAAAGAAGTGAAAAATAGATACGATGGGAAAATAGTTTTTGAGGATTTTTTTTATCTTCACCCCCAAATAAAAATCATGGCTCCTTATTCCAGAAAATCTACTCGAAACAAGGCCCTTTGGGGGTATTTGTTGCTCATTGCCGTGTTGCTTTCGTCTTCTTGGTTTGTGTATCATGAGATAACATTGCTGGTCTCGATACGCGATGTCGAGAAAGAGATGAGTGCAAAGCGTCATCGTATATCCGATGCGATGGCCTCGTTGTATCGGGTCGAGTCGCTGGGGCAGTCGCTCGTGTGGGGCCATTTTTCGGACTATTCGGCATATCGCCGTTTCATGAATGATGCCGTCGTATGTGTAGATTCGTTGCGAACGGTAACTGCCGATTCGATCCAACTGTCGAGAATCGATAGTATCATCGATTTGTTGAATCGTAAAAACTCGGTGGTGCGCCGTTTGATAACGGCCTCGATCGATGTGGCCGAGGAACAGAACCGGCAAATCGAGGATATGATGCGGCAGCAGGACTCGTTGATCCTTATTCACGATTATCAGCAGACATTGGTGCGTAAGGGCGATTCGCTTATCGAAAATCGCCGGCGCAAGAATGTGTTCGGCCGGATTGCCGATGCGATTTCGGGGCGATCACCGGTGCGACTGGACAGTATTCGGGGAGAGTCGAAACGAATAAGTGCATTGAGCGATTCGTTGGCTTCGGATTTGAAGGATATGGAGAGCGGATTCAACGAGAGTAGGGCATTGTCGCAACAGTCTCTCGAACGGGAACGGTGGCGGCTGAGGCGGGACAACCAAAGATTGAACGAACAGATAAACCGATTGATGGGTAGTTTTGAGCAGGAGCAACTTGTCGTTTCGGAACGAATCATGGACCATAACGAGCAAATTCGTCGCGAATCGATGTACACGTTGGTAGGAGTGGCATCGGGCGCGATTTTGTTGGCTGTGGTTTTCGGTGTATTGGTTTGGCGGGGTTGGATGCGCGACGACCGTTGGCGACGAGAGTTGGAGGAAGCCCGTAAGCGGGCCGAAGATTTGTTGGAGGCCCGGGAGAAGTTGATCATGACAGTTACCCACGACTTCAAAGCTCCATTGGGTTCAATCATCGGGTACGTGGAATTGATGATGAAATTGGACAATACCGAGCGGCAGCAGTTCTATTTGCAGAATATGAAATCGTCGTCGGATCATTTGCTTTCGTTGGTGAGCGATTTGCTCGATTTTTATCGTTTGGAATCACACAAGTTAGATATGAACCGGGTGGCATTCAATCCGCGGGAACTGTTTGAAAGAATTGTATCGGCCATGCAGCCGATGGCCGACAAGAAACAGTTGAAGCTGGTGTTGAAGGTCGAAGCGACAGCCGATGCCGATTTCTTGGGTGACCCGTTGCGGATAAAACAGGTTGCCGATAATTTGTTGTCCAACGCCTTGAAGTTTACCGCTACGGGAACGGTTACGGTCTATGTTTTTGTGCGGGTGAAGTATTTGGTCTTTTCGGTTAGCGATACGGGACGGGGTATGTCGCAAGCCGACTTGGACCGTATTTTCCTTGCGTTTACCCGATTGCCTTCGGCACAAGGCGTCGAAGGTTTTGGGTTGGGGTTGGCGATTACCCGTCAATTGGTCCATTTAATGGACGGGCGCATAGACGTAAGTAGTGCAGAGGGCGTAGGGAGCACGTTTACCGTGGAGATACCTTTGGAGGCGGTTTCGGAGTCTCCGGGTGCTGTTTTGGCATTTACAGGACGGCGCTGTCTGCTGCTCGATGATGATAGAATACAGTTGACATTGTTTGAAAACCAGTTGAAGCAGTTGGGCGTGGAATCGGTCTCTTGCTTACGGAGTGAGGAGGTTTTGAGCTATTTGGAACACGAACATTTCGATGCCTTGTTTACCGATATGCAGATGCCCGAAATGAACGGGGTGGAACTCCTGAACCGGTTGAGGGCGTCGGCGATCGCCGGGAGTGGCGAAATTCCTGTCGTGGTCGTTACGGCTCGGAACGATACAGACAAACTCCTTGCGGAGGGATTTTCGGGCGTGCTGCATAAACCTTTCTCTTTGGGAGAGTTGTCGAAGTGCCTGTCGGTTGTATGGCACGGGGATTCCGATAGGCAAATTCCGGAACCGGCTTCTTGTGGCGGACGAGAGGAATATGATTTTACAGCCCTCACTGCTTTTGCCGGCGATGATGTCGTGGCACGCCGGAAGATATTGGATACGTTTTTACAAGAGATAAAAGCGCAATCGGAGGAATTGAACCGCGCGAAATCGTGTAGGGACAGTGTGGCGGTATCGCACATTGCACATAAATGGCAACCGATTTTTGCCATGTTGAAAATCTCGGACATGTTGCCGTTGTTGTCGCAGATAGAGGCGGCGGGAGGAGCGGAGTGGCCCGATGGGCAGAATGAAATATTGGACCGGTTGCTCGCTTGCGCTGAACGAATACAGACCGGGTTGGAATCGATTTTAATGAAGGAGGAGTAAAAGATGAAACATATTCTCATCGTAGAGGACGATATGACGTTTTCGGTCATGTTACAAACATGGCTTGCGAAGAAAGGGTTTTCGGTTTTGTCGGCTGCCGGTGTTTTGGCCGCGAAAAAAATTCTTGCAGAGGAGAATGTCGATTTGGCACTTTGTGACCTGCGCTTGCCCGACGGTGAAGGTATCGACTTGTTGGAGTGGATAAGGGTAGGAAACCGGTCTGTCCCTGTGATTGTTATGACCAGTTACGCCGCAATCCCGTCGGCCGTTCAAGCCATGAAACTGGGGGCGAAAGATTATGTCGCCAAACCGATAAATCCCGAAGAACTGTTGCAGAAGATAAACGAAGCTCTTGCGGCGACCTCTGTTCCCGCAGTTCGGGAAGAACCCGCATCGACTGCCGGGGGAGAAGAATCTCCCTATTTGGAAGGGCAGAGCGAGGCGGCCCGCCAATTATATTCCTATGTGAAACTGGTCGCGCCCACCACCATGTCGGTATTGATAAACGGGGCGAGCGGAACCGGGAAGGAGTATGTGGCCAAACGGATACATCAGTTGAGCAAGCGAGCCGATAAACCTTTTGTGGCCATCGATTGCGGTGCCATTCCCAAGGACCTGGCCGCCTCGGAGTTTTTCGGGCATAAGAAAGGGGCGTTCACCGGAGCCATCGGCGACAAGACCGGTGCATTTGTCGAAGCAAATGGGGGAACTATATTTCTCGATGAGATAGGCAATTTGAGTTACGACGTGCAGATACAACTGTTACGTGTGTTGCAGGAACGAAAGGTGAAACCGGTAGGGACAACGACCGAGGTAAAAGTCGATGTGCGGTTGATTGCCGCGACCAATGAAGATTTGAAAGCCGCGATAACAGCCGGTATGTTTCGAGAAGATTTGTATCATCGAATCAACGAGTTTACCATTAATATGCCGCGGTTATGCGAACGAGGGGAGGATATTCTGTTGTTTGCCAATTTCTTTCTGGATCAGGCAAACCGCGAGTTGGAAAAACCTGTCCCGGGATTCCTGCCGGAAGCAATGGCGCAGATATGCCGTTATCGTTGGCCGGGAAACCTTAGGGAGATGCGCAATACGATTTTACGGGCAGCTTTGCTTTCGCAAGGGACTCCGATAGGAGTCGAGCATTTGGGGATAGATGCTGCCGGCGAACCCTCGTCCATTATGCTGCATGACCCCGATAGCGAGCGAAGCAAGATACTGTCGGCATTGCGGCAATGTTCAGGCAATAAGAGCAAAGCGGCCGAGTTGCTGGGCATCGACCGGAAGACCCTGTATAATAAACTGAAATTATATCGTATCGAATAAATGCCTGTCTATTCCGTTCGGCGTCAAAGGGTGTGGAAAAATTCCACACCCTTTGACGCTTTA
Source organism: uncultured Barnesiella sp. (assembly GCA_944320995.1). GTDB lineage: Bacteria > Bacteroidota > Bacteroidia > Bacteroidales > Barnesiellaceae > Barnesiella. The sequence continues at coordinate 15,795 of CALUJQ010000017.1, read as the reverse complement.
TTCCACAAATCTCCACAGATGTAAAATACATTGTTGTTTTTGTAATACATTGAAATACAAAATGTTGTCTATGCTATTGGCATAATTGGCACGGGGATTGTACTTTGTATTGTCGAAGAATGGAATATAGAGTGTATCATTAAAAAAATGAAATTATGAGAAAGTTAATGTTATCAGTCGCTGTGGTTATGATGTCGATGAATGTGTTGACTTATGCACAAGATGCGAAAGTAGAACCTGCACCAGCCGACAGTGTACCCACGCAAGACCCTAAAAAAGAAGAGCCTAAATCGGAATTATTTGGAATATGTATGAGCGAGGAGCCTGCATCAACCGACAGCGTACCTTCACAAGACCCACAGAAAGAGGAACCGCAGGCTTCGTTGGTTTGTATGAGCGAGGAGCCCGCACCAACCGACAGTGTACCCACGCAAGACCCACAGAAAGATAAATCCCAAGAAAGTGCTTCTATCGCATAATTTTTGTGTGAGATTGTCGTAAAAACGTTCTTATTTCTTATCTGTTTTAGTGAAGATGAAAATCCAGCCTCCTTTTTTATATAGGAGGCTGGATTTAATTTATTGATAATTAGTTGTGTAAGAAAAAACTTTTACGATAGAATCGAATATTCCTATAATATATTAGAAAACTTCGTCATATTGGTAGTATATTTGCATCAAAATTTGTATTTTATAACTCTGTTTAAGAGAACGAAATGCAAAAAAATACAGGAGTGCCTGCTTGTAGCGAGGGTAATGTAACGGCATTATCTGGAGGCTTAGGCTTTGTCTAAACTGAAATAGAATAGGAATGGACAGTAAAGGGGAAATAGGATGGTATGTGGCGAAAACATATCGTCAGGAAAGAAAAATAGGGGATATGCTTACTTGCATGGGGATAGAACATTTCGTTCCTTTCCACCAAATTGTAAAAGAGGTTGGTGGAAAGAAACGAAAGACAGAAGTTCCCTTTGTAAGCGGGTTGATTTTTGTGCGGGGCGATGTAAAAGGTTGCATATCCTTGGTAAATGACTATGGCTACCCCATGCGCTATCTGCGTACGTATTCTACCCGATCGCTATTGCGAGTCCCCGATAAACAGATGGAAGATTTTATCTATCTGGTCAATAATCATGAAAACGAGATAGAGCTGCAACCATACGAATTGAAACGAGGCGACCGTGTGCGCGTCATCGCCGGTTCATTTGCCGGGATCGAGGGCGAGTTGGTTCGCATAGCCGGTCATCGTCGGGTCGTGGTTCGTCTCGAGAATTTGTTTTCAATTTCTACGGTATATATTCCGAGCAGATATTTGGAGAAGATATAAGGTATATTATGAAGATATTGGTAACCGGTGGTGCCGGATTTATAGGGAGCAATTTGTGTGAGAGCCTTTTGAAGACAGGCGAAAATGTAACATGTTTGGATAATTTTGAAACCGGGCATATAGAAAATATATTGCCTTTGCTCAGGGATTATCCCAATAGATTCAGGTTAATAGTAGGGGATATTCGTAAAGCCGATGATTGTCGCAAAGCGGTAGATGGAATCGAATATGTCTTTCATGAGGCGGCATTAGGTTCCGTCCCTCGAAGTATTAAGGACCCGGTGACTACCAACGCTACGAATATAGACGGATTTTTAAATATGTTGGTTGCCTCTCGCGATGCAGGAGTGAGGCGATTTATCTATGCAGCCAGCTCTTCGACTTATGGCGACAGTCAGAGCCTGCCGAAAGTTGAAGATGTGATAGGCCGGCCGCTCTCCCCGTATGCGATAACGAAATATGTGAATGAATTATATGCCGATGTCTTTTCTCGTACTTATGGAGTAGAAACGATTGGCTTACGATATTTCAACGTGTTCGGACGACGGCAAGATCCTAATGGTGCGTATGCTGCGGTAATTCCGTTGTTTGTGAAACAACTAATGCGTCACGAGTCGCCCGTCATCAATGGTGATGGAGAGTATAGCCGCGATTTTACTTATATCGATAATGTGATACAAATGAATAGATTGGCGCTGACGACAAAAAATCCGGAAGCTGTTAATCAAGTATATAATACAGCTTTTGGAGAACGGACTACATTAAACCAGTTGGTCGGTTATTTGAAAGAATATTTAAGTCAATATGATGCCGATATTCAGCCTGTGGAAGTAAAACATGGGCCTAACAGAAAAGGAGATATTCCTCACTCTTTGGCCGATATTACGAAAGCACGCACATTACTCGGGTATGATCCGAAATATAGTATGAAAGAGGGATTGAAAGAGGCTGTGAAATGGTATTGGGAGAATTTATAGAATAATGAAAAAATAGAGTATGGAGAATATAAAAATTTGTGTCATTGGGTTGGGGTATGTAGGATTGCCGTTAGCGCGGCTTTTTTCAACAAAATATACAACCATAGGGTTCGATAAGAATCGCAACCGGGTCGAGGCCCTTATGCAAGGGCATGATTCGACACTCGAAGTGAGTGATGACTTGTTACAAGGTGCTCTAAATCATGGATTTGTATGTACCGATGATATAGAAGAGATTAAAGGGTGCAATTTCTATATCGTAGCGGTTCCTACCCCGGTAGATCGCAATAATAATCCTGATCTCACCCCTCTATATAAAGCCAGCGAGACGGTAGGAAAAGTAATCTCCAGAGGTGATATAGTCGTGTATGAATCGACCGTCTATCCCGGAGTTACCGAAGACGAATGTATCCCGGTAATCGAGAAGGTCTCGGGATTGAAACTGAACGAAGATTTTTACGCCGGATATAGTCCCGAACGGATAAATCCGGGAGATAAACAACATACGGTAGAGAAAATCAAGAAGATAACCTCGGGTTCAACACCCGAGGCCGGAGAACTAATCAATCGGGTATATAGCTCCGTGATCGAAGCTGGAACCCATTTGGCACCGTCGATCAAGGTAGCCGAAGCTGCGAAGGTGATTGAAAACTCGCAGCGCGATATCAATATCGCATTTGTCAATGAATTGTCAAAAATCTTCACAAAACTCGGAATCGATACGCAAGAGGTCCTCGAAGCCGCTTCGACCAAATGGAATTTTCTTCCGTTCAAGCCGGGATTGGTGGGAGGCCATTGTATAGGTGTTGATCCTTATTATCTGGCACAGTGTGCCCAACGTCATGGTTATAATCCCGAAATCATTCTTGCAGGTCGTCGAATGAATGACGGCATGGGAGAGTATGTGGCCGAGGAGACGATAAAACGAATGTTGAAAAAGGGCATACAGGTACTCGGCGCAAAAATTTTGATATTGGGCTTTACCTTCAAGGAAAACTGTCCCGATGTAAGAAATACGAAGGTCGTAGATATTATACACACGTTACAGGAATACCACCTCGATGTCGAGGTGTATGACCCGTGGGCCGATACCGATTTGGCTAAGGCGGAGTATGGTATAGATATAACCAACAAATTGCCCGATGAGAAATATGATGCCCTTATTTTGGCTGTGGCACACGACCGGTTCAGAGACGTGAATGTTGAAGATTTGGTTCAAGAGACTCATGTCATCTACGATGTAAAGGGATTCTTGCCGAAAGAGATCGTAGATGGACGATTGTAAAAAAAGATATGAAATATGAATGTTCTGGAGCATCGATCTTTAGTGCTATTCGTTACTATTTTGCATAACTCGATTGAAGATTGAATTATGACTCTATTCGTTAAAAGGATATTGCGGGCCTTGTTTATGTTATTCTATGTTCCTTATTGTAGAATTTCAAGAAGATGTATAGTAAGACATAGTGTAATCTTAAATCTAAGGACTAAATTATCTTCGGGGTGTTCTATTGGGGCGCGTTCAAATATTTCCAATTCGGAGATTGGCTATGGCTCTTATATGGGACAAGATAATGTGCTATATAATGTCTCGATAGGTAAGTATTGCTGTTTGGCCAATAATATTAAAGTAATAGGCGCGACGCACCCGACATCGAAATTCGTTTCGTTTCATCCTGCATTTTATTCGATGGGAAAACAGGCAGGGTTTACTTATACAACTATGCAGCGATTCGATGAGTATAGGTTTGTCGATGGGCGATTTTTTTGCAAAATAGGTAATGATGTGTGGATTGGAGAGGATGTCAAGATTTTAGGCGGGGTAACGATTGGTGATGGAGCTCTTGTTGCCGCAGGAGCTGTGGTGATAAGAGATGTACCGCCTTATACGATTGTTGGCGGTGTTCCCGCCAAAGTTATAAAGAGTAGGTTCGAACCCGGTCAGGTTGAATTTCTGCTTAAATTTCAGTGGTGGAATAAAGATGAAGACTGGATAAAGAACAATGTGGAAAAATTTCAAGATATAACACAATTTTATTTAGCTTATAATGCAGATAGTACATATTAGTATTGCCTGTTTTTATATTGAAGGAATGGGATATCAAGAAAATATCTTACCCCGTATTCACAAACAGATGGGGTATGATGTATCCATTATAACTGTGCAAAGTTGTTATAATGGTATTTCCAAAAATCCGATAGGACATAGATCTGTTTCTACATATTACAATGAAGATGGAGTGGAGGTTACTATTTTGCCGGGCAATCCCGTAAAAAATAAATATCGGAAGATATTTTCTCCTCGATCAAAAGGCTTGTACGAGAAACTGAAAGAAATTGCTCCCGATATTATATTTGTTCATGGAGTACAGACATTCGATACATTGGCTGTTCTTCGATATAAAAAGGAAAATCCGGAGGTCCGTCTTTTTGCCGATCAGCATGGCGATTATTATAACATGCCGGTAAATACTTGGAAGCGATATTGGTATCAACGGTTTATCATAGGCTATATAGCCCGAAAAACAGCCCGGTTGGTAGAGCGTTTCTGGGGAGTGACACCGTGGCGGGTCGATTATCTGTTGAATGTCTATAAAATACCTCGCGACAAGGTAGGATTATTGGTCATGGGGGGCGATGATAGCAAGATTGATTTTTCTCGAAAAGAAGAGTATCGAAAACAATTGTGTGAGAAATTGAACTTTTCGACCAATGATTTTATTATTGTAACGGGCGGGAAAATAGACCGGGCAAAAAATTTTCATTTGTTGGCTGAGGCTGTCAAGCGGTTACCTCGGTTTTGCAAATTGGTTATATTTGGCCGTCCTACCGCCGAAATGGCACCATATTTTGCACAATTATCGGATAAGGTACAATGTGTAGGGTGGATTCCTTCAGACGAGGCGTATAGTTATTTTTTGGCGGCCGATTTAGGCGTTTTTCCGGGAACACACTCCGTCCTTTGGGAACAGGCCGTAGCCTGTGGGTTACCCTGCATCTTTAAACATTGGCCCGGTATGGATCACGTCGATGTGGGAGGAAACGCCATTTTGCTCGATCAACCAACTGCCGATGCAGAATATATCGATATGCTTGAACAGACGATATCCCGATTGATGGGCCGAGATAGTGAGTATGAGAAGATGTGTCAGGTTGCCGAACAAAAAGGGATTAAGGAATTTTCATATAAAGAAATAGCTCGAAGGGCGATAGAAGCATGAATTTTGACAGGGTCAGTAGGATAGGAAAATATAAGCGATATATGAGAAATATATCGTTATATTTATTAGCGACGATTCTCTCTTCGCTTTTTTCCTTAATTCTAAGTCCGTTTTTGGCATTGCATATGACCCCCGAAGATTTTGCAATCGTAGGGTATTATACTTCTTTCAATACAATTTTTTTATTTACGCTTAATTTTTCGCTCATTACCTATTATGTGCGTAATTTTATGATCTTTAGTGAAGAGAAACGAAAGCAGGTGGTCGATACTTTAATGGTTGCTTTCTTATTGACCGGGGTTGTTGGAAGTGTATTCCTTTATATCGCATTTTCCATCTATTTTTATTATGCCCATGTTTCGATCGATATCTCGCCCTATTTTTATCTCATGTTGGGATATACGATTTTTAATAATTATTTTTTGCTGTTACAAGCGGATTATAAGATGAGGCGTAATGCCATCGCTTTTTTTAAATTGACAGTTTCCTCGGCAATAGTTCTTACCGCCTTTTCGATTCTATTCGTCATTGTTTTTAATTGGGGAGCAACAGGTAAGTTAGGAGCTATGGCAGCGACATCGCTATGTATGTCAGCCGTTTCTATTTATAAGATAAAAGCTCGACTCTCATTTCGCTTTTCAATATTTAAAGAGGCGCTCCGTTTCTGCTGGCCGTTGGTATTGTCGGCCTATTTGTGGTATCTTTTCAGCAGTATAGATCGCCCATTGTTGGAGTCATTGCACAATATAGAAACTCTGGGATATTATAGTATCGGTTTTTCCATATCGATGACCTTTTCTATGATCTATACAGCTATATATAATACTTTCGAGCCCGATGTATATCGTTATATTGCAGAGCGGAATCGAAATAAGTTATATGCAACGATAGGTCTTATTATATTTTTGAATGCGATACCTTGTGTGTTGTTTATACCATTTGGGGAGTTTATTGTTAGATTACTTACATACGGACGTTATCCCGAGGCTACCGATTTTGCAGTAATTTTGGTTCTAAAAAATATAACGATGTCGTTTTATTATCCCATAGTAGCAGTTATTGTAGGATTAGGAAAATCGAAAGTCGATTTGATAATACGAGTGATAGGCGTTGCTATTTGTATCCCTATGTATATAGTGCTGATAGACCGATTTCAATTTTATGGAGCGGCTTGGGGGCAAGTGCTCTCATTTGTTATACTGGCAGCCCTTGGTTTGATTTATTTGAAGAGAGTTCAACATAAGATAAAGATATGAAAATTATTATAAATGCCGATGATTTTGGAAAGAATAAGATTGTCAATCAAGAAATAATCAAGGCTGCTATTGCAGGGCATATTTCTTCGACCTCTATAATGGCAAATGGGCCTTGTTTTGATGAGGCTGCTTGTTTTGCACAAGAGTATCATAATATATCATTTGGTATCCATTTGAATCTAACGGAGGGATTTCCCATATCATGCAATACTTCGATATTTAAGAAATATGGAATGATTGATGAGACTGGTCGTTTTTGTCAGAAACTGAAAAGGTATGACACCGAAGAGTTGAAGCAGGCTATTTATGAAGAATGGTATGAGCAAATCCAGAAGATGAAAAATTTAGGAGTGGCTATCTCTCATATAGATGGACACCATCACATTCATGTACAAATGGAGTTACAAGATGTAATAATACGCTTGATGAAAGATTTTTCAATCCGTAAACTTCGCTCAAAAGAAAGTGTATCGTTTCGCGTAACCTTTGCAAAGCACATAGTTCCTTTGTTACGCAAAGATAGGAAAGATGAAAATGAGGAGAATAAAAAAGTAGTGAGAAGTGTTTTTCCGAGTTATTCTGTCAAATCATTTCTAAGGTCTTATTATGAGACTGTACAGTGGCGTAAGCAATGTAAAAAAAACGATTTGGTGTTAACTGACTTTTTCTATTCATATAAACATTTTATAGAACTGTACATAAAGTTACCTTTTGTCTTTCGAAGTAAAACAATTGAACTTATGTGTCATCCGGGGAATGAAGAGTATAAAAAAGAAATGGATTTACTCTGTTCCGAAACAATAAAGAATTTGGCTCCAAATGTAGAACTTATATCATATAAAGAACTGAAGAATAGATGAAAAGTCAGTTGTTGAAACAGTTGAGAAAAGACTTGGTGTTGTGGGTAATTTTGAGTGTATATTTTATCAATCCTTTGGGGTACGGGCATTATTTCGCATTTTTGTTGATACCGTTGCTATTGTTGAAGTATAATTGGGCGAAAGGATTGGATAGTAATTTTGTCCTTTTATTCCTATTTTCAATAACGTATGTTTTGTTTTTGCCTTCATCAACTTCTTTTTATAGAGGAATAGGGATAATGGAAAAAGCAATGTATCTTTTTTTCCCTTGTATGATGTATTTGTTGGGAAGGTATATGCAAAGCCGAAGTTATGTGCCTCGTGGGCAACTCTTTTATCAAGTAATCATTTTAATACTGTTCCTATATTCTATTGTTGCTTTTCTTTCGATTTTTAAACATATTGCCGAAAATGGATTTATCTATTTGAATCGGAATATTCCTATGTTGAATTTTGGGAAGGCGCATGATATATCGGCTACGGTTATCAATTCGTTGGTTGCAGTTTTTATTCCGTTTATCGGACTGCTTGTTTTACACGTAGATAAGCAAGATATACGAGCGAAAAAATTGTTGATTGTCCTCTCTTTGATTTCGTTGGTCTGTGCGATTCGTTTGGGAAGTCGTACTTCATTGGTCGTTTTTGTCGCATCGATAATTTTGAATTATCTGTTTTTTATTAGCAAGATAAAATTAAAATATAAAATAATAGCTACGTTATTGATTCTTGTATTTATACAGGTTCTTCTCAGCATATCGTTTTTAGATTCCGATGTATTTTCGGTATATTGGGATCGTATGGAGAGTAAAGATTATGGATCCGATTCAGCCGGAGGGCGTACCGATTTGTGGTTGCAGGGATTGGAAAACTTGTGGAAATATCCGATGGGTGCGGCAGCATATATTTCGGGGTTGCGTTTCTCTCATAATTTTTGGTTAGATATAGGTCGGGTATCGGGTGTGATACCTATGTTTTTCATGCTTTGGTTTAGTATAAGGAATCTGTATATCTCTGCTAAGTTGGTTTTTAATAGATACCTATCTATCTTTACCCGGTCGTTTATTTTATCGATAAATATCGTATTTTGGGCTATTATGGGAGTTGAACCCATATTGGAGGGAAATTTTTCCTTTCTGTCATTGTATTTTATGTTTTCAGGGATGTTTTATGTATTGTATAAACAGTTGAAACGTTGTTAACTGAAAATAAGATGGATTTAATCGTTTTAGTCTCTCAATATCGTTTTCCCGAGGGCGATGCAGGGTCGGTAAGATTTTACAATTTTGCTTTGACACTGCAACGGATGGGGTATGAAGTTCTGGTCGTTGGATTGGGAGAGGTTGCCGAGGGGAAGCAAGAATTTCAAGGCGTTCCTTACCTCTCTTTGCGCACTCAAAACCGATATGGCTCCTATTTGTTTTATAGTTGGAGGTTGAGAAGATTATTAATCCGATTACAAAAGGAGGGAAAGCATATAAAGGCTGTCGTATGTGGCTTTACCATGATAGACGTCCTTCTTTTCTTGAAATCATATTGCAACCGTCGCGGGATAAAACTGCTCAAAGATGTGGTGGAGTGGTATTCGCCTCAGCAATTCTCCAAAGGAAAATGGAGTTTGTCGTACCGAATGAAAGATATTGAAAATAGGGAGGTTATATCTCGCCCGATTCGGGTAATAGCGATTAGTCGTTATTTAGAGTCTTATTTTGCTTCGAAAGGGTGTAAAACCTGCCGTATCCCTATTTATTTTGATGTGGCTCGAATGCCTATGAGAATGGCCGATGAAGATGGGGCTTTGCACTTGATTTATGCCGGCTCTCCCGGTAAAAAGGATTATTTGCATTTGATGTTGGCAGGGTTGTCTCTTCTCGATACATCTGCTCTTTCGCAAATAAGGTTTGTCGTTATAGGTGTTTCGGAGTCCCAAGTAAAGACGATGATTTCACCGGCAGAGTATGTGAGGTTGGAGCCTTATCTCGATATAAAGGGAAAGTTACCGCATAGCGAGGTGTTGTCGGCTTTGTGCCGGGCCGATTTTTCGGTTTTACTAAGAGACTCCGAGGCGCGATATGCACAAGCGGGTTTCCCGACGAAGGTTATAGAAAGTCTTTCGGCAGGAGTTCCGATGATTTGTAATTATTCGTCGGATTTGAAGGATTTTTTGATCGATGGCGAGAATGCGCTGATTGTTCAATCTCTGTCGGCCTATTCTTTTGCCACGGTGCTGAAACAGGCTATCGCTTTATCGACAATCGAAAAAGATAAGATGAGTGTTGCGGCCCGGCAGTGTGCCGAGAGCCGATTTAATATCGAGTCGTATCGAGCGGAATGGGAATCTATTTTGCTATAAAAGAGCAGATTGAGGAATTAAGGAATTTGCGAGAAAGTTATGAAGATAGGTGTTTATCTTGAAACAGGATATTACAAAGAGGGAGAAACTCTTTTTTGTGAGGATATTTATACTATATTGCTGAATAACCTTTCCCGGGAAGATACTTTTTCATTCAGTTTCTTGGGACGGCAACTTGGCGGGAAAAAGGAGAATATGTATCGCATCGACAGGTATGACCGTTTTTGGGAATTGACTCCGTTTAACGATTTGGCGGCTTTGTGTGTGGAATGGCCCTTGTTTAAGCGAAGAAACAAGCCTACATTATCGGCTTTTGTGCAGAGCGTGGACAAATTGTTGGTGATGTCACCTATGCCTATTTGCATAGAATTGATAAAATGGGCGGTGAAATATGGTAAACCAGTAATTTTATTGGCGCGGCAAGACACGCGTCGGGTATTACCACAACGGTATCGGGGCGTTAAAAAGTGGTTTGCCACGGTTTTGGCCTATTATTTCGAGCGACAGGTAGAGCGGTTGGTTGCCAAGCATAAGGACATAACGGTAATGGCATTGGGAAGTAAAATAGCCGAGCGGTTCGGGCAATTTACCCATAATGTTCATTGTATGGCTTCTTCGCGTTATCGGCTTTCCGATATAATGTTGCCCGAGGCTCTGCCTCCAATCGACTGGGCTCATACGGTGAATTTGCTTTTTGTGGGTAGAGTAGAGGTGAATAAAGGCCTATCGGAACTACTCGCATGTTTGTCGGGCAATATACCTTTCGACTGGCATTTGACTGTTGTTGGCAACGGTGCTTTTATGCCCGAGGTCAAACGGTTGATCAAGCAGTATGGAGTGTCCGAAAAAGTAGAGTTGGCCGGATTTATATCATTTGGGCCCCATTTGATGGAGCAATATAAATCGCACGATATATTTATATTGCCCAGTTATAGCGAAGGGTTGCCACAAGTGGTGTTGGAAGCTATGGCAGGAGGTTGTTTTGTGATGGCCACGAATGTGGGAGGAATTCCCGATGTGGTCGATTCGGGGCGTACCGGCCTTTTGTTTTCTCCCAAGAGTGTGGCCGAGTTGAGCCGTGCCTTTACCTTTGCCTTTACTCATTCCGATAAGGTTGAACAGATGCGTATTGAGGCGCTGGAAATGGCTAAGAAATATGCTTTTGAAAATCAAATAGAAATATTGAAAAACCAATTAAAGGATAAATAATTATGTCAATTTTTAAAGACAAAGTATTACTCATTACCGGGGGGACAGGTTCGTTTGGCAATGCTGTTTTGCGGAGATTTTTGGATAGCGACGTGCGAGAAATTCGTATATTCAGTCGTGATGAGAAGAAACAAGATGATATGCGTCACCGGTTGCAAAATCCGAAGGTGAAGTTTTATATCGGTGATGTACGCGACAAGCGCAGTATCGATGGGGCTATGGCTGGGGTCGATTATGTTTTCTCGGCTGCGGCTTTGAAGCAGGTGCCTTCCTGTGAATTTTTCCCCATGCAGGCAGTGCGTACCAATGTGTTGGGGACGGAGAATGTTTTAGACTCGGCGATTGAGCATGGTGTGAAAAACGTGGTGGTCCTTTCGACCGATAAGGCCGCTTATCCCATTAATGCTATGGGTATAAGCAAGGCGATGATGGAGAAGGTGGCGATTGCCAAGGGCCGTCAGTTGGGCGATGGGGCGGCAACTACGATTTGTTGCACCCGTTATGGCAATGTGATGGCGAGTCGCGGATCGGTTATCCCTTTGTGGATCGAGCAGATGAAAAACGATGCCGTGATAACGATTACCGACCCTAATATGACGCGGTTTATGATGACGCTCGACGATGCTGTCGATCTGGTGGTTTATGCTTTCGAGCATGGGCACAATGGCGATTTGTTTGTCCAAAAGGCTCCGGCGGCTACACTGTCCACATTGGCTACGGCGTTGAAGGAGTTGTATGGCAAGGATACTATGGTAAAGGTTATCGGTACACGTCATGGCGAGAAACTGTACGAGACGTTGGTTACTCGTGAGGAGATGGCCCGGGCTGTGGATATGGGCAATTACTATCGTATCCCGTGCGACAGCCGTGACCTTAATTACGACAAGTATTTTGTGGAGGGGAACGAAGTAGTTTCTCAAATAGAAGACTACCACTCGCACAATACACACCGTCTCGATGTAGAGGAGATGAAACAGTTGTTGCTCAAACTCGATATTGTGCAGAACGATTTGAACCTTTAATGTGTAAATGATGATACGGGTTGGAATTACCGGTCAGGCCGGTTTTGTGGGAACGCATTTATACAACACGTTGGGACTTTTCCCCGAGGAGTTTGAGCGTATTCCCTTTGAAGATGATTACTTTTTGCATCGCGAGCAGTTGTGTGCTTTTGTGCAGAAGTGCGATGTGATTGTCCATTTGGCGGCGATGAATCGTTGCCCCGATGCCCGAGTATTGTATGAGACGAACATCGGTTTGGTCAATCAATTGATCGGCGCAATGGAATCGGCGGGCGTTAGGCCCTATGTGTTGTTCTCGTCGAGTACCCAAGAGGAGCGAGACAACGAGTATGGCCGCAGTAAACGCGAAGGCCGTGGATTGTTGGAGGCGTGGGCTGCCCGTAACGGGGCATCGTTCACGGGAATGGTAGTCCCCAATGTCTTCGGTCCGTTTGGCCGTCCCAATTACAATTCATTCATTGCTACATTTAGTTATAAACTCACGCATGGCGAGGCTCCCGTCGTGCTGCAAGACAGCGCGGTGAATCTTATCTATGTGGGTAGTTTGTGCAATCATATTTGCGATAAGATAAGGCAAACGGTACAGTCGGCTGTGCCGGTTATCGAGCGCGATGATGTCCCGTTCGATTTCGAGATGAAGGTAACCGAAGTCCTTGGCCTGTTCGAGCAATATCGCGCACTCTATCTCGAACAAGGTATTATCCCGCCATTGCACGACCGCAACGAGACCAACCTCTTCAATACTTTTCGCAGTTATATCGATATGACAACACATTTTCCGGTATCGTTGGTACAGCACACCGATGCCCGTGGCAGTTTTGTCGAGACCGTGAAAATAGGGGTGGGGGGACAAGTGAGTTTCTCGACTACCGTGCCGGGGGTGACACGAGGTAACCATTACCACACCCGCAAGATGGAGCGCTTTGTCGTTATCAAGGGGAAGGCTCGTATCCAGTTGCGTAAAGTGGGGACCGACGAGGTCCTCGATTATTACCTCGACGGCGACCAGCCGGCTTATGTCGATATGCCGGTGTGGTACACCCATAATATATCAAATATTGGGGACGAAATATTGTATGCTCAATTTTGGATTAACGAATGGTATGATCCCAACGATGGCGATACTTATTTCGAACCGGTTGTAAAAGAGAATTGAAAAAAATAGAATATATATACCCATGAAACAGTTGAAAGTCCTTACGGTGGTAGGTACGAGACCCGAAATCATACGGTTGTCATGTGTACTCCAAAAATTAGATGCAAGTCCGGCTATTGACCACGTATTGGTACATACAGGTCAAAATTACGACTATGAATTGAATGAGATATTTTTCAAAGATTTAGGTTTGCGTAAACCCGACTATTTTTTGAATGCGGCTGGTGGTAATGCCACCTCGACAGCCGGGCAGATATTGATTAATATCGACCCTGTGCTCGAAAGCGAAAAACCCGATGCCTTCCTTGTACTGGGCGATACCAATTCATGTTTGTGTGCGATTGCCGCCAAGAAACGGCACATTCCCATCTTTCACATGGAAGCCGGCAACCGATGCTTCGATCAACGCGTGCCGGAGGAGAGTAATCGCAAGATCGTTGATCATATATCGGACATTAACCTGACGTATAGCAGTATCGCCCGTGAATATCTGTTGCGAGAAGGCCTTCCTGCCGATCGTATCATCAAGACCGGTAGTCCCATGTATGAAGTGTTGAACCAGTATCTGCCCAAGATACAGGCATCGTCCATTTTGGAAGATTTGGACTTGAAGAAGGGAGAATATTTCGTGGTGTCGGCACATCGGGAAGAGAATATTTCGAGCGAACGGAACTTCGGGAATTTGGTCGTTATTCTGAACGCAATAGCCGAGCAATACGGATTCCCCGTAATTGTATCGACACACCCCCGTACCCGCAAAAAAATCGAGGCCGAGGGGGTAGAATTTCACCCTCTTGTGCGGTTGATGAAACCGATGGGATTGAGCGATTACAATAAATTGCAAATCAATGCTCGTGCCGTTATCTCGGATAGCGGGACCATAAGCGAGGAGTCGTCGATACTCAATTTCAGGGCTTTGAATATACGGGAGGCACACGAACGTCCCGAAGCGATGGAAGAGGCCTCGGTGATGATGGTGGGATTGAATCCCGAACGGGTCATGCAGGGATTGGCCGAGTTGCAGAATCAAAATCTCGAGGCTCGTAATTTCCGTCCGGTAGCCGATTATTCGATGCCGAATGTGAGCGATAAGGTTGTACGAATCATACTTTCTTATACCGATTATGTAAAACGTACAGTTTGGAGCGAATAATATGAAAAAGGGGAGTATTAAAGTTTCGATCATAACGGTTACTTATAATAGTGTACAGACCCTTGGAGATACAATAGAAAGTGTTCTTTCTCAAAAAGGCGTTGATTGGGAGCATATTATTATCGATGGTGCATCTACCGATGGAACAGTAGATCTGATAAAGAGCTATGATGAAAAGTATCTGGGGAAATTAAAATGGATAAGTTCACAAGATCGAGGAATTTATGATGCCATAAATAAAGGTATAGAATTGGCCGAAGGCGATGTCGTCGGGGTCTTGAACAGTGATGACTTTTACAAATACGAATGGTCTCTGTCCCGATTGGTTGAACCGTTTCAAGATGAGTCGATAGGAGCGGTATATGCCGATTTGGAATATGTCCTCCCCCAAGATTTGAACCGGTGTATTCGTTATTATTCGTCGGCGATATTTCGTCCGTCATTGATGCGCTTGGGCTTTATTCCGGCACATCCTACATTTTATATGCGGCGGGATTTGATAAAGCAGATAGGTATGTACCGAATAGAGTATCGTATTGCTGCCGATTTTGAATTCCTATTGAGAGCCTTGTATGTACATAGGATTAAGACTTGTTATATTCCCGAATCATTAATTACGATGCGGGTAGGGGGCATAAGTACACGGGGTATGGAATCTCATAGGGTTATAATGAAAGAACATTTAAAGGCATGTAAAGAGCATGGGGTTTACACCAACGTGGTGATTTTATCGTTGCGTTATGTGTACAAGGTTTATGAGGTCCTTTATACGCGATTACGTTTAAAAAAGAAATCAAAAAATATCAATGGGATTAATAGACAATAATTTACTTGACAAAGTGACGGCCGAGGCCCGGGAGAGTGCCCGGCTGCGCATGAATTACAATTTTCACGAGACGTTGGATGCACCGGCTCAGCGGTTGCTCAATGCCCTTGAACCGGGTACGGTCCTGCCTATACACCGTCATTGCCATACTTTGGAGACCTATGTGTTGCTGCGGGGACGGTTGAATGTGATATTTTATGACGAGCATAAACGGGAAATCGAGCGGTATGAACTCGATCTTCAAAAGGGGCTGTATGGTGTGAATATTCCCCGGGGACAGTGGCATACCATCGAGGTGTTGTGTAGTGGAACCGTTATTTTTGAGGTGAAGGACGGGCCATACTCGCCTTTGACGCCCGACGATATGTTGGAATGAATAACGAGGCCATACCCCCCCAAGGTAGTTACAACAAAAAAGCCAACTTCGCGAAGTTGGCTT
>CALUJQ010000016.1 GCA_944320995.1 uncultured Barnesiella sp. | reverse complement strand
GGTGTTCCCTGTGTATTGGGCCGCAACGGTATCGAGAAAGTGGTTGAGTTGAATTTGAATGCTGCCGAGAAAGAGGCATTTGCCAAGAGTGCAGCTGCCGTTCATAAGACCAACGCCGCTCTTGCCGACGCTTTGAAATAAGATTTTTGAATCGAACTTATTGGGAATTGCCGCTCGACTGAATAAGCCGGGCGGCAATTTTTTTGTCGGTTCACGATTAATTGGAGGAATATGCCCGGTTTGAACCGGAGGAAATCGTATGGTTGGTTAATGAATTTTGTAGGTAAAAGGAGAAAAGCGAGGTATTTTGATAAATCTTAAAAATTTTTTTCTATATTTGCGAATAATGGTTCGAAAGATATTCATATTGGGGATTGTAGAACTGTTGTTAGGCCTGTTTGCTTTGACTGCTTGCAAAGGTAGTGGCATGGGTTCTTCGGAGGGCTTGCCTACCGAATCGCTTCGTGATGGAGACCTTGTGTTCCGAAGGGGGACGGGCTTGACGAGTCAGGTCGTATTGGCTGCCGATAAAAGCGGGGCATATTCTCATGTGGGTATTCTTAAACAAGAGGCAGGGAAATGGTTTGTGATACATGCTGTGCCGGGAGAACCCGATTATAAAGGCGATGAGGACCGCGTGAAAATGGAACCGATAGAGAAGTTCTTTGCCAAAGAGCGGGCTTCGAGTGGTGCCGTCATGAGGGTGGCAAATGCGAGGGAGGCCGCATCGAAAGCTGCGCAACATGCCTTGTCGATGTTCCGTGCCGGAGTCTTGTTTGACCATGAGTATGACTTGACCGATACCATGAAGATGTATTGTACCGAATTGATAGACCATGTATATAGAAAAGAGGGAATCGATTTGCCCGAGGGACGTTTGAGTCGAATAAATGTTCCGGTTCTTCGAGGAGACTATCTTTTACCTAACGATATTGCGCAGAGCGACAAGCTCCGTTTGATATATCATTTTTAATTACACATTTATTCACTTAAAAAAGGGACACTTATGAAAAGAATTTTGAGTTTCAGCATGTGGATCGTAGCCATGATTATAATGGCTTCTTGTTCTTCTTCTTCTTCTTCGGCCACTCCGGGGAGTGCATTGAAAGGGTATGTCGATGACCTGAAAGCCGGGAATTACGAGAAATTTGTAGAGGGTATGGCTTTGGAAGAGGGGCTTACCGAAGACCAGATCAATGAACAAAAAGCGATGTGGGTCAGCCTGCTAAAAGAGAAGAGTTCCAAAGAGTTTGAAAAACGGGGCGGTTTCGAAAGTATAGAAATCATCTCGGAAGAGATCGCAGAGGACGGCAACAGTGCTGTTGTGACTTTTACCCAGAAGTTTGGTGATGGCTCGCAAAAAGAGAACAAGCAAACCATGGTTAAGAGAGATGGCAAATGGCTGATGGATATGAATAAATAGGGCGTCGTCTTGTTGAACCTATTTGCCCCCGCACGGCTAAATGGCAATGCGGGGGTATTTTTTGCCTTTCCTTTCCGTTGTGGCGATATGGGTTTCTGGAAAAATTGTGGGTGAGGGGACGAAGTTGAATGAAAAAGCAGTATCTTTGCACCTCGAAATAAAAAAGATAGTGTATGAATGGTTTACCCGAGGACCCGATGATTTTGTTTTCGTATATCAATACGAAGTTGCGGGATAATTATGCGTCGCTCGACGAGTTGTGCGACGATATGCATATCAGTAAATCCGATTTGGAAGACAAGTTGGGTAGTGTGGGATTTGAATATAATCCCCGGCAGAATAAGTTTTGGTAATTGTTTTTCCGCTTCGGCTGGGAGAAAGGAGCGGATATTTTTTATCCTTCGGCATTCTCGGTCCGGAGAATTCTTTTTTCTCTCTCCCCGGGAGTATCCTGTGTTTAAAATTTGAAACTGACACTCCCGTAAGGCAAGCAGTTGTAATGCCATTGTACGGAGTAGAAACTGATCACTTCCTCTTCGGGGGGATTTCCTACGATGTTGTATAACCCGAAACGCAGGAGCAGCAGTTTTCCATTAAAATCTTTTTTATAAGCATATCCGGCATCGACCCTGTAATTGAGCGGGGTTCGTTTTTTTCGGAATTGTTCGATCGGGACGGGGTCAAAAGAGTCTTCGTCTATATCGACGATTTTTCCCGAGCGCAATAGCCCTCCGATCGAAATCAACGAGTTGGCCGTCAGTTTGTAGGAGAGCGCGATGTTTAGTTGGTGCGGAATGTCGTAAAGTGAGGGGAGTTTTCCTTGCTCTTTCAATTCGTCGAACCATTCCCGGCTTCGGGCATAGGTGTAGGAACTTTGTAACAGCCAGCGTTTCCAGTAATTGTAAAAGTATAGTTTGATCCCGTAGCTGTCGCCATTGCCGGTCATGATATAGTTATCCCATTGGTTATCCTCGACAAAAGTTTCGGGTCGAAGAGCTACGATGTTTCTTCGGGTCTTGTAGTATAGTGACGCTTCGAAGACCCCGTTTTGCAGATAGTGTTTCCATCCGGCTTCGTAGTGTTCCGACGAGCGGGGTTTGTACGATTCGATACTGGGCATTCTGAAATCGGTAGGGAGGTAGAAGATATTGAATCGCAGGTAGTGATAGAACTGCTCCATTTTCGAGAAATTGAGGTAGAACAAATCGTTCTCGAATGGCGAATATTTGACCGAAAAACGGGGCTGAATGCTGTAATAGTCTCGGTGGTTTCGAGGGAGATACCCTACGAAATGGACTCCGACTTGTGTGAGCAGTTTGGACGTGATCCGTATGAGGTTATCGTAGAAGATTGAAAATTGGTCGATGGGTTCGTTGCGTACGCGCATGGTATCGCCGAATACGGCCAGTTCGTAGATTTCGTGCGAGTATTTGGCCCCCCAGCGGGTACTGTAAATATTGTCGTGTTTGTAGCTGAATTCCGAAGTGATGTTAAATGATTTTATTCCGCTGTGGACGTATGTGTCGGTCTCTGTTGCGAAACCCAGCAATTCGGCAAGGGCGATGTTTTCGTGTGAGGAGTAAAAGAGGGAGGTGGTATTACCCCATTTCCCTTTCTGAATGTTATAAGAGAGTTGGTATATTTGGTTGTCCCATCGTAGTACCGATATTTTATCGCCGTCGATCGTGGGGAGTCGGTAATTGTCTTTGGCATTGTAGGCCAATGCTTTGACCGAGCTCGACGGTGAGATGTCGTACGATAGTTTGGCATTAAAGTCGAGCGAGGAGTGGTTTAACCGGTCTTCTTCCGAAAGGAAGTTGTCGAAAAGGTCGAGCCAACTTCTTCTGGCACTGACGAGATATGACAATTTGTTTTTGATGATAGGTCCTTCGAGCATCACCGAGGCCGCAGGCATATCGAGTGTGAGGGTGCGAATGTGTTCCTGCTTGTTCCCGTCTTTCAAGGTCACTTCGGTAATCGACGAGAGCTTACCTTCCAGTTTGGTCGGGAAGAATCCTTTGTGGAAAATGATGTTTTTAACGGCATCGCCGTTGAAGACGGGCAGCAACAGGTTGAGATGCCCCGGGTGATAGACCGGAACGCCGTCCAGCAAGAGTTGGTTTTCGTCATATCCGCCGCCATCTACCAGAAAGTTGTTGCCTGTGGGAATACCGCTTACGCCCGGCAGGATCCAGATTTGGGAGAACAGGTCGTTGCAGTTGAACGAAAGCATACTCGACGGAGCCAGTTCGTCCAGCGTGTTGCTCAATTTGTGCGATTTTACGGTCACTTCGTCTATTTCGAAAAGTTGTGCTTGAAGCCTTGGCAACAGGAAGAGGTCGCGGTTTATATAGAGAGTCTGTTCGAGGGGGGTGTAGCCCATGCAGGAGACGAGCATGTGGTAGGTGCCGCTGGGGGCAAGAATCTTGAAATTCCCGTTTGCGTCGGATAGGGAGTATTGTCTTTTCCCGTTTTCGTCGTAGAGAGAAACGATAGCCCCGTAGAGTTTTTCGTCGCTGCCCTCCTCGTATATGCTACCGGTGATGCTGAACATTTTTTCGTCGTTGATCTGTATCACCAGTTTTCGAGGAGGGATTATAGTCGTTTGGAAAGAATAGCCTTTCAGTACCTCTTTTAGGAGTTGGTCGATGCTCCGTTCACCCGACCGTTTTATTTCGCATATTTTGTTTACGTCGATAGCCGAAGGGTTGTACGATAGGGTGATACCACTCTTTTTCTCTATTTGGTCGAACCATTGTAACACGGTAGCAGAAGAGGCGGAAATGGTTATCCGCTCTTCTGCTATCGGGGAGGGTTGGTTTTGTCTTTCACCTTTCGATGAAAATATCCCAAGTAATGCTATAATTGTGAATAAGATTTTGAATCTATTCATAATAAAGCCTGTAATGTTTTCCCTTCTCTATCGTGTCGCATTTGCACCCGCAAAGGAATGCCAGTTCTGTTGCTATGTTTTCTTTTTCCGCCGCATTGATTCTGGTGGTGACCGAGTTCTTTTCGACTCCTTTTCCCAGTTCGATGCGGATACCGGTTTGCCTTTCGAGCTCTTTGACTACCTCGGTTATGGGCTTGTTTTGAAAAACCAGAACCGAGTCTTCTTTTCCGAAGAATGTCGAGGGGTCGTCGATAATGCCCAATTTCATTTGGTCGTCGATCAGTTCGACTTTCTCGTTGGCTTCCAGAACGACGTTGTTGTGGGCGGCGGATACTTTTACTCTTCCGCTTTCGACGAATACCCCGGTTTTGTTGTCATGAGGGGCGTCGATGAGGAACGAGGTTCCGAGGACCTCGACTTTGAGTTGCCGTGCTTTAATCGTGAACGGCGTGTTTTCCCGGTTTTTCACCCGGAAGAAGGCTTTCCCTTTCAGCTCTACCAGCCGTTCTGTCTCGTTGGAAGCATAACGGAAGGAGAGAGACGCATTGGGATAGAGCGTGACTTGCGAGCTATCGGGGAGTAAAAAGGTTTCGGTTTGGGTTAAATCGGCATAATACAGCGTGTCGGGTTCGGTGTTGTGAAACGTATATAAGGCGACAGTGGCCAAGATGAGGGCGATAGAAGCCGCCACGGAATAGTATATAACTTTCTTGCGCTCGAGGTGTTTTTTGAAGGGATTGTTGTCGAGTTTCGGTTCGATTTTTGCCCATGCTCGTTCAGAATCGACATGAAAAGGGAGTTTTGAGCTTAGGGGCATATCGATTAGTTTTTGCAATCGTTTATACTCTTCGGGGCAGGCTTCTATCCACATCTCCAATTGGTTTTGTTGAGCGGCAGTCAGTTCTTCGTGAGCGAAGTGCTTGGCCAACAGTTCATCTATGTCATCATGATTTTTCATTTTATTTGCAGTTTATGAAGATGGATAAAACGATGGTGATAATGGCACTTCGTAACGAAGCGTTTTCGGCCGCGAAAGTCCGCAGTATTTTAATGGCCCTTGACATTTGGTTCTCGATGGTTTTCTCCGAGAGGTTCAATTGTTCGGCTATCTCGCGGTACTTCAAACCGTGAAGTTTGGCCATGAGGAATACATGCTTGCACTTGGGCGGTAGAGAAGCGAGTGCCACTTGCAGGAGATTTTCGGTCGATTTTGCCTCTTCAGCCTCTTCATAGTGTTCGTCGGGTCTGTCAATGGCGACGGAAGTATAATCTTCTATCGAAACGAAGTTACCTTGTTTTTTACGTAAGAACGAAATGCAGCAATTTTTTATGGACGTAGTCATGTATGCGGTAAATTCTTCTTCCGTCAAAGCGTCTTTCCTTTTGTTCCAGACATTGATGAATAGCTCTTGAACAATATCTTCGGCATCGTCCATGTTTGAGACGTATCCGTAGGCTATGCGGCATAGCCTCGGATAGAGCCTCTGAAATCGGACTTTGAAAAGTTCTTTTCTCTCTTCTCCCATGGGTGACACTTGCGTATATTTATCGTGTTGTTGGTCAGAATTTCAGACTTACACCTGCCGTAAGGAATCCTTTATAGCCGAGTCCAGCTTCGAGAAATCCGCCGATGCGGTCGTTCCCTACCCTGAGGGCGATAGGATTTATTTGATAGGCAAAGTCGGTAGAAAAATTGGTTTTCTTCGTATTCTTGTTTGCTGTTTTCACGAGGCTTGTTTCGGTATGGTTTACAATATCTACACCAGCTGCCGCGGCTCCGTAGAGTTCAATCAAACCTCGTTTGAAGTAAACAAACTCGACTGTGGGTAAAATCAGGAAATTCAATTCTTTTTCTTTTAAAGAGGGTGATTTTTCTCCGATAAGAGCCAGTTTGCTGGTGGTCTGTACAAATCCGAAATCTCCACCCACTTTGAATCGGTTGATTGCATATCTGTATCCGAGGCCGTAAACAAGACTCGATTTTTCGTCGGAACGTTTGCTGCCGGTTACGGCATCGGTCAATCCCATTCCGAAAATGTTGACAATACCGAGGGTTAACCCGTCGCTCACCGAGAGCCGAATATCGTGTTTGTTCACAGAGGCGTCACTTTTTACGTTGTTTTGTCCTTTTACCAAGTTGGCGCTTACAGCTACACACAAAAGTAATGCAATAAATTTAATTTTCATAACTTGTTATTTTTTTATCAATCCATTCGAGCCATTTTTTATTGCCGTTGAGAAACGGATCGGGAAATAACGACTCGTTCAACTTCCCCGTGGGTTTCACTTAGCTATGTGATTTTGCTTTAATAACGCTAAGGAGGGGAAATCCCCCTATCGGTATGGCAGAGAAATTGTAATTTTTTTTGCTCAATCCTAAAAATCAAGCGGATAGATGGCGGAAAAATCGCATAAATCGGGCTCTTTGTGTGGATTGAAAACAAGGGAGTTCCGATAAAAGTCGTATATTTGTCTAAACGTTATTCGGAAGGGTAGAACTATTTAAAAAGAAAAATGGATATGAATATGAACGGGAAAATGTTGTCGGTGGCCATTTTGTCAATGGCTTTTTCGCAGGGGCTTTGTGCCCAGCAATCTACTTCGGTGGTGGCTCACCGGGGGTATTGGAAGTGTGAAGGTTCGGCCGAGAATTCATTGACGTCGTTGCAACGGGCATACGACGCCGGCTGTTGGGGTTCCGAATTGGATATATGGCTCACGGCCGATGGCCGGTTGGTGGTTAACCACGATGCGGAAACCCTCGACGGGGTGAAAATCGAGGAGGCCGATTTTGAGACGGTGACGGCCTCGAAATTGAAAAACGGCGAGACAATTCCGGCTTTGGAAAGCTATTTGGAAAAGGGTAAAAAGTTGTCGCCCATGGTTCTGGTGTTGGAGTTGAAAACCCAATCTACTCCCGAGCGAAACAAGGAGATTGCCCAAAAGGTGGTGGCGATGGTCCAGTCGATGGATATGGAGTCGCAAGTCGAGTATATCGCTTTCAGCAATTTGGTGGGGACCGAATTGATCCGACTGGCACCCGGGGCGAAGGTGGCCTATTTGAATGGCGACAAAACCCCGGCTCAACTCAAAGCATTGGGATATACCGGCCTCGATTATGAGGATAATGTGTTGAAGAAACATACGCCTTGGATTCGCGAGGCTCACGATTTGGGTTTGACTGTCAATGTGTGGACGGTCAACAAGGCCGACGATTTGCAATATTTTATCGATCGGGGTGTCGATTTTATTACGACCAACGAACCGGTTCTTTTACTCGAAATGTTGAAAGCGAAGAAGTAACCGGCGGTGGTTTGGCGGATAGAGAGGCTGTATCGGGAATGGCGATGCAGCCTCTTTTTGTTGCCATACCTCCCGGGACAGATGGCATAGTTGTTTTTGTCGGGTGTGGGAGGATATGACTGTGCCGGTCCTTTCTGTTATCGGTGGGGACAAAAAAGGGGAGGCAGACTCGTGTCTGCCTCCCCGAGGTATTGAAGTTTGGGGTATGTTGCTTAGAATACCACTACTTTCTTACCATCGATTACATAGATGCCGGCAGGCAGTTCTACGATGTTGACACCTTCGGTGAGTTCGATTTGGCGAACCTGAGCGCCGGTGAGGGCATAAACGGCAACCGTAGCGGCCTCGGCCGTTTCGATGGTGACTTGACCTTTACCGTTGATGATCTTCATGCCGTTGGCCTCTACGCTTTCGATACCCGATGCAAGGCCTTCGGAGATAGCGAGGTCGGTGATTGTCCATTCTGCGGCGACACTGGCTTCACAAGTATATTTGAAAGCAAAGCAGATAGGCGAAGTTAAGTTGTTCAATTCGATGTCTCCCGATTCGGTCAGTGCCGAAGTTGACCACGTTGCCATTTCGGTAATTTCGGTCCACGTAGCCTCTGTGGGTTGCATGGTGTTGGGGTCGAAATCGGTCGCATAGTAGAGCTGCACATCGTTGCCCGTATAGTTCTTTTGGCTTTTGAAATTCAGCACGATGTTTTCGGCAGTTACTGCCGGTGAGATGAGGTAGGCTTCGGTTTCACCTCCTTTATAACCGTTGATTTGAGCACCATCGGTGGTCGATCCCCATTGTTTGGTTCCTACGGTTGTGTAGGTGATCCAGTCGCCGAGACCCGATTTGAAGTCGATCGAGTGGGGTAGTTCTACCGAAGAAGCCCGAACCGTCAAGGTGTATTGGGCCACTCCTTCACGATAGGTGTCATCGGCTTCGGTGGTAGCTTTGATAATGGTAGTACCGGTACCGACAATTGTAACGAGGCCGCTTGCATTGATGGTGGCTACCTCTTGATTACTGCTGCTGTATGTGATAGCTCTTTCGGGCGTAGCAGTGGCGGCGCTGTTGTAGGTGAGTCCTTCGGTGAAGAATATTTCTTTGTCGCCGCTTACTTCGTTAAACGCTACCGTTACATCTTGTTTCCCATCGTCTAACCGGTAGAGGGTGAGGTTCTTTTGTGAACTGCGATAGCAGGCAAATCTTTCTTGACCCGAGCTGGCGTTGAATTGCAGCAGACGGGTATCAACCTTTGCATTCTTGAAGAGGAATACACCTTGCTCGCTGTTATATTCAATTTTCCAGCCGGCTCTTTCGGTGGCATATTCAGCATCGGCATAAGCGTTGTTGTCGCCTTTGGTTGCAGTAGAACCATTATAGGCTACATAGATGCCGTTGTTGGATATTGAGTAGTTGCCATCGCTCTCGGTGGTGATATCCCACATAATCGATTCGTCGTCGGTTGTGATTTTACCGTCGGTGAGATTGAGTACATCGTACATGAAATAATCTTTTGTATTGGTGGTATTCATGGCCATGACGGAAGTTGCATTGTCTCCGTCTTGATATACGATGAGGTATTGACCGTCGGTTACTATTCCGTTGGTTACCTTGATAAAAGTTTTGGTCTTTGCAGGGTCAACAACTGTCAAGGTGTATTCAATGGAGGCACCTTTGAACGTAGCGGTTTCGGCTACTTCGGCTTTGATAACTGTTGTACCGCCGGCTACTAATGTAACGAGACCTGTTTGGTCGATGGTAGCAACCTCTTGGTTACTGCTGCTATACACGATGGTAGCGTCGGATGCCGAGGTTGCGCCACTGCTGTAACTGCCGTCGGTCAACTGTTTGATGATGCTCGTTTCTGCAATATCATTGAAGGCCAATGCGGGGTCTCCCAATGCCGGGTTGGCTGCCGGTGTAATTTCGATTTTTGAAATATAGGTAGCTTTTGTACCTGCGTTGATAGTAATACTGGCACTCGGGGACGATACGGTAAGCGTAAGGGGTGAAGCTCCTTTTACCGTATTGGAGGTGCCGGTCTCTGTAATGGAGGCATCGTTGTTTGAACAAGTGTAGGTGATTGTTACATTAAAGCCATATTTGGTTTCAAAAGTAGGAGAAATTAATGTCCCTGCATTTTTGTCCATTTGTAAATTGGAGGATGATTTCATTACACGGGTAAAATTCCATGTATAATCGATTCCATCACTGCCAGGGAGCGTCTGGTCTCCTGCATATTTGTCGTAAGAACTTGTTGCAGAGTTGTCGTTTATTTGTATTTTGGACCAGTCGTTAAATGTGACACTTTCTGTAAGAGATGATACAGCCCAACTGGATGTTCCACATAGCAGAGCTACTAATAAGATAGCTGTGCGTAAAAAGTAGTTTTTCTTCATAGATGTATTGTTTTAGAGTTAACTAATAAGTATTCGTGTGTTATTTTTTTGGTTTATTTTCGATTCCCTTTTTATATAGAGTAACAAAAATATAAAATAGGAATGTAAAGAAAAAGTTTTTTTGGAAGAAAGTTACGTCCTTTAACGAAAATGTCATATCTGCAGTTTCTTCTCGGATTTTTATTTATTTTGCAGCCGATTTAACTATTTGGGTTTGTTGTCATGAAGAAAGAGCCGAAGAGACCAATAAGGATATTGTTTGTCTGTTTAGGGAATATATGTCGTTCGCCGGCTGCCGAGGGGGTATTTATCCAGTTGCTGCGGAAGCGGGGGCTTACCGGCCGGTTTGTGGTCGATTCGGCCGGAACTTATGGCGGACACGCCGGTGAACTACCCGACCCTCGTATGCGCTCGCATGCTGCCCGTCGCGGTTATCTGTTGGAGCATCGTAGCCGTCCGGTACGTCCCGATGACTTCGAGCGCTTTGACCTGATTTTGGGTATGGACGATTATAACATCGATACCCTTCGCTCGATGGCCGATACGCCCGAACAGACGGCTAAGGTGCAGCGGATAACCGATTATTGCCGACACTATCCGGTCGATTGTATCCCCGACCCTTATTATGGTGGAGCCGATGGGTTTGAAAATGTGCTGAATATCCTCGAAGATGCTTGCGAGGGGTTGCTCGAATATTATGCCGGTGAGGAGTCGCGTGAATGACCTCTCTACGGGAGTGTTGGGGTTTTCCTGCGATTATGCTTCGATTCCGAAGAGGTCTTTCAGAATTGTGCGGGTTGCCCCGGCGTGGGTGGCAATGTAGTTCCCGGCGTTTTGGCTGGCGGTGGCAAGTTGTTGGGGATTGTCGAGCAGGCGGTCGGCCACGGCGACAAATTCGGTGTTGTTGTTGACGGCGAACCCACCTTCGCAGGCAATCAGTTCGAGAGCCTCTTTGAACCGGCCGTGGTTAGGCCCGAAGATGACGGGCAGGTTATATACGGCCGCTTCGGCGATATTGTGTATGCCGGCTCCGAATCCACCGCCTATATAGGCGAGAGTGCCATACCGGTATATCGAGGAGAGCAGCCCGAAACAGTCGATGATGAGGCAGTCGCAGGTCGCCATCTCGTCGGGCGTGGCTTGTGTGTAGCGTACGAAGGGGCGTTGCAGCCGCTTCTCGATAAATTGCAGATGCGACTCGTGGATTTCGTGGGGCGCTAAAATCAACTTTATATCTTTGCGGTTGTTGAAGTAATCGATGATAAACTCTTCGTCTTTGGGCCATGAGCTGCCGGCGATGAGTGTTTTCCTCCCTTTGGCGAAGGCTGCGACGAGCGGCAGTTCCTTGGCGGCATTGCGTATCTCTATTACACGGTCGAAGCGGGTGTCGCCCACGATCGACACGTTGGTGATTCCTATGCCGGCCAGCTGCTGTCGGGAGCGTTCGTTTTGGATATAGAGGTGCGTGAAGTTCCGGAGTATCCGTCGGAAGTATCCGCCGTAAGGGCGGAAAAATATTTGATTGGGGCGGAAGATGGCCGAGATGATATACAGGGGGATATTCCGCCGGTTGAGTTCGTTGAGGTAGTTGGCCCAGAACTCGTATTTAATGAAAATGGCTTTGGTCGGTTTGGTGATGTCGAGGAATCGCCGCACGTTTCCCGGCAGGTCGAAGGGGAGGTAACAGATGAGGTCGGCACCCGGGTAGTCCTTGCGAACTTCATAACCCGAAGGGGAGAAGAAGGTGAGGAGTATTGGGGTGTCGGGTTGGGCCTTTTTGATTGCCTCGATAAGGGGGCGGCCCTGTTCGAACTCGCCGAGCGAAGAGGCGTGTATCCACAAATAACCGCCCTTGGGGTCGGCGTGGCTGGCGAGATAGTCGAAGATACCTTTTTGCCCTTGTGTCAGTTTTCTCGCTTTGGCATTCCGTATTCCGGCCAGTGCGACCAACTGTTTGTAGCAGTATATTCCGAAATTATAAATCAACTTCATGGCGACAATATTCTCTCGGGGGGTTACAAGATATTCCTTAGGAAACTCTGTTTTTGCCGGTTATTCCGGTTTTTCCATGCTTGGTCATCTATGTAGAAGCGCAGGGTGAGCTGCTGCTGGAAATCGAGATTGCCCGGTGTGTAATGTAAATTGCAAGAGGCTATGCAGTTGAGGTAGCTCTTGCGGAAGATATAGGCATAGATGTCGGTGCGGTTGTAGGTCGGGGATTGGTAGAAGGGGTCGCCTTGGTTGAGCTGCGCCCCCAGTTGCGGATAGAGGGGCATTTGCGCTCCCCCTTTGTAGAAAGTGTTGTGCAGTCCCAAGAACCGCCATTCGGCCAACAGGTCGATGAGTATGCCTTGCGGGTGATGCCATGTCCCTACGTTGCGCAGCCGGTCGAGGCTGATGTGGTATCCGACTTTGAGGGTGAGGGTATCGAGCGGGGCGTACGGGGAGAGGTCCACCCCTACGTAAGGGCTGGCGATGAGGTTGTCGGTCACGGTGTAGAGGTCGCTCGAATTGCGGGGCCGTGCCAAATGGTTCATGACCAGATGCCCCCCGGCAAAGAGGTAGGGCAGGGGTTGCCACCGGCCGTTGAATACGGCCATAAAGGCTTCGCGCACTTGTTCGGTCTGTACCTGCCGCCAGTCGATGTAGAGTTCGGCAAACCCTTTGGTGTGAACATATTGGAAAAGGGCTCCCGCCAAGTTGGGGCGGAAGTAGGTGAGCGAGTCGTATTGCAAAATGGCCGGGGTGTTTTCGAGCAGTTGGGTGCGCGGGAACATACCCAGCGACATGCGGAATTTTTGGGAGGAATAGCGGTAATAAACCGTGGGGTGTATTTTGGCTTCGCGGGTGGAGCCGTCGATGGGTTGTACCCACGAGGCTCCGGCCATTACGGTGCTGTTGCCTATTCTCACCCCAATCTCGGGGGAGAGTCGTGTGCCGAAAAAGGTCTGCGACTGGGCTTTGGCGTAACCATACTCGCGGTTGTCGAAAAATCCGGTCATATCGACACTCCAAGCTACCTGTTGCGCCTTTGCGGGGAACAGTGTGGTCAAAAGCAGTATGAGCAGCGTAATATGTGGAAGCCTGCAAGTCATTACCCTAAATATTCGATTGCTCTTTCGATGCGTTTAATCGTCTCTTCCTTGCCCATGATTTCGGTGATGTCGAACATGTGAGGACCTTTGCATTCACCGACAACGGCCAACCGGAATGCGTTCATCACATTGCCCAAGTGGTAACCGTTTTGCTCGATCCAGCCCAATACGATTTTTTCGGCCGGAGCGGAGGAGAAGTCGTCCATGTTGCGCAGAATTTCGATGAGTTCGCGCATGATGGCGGGGGTATCTTCTTTCCAGCGTTTTTTTACCGATTTCTCTTCGTAACTGGTGGGGGCCACGAAGAAGAAGGCGGCTTGGTCCCACAACTCTTTGACGAAACTTACGCGGCCTTTGACCAGCCCGATGATGCGGGCGACTGTGGCGGGATCGGCTTCGATACCTTTCTCTTTGAGAATGGGCATGAAGAGGGTGGTAAGTTCTTCATTGCTTTTCTCTTGTATGTATTTGTGGTTGAACCATTTGCCTTTTTCGTAGTCGAATTTTGCACCGCTTTTGCTGCATTTTTCGAGCGAGAAGAGGTTGATAAGTTCGTCCATCGACATGATTTCTTGGTCATTGCCGGGATTCCAGCCCAGCAGAGCGAGGAAGTTTACCACGGCTTCGGGTAGGTATCCCGATTCGCGGTAGCCCGAGGATATTTCGCCCGTTTTGGGGTCGTGCCATTCGAGGGGGAATACGGGGAATCCCAGCCGGTCGCCGTCGCGTTTGCTCAGTTTCCCTTTTCCGTCGGGTTTCAAGAGCAGCGGCAGGTGGGCGAAACGGGGCATGGTATCTTCCCAGCCGAAAGCCCGGTAGAGCAGTACGTGCAGGGGAGCCGAGGGTAACCACTCTTCTCCGCGAATGACATGCGAGACGAGCATCAAGTGGTCATCGACGATATTGGCGAGGTGGTAGGTGGGCAGGTTGTCGGCCGACTTGTACAGGACCTTGTCGTCGAGAATCGAGGAGTTGATGGTTACATCGCCGCGGATCAAGTCGTTGACGACCACGTCTTCACCCGGTTCGATTTTGAACCGCACGACATATTGCGTGCCTTCGGCAATGAGTCTGTCAACCTCTTCTTTCGGCAGGGTCAACGAGTTGCGCATTTGCAGGCGGGTCGAGGCGTCGTATTGGAAATTGGGTATATCGTTCCGTTTGGCTTCCAGTTCGGCCGGAGTGTCGAATGCGATATAGGCTTTCCCGGCGTCGAGCAGCTGGTTGACATATTTGCGGTAAATCTCTTTGCGCTCCGATTGCCGATAGGGACCGTAGTTGCCTCCGTAGCTTACCCCTTCGTCGAAGCGAATCCCCAGCCATTCGAGGGACTCGATGATATAGGCTTCGGCTCCCGGGACGAACCGTTGGGAGTCAGTATCCTCGATACGGAAGATCATCTCTCCGTGATTTTGTTTGGCAAACAGATAATTATAGAGAGCGGTGCGAACGCCGCCTATGTGTAAAGCGCCTGTGGGGCTTGGTGCGAAACGCACGCGAACTTTTCTTTCGGTCATATTCATAGGGTTGAAAAACTTGGCAAAATTAAACATTTTTTTTGATTTTAGGCATATCCTCCCGCATATATTGTGACGATGGGGCGGGGGTATAGTCCTGTCGCCATTAATCGTTCAGCTCGGTCAATATTTTTTGCAGGGCTTCGTCGGTCTCGAACAGTTTGGTTTTGCAAAATTTGAGCAGTTCGAGAGAGCGTGCGGTGCATTTTTGGAGTTCGTCGATTTCGTATTCGTTGTTTTGCAGTTTGTGTACGATGGATTCCAACTCGGCGATAGCCTCGGAGTAGGAGAGATTTGCAGTCTTTGCCATATCTATATTTGTTTTTTTGTTTTCGAAGGTTGTATGTTTTCTATGCGGCTCGTCAATGTCCCGTCGGCCAACAGGGTTTCGATGGTTTCGCCGGGGGTGAGGCCGTCCACGCTTTTGACGACACGGCCATGGTGCAGGGTGAGGCTGTATCCCCGTTGCAAAATGGAGTGTGGGGAAAGCAACCGTACGGTTTCCGACATGTTGTCGAGTCGTCTTTTTTCCGAGTCGAGCCGGGTTCGCAACGCCTGTTTGAGCTGTTCATTCCGCAATGCGGTTTTGTGGCGTTCGCCGAGGATACGCCTCTCGATGAGCAGGGGGAGCATGGAGGTGGCCCGTTGCAGTGCCTGTTTTTCTTGCAGCAGCCGGTCCTTAATCTTTTCGCCTATCGTATGGGCGAGATTGGCGGCATATATATCGGCTTCGTGTATGCGGGAGATAATCCACTCGGCTGCGGCGGTGGGGGTTTTTACCCGGGTGTTGGCTACCATGTCGATAACGGTGTCGTCGCGTTCGTGGCCGATGCCGGTGATGATGGGGAGCGGGAATTGTGCCACGTTGGCTGCCAGCGGATAGCTGTCGAAACTGTTCAAATCGGAGGTAGCTCCTCCTCCCCGAATGATGACGACCCCGTCGAACACCCCTTCGTGCCGGTTGATACGGTCGAGTGCCTCGATAATCGATTGGGCTGTCTGTTCACCCTGCATGACAGCTGGGAAGAGGACGGTATAAATTTTATAGCCGTAGGGGTTGTTCTGGAGCTGGTTCATGAAATCGCCGTATCCGGCGGCCGAGGGGGAGGAGATGACGGCAAACCGTTGCGGAAGTGCCGGCCACGACAGCTCTTTGTTCATGTCGGCGACCCCTTCGTCCTGTAACTGTTGTAATATGGCGGCCCGTCGGCGGGTAGCATCGCCCAGCGTGTAGGAGGGGTCGATGTCGTGTATGGTCAGGTTGTATCCGTAAAGTTCGTGGAAGGAGGGTGTGACCAATACCAGAATTTTTATGCCCGAGGTGAATAGTTGCCCTGTCGATTGCTCGAAAAAGGGTTGGAGCAACCGGAATGTCGAGGCCCAAATGGTGGCCCGGGCTTTGGCGATGGTTCGGCCTGTCGAATCCTCTTTCTCGATAAGTTCGAGGTAGCAGTGGCCCGAGGCGTGTATTTTCGCTTCGCTGATTTCGGCCCGTACCCAATATCTGTCGGGTAAGGCTTCTTGCAATGCGTTACGGACGCAGGCATTCAATTCGAGGAGCGAAAATTCTTTTCTTCCGGTGGTCATAGTCGTTGTATTTTGTGAGTCCAACCATGCGTTTTGGTGCGTGCCAATAGCAGATATATTCCTTTGGGCAGGGCATGAAGGGCAAGTTGCGCCCCTTCCGAGAGTTTGTATTCTGCCATGGTTTTCCCGCTGAGGTCGTATATATGGAGGTCGATAGTCATCTCTCCCTCCGGCAACGCTGTTATGGAGATAATGGGGACTCCTTCGGTATGAGATAGTTGCAGAGGCGATTCGGCATATCGGGCCGATTCTATGCCAGACCCTTGTCGATAAGCGGCATAGAAATCGGGGATTCCGTAGCCCATCACAGAGTCGGGGGTGTGGTATTGCGAACTGTTTTGTTGTATGAGGGCGATGATTTCGCCGGCCGACAAATGGGGCAGCGCTTGCCGCAGACAGGCGGTCAAGCCTGCGATGATAGGGGTGGCGAACGAGGTGCCGTTTTTCAGTTGCAGGGTTCCTTCCGGGCCGATCGTGGAGGCTGAGGCGCCTAATGCGACCACGTCGGGTTTGACTCGGTTGTCTTCTGTCGGCCCGGTTCCCGAGAAGTAGGCGGGTTTTGAACTTGTGGTGACGGCTCCCACGGTGAGGACTCCGGCCACATCGCCCGGCATGGTTATTTTCTTCCAACGGTTATTGCCCTCGTTCCCGGCACTCACGACGATGAGCAGCCCTTTCTGTACGCCCATGGCGGCTCCTTGCGAAATGAAAGCCGACTGCCCGTCGAGTTGTTCCCACGAATGGTTGAATTGCGGGTCGTCGAACTCGGTATATCCGAGAGACGAGGTGATTATATCGGCTCCTAAACTGTCGGCATATTCGAGAGCTGCGACCCAATAATCTTCTTCTGTGGGATATTCGGTGTCGGTATCTTCCGACCGCAGTAGCCAATACGAGGCAAGGGGAGCTGTCCCGATGAACGTGGATGTGTCGTTGACCAGCATGGTCGATAAAACCGAAGAACCGTGCGAATCGCCGTTCCGGAAATCCATACTCGGGTCGATGAAATCGTGAACGCCGACAATTTGGTTTTGGTCGAAGGCTGGATTGCAATCGGCATTGAGAAATCCCCCATCGATGACAGCAATGGTCATACCCTCTCCCGAAAATCCCGCTTGATGCAGTTTCTCGCCGTTGTGCAAAGCGATTTGCCAAGCGGCATCGCCGTAAAGTCCTTCCGAATCGGTCTCTATCTGTTTCTGCTTCTTCCCAAGCGAGGGCTCGGGTTGTACGGGTGTTCCCAACCTGTCGAACCTTTTGACAAATGGCAGGTCGATTATGCGGGACAATCGGGTCGAGTCGGTCAAAGCAACGGTGGCTGTGTTGAGCCACTTCGAGGTGGTGAGTATGCGTGCCCCTTGCGCCGTGAGTTCGGCCAATCGGGAAGAGGCTATCGGGAGGTCGGTCGAGTCGATAGGGATATTGTATTTCTTCCGCTGGGCCATGGCTCGTTCGGACAAAAATTCTTCGGGGCGTTCTACCGAAAAAGAGGTCTCCCCCTTGTCGTTGAACCATATTCGGTAATGTTGCTCTTGTGCAGGGAGGAGCATCGTCCAAAAGAGGAGGAGCAATAGGGTTATGTAAATCGGCCGTTTCATGAACCGTATTTTTTTAACAGGCGTTGGTCGGCAATGATGCCTCCGCCGATAACGCAGTTGTCTCGGTAAATAACCGCCGATTGCCCCGGGGTGACGGCCGATGCGTCGTGTTGGAATTGTACGAGCCATTCGCCGGGGGTCTCCCCTTTTTGGAGAGTGGCCGGTATGGCAGCACTGCGGTAACGGATTTGGACCTCGATTGTGCCTGCCGTTTCCAAGATGCCGGGGATGGCCTCTATGGTATCGGAGATGACCATTCTCCGGGTGAGCAGTTCTTCCCGCTCGCCCAGCCGTATGGTATTTTTAACGGGGTTTATGCGGGTGACGAACATGGGTTTCCCGAGGGCGATTTCCAACCCTTTGCGTTGTCCTATGGTATAGAAGGGAAATCCTTTGTGTTGACCGAGTTTGCGACCGAGAGAATCGATAAAATATCCGCCGGCTACCTGTTGTTCCAGTTCGGGAAGTTGTTCCCGCAGGAAATCGCGGTAGTCGCCCGGTATGAAGCAGACCTCCATGCTCTCTTTTTTCTCGACTTTCTCGTGAAATCCTTTTTCCCCGACATATTTTTTTATCTCCTCCTTGGTGATGTCGCCCAGAGGGAAAATAGTGCGGGAAAGCTCTTGCTGGCCGAGCCGCCAAAGGAAATAGGATTGGTCTTTTTTCGTGTCGGCACCCCGTCCCAGCACGAAGTAGCCGTTTTCTCGCAGAATGCGGGCATAGTGACCGGTAGCGACCCAGTGACACCCCAACCGGTCGGCTTCTTGCAGCAGATAGTGCCATTTGAATTGCCGGTTGCACATGACGCAAGGATTAGGGGTGTTCCCTTTGAGATATTCGTCGATAAAACTTTTGATAACGGTTTCTTTAAATTCTTTTCGTATATCGAGGATATGGTGCTCGATACCTATCTTCCCGGCCAAATCGCGGGCTTCCAAAGCAAATTGAGGAATCGTTTGCCCTTCGCCGGGAAAGTGCCGCGGCAAGTCCCACATGCGCATGGTGAGTCCTACCACTTCGTAACCTTGTTCTTGCAATATCATGCAGGCGGCGGAGCTATCGATACCTCCACTCATACCTATGAGTACTCTTTTATGGGAATCTTCATGTTTCATATTGCTACAAAAATAACGAACTTTTGCGAGGCATATGGTAATATCGTCTAAAAAACATCTAAACCGGGAGTGTTAAAAAGGGGATTGTCCTTGGCTTTCTTTTTAAGAAAGGATTATATTTAGAAAATTTTTGAAAATTGAGACCCGTCCGAATAGGATTCCATCGGCATTCGGACGTGGGGAATATCGTGAAATCCCTCTCTCTTGACGGGAAACACAGAAGTTGATTCGATGGATTGTATAATTATGTTGACAGGTATGAGATATGTTGTTTTTTTAGCACAATTGTTTTTGTTGGCCGGTTGTGCTTCGCAATCGGGTGAGGCTTATATATTCTCTTATTTTACGGGCAATGGAGAGGACGGCCTGCATATTGCATACAGTAGGGACGGCCTTAATTGGGAAGCGGTTAATGGTGGAGAGCCGTTGCTCGCTCCCGAGTTAAGCTGCGATAAACTGATGCGCGACCCGTGTATCATACGGGGTGGTGACGGTTTGTTCCATATGGTGTGGACGGTGAGTTGGGAAGAGAAAGGAATAGGATATGCTTCGAGTAGCGACTTGGTTAATTGGAGCGGGCAGCAGATGATACCTGTCCTTGCCGAAGTCGAAGGGGTGAGGAATTGCTGGGCTCCCGAGATTACATTCGATGAGACGAGTGGCGAATATATGATTTACTGGGCTTCGACTATCGAGGGGCGGTTTGCAGAGACAGCCGAAAAGGAGGAAGGGAATCTATGCCATCGGATATATGCCGTGACGACAAAAGATTTCCACACTTTCTCCGATGCGTTTCTGCTCTATGATTACGGCTTTAATGTGATAGACGCATCGATTCATTATTGGAGCGGAAGGTATGTGATGTTTTTGAAAGACGAGACATTGATTCCTCCGCAAAAGAATATACGGATAGCCTATGCCGATAGGCTTACCGGGCCTTATTCCGAGCCTTCGGCTCCCATAACCGGCGATTATTGGGCCGAAGGTCCTACGTTTCTCGATGTAGATTCGACGTATTATGTTTATTTCGACCGGTATATGGAGGGCCGTTTCGGTGTCGTTCGCTCTTTTGATATGAAGGAGTGGGAAGATGTTTCGGACAGGTTGAAAATGCCCGAGGGGATAAGGCACGGGAGTGCTTTGCGGATAACCGATGAGGAGTTGAAACCTCTCTTGGATTTGGAACGGAAGGAATGAAAAACTCTTTCGTTTCAAAACGGGGAGATGCTTTTTGTGGGAGTTTGTGCCGATAGTTCTGGCTCCCGCATCGAGTGCGGACCGACCCTGCCATCATGTCATGAGTGGTTCCCGAGGGAGCAGGGTTTTATGGTTTTTCGATCAGGACGACGGCATAGGCCGAGATACCCTCTTCACGGCCTGTGAATCCCAACCGTTCGGTGGTGGTGGCTTTGATCGATATGTCGTCGGGGTCGATAGCCATGCACTCTGCGAGGCATTGTTGCATGGCGGGGATATGGGGGTTGAGTTTGGGGCGTTCGGCACAAACCGTTATGTCGGCGTTGCCTATGGAGTAGCCCTTCCCTCGAACGAGTTCTACGGTTTTTCGCAAGAGGATTTTGCTGTCGATACCTTTGTATTTGCCGGCGGTGTCGGGGAAGTGGAATCCTATGTCGCGCATGTTGGCGGCACCCAGCAGGGCATCGCACAAGGCGTGGATAAGCACGTCGGCATCGGAGTGTCCCAACAGTCCCAATGAGTGGTCGATGCGTATTCCACCGAGCCATAATTCACGGCCTTCGACCAATCGGTGGACGTCGAATCCAAATCCTACGCGTGTTTTCATCGGCGGCCAATCAATTCTTTAAGCCCGTCCATATCGAACGAGAGGGTGAAACGAAGGGTTTGGTCTAGCGGGCTGGTTTGTGCCGTGGCTACCATATAGGCAGCGTCGATTTTCAACACATTGAGCGAGAAACCTGCACCGAAAGAGAAGTATTTGCGGTTACCTTTGTATTTGTTTTCGTTGAAGTATCCGGCACGCAGGAAGAATTGTTGGTTGTAGGAGTATTCGGCTCCGATTGAAAAATTGATTTCGCGCAACTCCTCTTTGAATCCGCCGGGGGCGTCGCTGAACGATTTGAAGATTCCCGATATAGGCGAGGTGTTTTGCCATTTTTCTTTGGCATCTTCATATTCGGCATCGGTTTCATAATTGGCGACCTGCGGTGTCGAAGGGACCAACAACTTGTTGAAATCGAGGTTGAGCGACAGGGTGTTGTAGTCGGCCAGCGGGAAGAGGAACGAGGTCCCTAAACGCAAGTTGGTCGGGAGGAATGCACTTTCGTTGCCTCCGTCGTAGGAGACTTTGGTACCGATGTTGGAGATGTTGAATCCCAGTGACCATTGGCATTCGCTGCGGCCGATGATGGGGTAGGTGGTGTAGTACCCCGAGACGTCGGCGGCAAAGGCCGAGGCGCCCGAGGCGTCGGATACGCTCGACTCGTCATAGTGGAAACCTAAATCGGAATAGATGTAACGAAATACGACACCCATCGAGAATTTATCGGAGAGCTTGCGCGAATAACCTACGTCGAAAGCCATTTCGTAAGGGGTAATGCTGTTTTGGGCATTGCCTTGGTTGTCGGTGAGGACGATTTCACCCAGCGAGAAGTAGCGGAGCGAGGCACTCAGAGCCTGCAAATCGCTGCTGCCTAGTTTCCAGTATCCGGCCAAATAGGCGAGGTAGATGTCGTTGACCAGTTTGCGCAACCACGGGGTATAGGATAGCGATACGCCGGCTTGGCTGTATGCGAATGCATATTTGGAAGGATTCCAAAATTGCGAGTTTACATCGGGATCGGTGGCTACACCCAAATCGCCCATCGAGGCGCCACGAGAGTCGGGTGTGATGCTCAGCGAGGTGACACCGGTGTTGATGGGGTTGAACTCGTTTTTGGTTGTATTCCCGTTCGCCGCGAAGGTATATGCGGGGAGACACAGAGCCATGAGGGCAACCGCCAAGGTATGAAAAAGGAGACGTTTCATCGTTTCTGTCATTACAAATTACGTATATAATAAACAGAGATAATCCTTGATTATTGCGTGATAACTACTATTTTTTTTGCGGGAGTGGCAATTATTCCGGTTGTCGTTTCGAAATAACCCCGGCAGTAATATTGCCCGGCAGGGACTCGTTCGCCGTTGTTGTCTTGGAGGTTCCATGTGAGAGGAAACGGGTTGGTTTCCGATATGCTTGTCCATATCTCCTCTCCCAAGTCGTCGGTAATGGAGATGCGTGCCTGTTTTAACCGGGTAACTTCATTCCCGTTTGCACTTTGACACGATAGTGTGGCATAGTCGGTTACAGGATTTTCTTCCAAAGAGATCATGTAGGTTTCGTTTCCGTCTTTTATTTGGAAAGAGATTGTGGTCTCCGAGGAGTTTCCTAATGAATCGAATACTTTGAATGTGAGCGTGTGCAGTCCGTCGGATAGTTGAGGAAGGGGATATATAAATTCGCCTTTTGGAATATCGTTGTTGACAATGGGATTATAATAGTTTAGGGTGTTTTCTTCGATACTACACCCATCGAGCAGTAGTATCATTTGCCGTCCCAAGCTGTTCCCGGTCCATATCCCGGAAGGGTCGGAGAATCGGCAGATAAAGGTCGCCGGATTGTTGTATAGCTCACCTTCGACAAACGATTCGTCGTTAATCCCGGCAAATTCGATTTGGGGGCCTTGCGTATCTTTGTTTTCTGTTTCGTAACTTGTGCCGATAAGGAGTTTATCGGTATAACCGTTGGCTTCTCGGCCTGTTTCGTCGTAGGCATATAGGTTGAGTAATCCCGATTTTCCCGAGTGGGAGTTTTCGAGAGGCAATATGACCGAAGTCTTGAATTTCCCGTTTTGTACGCTCCCCTTACCGGTTGCCAAGAGGTCGGGACGGTATTGGTAGGTCCATGTTTTTGAGTCTTGATTGCCCAATGTAGTTATACTTTTTTCTTCGTCGTAAAGCGAATAGTAGATTTCGCCATTGAAGTCGGGAAGCAGTTCATTTTGGAAAGAGCGTATTTCTCCTTCTATCGTATAGCTCTCCCCGGGGATCATTTCTGTTTCGTATTCGCTACTGTTCCCATTTATTCGGGTTACGTGTATCGTATGTTCGGGATAGGTCAGTTTCAGGGCTGGGTCTCCGATGAGAATGTAGTTGAGTTTGTTTTTGTCGATTTCGTTCCCGAAATCTCGTTTGGCTAATTTCAATATGTCGCCGATTCGCAGGGGAATCCCGTCGGGATTTCGATCGAAGAGGCGTTTCATCAGTCGCCGGTTGATTTTGTCGTTCCCGTCGGTATATACGACTCGGGTGGTTGTAATTAGGCCTATGGCCCCACCTGTGGGGTTAAGCAATATATTTTCGCCGGCTGAGATTTCATTGTTATCGTCGAATTGGCTGTAATTGCATGTGATTGTGATGAAGAGCGGCAACCTGCTGTTGGAGAGGTTGTCCATTTCGTATCGGGATAGTAGTCCTTCGCTCGTAAATCCGTTTTCGGGATCGTTGTGGCCGATAAAGCTGAAAACGAGCATTCCGTTGTCGAATTGTTGTTTCAACTCCCGATTGGCTTCGGGGCTTTTTTTTGTCTTGGAATCTAAGTAGTAGGAGTCTATGAAGATTTTGTTTATTCTGAATCCTAAACGGGGATTTTGGGTGTTTTTGAGGAGGAGCGTATCACTCCCTTTGTCTGCTTGTTCGGTGTGTATAGCTTCGTCGCCGTCGTCGGCTGTTACACAAATATTATTTTTCCATGGCGAAAAGTCGGTATTTTGAGTATATCGATAAAGTTTATCGACGACCGATTGTGCCTTTTGGACCGAGGATACAGGTATGCGCCCGATTCCTAAACATACTTTGTTGACTTTTATGTCTATACCCGAGTTCTCTTCCAAGAAACCGAAATAATCTTCCAAAACAAAAGATTCTCGTTCATCGATACTGGTTTTGGATTGGTAGGTCAATAACATATCGCACTCGGGGGTATGCAATGTTTCCATCGCCTTTCGGTTATCGTAGGAGCCGTCGCCGAAAAGGAGCAGATAACGAGGCCGGGAGTCGGGATTCTCGGCTCTGTCGTAAAACATTTTCATGAGTCGGCGGTAGGCTGTTGCATCGGGGGTTCCGGAGGAAAATTCGTTGAAGATTTTTTCTTGTTCGACGACTGTTGCGGTAAGCCCTTCCGCCCGGTGCAGTTGCGCTGCCCGTTCGGCTGGACCTTGTAAAGCCGCTGGCGTAATAATGGTGAGGTCGGCGATGTCCAAGGCGTGTAGGTTTTGATTTTCAATTTGTTTTACAAATGAGGGGGAGGGGAATTTTTGTTGTGTGTCGAAGGCGATAAATTCTCGCAGTTGTGTGTCTTCCGGGGCAAATGTGCAAATCCCGTTTTCAAAAAAGGTGGTTATGTTTTTGGGGGCGTGAGGAGTGGTGATGTCCCATACTATCGTTGACTTTGTGCTTTGTCCGATTTGGTAATAGTCTCCGTTTTGGCGGTTGATGAAGCGGAATGATACTTGTCCGTTGTATAGTTGTAGTTTGCGTGTATAGTTGAGCCGGATATAATCGAGGTAAGCACAAGAGGTGGTGCCAACGCAAGAATATCGCACCCCTATGGTCGATTGTTCTGTTGCTTGGTTAACTGTTTTGAGGGGGGTGGCTTGTCTGAGGAATTCGTGGCTATCGTAATATTTTGTAATCCGGTTCGACGTGTTGACGGGCAGTTCGGTCCCGTTGTAGGAAATGTATATATACCCTTCGGAATCGTTTATTTTTGCACCGAACGATACTCTTATTTTTAGGGGTGAGGGTTGTGCTCCGGGCAATTGAAATGCGAACTCTTGACTGGGATTGGATAGAAAATCTTCACCGAAAAAGTTTTGTCCGGTTCTTCCTACCGAAATTAGTTCTTTTTCATGGACCGTATAATCGTTGAATACGGTGATCGGTGTGGTATTTTCACCTTCGGGGAGAGATGTCGATATGGTAGGGAATTGAGCTTCCTTCATATCTTTATCTGTCAAAAAGTAGTAGGCATGCGTGGAATAGGGGTGAAGCCGATGGATAAATTCTTGATTATAGGAATCCAATTCCCATTTGGTTGTTCCTGTCGAATAGAAGTAGAGTTTATTGCCTTGCCTCCAAAGGGGAATCTGTGGCAAATCGTCTATATAATCATCGTTGTCTGAGAATAGCTCGTCGATGACAAGTCCGCCGTATCCGAAAAGTTTTACTTTCGAGGGGTCGGAGAATCCCCAAGCCATTAAAGAGTCTTCGGTGATTTGATAGATTCCCGCGTCGGTAGTCGATATTTTTACCCAGTTACCGTCGGCCAATATTGAATTTGCTGCATAGTCCTGACTTTGCCTTCCTTGAATCGGGAAGAGTGTGGTTAAAATGCAGGTTATCGTGACAAATATTGATATTTTTCTGAAAGAATAGTTGTGAACCATTGTTGTGATGAATAGCTATTTAACGAAAAAATCAAGTACTTTGGTCTCGCCTAAATAACCTTCGAGGTGGTCTCCTATTTTTACGGGTCCTACACCCGAAGGAGTTCCTGTGAAAATAATGTCTCCTATTTTCAATGTGTAGAATTGGCTGATATAGGCGATGATTTCGTCGATGTTAAAAATCATGTCGTTGCTGTTGCCGTGTTGGACGGTTGTGCCATTGATTGATAGCGAGAAGTCTATGTTGTCGGCTTTGGGAAACTGTTCGGGGAGCGGTATGAATTGCCCGATGGGCGCCGAGTAGTCGAATCCTTTGGCTATGTCCCATGGACTACCCGTGGCACGGGCTTCGGCCTGTTTGTCTCTGGCGGTAAAGTCTATGCCTACGGTTACTGCGTCGTAATAGCGGTGGGCAAACTTGGGTGCAATATTTTTCCCCAGCCGTGAGATGTGGAATACCAATTCGGTTTCGTATTCGATCCGGTCGGAGAATTGGGGAAGGAAGAAAGGTTTCCCGTTTTTTAATAATGCGGTTTCGGGTTTTAAAAAGATAACCGGATTTTGCGGAATGTCTGTTTTGTTCATTTTCGCATTGTGAGCATTATAATTCCAACCGACGGCAATTATTTTCATGTAGATTATTTGGTATTGTTCAGCCGATTGAACATGACGGCTAAATGTGCATAAATCGAGGTGTTTTGTATGACGATATGTTTGGGTACTCGGATTCGGTATGGCGTGAAATTCCATATTGCTTTGATTCCTCCGGCAATCATCTCTTCGGTGGCGCTTTGTGCTTTGTCGATGGGGACGGTGAGTATGCCTATCTGTACACCCAACTCTTTCTGCTTTTGGGAGAACTGGGATAGGTGATAGACTGGAATATTGTTGACGAAGGTGCCAGCCAACTCGGGCTTTATGTCGAATCCGGCAACGACTTCGAGTCCATATTGCGAGAGCCCTGAGTCTTGCATAAGGGCGGCTCCCAAACTGCCGACTCCGAAGATGAACGCTTTGTGCATGGAGGTGAATCCGAGGAATTCCTCCAAGACAGAGATTAACGAGTTTATTTCGTACCCGACACGGGTTTTCCCCGAAATATTGATAAAAGAGAGGTCTTTGGCTATTTTCGACGAATCTACGCCTATCTCTTTTGCTATTTGGGTAGAGGATACATATTCTTCTCCTTTTGTTTGTAGCAATTTGATATAAGCCAAATACCATGGTAGCCGGCGTAGCGACGGCTCTGGTAATTTAATTGTAGATTTCGAATCCGAACTATCCATTTTTTTTGACTGTTTTGCAACGGCAAAAATACTATAAACCTTCGGTATAAACAAACTTGCTTGTATGTGCCGGGTTAAAATGTTTTATTTTGATACACAAAGATATAATAAAATAATGAAATATGGTTTAAATATCTTTTCCCTTCCCTCTCTCTCTTTGAGAAGGAGGAGGGTGTCTCCGTCGGGAAATTACATTATTTGCCGGTTACGCAGAGTTTCTTCGAGCGAGTGGTTTCGTGTTCGTTGTCGGTCGAAATGATAGCTTTGTACAGGTAAATTCCGCCGGGTACGCGGCTGCCGCTGCTATTCGTCAAGTCCCATGTGACGGGATATGATTTAAACATGTCGGAGAGCCCTTTTCCGGTGTATCGCCATACTTCTGTCCCCATGAGGTTGTAGACGCATATTGTTACATTTATCAACGCGTCGGGACGATTGTGCCTTAAATAGAAGTTGGTCGATGTGCTGGCGGGGTTTTGGTCGGCATAAAGGTCGTAGATTACCGGTTTCAACCCTTGTTTTACGGTGAACGCTAACTCGATTTCCGACGAATTGTTTTCGGTATCCCAGATTTTTAGTTTTAAGGTATGCTCTCCTTCGCTCAAATCGCTCAGCGGATAACTGATAAGTCCTTTGCCAAATTCTCCTAACATGGGTTCGAAATAAGAAGAGACGTCGGTATATACGTTTTTGTTATCGAGAGTTACGGTCATTTGGTGGCCGATTCCGGCATCAGAGATGTTCAATCCCGATTCGTCGTATACTTCGGCGATTAACAATGGCGATTCGTTGACGATACCGCCGTTTTTGAAATCTTCGGAATTGAGGTAGGCATAGTATATTTCGGGTCCATCGAAGTCTTCGTTAGATGAGTCGTTGAAACCTCCGACGATGAAATTCGATTCGTTGCCGCTACCCTCTTGCCCTTCGCCATTGTAGCAATAGAGGTTTATGAGGCCTTTGTCATCGGCAAAGTTGATTTCCCGGGGGACTTTGAATGCTATTTCGAACGAACCGTTGACGATAGAGTCTTTCCCGACGAAGAGGCGGTTGCTTCGTTGCTTGAATTCGATTGCTTTTCCTTCGTCTCCATAGCCATGAGTTACTGTGGTGATTTCCGAGTCGTAGACTGTGGGACAGATCACGCCATTGTAATCGGTGGCTTTTTCGCCTGTTGGGGTGTATATTTCGCCTTTGATAAGTACGGAGTCTCGGGCTTGTATGGTGGGAGTGGTTTGGGTAATGTCGAGACCGTTTATCTCGGTTACTTTTATTTGGTAATCGGGATACAGGAGTTTCAAGGCAGGATCGCCCAGCAGGGTATAGTTCAGTTTGTTGCTATCGGTTTGCTGAATGTTGCATTTGGCTTCGCGCAGGATATCTCCGAGTCGAGGGAATTTGGAGTTTTCGTCTTTTTTGAAGATTTCCCGGGCAATTCCACTGTTGATATAGTGGTTGTCGCTGATGTAAACGACCCGGGTTGTTGTAA
Source organism: uncultured Barnesiella sp. (assembly GCA_944320995.1). Lineage (GTDB taxonomy): Bacteria > Bacteroidota > Bacteroidia > Bacteroidales > Barnesiellaceae > Barnesiella. Next base: position 32,060 of record CALUJQ010000016.1, on the reverse strand, counting down.
TGAGAGCTATGCCGCCTCCGCTGGGATTCAAGCAGAGGATTTCACCTCCCGAGGTGTTTTCATGGTCGTAACGCCCGAAATCGCATGTGGCCGTAATGAATAAAGGGAGGCGTTTCAGATACATCGATTGTATATCGGTTATATTTAACAGATTTTCGTGAGTCCAAGCTACGGTACTGCCGTGCCCGATGTAGTCGACAACCAATACCCCGTCGTCTAAGATTTGGAATAATTTCTTTTTGGCCGAGGGATAGGTTCGCCCCGTAGAGGTTATTTCGGCCGTATAGGCATCGGTGTAGAGTTTATTGATAAAACAGTGAACATCGCTGTTCTCCAATATTTCGCAAATGTCTTCGGCTTGTTCCATGTGTATAGCATAGTTTTCGTCGTCGGCAACGACGCAAACCTGATTTTTCCAAGCTCCTTTATCATTGTTTTTTATGTAGTTAGAGAGTTTGGATACGACATCTTGGGCCTCTTGTGTACTTTTTACGGGCAGTCGTCCTACGCTGACACGGAGTTTGTCGGCGGCTATTTTTTCACCGGAATTATCATCGAGAAAACCGAAATAATCGTCGGTCGTATAGGAGGCTCGTTCGTCGGTCCCACTACCGTGTTGGTAGGTAAGTAGGGTGGGGTATTTCACATATTTGCCGGTTTCGCCTATTTTGCGGTTATCGTATAATCCTTTCCCGAAGAGGAGGAGGTACAATTGTTTGCCGTTTATGCCACCTTCGCGATCGAAAAACATTTTCATCAATCGACGGTAGGCTGTTGCATCGGGGGTTCCCGATGAGAATTCGTTGAATACGGTTTCGTGGTCGATAACAGCGACTTCCATGCCATCGATCTCTTTGTGAAGTTGCGCGATTTCTCCGGCATATGCCATGTACTCTTTGGGTGTGAGAATCACCATGTCGGGGGTAGCCATGCCGTGCAAATTTTGGTTGGGTACGGTCCTGACAAATTCGACCGAGGCAACGGTTGCCTGTTCGTCGAACGCAAGGAATTCGTTGTTTGCTTTTACCGGGGAGAAGCGTGCGTTCCCGTTTTCGTTTCGAGGGATAATGTTTACGGGATTTTGGGGGTCTGAAATATCCCAAATATGGATTGTTGAGGTATAGCCTTGCAGGTTGTAACACCCGTTTTCAGGGATTTGAGCCAATCGGAATTGAACGCTGCCGTTATAGAGTTGCAGTTTGCGTTTGTAATTGAACAGGAAGTAGTTGAGCCGTGCCAAGGAGAGGCTTCCTCCGTTTTGCCTGAACAGGAGGGTGAAGGAGAGTTCTTCGCTATCGAGATAGATTTCTTTGAGTGTGGAGACCAGTTTTACAAAGTCGTAAGAACTTTCCGAGCAGGCCGAGATGTTGTCGGTATTGCTCTCTGGCAGAGTCTCTCCGTTACGGGAGAAAATGAGTTTACTGGTTCCCCCTACCACTTTCGCGCCGAATGAGGTGCGCAACTTTACCGGTGCCGAGTTATCTACACCGGGTAATTCGAAAGTGAAGTTTCGGGAGGTGGTGTAACGAAAGTCGTCGCCTAAAAAAAGGCGTCCGGTCGAGCCGGGAGAGTATAGGTCTTGTTCATAAACGGCATGTTCGTCGAACGAGGTGATGTCGGTGAGACCGGTTGTTAAATCCGATTCGTCACGGTTGGTAATGGTGGCTCCGTTGTTTTTGCTGTCGGTGAGGAAATAGTATCCGGCCGTGGAGTAGGGATTCTGCTCATGGATATATTCATTGTATTTTGCGTTGTATTTCCATGAAATAGGCCCTTGTGCATAGAACAGTATTTTGCTGCCGGTGTGTATGACGGGTATTTGAGGCAGGTCGTCGATGTCGCTTTCGGAGAATGTCTCGGGCAGGATAGCCCCTCCGTAGCCGAATACGGTTACGGCCGAGGGGTTGGAGAATCCCCATTTGCTCAATTCGCGATAGGTGATTTGGTGTATCCCCGACTGGTAGACGGCGACTTTTACCCAAAGGCCGTCGGCCAATTGCGACTGGGAGGCGTAGTGGCTGGCATTCAGGGCATACGATGGGGCCGCAACAAAGAGAATCAGGCTTACGTATAGCCACATGCGCAGATGTCGCAGCTGGTTTATAGTGAGTATGTTATAATATTTCGTAATCTGTTTCATGTATCCTATATAACGGGAAACCGGCCGGATTATTGCCGTGTGAGAAAATATTATCGGTTGTTTTGTATAGCTATCTTTATTATATTTGAGGACAAATATAATTTATCGGAAAGATAACATTGAGGGAATGAAGAAAAATAATGACTGGAAAGAGCGGTTGAATATAGTTTATTCGACGAATCCCGATTTTAAGTTCGAAGTCGAGGAGAAGGAAGAGTGCGATACCTTGGAGCCGGGGAAGCAGCAGTTGCGCATATCGCTCGACAAACGCAACCGGAACGGGAAATCGGTAACTCTTGTTACCGGTTTTGTGGGTACGGCCGGAGATTTGAAGTCGCTGGCGAAGAAGTTGAAAACCAAGTGCGGCGTGGGTGGTTCGGACAAAGATGGGGAGATATTGATACAAGGCGATTTCCGTCAGAAGGTATTGGATATTTTGTTGTCGGAGGGCTATAAGGCTCGCATCGTTTGACGTATGTTACACATATATAAGGCATCGGCGGGGTCGGGAAAGACCTATACCCTCACGCTCGAATATATTAAACTGTTGTTGGGGTATAGGGACGAACAGGGTCGTTATCGTATTTATAAACGGAGCGACTCGGCGCATCGGCGTATCATGGCGGTGACTTTTACCAATAAGGCTACCGAAGAGATGAAGCGACGCATTGTGGCGCAGTTGGATATATTGGCCCATGAGACGGAGCGTTCACCGTATCTCGGTGAGTTGTGCCGGTTGTTCGATTGCACGCTTGACCAAATACAGGCTGTCGCAGCCGAGACTTTATATGTGTTGTTGCACGATTTTTCCTATTTCAACATTAGTACGATCGACCGCTTTTTCCAGCAGGTTTTACGGAATTTTACCCGTGAAGTGGGCTTGCAGGGGAGTTTCGAAATCGAAATGGACAACGATTTCGTGACGGCATCGGCCATCGACCGCATGTACTCCGAGTTGTCCGATGCAGGGCAGAGGGGATTGCTCGACTGGTTGATCCATTATGCCGAGGAGCGTATCGAGTCGGGCAATTGGTGGAGTTTGGGAAACCGGGCCGAACGGAAAGACGATTTGCGGGAGTTGGCCGGGGAGTTGTCGAAGGAGAATTATAAATTGTTCCGCGCTTCGATTCTTTCGCAAATCAGGGACAAGTCGGTTCTCGATGGTTATTTGAAGGAGATGCGTCGCATCTGTGTCGAGTTTGAATCGCTTCTGCGGAAGTTGGGAAAAACGGCGGTGGAGATTCTCGACCGGCATGGCGTTTCGCCCGAACAATTCAAAGGGAAGAGCCGTTCGTGGGCCTTCTATTTCGTTAAATTGGTCGCCGGGAGGGTAGAGCCTCCTACCCAAACTTTCCAAACGAATGTCGATAATCGCGACAACTGGTTCGGGAAAACCGATATTCCTGCCTGTATAGAGACCTTGTATGCCGAGCTTAACCCGGTGATGCGGGAGATCGTGGCCGATTTCGAGGCGCCTTATATACGCTATAATACGGCTGTACAAAGTGCGAAATATATCTACGCCTTGGGGATATTGGTCGATATAGACCGGCGCATCGAGGAGTATGAAAAAGAGCATAACGTATTGTTGCTGTCCGATACGGCTGGGATTCTCAATGCCGTTATCAATGAGAGCGACGCTCCCTTTATTTATGAGAAGATAGGGACGAGGGTCGATCATTTTATGATAGACGAGTTTCAAGATACCTCCAATTTGCAATGGCGCAACTTTGCCCCTCTCATCGGCGAGAGTTTGAGCCATGGACATACCGACTTGATTGTGGGAGATGTGAAGCAAAGTATATATCGTTGGCGTAATTCCGATTGGTCGTTGCTCAACGAGGGGGTACAGTCGCAATTCAGACCGTCGCAGTACAGCGAAAGCTCGATGGGAACGAATTATCGCAGTTGTGCCCGGGTGATCGAGTTTAACAACCTTATTTTCGGCGAGGCTTCTCGACTGTTGCAACAGGATTTGGAGCGCGAGGTGGCCGAATCGGCTTTGGTGGGCGGTGATTTCGAGGTGAAAATCGAGAGGGCGTATGCCGACATACGGCAGGAGGTGGCCTCGTCGAACCGTTCCCGAAGCGGTCGGGTTTCGGTCTCGGTTTGGGAATCTGCCAAAGATTCCGATTTTTATGACGAGGCATTGTCGCGGATACCCGATTTATTGAAAGATTTGCAAGACCGGGGATATTCTCCCGGCGATATAACTTTCCTGACGAGGACCGCCAAAGAGGGAACGTTGTTGGTTGACCTGTTGTTGAGGTTGAACGATGGGAATACCGATGCCCGTTACCGGTATGATGTCATATCGAGCGAGTCCCTGTTGATTAAGAATTCGCCGCTTGTCAATTTGTTGATAGGGGTTTTGCGGTATATTCAAGACCCGTCGATAGAGTTGAACAGGGTGGTGGCGGTATATGAGTATAACCGGCGGGATTCGGCGAAGGCCGATGATGCTTCCGAGATGCTTTCTTATTTTGAAAACCGGGAGAGTATAACGTCGCATCTCGACGAGGATTTCCTCCGGTTTGTCGAGCATATCCGCCAAGAGCCGTTGTTCGAGATGTGCGAACGTATTATCGCCCGTTTCTCGGGCGAGGAGGAAAACGGGGGCGAGCGGGTGTATGTACAGGCTTTTCAAGATTATGTGTTGGAGTATTGCCGTAACCATACGGCCGATGTGGCCTCTTTCTTGACTTGGTGGAATGACAACGAGGATAAATTGTCGGTGACTACCCCGCAAGAGCAAGATGCCATGCGGGTGATGACTATTCACAAGTCGAAAGGGCTTGAATTTAAGGTGGTGATTATTCCTTTCTGTAATTGGAAACTGGACCATCGTCCCGACAAGACCAATTTTATCTGGTGCCGTACTCATGGAGAGCCTTTCTCGCAACTCCCGGTTTTACCGTTGCGATATGGAAAATCTTTGGCCCAGACTTATTATGCCCCTGAATATTTCAAGGAGAAGATGCATGCCTATATCGACAACCTCAATATCGCTTATGTGGCTTTTACCCGGGCCGAAGAGGAGTTGCATATTTTTGCACCGGCCCAGAAAAACAAGGCGAAGCGGGTGAGGTTTGGAGAGGTGTCGGCACTGTTGAACGAGATTTTGTTTCCGGGAGGCGGCGGAGGCGAACCGTTGCATTACGAGAGCGGCGACGACTGGCGGCCTGCTTCCCGAAAAGAGGAGTCCCAGCCGTCGGGGAACTGTCTCTTTGCCGGAGCCTACCGGGCAATCGACCCGGGAACGCGGCTTCACCTGCGGTTGCAGGGGAAGGGGGTATTCGGCGAGGGGAAGGACCGGGCGTATGGTACGCTTATGCACCGTATTTTGAGCGGAGTGGAGACTCTCGACGGGGTGGACGATACGATTGCGACATTTGTCGGTGCGGGGGAACTGTCGGGAAACGAAGCGGTGGAAACTCGTGAGAATGTGGTGCGTTGGCTTTCCGACGAACGGGTGAAGCCGTGGTTCTCGCCCGGAGTGAAGGTGTGGGCCGAACGGGAGATTCTGCGGCCCGACGGTTCATTCTATCGTCCCGACCGTGTGGTCGAGACCGCCGACGAGATTGTGGTCGTGGATTATAAGTTCGGGACCGTAGAGCGGGCTTCGTATAAGAAGCAGGTAAGTACCTATGTAGATTTAATCGGGGCGATGGGTTATCCCCGGGTATCGGGATTTATTTGGTATGTCACTTTGGGTAAACTGGTAACGGTTTAAGATATTCGGGTTTGTTTTTGGATAAATGGAATAAATAACAGAAATTTGTTCTGTTATTCACTTTTTATGCTAAAATATTACGATGAGGTTTATTACAGGTTTATGGCTCGTCGGGGTGTTGGTCTCGTCGGTCTTCCCGGGTAATGCGGCACAGCCCTATTTGAACCATAACGATAGCGTGGCCGATTTACGTCCACTTGTCACTCCGCAGCAAGGCAATAAGACGGTATCCGATTTTACATCGAAAAAATGGTTTCAGATGACTTATATAGGGGCTCCGCTCGTTGTGGCGGGGGTATCGGTTATGCATGGTCGAGACCGGTTTCGTCAGTTAAGAGACGATTATGTCCCCAATTTCCATTATGAGTATGACAATTACTTACAGTATGCTCCGGCTGTGGTGATGTTGGGATTGAAGGGCTTCGGCGTGGAAAGCCGCAGTTCGTGGGGCCGTATGTTGGTTTCCGATGCCTTCTCTACGGCGATTATGGCTACGGTAGTCAACACGATAAAATATACGGCGCATGTGCAGCGTCCCGACAGGAGCAATTACAAGTCGTTCCCTTCGGGGCATACGGCGACGGCATTTATGACTGCGATGATGATGCATAAAGAGTATGGCGACCGTAGCCCATGGTATAGCATCTCGGCTTTTACGATGGCGGCGATCACCGGGGTGAGCCGGCCGTTGAACAATCGGCATTGGATTTCCGATGTGTTGGCCGGAGCCGGTATCGGAATCCTCTCGACCGAGTTGGGTTATTATCTGGCCGATTTGATTTTTAAAGATAAGGGGCTCAATTTCGAGGAGCCCCGGGAGTATCCGTTGTTGGAGAATCCGTCGTTCTTGGGCCTTTATATGGGTTTCGTCTCGGGATTGGGCAATATCGATCTTACCGACGGTGTGACTCTGCGTACCGGTGTGGGAAGCCGCATAGGGGTGGAGGGAGCTTATTTCTTTAATAGGTATATCGGTTGCGGCGGATTGGCAACGGTGTCGAATATCCCGGTTACGTTGGAAAATCGTGCGGATATTTCGCTCGAAGCGATAGATGAGGGTCGGGCTATGGCCGGCGTCTATTTTTCATATCCGGTGATAACCCGGTTGTCGCTGGGCTGCAAAGCATTGGCGGGGTATAGCTATATCCCGAATCATTCACTCGGCCGTGATGAGATGAGGTTTGACAACGACGGGTTTGTTTGGACTACGGGCCTTTCGATAGGGTATATGATGAAACGGCATTTCGGTGCCCGGTTCTTTTGCGACTATGCTGCGACGTCGGGCTCTTTCCGGTTGGCTTCTTCCGACGAGTTGGGTATATCTTCCCCGATGTCGGGGAACAGGACGATACATTCGCTTACGTGGGGTGTTTCGGCCAATATCCTGTTTTGACCGGAATGGAATGGATATGATAAAAGCGGGCTGTATCTTTTTGATACAGCCCGCTTTTATATGTCGCAAACAAACTGTTTAGAACGGATGTCTTTCGTCCGAAACTGTCAATTTAGCACGACCTTTGGCACGGCGGCTGGCCAATACGCGACGACCGTTTGCCGTTGACATTCTCAAACGGAATCCGTGTTTGTTTATTCTTTTTCTGTTCGAAGGTTGAAATGTTCTTTTCATTGCCGTTATATTTTTATCGTTATTATTCTTTTTTCGGACTGCAAAAATAGATACTTTTTTTTAATAAACCAAGAGTTCGCCCATTTTTGGGGATTTCTTTTTGAGATTTTGTCGATTTAGTTTACTTTTGTAGGCGGAAAAATAAGGGACAAAGAATAATATAAGTTTAAAATAAAAATAAATAAACAAGTATGATTAACTCGCAAGACATTAAAAACGGAACTTGTATCCGTTTGGACGGGAAACTCTATTTCTGTGTGGAATTCTTACATGTAAAGCCGGGTAAAGGCAATACGATCATGCGTACCAAACTGAAAGATGTGGTATCGGGTCGTGTGCTGGAACGCCGCTTCAATATAGGTGAGAAACTGGAAGATGTCCGTGTGGAACGCCGCCCGTACCAATTCTCGTATAACGAGGGTGAACACTATCATTTTTTGAATCAAGAGACATGGGACGACATTATTATCAATAAAGATTTGATTACCGGTGTAGATTTCTTGAAAGAGGGAATGGTTGTCGAGGTGGTTTCCGATGCTTCGAACGAGACGGTTCTTTTTGCCGAATTGCCGGTAAAAGTACAATTGGAGGTGACTTATACCGAGCCGGGCTTGAAAGGCGATACCGCCACCAATACCACGAAACCTGCTACGGTCGAGACCGGTGCTACGGTGCGTGTGCCCCTTTTCATCGAGACGGGAGAGATGATCGTGGTCGATACCCGCGACGGTTCTTACATTGAACGGGCTAAATAGGGAAGTGATTTGACAATAAGCGAAACGGGATCCGTGATAGCGGGTTCCGTTTTTTTATTTCCGACCGGGGTGAAGAGTTTCTTGAATTTTGTGTCGGATTTAATGAAAAAATGTATTTTTGTAAAAAACAGAATATTTGTCGCTATGCCCTATTTTTCGATTATTGTACCGGTATATAACCGGCCCGACGAAGTGGCCGATTTGTTGGAGAGCCTGTCGGTCCAGACTTGTAAGGACTTTGAGGTGATTTTGGTCGAAGACGGATCTACCGTCCGATGCGCCGATGCGGTGGAACAGTATGCGCAATCGATAGATATACATTATTATTATAAGGAGAACGAGGGTAGGAGCATCGCCCGCAATTATGGCATGGAACGGGCAACGGGCGACTATTTTATCTTTTTCGATTCGGATTGCGTGATTCCGGAACGCTATTTCGAGGTGTTGAGTGGGGCTTTGCACGAGTGTTATGTCGATTGTTTCGGAGGGCCCGATGCCGCCCACGATTCATTTAGCGATGTGCAGAAGGCCATCAATTATTCGATGACTTCGTTCCTGACGACCGGGGGAATTAGAGGGGGTAAGGTTCAACTTGAAAAATTTACGCCCCGTACTTTTAACATGGGTTTTTCACGGGCTGTTTATGAACGGGTAGGTGGATTCAGGGAGATGTTCAGCGAGGACATCGATATGAGTACCCGTATTCGGCAAGCAGGGTTTAGCATAACCCTTATTCGTGATGCTTATGTGTATCACAAGCGCCGGGGAAACTTGCGGCTCTTTTTCCGGCAAATATATATTTTCGGTATGTCGCGTATCTCGCTTTATCTGCTTTACCCCGATACGTTGAAACTGGTGCATTGGTTTCCGGCCTGTTTTGTCATCGGCTCGTTGGCCATGATTGTGGGAGCGTTTTTCTGGTGGCCTGCCATTTTGCCGTTGGCAGTTTATCTGCTGGCCGTCTTTATTGTTTCGTGGTGTATGAACCGAAGGCTGAAGATTGCCGTGTTGTCGGTTGCGGCCAGTGTAATACAACTGGGTGGTTACGGATTGGGATTTTTGAAAGCCTTTTTCTTGAAAATCGTATTGGGCCGAGGACGAGATGAGGCTGAGGAGATACGTTTGCGAAAGGGGAAGTAATGATGGACAACCGTCGGGAGAAACTGAAAATTACCGAATGGGCGCTGGAAGACCGTCCCCGGGAGAAGATGATGTTGCACGGAATTCGCTCGTTGAGTAATGCCGAGTTGATAGCCATACTTATTGGTTCGGGAAATGTCGAAGAGACGGCGGTGGAGCTTTCGCAACGTATTCTCAATGCGGCGGGAAACAGCTTGAACAATCTGGGGAAATATGGGATAGACGATTTTGTGAAGCCGTTCAAAGGGATAGGCGAGGCAAAAGCCATCACGATAATGGCCGCGCTTGAAATCGGTCGCCGCCGCCGGGACGAGGAGTTGCCCAAACGTCCTGCGATAAACGGCAGTGCCGATGTTTACAACCTGTTGCGGGGGCAGATGATAGACTTGCCGCATGAAGAGTTTTGGGTATTGTTGCTCAATCGGGCCAACCGGGTGATCGATACGATAAAGGTGAGCCAAGGGGGGACTTCGGCGACGGTGGTCGATGTGAAGCTGGTCATGCGTACGGCTCTTCAACAACTGGCCTCGGCAATTATTTTGTGTCATAACCACCCATCGAACAATTTATGCCCCAGCGGGGCCGATGATAAGGTTACCGGGAAGATACGTTCGGCTGCCGCATTGTTCGACATAGCGGTCCTCGACCATATTATCGTGGGGGAGGAGGGCTATTTCAGTTATGCCGATGAGGGGCGGTTGTGAGTTTTTGCGCTTTATTTTTCTCCGTATAATGCTTCTAAGTGGCGGATAACCGCATTTCCCATTAATTGGCTGCCTTCGGCCGTGGGGTGCAGGCCGTCGTAGAGGTATTTGTGGCCTTGGGTTTCGTCTTCGGTGGTAATTCCCGATTCTTCATACATGTTGATTACCGGGCAGTTTAATTTTTCTCCGGCCGAAAGAATGGCATCGACAAACAGGGGAAGCCTTTCGGGAAGAGGTGCTCGTTGGATTGGGGTGAGCAGGACGATTCGGATACCGGGCGCGTATTTGCGAATGACCGAAACCGCCCAGTTGATAGCCCCGTATAAAGTCTCCCTGTCGGCTTCTTGGTAGGATTTCCCCAGTTCGGCAATGTCGCCGATGGTTCTTCCGCCCGAGTCGTTTGTGCCGCAAGATATAATTACGATGAAGGGGTCGAAGGTCGAATCGGAGTTCTTGATTCCGGTCAGTGGCGAGGGGGTGTCATTGTGAAATGCCTCTCCCTCAGTTTCGGGAATCACTGTTCCTTTGGGGACGACCATCTGTAAGAACCGGAATACTTGGTTGGAGATGACATTATTGGTATTATTGCCATAGACCGGTGCAGGATTGGTGTCCACTGTTGTTTGGGGAGTATCGGTCCATGTGGCGCCCGATACGGCAAGGTTGGTCAGTTCCATATCGAAATATTGGGCGGTGACCCATGCCCAAGAGTTTTTTGGCGCTGTGATGCTGTTGCCCATAGCTACCATTTGTTGGCCCGACAGCGGGAGGGAATTCCCCGAATTTCCCTCGTTTTGGGATTGGCAGCAGAGGAAAATCGTGGAGAGAATGGCAATCGAGGTGGTACGTAGGAGTGTTTTCATGTAAGGACAAGATATGTAAAGAGCTGCTATTTATAAGAAATAGCAGCTCTTGTAAAAATGGGTTGTATTTTTATTTCTTGGCCGAAGTGTATCTTTTGTTCAACAACTCTACAACTTCGTTGGTGATGTCGTATGCGGGGTTGATGTAGAGAGTGCTGGCATTGTTGAAGATAGCTTCGTATTTCTTGTCTGCGTTGTACTCTTTGATGAAGTTATTGATGGAATCGTTCATTTGCATCAGCATTTTTTGTTGTTCCATCAGGTTTTCATTTTCAAGACGTTGGGCATATTCTTGCAAATCGGCGGCTTTCTTTTCCAACCGTTGGTACTCTTGTTGGGCTCTTTCGGGTGAAAGGAAAGCGTTGTTTTGGTATTTGCGTTGGAAATCGTCTTGCTCGTTTTTCAGTTGGCGGGCTTTTTCGTTGATAGAGGCTCTGGCGTTCTCCTGTTTGTTGATCATCTTTTCGTTGAGATCTTTTGCGTAGTTGTATTTGGAGAGCAAAGAATCAACATTGATATAAGCGATGGGTAACTTGTTCCCGAACGAAGCAGTTTCGGTCTCGTCGTTTGCTGCTTGGTTGGGGGCGGTTTGTTTATTACCGCATTGTACCATCAAAAAAGATAAGGCAATCACAGCGGTGAGTCGGATTGCAAGAGTAAAAGTCTTCATAATTTTATATATCAGTCTAAATTTTGTATCGATTATTGTTTTACTTTTCTCGTTCGCGGGCGTCGGTCGAGACGGCACATGTAATCCCTTTATCGCGTAACGGCTTGCTGTCGCCGATGTGGGGACTGGGGAATTTCCCTCCTTTTACGAAGAAAACTCTTATTCCCAAAAGAAGGACTGCCAAAAGGAGACACCCGGCGGTAAAAAGCAAAATATTCCACATTCCACTATATTTGTAAATAATATAGGATTCGGCTCAAGATAGGCCAAATCGGTAAACTGTGATTCCCATTTGTCTTTCCTCTCGCCTTTCACTATATTTTGATAATATAGGATTCGGTTCGGGATAGGGCAAATCGAAAAACTGTGTTTTTCATTTGTCTCTCCTCTCACCTTTCACTATATTTGTATAGTAAAACAAAGATGACATGTATTCCTCAAAAGTATGGTCTTACAGTTATCTTTGCCGTGCAAATATAGGAAAGGAAAATGTGATTTTGCTCGAAGAATGAAATTATTTTGACGCTGGAATGGAAAAAAGCGCAAAATTTAACATAATTTTCTTCGAATATAGAAAGTTTTGCAATGAGCAAATTGTAACTAAAACATAAGAATATGGAGATAAAAGAACTTAAACCTGCATCAATTTGGCACTATTTCGATGCCATAACCCGAGTTCCTCGTCCTTCGAAGAAAGAGGAACATATCCGGGAGTTTTTATTGGATTTTGCCAAGGCGCAGAATTTGGAGGCGAAAGTCGATAAGACCGGTAATGTGGTTATTACCAAGGCGGCAACGCCGGGTTGCGAGGGTGCGCCTACGGTCATATTGCAAGCTCACATGGATATGGTGTGTGAGAAGAATGGCGATGTGAAACACGATTTCGAACGCGATCCTATCGAGACTTATATCGATGGCGAGTGGGTGAAGGCCCGGGGTACGACTCTGGGCGCCGACAACGGTATTGGTATGGCGGCTGCTCTGGCAGTCCTTGCCGACAAGGAGTTGAAACACGGACGGGTACAGGCGCTGTTTACTGTCGATGAGGAGACAGGGTTGACCGGGGCTTTCGGGCTGGAAGCCGGTATGATCGACGGTAAGTATCTGCTGAATCTCGATTCGGAGGACGAGGCCGAAATCTTTATCGGTTGTGCCGGCGGTATCGATACGACTTCTACATTTACCTATAAACCGATGCCACTTCCTGCCGACAAGTTTTATTTGCGTATCGAGGTGAAGAATTTGTTGGGCGGACACTCGGGTAGTGATATTCATTTGGGCCGGGGGAATGCCAACAAGTTGCTGGCTCGTTTTTTGTGGTCTTGCATGCAACGTCATGAATTGCACTTGTGTGCTATCGACGGCGGTAACTTGCGTAACGCCATTCCTCGCGAGGCGATGGCGGTGATTGCAGTGAATCCTGCGGAGAAAGAGGCTATCCGTGCCGAATTGAACCATTATGCTGCCGATGTGGCTGCCGAGTTGAGCGGTGTGGATCCACAGGTGACGGTCGATATGTCAACGGCCGATACGCCCGAGTTTGTGATTGAAGACTGTGTGGCCCGTTCGTTGATAAGCGCACTTTATGCGGCTCCTCATGGTGTCGTGGCTATGAGTCACGATATAGAGGGTTTGGTGGAGACTTCGACCAACTTGGCTTCGGTGAAGATGACCGAACCGGGGAAAATTGTGGTGGCAACCAGCCAACGCAGTTCGGTGGAGTCGGAGAAATATGACATTGCGTATCAAGTGGAGTGCCTTTTCCGCTTGGCGGGTGCCGAACCTATGCATGGCGACGGGTATCCCGGCTGGAAACCCAATATGCACTCCCGCATTAAAGATATTGCGGTAGAGGCTTATCAAGAGTTGTATGGGGTGACTCCGGCCATTAAGGCGATTCATGCCGGTTTGGAATGCGGTTTGTTCCTGACGAAGTATCCGTCGCTCGATATGATTTCGTTTGGTCCTACGTTGCGGGGTGTTCACTCTCCCGACGAGATGATGCACATACCTGCCGTAGAGAAGTTCTGGAATCATTTGGTGCTGATTTTGGAAAAGGTTTCGGCCGAATAGGAGCCGGGGGCGGAGGCAATCCATGGGGCTGCCTCTGGCTCTTCCCGTTGCTTTTACGATATAGGAAAGGGGGATACACATTGTGTGTATCCCCCTTTCTTCGTTTATATTGGATTATACTTATTTCATAGCAAAGTTGCCATAACGGGCAGCCTCTTGGTAGGCCATTACGCCCGATTGCGAAAGTTCTACGATCATGTCGTTGCCGTCGGCTCCAATCATTTTTACGTGGTTGTCATCGACGAAGGTCATGAATTTTGTCGTTTCGCCGTTGGCCGATACAGACCATGAGTTGTCGTTGCGGTCGAATATGAATCCGATGGTCGAGTTGTCGGTCTGGTTGGTGATCGTATAACCGTTTTGGTCGGTGGTTACCAAGTAGGTATCGCCGTTTTGTCCTTTCACTTCTTGTTGGGTCGATTGGGCGATGACGTTGTTGCCGCTCCAGAACTCGATGGTATTGAAGATGATGGCGTCGGCTGCTACGGACAGCTCATATACCGGAATGATATGCAGGGCGATAAACACAAGTTCGTTTACAAATTTATTGCCTACGCTTTCGTTCCAACTGAGAATTTTGTTCGTCAATTTGAACGAACCGATACAGGAGGAGAAACATACGGTAGCACATAAGGCTACGGCCATAACCATGTTTAATTTGTTCCTTTTCATTGCGTTATATTTTTAAGTTAATTAAATGGTATTTACGTTGTAAAAAATAGTTGCGGCGACAAATCGGTGAGAATGCCGTATTGCAATTTATATAGACAAAGATAGAAATTTTTTGGAAACGTCGTCTTTATAGCGGTATTTTTTCTTGATACATTTTATAATAACGCAGGACTTCATGTACATAGGCGGTGGTTTGCCGGCCTTTGAAGTAACCGAATTTGCAGACTTCGTCGTTGAAATACTCGGGGTTGCTTTTGAGCAGGATAAATTCGCTCACATTGTTGTCCCACACATGGGGGTCTTTCCCGTATTTTTCGGCAAGGGCCATGGCGTCGAGTATATGCCCGAGTCCGCCGTTGTAAGCGGCCAGAATAAATTTCAGGCGTTCGTCTTTGTCTTCGATTCCCGATAGACTTTTGTTGAGCGATTGTATGCTTTTTACGGCAGCTTCGATATTTTTCTCGGGGTTGGTGATTTCGTCGGGGGATAGCCCGAAAGCCTGAGCCGTACGGGGCATCAGCTGCATGAGACCTTTTGCTCCGGCCCACGATACGGCCAGAGTGTCGAAATGTGATTCGTTATAGGCTTGTGCCGCCAATATGCGCCAGTCCCAATCTATTAGTCGGGCATATTTTTTGAATAGGTTGTCGTAGATGGATATTTGTCCTTTCGAGACCGATAGCATGGCCGAATAGGGCAGTGATTTGCTTAATTCGAAGTATCGGCGGGATATGCTCCGGTAGGAGGGTGATTTTTGATTTTCCTTTACCCACTGGTTTATGGCGTGGGCGAGACCCGGCGATTGTTTGCTTACGGCCCATGAGGCTCTTTGCGGGAAACTGACTTTCAGGTGGACGTCTATGTTGTTGTAGTAGGTGCGGTTCAACTGGGCGAGGTTGTTGTCGGCCAAGGTGTAGGGGATTTCGCCGGTGGAGACCATTTCGATAAGTTCCTCGGTGACGACGGTGTCTTTGTCGATGTGGTGTATGTGTATTCCTCCGCCCAACTCGTCGTTGAGGTTTTTGATACGTTCTTCGTATTTCGAGCCGGCTTCGACATAAATGTCTTTCCCGATTAAATCGACCACATCGTTGATCATCTCATTCTTGGGTTTCCGGGGTTGAATGAGTACTTGGTGGGTGATGTTTTCGGCGCCGCAGTATAGCCATTCGTTTTTGGCGTCGCCGATAATGGGTAATTCGTATGCGATAATATCGCCTTCTCCTTTTTGCAGCATCTCGGTGAGGTGCTTGATGTTGTCGGCGATGATTACGGTTGTTTTCAAGTTGTAGTGGTCGGCAAATTGCTTGATACGTTCGTACTCATATCCCATCTCTTCTCCCCGGTAGAGGAAGTATGTGGTGGAACTGTATAGCGTGAGGACCCGTAATTCGCCTCGCTGGCAGATAGAGTCGAAGTCGTTGTGCGCCGATTCTGCGGTGTGCTTCTTGTTGCCTCCGCAGGCCGAGAGCATAATCAGCACGAGGAGCGTGAATATCCAACAAGAGGCTATTTTTTGCATGGCTTTTTAACCGTTGAGTTTGTGTGAAATGAAATTGGTCATGATCTCGATGGCGACCGAGTTGTGTCCGCCTTGCGGGATAATGATGTCGGCATACCGTTTGGTAGGTTCGATGTGTTGCAGGTGCATGGGTTTCAATACCCGTTCGTAACGTTCGATGACCATTTCGACGGTGCGTCCCCGCTCGATGATGTCGCGGTTGATTACCCGGATCAGGCGGTCGTCGGCATCGGCATCGACAAATACTTTCATATCCATCATATTCCTGAGCTCGTCATTGCAGAGAATGAGAATGCCCTCGACGATGACGATGTCGCGGGGTTCGACCCGTATGGTCTCTTTGGAGCGGGTGCAGGTGAGGAACGAATAGATGGGTTGCTCGATGGGGCGGCCGGCTTTCAACTCTTTCAGGTGTTTTACCAGCAGGTCGAAGTCGATGGCTGCGGGTTCGTCGAAATTGATGTTTTGCCGCTCTTCTACGGGTACATGGCTGCTGTCCCAGTAGTAGGAGTCTTGTGGAATAACGGCAGTCTGTCCGGCGGGAAGGCTTTCGATAATTTTTCTTACAACGGTGGTTTTTCCCGATCCGGTTCCACCGGCTATTCCTATGATTAACATAATATTTGGGGATTAAAAGGTAAGATGAAAATTTTTATTTGTATTCAAATCGTCCTTTGTCCGATTCGATGATGAGTTCATTTTGGGGGGCGGGCATAGTGTAGCCTACGATTTGGGCGTCGATACCGAACGATTGGCTGATGTCGATGACCTTTTGGGCATCGGCGGCATCGAGATAGATTTCCATGCGGTGTCCCATGTTGAATACTTTGTACATCTCGTGCCAGTCGGTTCCCGATTGCTCTTGTATGATGTTGAAGAGCGGGGGGACGGGGAAGAGGTTGTTTTTCACGACCTTCATTTTTTCTACAAAGTGCATGACTTTGGTTTGCGCACCGCCCGAGCAGTGTACCATGCCGTGGATTTGCGGGCGCATTTCGTCGAGCATTTTTTTGATGACGGGGGCGTATGTGCGGGTAGGCGAGAGGACCAACTTGCCGGCATCGATACCCAGCTCGGCTATTTGGTCGGTGAGCCTCAGTTTCCCCGAATAGACCAATTCGTCGGGTACGGCGTTGTCGTAGCTTTCGGGGTATTTCCCGGCGAGGTATTTGGCAAATACATCGTGGCGGGCCGAGGTCAACCCGTTGCTGCCCATGCCGCCGTTGTAGCTCTTTTCGTAAGAGGCTTGGCCATAGGAGGATAGCCCTACGATTACGTCGCCCGGGAGGATGTTGCCGTTCGATATGACGTCTTTGCGTTTCATGCGGCAGGTGACTGTGCTGTCAACGATAATTGTCCGGACCAAATCGCCTACGTCGGCTGTTTCGCCTCCGGTGCTGTAAGCATTTACTCCCAGTTCGCGCAATTCGGCGAGTAATTCTTCGGTCCCGTTGATGATGGCCGAGATGACTTCGCCGGGGACGAGCAGTTTGTTCCGCCCGATGGTCGAGGATACGAGTATGTTGTCGGTGGCTCCCACGCACAGCAGGTCGTCGATGTTCATGATGAGGGCATCTTGTGCGATTCCTCTCCACACGCTCAAATCGCCGGTCTCTTTCCAATACATGTAGGCCAGCGACGATTTTGTGCCGGCACCGTCGGCGTGCATGATGTTGCAATAATCGGGGTCGCCACCCAGTATGTCGGGGATTATTTTACAGAAGGCTTTGGGGAATATCCCTTTGTCTATATTCTTGATTGCATTGTGGACGTCTTCTTTCGAAGCCGATACACCGCGCAGGTTATAGCGTTGGTCGTTCATGTTTGGGAGATTGATGATTACAAAATTAGTGCAAAAAAGATATTGGGTACAAACTTCCGGCTTATAAAATGAATGATAAATATATAAATATGATGGGCGAGGCTATCAATTCGCTGTCGAAGCGGTCGAGTATTCCACCGTGTCCCGGGAGTATTTTCCCGGAATCTTTTACTTCGGCCGTGCGTTTGAGCAACGATTCGCACAGGTCGCCCCACGTGGAGAATATCGAGGTGAGTATTCCCATTCCTATCCATTGGGGAGTAGTGAGCATACCGGGAATCAGGTAGTTTGCAAAGGAGGCGAGTATGATGCAGAAGGCTAAACCTCCGAAGAACCCTTCCCATGATTTTTTAGGTGATATGCGTTCGAACAACCGGTGTTTGCCGAAATTGCAGCCTACGATATAGGCCCCGGTGTCGTTTATCCATACGAATACGAACAGGGCCATGAGCAGGTATTCGGGGTGTCCCATCAGGAGTTGCAGTTCTTTCCCGTATCCCCAGACTCCCAATAGTGCCAGCGGAAGGATTACGTAGATGTGTCCCAAGATGCTGTATGCCCAGCCGGCAACGGGCGATTTGTCGGGCGATTTGTAGAGCTGGATAATCGGGCGTGCCGCAAGGTAGATGAAGTATGTGAGGATGGCGGCTTTTTGCATGTTGACGGGAATTTGTCCCGAGAAGGAGAATATGGCCAAGAACAGGGCGCAGGCCCCGGCCATGTCGATAACGAAGAGGGTTTGGTCGAATCGGTGTCGGAGTTGTGTTAAATTGAGGAATTCGATATATCCCAATAATGCAATGATCCCGAAGATGATAAGAAAAGCATAAGCTCCTGAAAGGACAGCAGCTGTGATGATTGCGATAAATAAAATCCCGGTTAAGGTTCGAGTCAGTAAATTTTTCACGGCTTTTATTTTTGATGAATTATTTACAAATATAGCTATTCTCGAAAAAAATCAGGGGCAATCAATATTCTTTTTAGCACTCCTTGACAAAAAAAGAGATATTGGAAAATCCAATACCTCTTTGTATGAATGGTTTCGGCCTGTTTATTCTTGGGCGTTCCCGCTTTTTTCTCCGCTCGCCGGTTCTTCGGTCGGCTTGTTTTCTGGCGTTTCCTGAGCGTTTTCAGGCGTATCGTTCTCTTTTGCTTTCTCTTCTTGCTTGGCGGCTTCTTCGTTTTGCAGGATTTCTTCGGTGCGAGATACCCATGGGCGTTTACCGAAAATGTGTTCTACATCTTCGGCGAAGATGACTTCGCGGGAGATCAATACTTCGGCCAGTTGTGCATGTTTGTCGGCGTTCTCCCGTAGGATTTGTTTGGCACGTTCGTACTGTTCGTTGACGATTTTGCCGACTTCGTCGTCGATCAGTTTGGCGGTGTCCTCGCTATATGGTTTGGTGAACCCATATTCTTGACCGGTGGAGTCGTAGTAGGAGAGGTTGGGCAGTTTTTCGCTCATGCCGAAGTAAACGACCATGGCGTATGCTTGTTTGGTGACTCTCTCCAAATCGTTCGAAGCTCCGGTCGAGATGCGTCCGAGGAATACCTCTTCGGCAGCACGCCCGCCCAATGTGGCGCACATCTCGTCGAGCATTTGTTCGCGGGTCGTGATTTGCCGTTCTTCCGGCAGATACCAAGCGGCACCCAATGCCCGACCGCGCGGGACAATGGTTACTTTGATGAGAGGATTGGCATATCGCAACAGCCAACTGATCGATGCGTGGCCGGCTTCGTGTATGGCAATGGAGCGTTTTTCTTCCTGAGTCGTGATTTTGGAGCGTTTTTCCAATCCGCCTACGATGCGGTCAACGGCATCCATGAAGTCTTGACGCTGTACGCTTTTTTTGTTTTTCCGTGCGGCGATGAGTGCGGCTTCGTTGCACACGTTGGCAATATCGGCGCCCGAGAATCCCGGGGTTTGACGGGCCAGTAAATCTACATCGACCGAGTCGTCGATTTTTACGTTGCGCAGGTGTACTTTGAAGATGGCTTTGCGGTCGTTCAACTCGGGAAGTTCTACATAAATCTGACGGTCGAATCGCCCGGCACGCAGCAGGGCTTTGTCCAATATGTCGGCTCGGTTGGTGGCTGCCAAGATGATGACCCCGCTGTTTGAGCCGAATCCGTCCATTTCGGTCAAGAGCTGGTTCAGCGTGTTTTCCCGCTCGTCGTTGGACCCCATGTTGGGGTTTTTCCCACGGGCTCGACCCACGGCATCTATCTCATCGATGAATACGATGCAAGGTGCTTTTTCTTTGGCTTGTCTGAACAGGTCGCGCACACGCGAGGCTCCTACTCCCACAAACATCTCTACGAAGTCCGAACCCGACAAGGAGAAGAAAGGTACATTGGCTTCGCCCGCTACGGCTTTTGCCAATAACGTTTTTCCTGTTCCCGGAGGACCTACGAGCAAAGCGCCTTTGGGTATTTTACCTCCGAGGTCGGTGTATCGGCTGGGATTTTTGAGGAATTCTACAATCTCTTCGACCTCCTGTTTGGCTTCCGACAGCCCTGCGACATCGTCGAAGGTTACTTTTACGGCACCATCCTTGTCGAAGAGTTGGGCTTTGGCTTTGCCTACATTGAAGACGCCTCCGCTACCCCCTCCTCCTTGGCTGGACATGCGGCGGGCCAAGTAGATCCAGAATATGATAAAGAATATGATGGGGCCGATCGACCATAATATGTTGGTGAGGTCGCTGCTGTTTTCGTAATAGACATCGGCAGTGAATCCGTTCTCTTTCTTCCAATTGTCGAGGGTTACCGCGAAACTGTCGCCCGAGGGAATGTTGGTATATACGACGGGTTTGCCTATGATTTCGTCGGTTTTGAAAACGGCTTTGGCAGTACTATCGTTCAGTTGAGCCTCGGCGTAACCTTTTTTTGCAAAGACGGTCAGTTTGGTTATTCCGCCCTCTTTGGCAATCCTTTCGAATTCGGTCCAGTTCACCTCTTTGCTCATGGAGTTGTCATTGATGTAGTATAGGCCTATCAACAGAAGGGCGATGATCGAGTACATCCAATACAGGTTGAATCGAACGCCTTTCTTTTTAGGTCCTAATGGAGACATATTGTTTCCCATATTTAATAATATAATGTGCTAACGGTATATCAAAAATTATTCCAAATCGGGAATTTCTGCCAATTTGGCGTCGTTCCACAACTGTTCGAGTTTATAATAATTCCGATACTCAGGTAGAAAAATGTGCGCCAATATGCTGCCATAGTCGATGATAATCCATTGGCTGTTTTGGTATCCATCGTATCCGAATGGTTTTATTCCGGTGTTTTGTTGAACATATTCCCGCACGCTATCGGCAATGGCTGCGACTTGTGTGGTCGATTGCCCTTCGCATATTACAAAGTGCGAGGTGGCTGCCGCTTCTATTTTCGACAGATCTACGGTTGTAATTTTCTTTCCTTTTTTTTCTTGAATGCCTTCTACGATGGTTTGTATTAATTGCTTTTCTTTCATTTGTTTACTGTGTATAAAATCTCACCTTGCAAAGATAATGCGATTTTTCCGATTTTAAGGGGATAGGCTTGTTATAAAATTAAGGGTTTAGTTAAAACTCCTTTTTATATGGGATATGACGATGTTTTTTTGATCATATAACAATCATGTGATAAAAAAGTTGACATGAGGAGTCGGGTAGAGGTGGCATATTAGAGTATAAGATGCGATTCGGTGATAAAAATAGGCAAGCTTGTTTTGTATTGCTTTTGTCTTTCGCTATATTTGTCGCCAATTAATTACACAGTAGTAGATTTAATATGGAAATAAAAGGAAGAATAATCCATGTGTTGCCTCTGCAAGAGGGCGTTTCGAAAGCGGGCAATCCTTGGAAGAAACAAGAGTATGTCTTGGAAACTGAAGAGCAATATCCTCGCAAGGTTTGTTTCAATTTGTTTGGCGATAAGGTCGATCAGTACCCTGCGGCGATAGGTGACGATGTGGTTGTGAGTTTTGACCTCGAAAGCCGGGAGTTCAACGGCCGATGGTACACCGATGTGAGAGCGTGGAAAATAGAGAAACCGGCTGTTGTGCAAGGTGTTCCCGATATGCCGCCGATGGCCAATGAGGTGCCGCCGTTCCCGCCGGTTTCGGCAGCTCCCGATTTAGCTCCTTCGCCGACTGACGATCTGCCTTTCTAAAAAGTATAGGATACATCACGGGAAAGAGCCGCAACCGATGTGCGGCTCTTTTTTTGTTTTTACCGGTTGGGTGGCGAAGTGGATTTTCCTTTCGGCATATTGAAAAATAACTGCCGGATATGAAGGGATTCAGAAATAAATTCCGTATCTTTCAACCGTAATTAATCTTAATCGTATAAATCTTAAGCTATGATTGTAGGAATCCCAAAAGAAATCAAGAACAACGAGAACCGTGTGGGTATGACTCCCGCGGGAGTCAACGAGTTGGTGAAACGAGGTCATACGGTCTATGTCCAGAAAAGTGCCGGTGTGAATAGCGGTTTTGCCGATAATCAATATGAGCAAGTGGGTGCGAAGATAGTGGATACGATTGAAGAGGTGTATGCCATTGCCGAGATGATCGTAAAGGTCAAAGAGCCTATCGAGCCTGAATATCCGCTCATTCGCAAAGGCCAGCTATTGTTTACCTATTTCCATTTTGCGTCGGATCGGAAGTTGACCGATGCCATGTTGGCGAGCGGAGCTACTTGTTTGGCTTATGAAACGGTGGAGTTGAAAGACCACAGTTTGCCGTTGTTGATACCCATGTCGGAGGTGGCCGGCCGCATGGCTACGCAAGAGGGGGCCCGTTTCTTGGAACGGCCGCAAGGCGGAAAGGGAAAACTGATGGGTGGCGTGCCGGGCGTGAAACCGGCAAAGGTCTTGGTGATAGGTGCCGGGGTTGTAGGTTATTCTGCGGCACGTATTGCTGCCGGTATGGGCGCCGATGTGACGATTACCGACCTTTCATTACCGCGCTTGCGACATATCGATGAGATAAAACCTGCCAATATCAAGACTTTGTATTCTTCGGAGGTAAACATAAGGGCCGAGTTGCCTACGACCGATCTGGTGGTCGGTGCCGTGTTGATTCCCGGGGCCAAGGCTCCACACTTGATTACCCGCGATATGTTGGCGTTGATGGAAAAAGGCTCGGTGCTGGTCGATGTGGCTATCGATCAAGGCGGTTGTTTCGAGACCTCTCACCCGACTACCCACTCCGAACCGGTGTATGAGGTCGATGGAATAATCCATTATTGCGTGGCCAATATTCCCGGTGCGGTTTCGGCGACTTCGACGTTGGCGTTGACCAACGCTACACTGCCTTATGCGATACAGTTGGCCGATAAAGGTTGGCAAAAGGCTTGTGCCGAAGACGAGGCTTTGTATAAGGGCTTGAATATCGTCGATGGCAAGATTGTTTACCGGGCTGTGGCCGAGGCGTTTGACCTGCCCTTTGAGAGCTTGTGAGCAAGGGCGGATAGATTGAATATAAAAGAAAGCCCCAGTCGCATACGCTGGGGCTTTCTTTTATTTAGAAAAGTGAGAGGTGCGCCTGCACAAGCGCACCTCTCACTTTGTATAGGGAATTCCCCGTAAGATTATTTCTTGGCGGGGCAGATGGGTTTGATCTGTTTGAAGAAGTCGTTGCCCTTGTTATCGACGAGGATAAATGCGGGGAAGTCTTCGACTTCGATTTTCCAGATGGCCTCCATGCCGAGTTCGGGATATTCGACGCACTCGATGCTCTTGATGTTGTTTTGAGCGAGGATAGCGGCGGGACCGCCAATACTGCCGAGATAGAACCCTCCGTGTTTCTTGCAGGCGTCGGTAACGGCTTGGCTGCGGTTGCCCTTGGCGAGCATGATCATGGAGCCTCCGTGGCTTTGGAAGAGGTCAACATAGGGGTCCATGCGGCCGGCCGTCGTGGGGCCCATTGAGCCGCAGGCCATGCCTTGGGGCGTTTTGGCGGGACCGGCATAGTAGATGGGGTGGTCCTTGATGTATTGGGGCAGTTCTTCGCCACGGTCGAGACGCTCTTTGAGTTTGGCATGTGCGATGTCTCGTCCTACGATGATGGTACCGTTGAGCGAGAGTCGTGTGGCTACGGGATATTTGTCGAGTTCTTTGAGGATTTCGCTCATGGGTTGGTTGAGGTCGATCTTCACGGCATTGCCTTCACCGGCTTGACGCAGGGCCTCGGGAATGAGCTCGCCGGGGTTGCTGTCGAGTTTTTCGATCCAAATGCCCTCTTTGTTGATTTTGCACTTGATATTGCGGTCGGCCGAGCAGCTTACTCCCAGTCCTACGGGACAGGATGCGCCGTGGCGGGGCAGACGAATGATGCGTACGTCGTGTGCGAAGTATTTGCCGCCGAATTGTGCGCCGAGTCCGATGCGGTGAGCCTCTTCGAGAACTTGTTTTTCGAGTTCGACATCACGGAATGCGCGGCCGTATTCGTTGCCCGTGGTGGGTAAGTTGTCGTAGTAGTGAGTCGAAGCGAGTTTTACGGTGAGGAGGTTTTTCTCGGCCGAGGTACCCCCGATGACGAATGCGATATGGTAGGGCGGGCAGGCGGCCGTACCGAGGGTTTTCATCTTCTCCACGAGGAAGGGGACGAGAGTCGCCGGGTTGAGAATGGCCTTGGTCTCTTGGTAGAGGTAGGTTTTGTTGGCCGAGCCTCCGCCTTTGGTTACGCAGAGGAACCGGTATTCCATGCCTTCGGTAGCTTCGAGGTCGATTTGTGCAGGGAGGTTACATTTGGTATTTACCTCTTCGTACATGGAGAGGGGTGCGTTTTGCGAATAGCGCAGGTTCTCCTCGGTGTAGGTTTTGTAAACGCCGAGCGAGAGTGCTTCTTCGTCGCAATATCCGGTCCAAACCTGTTGGCCTTTTTCGCCGTGGATAATGGCTGTTCCCGTATCTTGGCAGAAGGGGAGAACGCCTTTGGCGGCGACTTCGGCATTACGCAGGAAGGTGAGCGCTACATATTTGTCGTTTTCGCTGGCTTCGGGGTCGTTGAGGATTTTGGCCACTTGCTCGTTGTGAGAGCGGCGCAGCATGAACGAAACATCGCGGAATGCGGCGTTTGCCATGGCGGTGAGTCCCTCTTTTTCGATTTTCAAGATAGGTTTCCCTTCAAACTCGCCTACCGATACGTAGTCTTTCGTAAGCAGGTAGTACTCGGTGGTGTCTTCGCCGAGCGGGAACATGGGTTGGTACTTAAACGGTGTGATAGCCATAGTTATATGTTATTTTAAGTTTGCTTTTCGATTTGGAGGCGGTTGTGAACTAAACCGGCTTCGGCACGATTGTGTTGCAAAAATAGAGAAATTTTTCGGTAATTTCTCTTTTACTGCGAAATCTTTCGGTGAAAGTTCAATTGTATGAAGATGCCATAAAAAAGGGAATAGATCGGGTTTACTTTGCGGTACCATATATGGGAAATCTAATCAGTAAATTTATGGAAAAGAATTATCAGAAAAAAAACAGTAATCGACGGAGCTCCCGCGATTTGCTCGTGGAGAAAATTTTGCGTCAGTATCCGACCCTGCGGGTCGATAATGACGATGAACTGTTCGATGCCTTGGAGGAGTATGATTCTTTGCGCAACGAGCGGTATGAGCGGTTGGCCGACGATCAAAGTAAACTGTGCAAGTTGTTTATGGCGAACCCGAAAATGGGGGCGTTCATTTCGGACGTCATCGGTGGTGAAGATGCTCTTATCGCCTGTGTGCGCTACTTCGGGAAGGATATGCTCGATTGTGCCGAGGACGAGGGCCGCATGGCCGAGGTGCGCAAGGCGAATGACGAGTATCTGTCGCGCATGGCGAGATTCAATGAGTTGGAATCGCAGATGCGTGAGAATCTGGCGAAGAGCAGCCGTTGCATGAAGCGATTCAAATCGGACAAGGGTATGAGCGATGAGGAGTTCGAGGGATTTCTCGACCGGGTGTACCATCTGTGCAATCATGTGTTTATGGGCGAGTTGAACGACGAGGTGTTGGAGTTGCTGTTCAAAGGACTCTATTATGACCGTGACCTGTCGTGTGCCGAGCATGATGCCGAGGTGCGCGGGCGTAATGAACGCATCGCTTTCGAAAAACGGGAGCGCAGCGGTGATTCATTGCCTCCGTTGCGCAATGGCGGTAGTTTTGAATCGGATTCAGACTATTCTCCCATGTTCAGGAATCGTCGTCGCCACAGTGTGTGGGATTTGTAGTTTCGGAGAAAGGAGAAGTTTATGTTTTTGTTGAACTTTAAAAGAGAAAAATGATGAAAGAGTTTTTATTGAAGTGGAAAAAACCGTTGCTTTGGTTGGCCGGTTTTCTGGTATTGTTCGTATGTTGGCACATCTGGGACGGATTGCTCGATGCGGGAGTGGTTTTGGCAGCGGTAATTCCCGGCATGTCGGGTGGCAAGTTGGTGACCAATGAGCCTTTAACGACCGATATTGTACGGGAAAACAGCCCGTCGTTGTTGCGTAACGAAGTAGATAAACGCATTGTGAAGATACGGCCGATGTCAACTCCTATCGACCAGTTGTCACGTTGGAATGGAGCCAGAAAGGCATCATCGATGATTGTCGATTATT
This sequence comes from uncultured Barnesiella sp., assembly GCA_944320995.1. GTDB lineage: Bacteria > Bacteroidota > Bacteroidia > Bacteroidales > Barnesiellaceae > Barnesiella. The sequence goes on along the minus strand of CALUJQ010000016.1, from coordinate 5,764 downwards.
ATTCGGTCGATGTGAAACCTACCAAGTCGTACATGAAAAATGTATATGCGGCTCCGGGTGCTTCGTCTGTGACCGAGGCGCATAAGAAGGCCAAAATCGATGCGATAGACAATAGCATTTTCGAGGTCTCGGATACGATTCTTGTACAGGGAGTGAAAGGATATGAATTTTCTAATGGCAAAGAGTTGTCACAAGCCGATTTGGTGCTTTATGTTTCGGCAAAGGACGAGGAAACAGGCTCTTTGACCGTGTATCCTATCAATGGAATGACCATCGGGACGATGGTAAATTGCGTGCCTTCTATCCCGGCAAATACTCCCCTTATCCGTATGGGTCGTGCGGCGACCGAACTCGATGTGCAGACCGCTCAGTTTGCGGCTTTGCCTGTCAAGAGTCAAAACTACTGTCAGATATTCAAGATGCAGATCGAGCAATCGACTTTCCAAAAGATTGCCAACAAGGAGGTGGAACGGGATATCACGGACGCCGAAGAGGCGGCTATCTATGATATGCGTCTGGGTATGGAGAAGAGTTTCATGTTTGGCGTGAAGACTACCATTTTCGATCCTCGCAAAAAAGAGAATGTGATGTTTACCGACGGTATTTGGTGGCAAGCCGGGAAACATTACACGTATAACCCCCTTGTAGAAATGACGCAAAACGATTTGATCGATATTATGCGTCAAGCCTTTACCGGAAATGGCGGGAATCGACGGAAGATCTTGATTGGAGGCTCGTCGTTTATAGGCCGTATCAACAAGATCGAGATGACCAAGGTGGTAATGGCTCGGGAAGACAAGGTGCAATGGGGTATCGACTTCTCGGAAATCAAGTCGAAATTCGGTAAACTCTATGTGCTTTATTCCGAGGTGTTCGACGATTGCGGTATGACCGATTACGGCTTCATCTTCGACCCGGAATTTGTACAAAAGTGGTCTCATGTTCCGTTTGGAGCACAAGAACTCGATTTGAAGAAATCGGGTGTGCGCAATACCGATGCGTTGGTATTGACCGAGGCCAGTTGCTTGACCTTGCGTTATCCGGCTGCACACATGCGTATCGAGCCGGATATTCCCGATCCCGATTCCTAAGGAGCAGTATCTCAGTGATTAAATTGAGTTTTTAGGGGACTGGCGGGCAACCGGGTAATAAAAGTCCGGTTGCCCAATTTTTTATCACAATAAAAATGGAAGAGATATGATGAAGATTTATCAAACCCAATTGGGAAATTTATCGACTTCGGTGGTTGTAAACGGAGAGCCTCGACGCATTCATTTTTTTGCGAGGAACGGGGTGAACGGTTTTTTCTCTACCGACGACGAGCCGTTGCAGCAGGCTTTGGAAAGGAGCCGAGGATATGGGAAACGGTTCAAATTGCTCGAGGTCGCTTGTCAACAACCAGTCGAGGATACATATACGATTGTCCCTAATGTGCGCTCTTGGCAGGGCGCCCGGGATTTTTTGCGGAAAGAACCGTATAATCTCTCTGATGAAGAGGTCTCTACACCTGAACTTATCGAGCAGGCAGCTGAGCGGTTACATTTGATTTTCACACATTTGAAGAAAGGGAAGAAACGATGAAAGCGACGGTTCATAGCCATTTGCGGGGAGACAATGGTTGTTTGGGGGCATATTATGGATTGGAGTTTTTTCTTAAAGATTTTCCCGAAGGCGGTTTGCCGGGTGAATTTTTTATTAACGAGAAGACACAATCTATTTGGGTGTGGAATTCGGTGAAACAAATTTGGTGTGATTCGAATCATGCGGTTTCGGCTCCGGTTATCGGGGTTATTTCTAATCTCGACACATTTAGCCCCAAGGTAGAGAGTGGTGAACCTGCCTGTTATGTATATATAGCTCCGGAGAAGGGGACTTATGTATTCCCTTCTTTGCAGGAAGGTGCGACCATGACGATCAATACCGATATGGCATCGGCTATTTCTCTCGTGTGGGACGGCTCGGTTTGGCGCAATTATGTAACGCCATTGCAGTTTGATGGGGTGGGAACTCCCAGCTTTTTGTTCCGGGGGGTATGGTCTTCACAGACGACCTACCAATCGACCGATGGAATTGTCGATGTCGTTTTCTTAGTAGGGAAATATTATCGGTTAAGGCCTTCGGTGATGAGTAAGGGAGAGAGACCGTCGGACTCTCTGAAATGGGAAGAATTCCCCCGCTTTTGTGCCATAGCCGACCAATTACAATTGAGGCCCGATGAATTGGTCCTTATGGATAGTAGGCAGGGCATACGTACAACAAATGGTTTCTCTTCATGGGAATTGTGTAATGGGGAAATTCGTCATCTTGAAATAGGTACTACCCTGTCGCAGGCCGGAGAATTGCGAGTTCCCATAGAAGGGAACAGGGAGCTTGTGATCAGCCCGATTACAAAAGGATTTCTTTTTTACAATGGCAATACAGCCGTTCTCCGCATAAACTTTGATACCAGCAAAGATATGGTTTCGTTGACGATGGAGGACCCGCAAACCGATGGCTCGTATAAAGTCTCGGTTTTGCCTCGACAGATTGAAGTCTTTCGTGAGGATACGAGCGGGGCGACGGTTAGTTCTTTCAAAATATCGGCCGACGGGTTGAACGGGACTTTGAAGAAGTGGTCCGATACCCTTGTAGAGGGGGATCTGTATGTCGATGAAAATAATTTTGTCAAACAGAAAAGAAGTGAGTGATGAATGTGACAGTAAACGAATTGGTCGATCGGGTTAAAGTGAACATGGAGGAGCTTACCGATGTGCGGGAGGTTGATATCACAATGGAGGTAGGGATAGATATTGAGCAGTATATACGGGAGAAAATACCCGATGCTCTGCTTGCTGTATGGGCTTCGGAACCGGTCTCGTCATTGCCTCAGGTCGATTGTGCCTCGTCGTTGCGTCCCAAGAGCCGCCCCGACGGGAGCGGTCGAGTTGTCCTGCCCGACGATGTGTGGCGCATGACCGAGTTTTGCATAGAGGGGTGGAGGCAGCCGGTCACGACATTTATTGACCATACCTCGCCGATGTATGAATTGCAATTTAATCCATATACTCGTGGCGGAGTCACTTTCCCGGTCTGTATTGTGTCGAAGGAAGAGGGACAAAAGTGCCTCGATTATTATTCATTGCCGCCTTACGTGGAGATGCACCGGGTGACAACGGCCCGTTATGTGGCCTATCCCGACAGAAATGCTACAGCGTATGAAATCAGTCCTTCATTGATTCCCGCCGTTTGCTATACGTGTGCGGCTCTTGTGTATGAGATCTTGGGACGGTTTGAACAAGCCGCGGCCATGTTGCGATGCATCGTGCGGTAATTTACATTCGGGAGCTTTGGAAAAGCTCCCGAATGTAAATTTTAGAGGGGAGTAGAATGTTACTTCATGTTTTTTGCAGGGCTGTGCAGGGGATATTCCCGATTTGAGCCGCGGCTTCGGAGAATGAACTATATACCGACCCTAACACTTGGCGGGTGTGCGATAACAGATATAGCTCGATGAGCGCTTCTTGAATACCCTCGACACTGTTGCGGTCGGCTTTTTGAGTAGAGAAAAACACCCGGTCTCCAAATTGGTCGATGATACGTTTTTTGTCCTCTTCGGAGTCGGTGGCGAGATAAAAGGTCGTATCGCAGTTTTTCTTCAATTCATCTTCCATGCGTTCGATAAACAAGTGGGTGGGGCTTTGGGCGATAGAGATAACATTGTCGGTGCGACGGATATGTATTCCTATCGTATTTGGACCGAAGCCGCTTCGCCGGGCGTCGATTTCCCTGATGAGATTGGGCTGAGGTTTGAATATGGAATAGATTTTCCATTCGATGCGGGGAGAATAAAAGGAGACGAATGAAGCCATATAAACCTTCTTGCCTTTGGCCCAATTGTGGAAATCGAAATGTTCTTGAACGAGTTTCTTCGCTTGTACCTCATAGATGCGACTGTCGAACAACCATTCTTGGGGAAGGCGGGGTATGAAAAAGTTCTTTCTCCGGGGGCGGTCATAGAGCAGCAAATCGGACCATGAAGCCTCTGTTACGGATACGGTAGGAATATCGAACGGGTCGAACAGTTGGTCGAAACGGCAATTCAGTCCGTGATCCTTGAACCAAATGATGCGCAACTTGCTATGAGTTTCCAGACTCAAAGCTACGGCCGAGTCAATTGCTCTCATACGGTTGGCAAGCCCTCCGACGGGGACAAACCAAATTTCGTTCTTTCTCATGTGCGGTTGTTTGGGAATAGAAAAACTTAACAAAGTTAAGGCATTTATTTTGAAATCGTAGAAAGGAGATTGTTTTTTAGGTGAAAGCATAGACTTCGAGAGAGGTTCGAATCTTGGGCCTGTGTGAAAGAAGATACCGGTATCTTTTCGATGGAACGGGACTCCTGTAAAGCGAATTGGGTGGCCATGGGAATAAATGTGAAATTCATATTGGGTATTTGGCTCTTTGAAAAAAAAATACGAACTTTGCCCGACAGAAAGAGATATAACAAACATACACAAACAAAAGAGTTTACAATGAAGAAAAGTGCACTTCAAACCGCTCGCGCTTCGTATCAGCCCAAGCTGCCCGAAGCCATTAAAAACGGCGTAACCATCGTCGAGGGCAAGGCTACTCAATCGGTTGCCGACCAAGAGGCTATTGCCAAGTTATTCCCCAATACATACGGTATGCCGGTACTCCGTTTTGAAGCTGCCGCAAAGAAAGAATATCCTGCTATCAACGTGGGTGTGATTCTTTCGGGTGGTCAAGCTCCCGGTGGACACAATGTGATTTCGGGCCTTTTCGACGGAATCAAGGCTTTGAATAAAGATAGCCGTCTCTTCGGTTTCCTGCTGGGCCCGGGCGGACTTATCGACCATAAATATATGGAACTTACGGCCGATATTATCGACGATTACCGCAATACCGGCGGTTTCGACATCATCGGTTCGGGACGTACCAAACTCGAGACCAAAGACCAATTCGACAGCGGTCTCGAAATTATCAAGGAGCTGGGTATCAAGGCTGTGGTAATCATCGGCGGCGACGACTCCAATACCAACGCCTGCGTGTTGGCCGAATATTACAAACAAATCGGTGCCGGTGTGCAGGTAATCGGTTGCCCCAAGACCATCGACGGTGACTTGAAGAACGAGATGATCGAGAGCTCTTTTGGCTTCGACACGGCTTGTAAAGTCTATTCCGAAGTTATCGGTAACATACAACGCGACTGTAACTCGGCCAAAAAATACTGGCACTTCATCAAGCTGATGGGCCGTTCGGCTTCGCACATCGCTCTCGAATGCGCTTTGCAAACCCAACCCAACGTCTGCTTGATTTCCGAAGAGATCGAGGCCAAACAGATGACCCTCGACGACGTGGTCAACTACATCGCCCAAATCGTGGCTGCCCGTGCCGCACAAGGCAACAACTTCGGTACCGTATTGATTCCCGAAGGCCTCATCGAGTTCATACCCGCCATGAAGCGCCTCATTGCCGAACTCAACGACTACCTGGCCGAGAATGGAGCCGAATTTGCCATGATCAAGAAATCGGAGCAAAGGAACTATATCATCAAACACCTCTCTGCCGAGAACTCGGCTATCTATGCCAGTCTACCCGAGGGAGTAGCCCGTCAGCTCACGCTCGACCGCGACCCCCACGGCAATGTGCAGGTATCGCTTATCGAGACCGAGAAACTGTTGGGCGAGATGGTTGCCCGCCGTTTGGCCGAGATGAAAGCCGAAGGCAAATATGTAGGCAAATTTGCTACCCAATATCACTTCTT
>CALUJQ010000015.1 GCA_944320995.1 uncultured Barnesiella sp. | reverse complement strand
TTTAGCTCAGCTGGTTTAGAGCATCTGCCTTACAAGCAGAGGGTCGGCGGTTCGAATCCGTCAACGCCCACCACTCAACAAAAACAACATATATGTCCGCACTTGTAAGCAATTCGGCTTGCAGGTGTTTTTTTTATTTCCGCTTGTCCCGGTCTCGATATTCGACGCTTGTCCCCACGATACGAGTTCCCTTCGTCCGAACCGGGTTACCACAATATTTGCACCGATAGTACGAATAATAATGTTCGGTAACGGTTGTCTCTTTCTCGACATACTCATCGACCGTATCGGTAATGACCAGTTTATCCCCATGCCTTTCCACTTTGCGGGAGAGCAATTTACTCTCGTCATGCTCATCGACCGAGACCACCGTACGCGTATCGCCATTGCCCAAAAATTCCATCGCATTGACTCTATGGCAACGGGGGCAACGGGAATTAACCTCAATCGACATCAACATCCAAGCCACCGCTATTCCCACATAAACGAAAAAGAGATTGACCGATGGGGTCGAAAAAAGGAGTATATACAGGTGAAAAACGGCTATAATACCCAATATCGACAGGAATTTGACCAGTTTATTGGGGAACGGCCGTATATAGAGGAACACATAACGCATCAACACCGGAGCCAAAAAAGCCAGCAACAACACCAAGAGCGTATCGACCAACCCGGCAATACCCCGGGCAGCCCATAACGGAAGCGCCCGGCTGTTCACAAAATTTCCAAACGGAAATGCTTCGTAATACCCCACACGCATATAATTGGGATTGACCCGTATATGGGTATTAAGCACCCGGGAATATTGGGGTAACGAACGATAAGAATCTCCCGACAACCGATATTCGGCCAACGTATCATTCTCAAAAACCAAAAACATGGTCCTATGTACCATGCTTATGCTGTCGTCTTCTACCATGACAGACTGACCCGGGAAATAAGCATATTTCCTATTGCCCTTCACAAGGATGCTTTTGGCCGGCTCATATCGGTCTTCGATTACGTTCAAACTATCGCCTTTCAAACTCTCCAAATCTTTGACAAAGACGGTCATGCGATCTATATCGGTGTGCAATTCGCCTTCGTGCCATGGATTGTAAATAGGGATTTGGTCCTTGATGGGCCAATATATCGGTTCAAAAGCCAATTTCTCTCCGTTGTCGAGATGATACAAGTAGGGGTAATCGCTCTGTTTTTTCTCCGATTTCATCGGATTCTTTGCCAACCGCTCCACGCGCTCCACGCGAAAAGGTTTCAATTCGCCATCGACTAAGAGTTTCACCTCCAATCCGGTGGCCGCTTCGGGGAGTTCGGCGATACCCCGAGTCCCATCTTGTAATTCTATTTGGTATTTAGCCCATGGCTTATAACTCAACAAAACCGACTCATCGGGCAAATTATAACAGATAGCCAACACCTTTACTAGGGTCCCGGCCGGCAATTTCCGCATCACCTCCTTGCCCGAACTGTCCACCACTTGCATCTCGGTACTCCATTGTACCTTTACTTCCCGGGCCTGCTCCCGCACCTCTTCCGATTTCAAAGAGGCATAATCAAGCATATTCCACAACCCGAAGTTGCACCACGGCAATATGCAAAGCAATCCCACATAAATGACGATACCACAAAATATGCGCCATACACTTTCGTTGTTCTCAATTATTCTGTAACGGCTTCTATCCATATTATCCCCTTTGACTAACAATAAAAAGATTCTATCTATGAGTCCAATGGCCTTGCCTAATTAGAGCCTCGGCACGTTCCTATTGGGCAAAAATAAACATTTTTTATCAATGTTCCAAAATATTCCCACTCCTTCACATTAGGGGAGAAACTAAAATCGGGAAAATTTTTACTTAAATATTCCATTTATCATAAACTTTTATATCTTTGTACCGGATCATTTCACATTTATTTTCCCCAAAGACCAAAATAGATTTCTTTTATCCATTTTTACTTTACAAATAAGATGAAAACAAAATCATTAACCTTATTGCTCTGTGTATTCTATTCATGCGCATTTTATCTTCAAGCCCAATCGATTAGCGAGGAAGTTGCCCGCAAGGAGGCTTACCGATTCTTACAAGAAAATACGTCAAGAGTCTCCCACAAAAATATATCTTCTGCCAATACCCAACTGCTCTTGACAGAAAAAAGACAGCTGAGCAACGGAGAGCCCGCCTACTATATTTTCAACCGGGGAAATGCCGAGGGATTTATCGTAATCGCCGCACAAAACAAAGCCACCGTATTGGGATATGCCGACAATGGCCTATTCGATACCGACCAAATCCCGGTTGGACTCCAAGAGATGTTGGACGACTATGCCCGGGAACTGGAATGGGCCAGTAACCACCCCGATGCCTTCGCCCCGGCATCTCAAAGCAACTCGATTGAGAGACCGGCAATCGCTCCCATGTGCGAAGCTTTATGGAATCAAAATGACCCCTACAACCGAATGGCTCCCGTAAAAGATGGGAAACCTTGTGTTACGGGTTGTGTCGCTACGGCTATGGCTATTATCATGTATCATCACCGCTGGCCGGAGCAAGGCGAAGGGAGTTCAGGAGAAGTCGATTTTAGCTCTGCCCGATACGAGTGGGACAAGATGCTCCCCGTATATAACGAGGAAAGTTCCGAAGAGTCGTGTCAAGCCGTGGCTCAACTCATGTACCATTGCGGTGTAGCCGTAAATATGAAATATGGTATAAACGAAAGCAGCGCCGTCGTCAAATCAGCAGCACCCGCCTTAAACAACCATTTCGGATACAAAGGAGCCCTGTTCGCCTATCGTGACCAATATGGAGCCTCCGCATGGACCGACCTCATTTACAACGAACTGGCCGAAGGAAGGCCGGTATTATATGCCGGCGGGAGCCACGCCTTTGTCTGCGACGGATACGACGGGAACGGATATTTTCACTTCAACTTCGGGTGGGGAGGGTTCAGCAACGGCTATTTCCGCCTCTACTCCATCATTCCGGGAGAAATCGGAATCGGGGGAGGTACTGGCGATTACAGTTCCTCACAGCAAGCCATCTATGGCATAGAACGGCCCGACACAAACCGGCATATTCCCCTGTCCATTATCGGCAATTTCATAAATTTGGTCGATATGAAAGACGGTCAATATCTCTACTATGGCGCCGATGTGGTTCATGCCGGAGAGGAGTCTCTCACAATAGAATCGGGACTCGAAATAGAATCGATACAAAGCGGCGAACGACAATTCCATTCCATAACAGAGGTATCATTCCCGGCCAACTACTCCCAAACGAGCTATCAATTCGAAGCCTATCTTCAAAACCTGCCTCAACTCCCCACAGGAGAATACCGCCTCTACCCGGCTTATTACATAGCCCATAAAGACAAAACAACCATAATCCCATTTGCCGCCGACCGAGTGCAATACTTATCCCTGTCTGTTTCCGAATCGGGGACGACAATCTCCCTACCGGCGACAGAACCGACCTTCGACATACAAATCACCACCCCTCACCGGTTATATAGTGGCAAGAACGCCACGTTCAATATGGAAATCACCGCCCACGGCTACGAGTATGTAGGGTCCATGCAACTCATTCTCTCCCATCTCAACAGTTCCTCCACATGGCAGTTAACCCGGGCTATTGCCCTATCGCCCGAAGAGCCTGTTCAATTCACATGGGACGGAGTATTGTCCACTTCAAGCGGAAGCCCCATACCAGCCGGAGAATACAAGTTGCAAATACAAGCCCAATACAACACGATTTTCGAACAAGACATAACCGTATTGCCTCTCCCCGAACCGAGTGTAATTGAGCTCGCCGCCCCCATTTCGGTCAAAAATCAAGGAGCCGTATCGCCCGATGACTTCGAAGCCGACATTACCCTGCGATGCACCGAGGGCTCTTTTGTAGGTGAAGTGTTCATCGAATGTTTCGACTCAAATGGCAACGGCATAGCCGACCCGTTTGTAAGCGAGTTTCTCGAGCTGCAAGAAGGTGAAGAATGGTCGTTGAAACACACCCCGCTACTAACTGCGGCCAAGGGCACAATCGCCGAAGTGGCTGTCCTACTGGTCGATCAATCGGGAACCGGTTCGTTTATCGGGCCCGAGTCATACAACAGAATTCCTTTCTTAGTTGATCCGGAGCACTATCTTGCCATCGAGGATTCCACAATTTTCCCCGACACGGAGTTCCAACAATATCTACACTCAATCGACTGGCTCGGCGACGGATATATCTCGGATTATGAGTTACATCAAACTACCTATATAAACGTCAACAATCAACAAATACAGTCACTGAAAGGCATCGAATATTTCGAACGCCTTACCCGACTGGACTGCGACCACAACGAGATTACCCGGCTTGATCTTTCAAGGAATAGCCGACTTTCCGAAATCAGCTGCCAGTACAATCAACTCGACTCCCTCATTTTGGAGAACCACTCCCAACTTTCATGGCTAAGTTGCCACGATAACCGGCTTACCCAATTGCGCATATACAATGCCCCTTTGTTGAGCATGCTGCTTTGCGGGAACAACCAATTGCAGGATTTCGACTTCGACGTCATGCCACAGTTGACCTACCTCTCCGCCGACAATAATCCACTGACTCATATAGCGGACTTCGATTTCGAGAAACTTCCTGCACTCAAAATGTTCAACTTGGCAAACAGTCAGGCAGACTCTTTCTCTCCGGCAAGTACCTCCATAGAGACCTTGGTCATTTCCGGCAACAATAATCTCCAAAGCATCGATTTATCGAACTGTGAAATGCTATCGACCCTTCATATACAATCCTGTCCCGTACTCTCCGACGTACTGACCGATAATCCCAGCCTTACCTCTATCCTGCTGTACGAAAACCCCAAACTTGCTTATATCGACCTTTCGTCCAGCACACTCCTATCCGACTTTTCTTCACTCGGCAGCCCCTTGTTCATGCTCGACCTAACCGCCAACACCCAGCTGACCTCCGCCCGATTCGAGAATTATGGGTGTAGTTTCTCGGTAACCCTCAACGAAGAAAGCGCGTTCGACCTCTCGGAATGGATCAACGAAAAAGGTTTCAATCCCGATTGTATCAGTAATCTGAAAAACGCCGAATTACAGGGGAATCTACTCTATTTCAAAGATTCATATATCGAATACGATTACTTTACGGGGAATAACACTTTACCCTCAATTCACGTCTCACTCAAATACGACGGTGGAACCTCGAATTTCATTCCGAAAGAAATCGATACCCGCACATATACCGTCGGACGACAAGTCATAATTAAAGAGTATAATGGTGAAACCATATCGGTATTCTCAACGACGGGACAGCATCTGTTCAACAAACAGGAATCTTCGTTTATTCTCCCCCAAGCCGGTTTGTACATTATAAAAGTCGATGACCAAGCGACTCTTGTAACGGTTCCTTAGCGATATGACAAAACAAAGCATATTTACAGAGGGGGTGAGCTATTGTTTTAGCTCACCCCCTCTTGTATAAAATAATTCTACCAACTATTTTATCGTATCCGGCAACTGCGCATTCCCCTAATTTATCAGGGAAAAACAATACAAAAAATACAAAAAAAAACGGCGCCTACATGTTCTGTAAGTGCCGTCTTAATGTGACCCCGGAGGGGCTCGAACCCTCGACCCAATGATTAAGAGTCATTTGCTCTACCAACTGAGCTACGGAGTCGTTCTCCAAAAGGAACGGGTGCAAAGGTAACGCTTTTCGAGAAACCCGCAAAGCGATTACTCAAAAAAATTTTCTTTCGACTGCGTTTTTTCATGAAGTGGAGGCTTGCCCCGACTACCGGCAAGACCTCTTCCACACCTACTTCCACGGAGAAGAGTCCAATTCTTCAAACGTATAAAGAGCCGACGGGTGGTTGCGGGTGAGTGCCACCAGCTCTACATCTTTACCTACACGGATACCCTCCTCGTACAAGCGGTTCTCGACCGTTTTGTAGGCCAATTCGGGGTGGTTGTTGTCGCCGCTCAAATGACAGAGGAAAATATGCTTCAATGCCGGGGTGTAAATACGGGCCAGATATTCGGCAGTTCGGGCATTATCCATGTGCCCGTTATCGGCTAAAATGCGCCGTTGCAAATGAGGCGGATACGTACCGTGCAACAACATGGCTTCATCATAGTTCGACTCGATAACCAAATAGTTGGCCTGCCGCAAATATTTGTCGGCCGTAGGAGTGATATGCCCCAAATCGGTCGCAAAGGCGAAATTCAACTTGCCATAAGTAATGAAGAAACCCACATTGTCACGCCCGTCGTGGGGAACCTCGAAGGCTGTAATCGTAAAGTCTTTGATTTTGAAAGGCACCTCCTTGATGATAGGCCGGTGGGCACTGTAAATTTTGTCCACCATGCAGTAATTGAGATTCATGCCGTTCTTGATTGTCTCGGTCGTATAGATAGGGATACCGTATTTCTCGCCCAATGTCCCTGCGGCTTTAATGTGGTCGGCGTGGTCGTGAGTAATACACAAGGCCACGATTTTCTCAAAAGGGATACCATACTCTCTCAAAACCTTTTTGATCGTGCGCACACCTTTGCCGGCATCGATCAATATGCCATACTCCTCGGTTCCCACATAATAACAGTTGCCGCTGCTGCCGCTGGCAAGGCTTAAAAATTGTAAGCTCATATCCTTTTTCTCCTCGGGGCACAAAGATAGTTTTTTGGCAGCACAATAGAAAATTATCGGCCACAAGATATTGGGCGTGCCGATTAAATCTTTCGGTCTCCATCACTGGATTGAGGCCCTCACTTGTAAATTAAAAATATGGCCGGAGTTTTCTGGTAATTGTATTGTGCCTTGGCCCATTCGCTCATGGAAAGGGTGCGGATATTTTCATCGGGGCAGGTAATGTTTGCCGCCACGCACAAACGTGTATGGGGGCGGCACACCCGTACCAGATCCTCTATCATCTTATGGTTACGATAAGGGGTTTCAATGAAGATTTGGGTTTGGTCCTCGGCATATACCCGCTGTTCCAATTGCTTGATCCGCTTCGTCCGTTCACCTCCCTCGATGGGCAAATAGCCTTGAAAAGCGAAACTCTGCCCGTTGAAACCCGAAGCCATGAGCGACATTACAATCGACGACGGGCCCACCAGCGGCACAACCGGCAAATGTTCGCGCTGCGCAATGGCCACTACATCGGCACCCGGGTCGGCCACCGCAGGACAGCCGGCTTCCGAGATAACCCCCATCGCATGACCTTGCCGCAACGAATCCAAAAAACGGCTCACCTCCACAGCCGCCGTATGACGGTTCAGTTCGTAAAACGTCAATTCATCGATACAAATATCGGGATTCGATTTTTTCAAGAACCGACGGGCCGAACGCACATTCTCCACGATAAAATGACGTATCCCGGCTATCACCTGCCCGTTGTAGGGCGGCAGCACCTGTTCCACGGGAGTATCGCCCAGCGGCACAGGAATCAGATATAATGCGGCTTTGTGCATAAAGACTTTTTTGAGAGGGGTGAAACTCTCGGCAAAATTAGCTAATTTTGCCGAATAGCGAAAAAACCAAACCCGTTATGACGAATTTGCCTCCCTCGTTTATCGAGCGAACCCGCCGGCTGCTCGGCGATGACTTCTCCCGTTTCTCTTGCGCTCTCGAAACCGAGTCGCCCGTGAGCATTCGGCTCAATCCCGCCAAATGTCGGCTCGACAGCGCTCCCGGCGAACGGGTTCCTTGGTCGCAACAAGGTTATTACCTGTCCACCCGCCCCGCTTTTACCTTCGACCCCCGGTTTCATGCCGGCGCGTACTATGTGCAGGAGGCAGCTTCGATGTTCCTCAACCGGGTTATCTCACAATATATTCACACCCCGGTACGCTACCTCGACCTCTGTGCCGCTCCCGGCGGCAAATCGACCGACGCCATCGCCTCTCTGCCCGCCGGCAGCCTCGTGGTGAGCAACGAAGTTATCCCCAATCGGGCGAATATTTTGGCCGAGAATATCATTAAATGGGGATCGCCTTTCTCCATAATCTCACGCAACGAAGCCGCCGATTTCGCCTCGTTCGGAGCCTATTTCGATGTCATTGCCGCCGATGTCCCTTGCTCAGGCGAAGGTATGTTCCGCAAAGACCCCGATGCCGTGGCCGAATGGTCTCCTGCCAATGTGGGCCGTTGTGCCGACCGACAACGGCAGATTCTCTCCGACGTATGGGACGCATTACGACCCGGCGGAATGCTCATTTACAGCACTTGTACCTACAATACCGAGGAGAACGAAGAGATAGTCTTTTTCCTTATGGAACAATTTGGCGCTATCCCTCTCTCCGTTGACACCGACCCCGATTGGGGCATATCCCCCGCACTCGCCCCCGGGATTACAGCCTATCGGTTCATGCCACACTTCACGCGGGGCGAGGGACTGTTTATGGCCGTATTGCAGAAACCGGGCGATTGCGACGACGACCGGCTCACGCGTCTGCTCGACCACAAACAAAACAAAAAAGGGAAAAACAAGATTTCCGCCGTTCCCGACGAATGGCAAAAACGCCTTACCCACCCAACCGATTTCGCATTCATTGCCCAAGAGGACTCTTTCATGGCTATTCCACAAAAATACCTCGCCGACTACTATCTACTCGCTCGTCGGCTCAACATATTGCACGCCGGCATCACGCTCGCCTCGACCAAAGGGAAAGATTATGTCCCACACCACTCACTCGCCCTCTCCACGGCACTCGATACCGATCAAGTCGCTTGCTTCGATGCCGACCTCACCATGGCGCTCGCCTACCTGCGCCGCGAGAGCATTGTCCTGCCTCCCGACCAACCACGCGGATATTTGCTCCTCACATACCACCGGTTTCCTCTCGGCTGGGTCAAAAATCTCGGGAACCGAGCCAACAACCTTTATCCGCAAGAATGGCGCATACGCAGCGGATATACACCCGACCTACTGCCGGACGTGTCCATCGTGCATCTATAAAATGCCCCATTTATACAGCAAAAGGGGATAACGCCTTCCACCGCATTATCCCCCTTCTGTGATTCCTTAATTCCCGAAGGACTTATTATTTTGTGTACTTCATCGGCTTGGGCAATTGCAGTTTACGGCATTCGGGGAATCCGTTTTTTACCAAAAGATTCAATTCCTCGACCTCATTTTTGAAACGATAACGGTTCCCGCAATCATACATTTCGACCAACGGATACCGCTCCAATATCTTATTTTCCAACAACTGCACATTCACTTCGTCCAACTGGCTATACTCCTCATAAGTGTAACTCAAAAACGCCACATGCTCGTTTATACCCCGATTATCCAACCAATAACCGTTGTCCAAAGCCGTCGGCTTGGCCAACTGCCCTTTATAATAGACATCAGTGGGAGCCGGATAAGAGACGATATGTTCCTGTTTTGCGTCCATAATTACCGGCACATAGTCACTGAAATCTTTTGTCGTTTTATACACGACAACCGATGGATTAGCCGCCGATGGCGTTGTCCCACGAAGCGCCTGTTCCGAGTCGATTTCTGTCCGGTTGACGACAATGGGAGCAGAACTTTTACAACCCATGCCAACAATCAACATGGCATAACAAAGGAGAACTACTGGTTTCATACGTCTTTTATTTCTTGATAAACTGCATTGTCTTCATTTCTTGCGAAGTGTGGACCACCAACATATAGGTGCCGGCTTGAAGGTCGGCAACCGGCACTTGTATGTCGCCCTCGGTTTCCGGTTGTATGCGAAGCAGTTGCCTGCCCGACAAATCATACACGCAAATGTCGAGTGCCTTATCGGGTGTGCGGACATACATATAATCTCGTGCCGGATTTGGATAAACAGTCATACCTTCTACCTCGGGGGCATCCAAAGCAGTAGATATATCCGAGACAAATATCAATTCGCTATCTTCGTATGGTGCAAATTGAACCCAGCTATTATCATACCAATAATACAACGCCAAAATATACGTGCCATTCTCCAATCCCACACCGCCACTGAGTGTAATTTGGCTCGTCTCATTGGTATCTATACTGAGAGGCTGATACCCAAAATATCCCAAAGACTGTCCTCCTGTACCCGGGAAGATAAATGCGACAATATCATCGGAGAAATAGGCTCCCCTATTGATAATATCCACCGTCATATTCATATCGGTACAATTGACGTTATTATTATCCTCAAAAGAAATAGGATTCAGTACTTGTAAATCGGGGACTCCTGCTTCCGGAGTTTCAAGAACGGTAACCAACTTGCCGCCTAATATATATAAATAACGAATATTATTGTATGAATTCTCCTTGTCATAAAGGAGGTAGAGCTCATATTCTCCCGGTTCAACCGTAATCTGTTCCGAAACTTCAAACGTCTGTGTCTCTCCATTGGCTATTACCACCGGATTAAAATTACCCCACTGAATCGTCTCATCATCTGTAACAGACCGCAAATATACAACCATACACGACACATATTCCACTCCGTTATTAGTGACGGTAAATCTAAACTTCGCATCTCGATTTTGATACAAGTTACCTATAACTTCAAATGAATCTAATTGCAAGTCGACATCAAAACCACTCACTTCGCCAAATGTCACCTCATTGCCACTGACAGTAACCTGCATACAGTTAGGAATACCCACAGGCGTTCGTATAATATGATAATCCGATAATCCTCCTGCTTGATATACCAAATAAAGCCGGTAAGTGCCATCTTGTACCCAACTGGGTATCTTGTTCCCTGTAAATGAGAGACTCGACCAACCGCCATAACTAACGATATTCTTGAATTGTAAATTCAAAGCGCACACCATTTCGCCCGAATCGTCATACAAAGCCGGACCGACATTCCCTTCGAATGATTTAATCCCTGCGTTCCACAAATTCTCAACAGTTACTTGGAATATCTCACTTCTACTTATTTGTGCATCGGGGACTGACATTTCATGATCCATACAGATCTGATATGAACCATCATCGGGCATAGTTTGTGGTTGAATTCCCACTACAATCGCTTGATTCATATTATATCCACCGCTACTTCCACCGGTACCTTGGACCGAAGGGCTCAAATTGGAGAGGATAAAATAGCCATTCGATAACCCATTCCACCCCCAATTGATATGAAAAAGGCCGTTGGCATCATACCCATCACAAACAAAAGCATGGCCTCCATCTACACTGGACCCGCTGCAATATATGGGTCGCTTCTCGTCCAACTCTGTCTTGATAATAGATTCCCACTCTTCTTTGGTGTAATAATCTCGAAACAAGAGATTCATATTCTCATTATACCCGAAATAGGTTTTCAAAGCATTGGGGACATCGCTAGAAAAGGCTCCACTCTCCGTTCCATAATCCATTTCTACGGAAATGCCACAATGATACATCAATGTCGCAACAGCCATTTTTTCTTCAAAGGTACTCGATTCGTTATAAACAGGAAGCATATTATCCCAATCATACGTAGTATTCGCAAGATTTACACTCTCTATTTTGAGTTGATTACTCGATGTCGTATAACTGGGCGTCAAACCCGTGCCTTTTTGAGGCCATTGGTGATAACGCATTATTTGGGCCATTGCCGTAGCAACACAACCGACAACTGTTTTTTCCCCATTCTCCAATGTCGGGCACAACAGGTTATACGGGTCTCCCTGATCCCACAATATATTACCCAACAATGGCGATTGCGATCTCCCGGTTGCCCGCGTCTTACTTTCACCGGCTGTCTTTATGACTCCTGTTTGTTCCGGAATCGACGACAACCCTTCCAACTCGGTTGCATATACACTCAGCCAAGACCTGAAATTATCCGGCAAACTATCTATATTGAAAGGCCCGGCATCGGAATATCCCAAAATTTCCGTGGCCCGGTCATCGGCCGATACAATAACAAAACCTGTGCCCCGGTTAAATACATAGTAAAGCGGTTGGGTAGAGCCGTTTTTCGTATATACAAGTTGTGCCGTAGGCCTTACCTCCTTTTGAATACCTCCAGTATTCCCTTCAAATTGATTAACTATTTGTTGTACGTCTTGAAATGTGCGCAATTTAGCACATACGCATGTCGAAAGACATGCACACAAAACAAATACAAAGATTTTTTTCATGAGATCCTTTCCTTAAATATTATAAACCAATAAAGGTTGCAAATATCGTATTTTTTTATGAAATATAAACATGTGTCTGAAAAAATTGTAAAAACCAATCGCCAAATCGGTACTTAAAAAATTAGCCACATAATCGCCTGTTGTCATTCCCTTACTGCACCCTTATCGGGGTGTGGGGTGTTATAAAGAGAATCTTTTACACAAGAGGTCGCCAGCAATACAACTACGACACACCCCATTAGCATATTATAGATTCCTGTTTTCATCATCTCCTCCTTCCATCAAATTTCCAATTATTTACTCCCAATATTGACACCCACCCGGCACTTAAAACTTCTCGAAACGCTCAACAAACAGAGACAAAAAGCAGGGGCTCTCATCTCCTTTACAATACGATATTCCAATTTCATCGGCTTCCGACACGTCACAAGAAATCGCATCATACTTTTCCTCCGATTTGTTCGGATATTAGTTTTTTTTATTATTTTTGCATTTAGGTAGGTATAGCAAACTGCGCCCGGCCTTCGGGAGGAAAAAGCCTTGCCGGTTGCAGTTCCCGCCGCCCGCAAAATCCCGACCGCCTCGGAATCTCGGTTTCGACCACGGTCCACAATTAAGTCGTTTGTTCTAAAATACAGCCTTATGAAAACTCTGAAACTGATCAAAAACGACCCTTGGCTGACCCCTTATACACAAGCAATCGAAGGCCGACACAACAGTGCCGTTAAGAAAATCGAAGAATTGACCGGAGGAACCGGGAACCTTTCGGACTTTGCCGACGGCTACCTCTATTTCGGATTACACAAAGAGAAAAAGCAATGGGTATTCCGCGAGTGGGCGCCCAATGCCAACGCCATCTACCTGATAGGGAATTTCTCAAATTGGGAAGAGTTGCCCGAATATCGGCTGCTGGCTATCGGAGGCGGAGTGTGGGAAATAAAACTTCCCCTCAAAACGCTGCACCATCTCGACCTCTACAAGTTATCGGTACATTGGAACGGCGGGCAGGGAGAACGTATTCCCGCTTGGGCTACCCGGGTGGTACAAGACCCCGAAACCTATATCTTCTCGGCCCAAATATGGGATCCCAAGACTCCCTTTGAGTTTTCCAAAAAGGAGTTCAAACCGAAAACCTCTCCACTCCTTATCTATGAATGCCACATAGGTATGGCCCAACAAGAGGAGAGAGTGGGCAGCTATACCGAATTCAAAGAAAAGATACTCCCCCGTATCGCAGCCGACGGATACAACGCCATACAAATCATGGCCATACAGGAACACCCCTACTATGGCTCTTTCGGGTATCATGTATCGAGTTTCTTTGCCCCATCGTCGCGATTCGGAACACCCGACGATTTGAAAGCTCTCATCGACGAAGCTCATAAAATGGGAATTGCCGTCATCATGGACATCGTTCACTCCCACGCCGTCAAAAACGAAGTAGAAGGACTGGGGCGATTCGACGGATCGTACAACCAATATTTCTATGGCGACCACCGTCGGGAACACCCGGCATGGGATTCGCTCTGTTTCGACTATGGGAAAAACGAAGTAATCCACTTCCTCCTCTCCAACTGCAAATATTGGCTCGATGAGTTTCATTTCGACGGATTCCGGTTCGACGGAGTCACCTCCATGCTCTACTATAACCACGGGCTGGGACAGGCATTCTGCTCCTACGACGACTATTACAACGGCGGTCAGGACGACAATGCCATAGTCTACCTCACTTTGGCCAACGAGTTGATTCATCAAGTGAATCCTCGCGCCATTACCATCGCCGAAGAGATGAGCGGAATGCCGGGATTGGCAGCTAAATTCAAAGACGGGGGAATCGGATTCGACTACCGGATGGCTATGGGAATTCCCGATTTTTGGATAAAAACCATCAAAGAGAAACAAGACGAGGAGTGGAAACCCACTGCCATATTTTGGGAACTCACCAACCGTCGGGCCGACGAGAAGACCATCAACTATGCCGAAAGCCATGACCAAGCTCTGGTAGGCGACAAAACCATCATCTTCCGCCTTATCGACGACGTGATGTATTGGCACATGAGTAAAGGAGATTCCAACATGACGGTAGATCGAGGCATGTCGCTGCACAAAATGATACGACTGGTTACCCTCTCGACCATCAACGGCGGATACCTCAATTTCATGGGCAATGAATTCGGGCATCCCGAATGGATAGACTTCCCCCGGCAAGGGAACGGCTGGTCCTATAAATATGCCCGCCGGCAATGGGATCTCGTAGATCGCAGCGACCTGAAATATCAATATCTCGGAGCCTTCGACCAAGCCATGATCCATTTGGTAGGCCAACACAAGAAATTCGAACAGACCGAAGTAATCAAGCTATGCGAAAACGACGGAGACCAAGTTCTCGCTTTCTTGCGGGACGACCTGCTCTTTGTCTTCAATTTCCACCCCACCAAGTCGTTCAACGGGTATGGCATTCTGGCGCCGGCCGGAGAGTATGAAACCATACTCAGCAGCGATGCTCCCGAATTTGGCGGATATGGTCTCATCGACATGACTATCACCCATTTCACTCAACGAGATCCCCTCTTTGAAAAAGATATGAAAGAGTGGCTCATGCTCTATCTGCCTGCACGAACGGCCCAAGTATTGAGATGGAAAAAGTCGGCGGCAGAACGTTCGCAGTTCTCCGCAAAAAAAAGACAAGCCCCAGCTCAGAAAAAAGCTGAAAAAGCAGCCACAAAAACTGCCGGCTCCACAAAACGAAAGACCAAAAACTAAGCAGAATAACCGCTCGGCAATCACACAAGGCAGTCCCCCCCGACAGCCTTGTGTGTACATTTAAGCAGCAACCGGCATAGGCTAAAAGAAACAAGATAGATATACATTTGTAATGCTTCTGTAACATCGATATTGTTCCTTTGCAGACGAAAAACAATGCAAATTGGAGATTATGGAAACATTTTATCTGATTATCGTTATCTTTATTTTCCTCATCGCTGTTTTCGACCTTTCGGTAGGAGTCAGTAATGATGCCGTAAATTTTCTCAACTCGGCAATCGGTGCCAAAGCCGCCTCGTTCAAAGTCATTATGGCCATAGCCGCCATAGGTATTTTTGTGGGAGCCTCCATGTCGAACGGGATGATGGATATTGCCCGACACGGTATCTACCAGCCACAATATTTCTACCTGAATGAAATCATGTGCATCCTACTGGCTGTCATGCTTACCGATGTGGTTCTTCTCGACGTTTTCAATACCATGGGTCTCCCTACTTCGACCACAGTGTCGATGGTATTCGAGTTGTTGGGCGGCACATTTGCCCTTGCCATTGTGAAAACGGTAAACAGCAACGGTATTCTGCAAATGGGCGACTTGATCAACACCGACAAGGCCCTGCAAGTGATAATAGCCATTTTCGTTTCGGTGGCCATTGCCTTCTTCTTCGGTGTCGTCGTACAATATATCGCCCGATTGATCTTCAAATTCAACTACCGCAAACAATTGAAATACTTCGGCGCATTGTTCGGCGGTTTCGCAGCCACCACGATTATCTATTTCATCCTCTTCAAAGGGTTGAAAGAATCGACCTTGATGACCGTCGAGACCCGGCAATGGATACACGACAATACACCGCTGCTCTTGGGTAGCTGCTTCGTCATCACCACCGTGTTGATGCAAATACTCACATGGTGTCGCGTGAACGTACTGAAAGTGGTTGTCCTGCTGGGCACCTTTGCTTTGGCATTAGCCTTTGCGGGAAACGACTTGGTAAACTTCATCGGCGTGCCTTTGGCCGGTTTCTCGGCCTATACCGACTATGTGGCCAACGCCAACGGTATGGCTCCCGACCAATACCTCACAACCTCATTGCTCGACTCGGCCAGAACTCCGTCGGTATTCCTCATCGGTTCGGGGGTCATCATGGTGGTAGCCCTGCTCACTTCAAAAAAGGCTCAGAACGTAATTAAAACCTCGGTCGACCTCTCGCGTCAAGAGAATGGCGAAGAGAGTTTCGGCACCTCGCCGATTGCGCGCAAACTGGTGCGAATGACTACCAACGCTTCGTCGTTTATCATCAACAGCATACCTCCCAAAGCCCGGACGTGGCTCAATAGCCGCTTCGACAAAGACGAAGTGATACTCGAACATGGGGCCGCATTCGACCTCGTGAGGGCTTCGGTCAACCTTGTACTCGCCAGCCTGCTCATCGCCTTGGGAACTTCGCTGAAACTCCCTCTCTCGACCACCTATGTAACCTTCATGGTAGCCATGGGTACCTCGCTTGCCGACCGGGCTTGGGGCCGTGATAGCGCCGTTTACCGCATCACCGGAGTCATCTCGGTAGTCGGCGGCTGGTTCATCACCGCCGGTGCGGCATTCCTCTTCTGCTTCATCGTCACGATGATTGTCTATTTCGGCGGAACTATCGCCATCATCTTGATGAGTGTTCTCGCTGCTTACATGCTTATCCACAGCCAAATTAGCTACAACAAAAAACTGAAACAAGAGAAAAACAGCTCACTGGCTCAACAACTGGTTGCCAATAAAGACAAACAAGAAGCTCTCGTCCTATTGCGCCAATTCAGCCGTGAAGAGTTCTCCAAAGTTTTGGCGTGGAGCGCCGACCTCTATAACCGCGTAACCTCCGGATTCCTCAATGAGAGTTACCGGACGCTGCGAAAAGCCATGGGCGACATAGAGACCGAACGACGATATTTCAAACAGGTAAAACGACTCGGTACCATCGGGGTATCACATCTGAACGACCAAGTGGGATTGGAAAAGGGTCTCTATTATTTCCAAGGGAATGACTTCTCTTACGACATTATCCACGCTATAAAACGGACTTGTGAACCTTGTCTGGAACACACCGACAACAACTTCAACCCACTCGAAAATAGCCAAAAGGAGAGTTTCGGTGAGATCGCACAATCGATTGTCCATTTCTTGGAGAAGAGCCAGCAATCAGTAGAAAAGAACAACTTCGACGACATGCCCGCCCTCTATAATCAAGGGAATCTCCTTATCAACCAGTTGGGAGTACTCAAACGGGAGGAAATACGGCACATGCGGGAACAAGTCTCTTACATTAAGGTAGGGATTGTCTATCTCACTGTCATTCAGGAATCGCAAAACGTGGTGGCCTATACAATCAATCTGCTGAAAATGAATCAAAAATTTCAAGAAGGGAATCAATTATAATTGCACAAAGTCTCAATTTGCATCTTTTAATTTTTGAGATCTCGGGTTGTCTTTTGCGTGAGCAAGAGGCAACTTTTCTTTTGATCTTGCTTACCCAAAAACATCGGAAAGCCTGCTTTCTGAAACATCCTGTCCTATTCACAGAAACATCTCTGCAAAAAACAGGGCTCCCGCAACGTGGAAACCCTGTCCTTATAATCTTTGAATAACCCTACTCTCCGATATGAGGTGTGATGCGGATACCCACATCGGTAATCCCCCTGATGCGGTCGTCGCGCATGGCTTGCTGTATGGTGAACACCTGCTCTTTTCCTCGCGAAAACCGAAAATCATCGTCGAGCAAAAGTTCCTGCTGGTAATAAGAGCCCCAGCCTCCGCCCGACCATCGGCCAAATTCATCGGCCAACTCACAATTGACCGTATCGGTTTTCAACTGCCCGTCCGTATCTTGATACGACACGAAAAGCCATAGGTTCCGGTATGCATATTCCCCATTATGCCGAAGTGTAAGATAAAGGTCGTAACGAGAAAGAGTATCGGGGACCTCGGAAGTAAAGCGTTGTACGTCGCGCTTGAACCAGCCGTTTTTCGGCAGGGTATTGAACGAGTTGTACACATCGGTTTGTCCGCAGGAGAAAAGAGCCCCCAGCGAAAGAGCCATGACAGCCATATTTATCAAACCTTTCGATACACGCATCGCCCGAGTTTTTTTTAATCTTTCTTATCCGGTTTCTCGGGAGTAGGAGCTTTCTCACCTCCATTGGAAGCGGGTTTCTCGCCTTTGTCACCCTTGTCGTTTCCCGACTTGCCATGACGCGGGGGTTTACTTTGCCCCCGATTATTGCCGGCGGACTTGTTGTCTCCCCCGTTTGCTTGCTGACGACGGCCGTTGTTATTGTTGCGCCCTCCGCCGTTATTGTTTTTTTTCTTATTTTTCTTTGCCTTGTCGAATCGAGTAAGGCTGTCCTGCCCTACCACATCTTCAAACTCACGGCGTTCGGGGGCACGGGTTCCGGCTTCCGATTCGAGCGTATCGGGTTTTATGCCTCGCTTGTTCAGCGCAATCACCTCAAATACCCGGTCGGCATCGACCGTGACCAAATTGGCTGCAATAGACTTGTCGGTCGAATAGGTCATTTCACGCTTGAAAATATCGGTCTTGAAATGGTAGTAGGTATTCAGTTTTGTCTCCAACGGGATTTCCCGCGACGGTAATCGCTTTTGGGCTTCGACATAGGCATCGGCCTCATAGTTAAGGCAACATTTCAGTTTGGCGCATTGTCCGGCCAGCTTCTGGGGATTGAGGGCAATATCCTGAAAACGAGCCGCACTGGTGGCTACCGAGACAAAACTGGTCATCCAACCCGAGCAACAAAGTTGCCGCCCGCAAGGGCCCAACCCGCCTATCCGTCCGGCTTCCTGCCGGGCGCCTATCTGCTTCATCTCGATACGCACCCTGAACACCTCGGCCAACACTTTGATCAGTTGACGGAAATCGACCCGCTCGTCGGCAATATAATAGAAAATCGCTTTATTCCCGTCGCCTTGGTACTCGACATCGCCGATCTTCATATCCAAATGCAAGTCTTCGGCAATCTTGCGGGCCCGAATCATCGTGTCGTGTTCTTTCGCTTTGGCCTCTTCGAATTTTTCAAGGTCATTGGGCTTGGCCTTGCGATAGACTCGTTTCAACTCGGTATCGGTCTTTACGTTGTTTTTCTTCATTTGCAGGGTGACCAACCGACCGGTCAGCGTCACCTCGCCTATATCATGCCCGGGCGAAGCCTCTACGGCGACCAAGTCACCGGGGACCAGTTTGATATGGGTAGTATTACGGTAATATCCTTTACGGGTATTTTTAAATCGCACCTCTACCAAATCGGTCTCGTCGTGCGACTCGGGAATATCGGCCAACCAATCGTAAACCTCGAGTTTCGCCCCTTTGCGCCGACAAGACTCCGGAGTAAGCAGCGTCTTTTCCGAGGGATTTATCGTATTGTTATCGTTTGTATTGTTCATTTGAATATATCATTAATACGGGACAAGACCCCAGAACGTACGCGAAATACACATTCGGGAACGCCCTACGGCCTCGTCATTCGTTTACAGTGGAGCGGTATGGCGTCTCCCCGATTATTTGGCAAAACTTACGGCGCGGGTTTCGCGGATAACGGTGATTTTCACCTGCCCGGGATAGGTCATTTCGTCCTGAATGCGTTTTGCGATTTCGGTCGAAAGATTTTCGGTTTCGGCATCGTCGATCTTGTCGGCTCCCACAATCACGCGCAATTCACGACCGGCTTGTATGGCATACGTTTTCAATACGCCGGGATAAGAGAGGGCGAGCTGTTCGAGGTCATTCAAACGTTTGATATAAGCCTCGACGATTTCGCGACGGGCTCCGGGACGAGCTCCCGAAATGGCATCGCATACCTGTACGATAGGAGCCAGCAGACTGGTCATCTCGGTCTCGTCGTGGTGGGCGCCTATGGCGTTGCAAATATCGGGTTTCTCCTTGTATTTCTCGGCCAGTTTCATACCCAGCAGAGCGTGCGGCAGTTCGGGTTCCTCGTCGGGTACTTTGCCTATATCGTGCAACAAACCGGCACGACGGGCTTTCTTGGGATTCAATCCCAGTTCCGATGCCATCACTGCACAAAGGTTTGCTGTTTCGCGAGAGTGTTGCAACAGGTTTTGTCCATAGGACGAACGGTATTTCATTTTACCTACCAAACGAATCAACTCGGGGTGCAATCCGTGTACACCGAGGTCGATGGCCGTGCGTTTACCGGTCTCGATAATCTCCTCTTCGATTTGTTTGCGCACCTTGGCTACCACCTCTTCGATGCGGGCGGGGTGGATACGACCGTCGGTTACCAACTGGTGCAATGCCAAACGGGCGATTTCGCGGCGCACAGGATCGAAGGCCGACAGCACAATGGCTTCGGGAGTATCATCGACAATGATCTCCACACCGGTAGCTGCTTCGAGAGCCCGTATATTGCGGCCTTCGCGTCCGATGATACGACCCTTGATTTCGTCCGATTCAATATGGAAAACCGTGACCGAATTCTCGATAGCGGTCTCGGTAGCCACTCGTTGGATACTTTGTATCACGATACGTTTAGCCTCTTTGTTGGCGGTCATCTTGGCATCGTCCATGATGTCGTTGATATAGGAAGCGGCTTGTGTTTTAGCCTCCTCCTTCAACGATTCGACCAAACGTTCCTTGGCCTCTTCGGCCGATATGCCCGAGAGGTGTTCGAGACGTTCCACTTCCGATTTATGGAGTCTCTCCAACTCCTGTTTTTTCTTCTCTACCAAATCGAGCTGATTGTCGAGATTAGTCCGAATGGCATCGGCCTCGCTTTTTTTACGTTGTAACTCTTGCTGTTGTTGAGCCAGTTGCATTTCACGCTGTTTGAGTTTAGCCTCGACCGATTGCAATTTGGCATTGCGGGCATTGGCCTGCTTCTCCATCTCGGCTTTCATGTGGATAAACTTCTCCTTGACTTCGAGCAACTTATTTTTCTTGATCACTTCGGCCTCTTTTTCGGCTTCTTCCAAAATGGTCTTCGACCGGGCCGCAAGCAGATAGCGGTTCACGAGAAAAACCACAAGGCCTCCTACCACCAAGCTACCTACAATTACAGAAATTAATAATATGTAATTCATCTTTTCTAAATTATAATTATAAAAAAAGCACTATCGACCCGCCCTTCTCCCAGAGCTTGTCGCAGTGCAGGAACTATCTTTTTCTCGTCCGGACTGCCGCTACATGTTACGGCTGTCTTTCCAATATTTTTGCCGCCTCGGCATCCAGTCTTCTCAAATCGGTCAACAATGCTTTGCGGTCTTGTACCATCTCACAATACAAGCGAGCCATTTCTACCGCCACCATCGCTATCATAGACTCCGAATCCATCAATCCGTCTTTGTACTTGTCCTTATAAAAAGCCCATCGCTTGTTGAACAAGTCGGCAGCATCTCTCCAATATTTCTCGTCTGCCCCATAATCGACCCGCAGCGCTAACGGGGTTTTGAGGTCGGCGATCCTCAGAGTTATTTTTAATTTATCATCGTTCATAGCATCTATTCATTCAAGAGGGCGATGCATTTATCGATTTCCCGCACCAATCTGGCAAATCTGGCTTTTGTTTCCTCGGTACTCGAAACATCTTGTCCAGCCATGGTTTTCGAGAGTTTCAGATTCTTATATTTCTTCTCCAACTCTTCATATTGCTGCTGCAAGGTCCGCATCTCTTGCTCCCGTTGCATCAATTGCTCTTTCAGAGTACCGTTTTCGTTCTCGAAAGTCTTACATAAATCGCTAATAGCATGAAACTTAGCAATCAGCGAGTCTATTATTTCTTTCGAACTTCCGGCCATTACTTCACCAAATTTCTATACAAATATAGGTATTTCCTACTAAAAGTGACAATATCGGTTCGAATATTTCTCTTTTTCCTTTATTTATTACATTTTTTAAATTTATTTGGCTATTTGCTCTTTTCCACGAAAACACAGGGGAAAAATTTGATGCCAGAATAACGAGTGTCATCTCACCCAACCTTTTTTGTCATTATCTTTGTTTATAAAAGACAACGCTACACGATGTTCCCGCCACGAAAAATCATACATATCGACATGGACGCTTTTTACGCCTCGATCGAGCAGCGTGACAACCCGGCTTACCGAGGGAAACCGCTCGCCGTAGGGCACAGCGGGCCCCGTGGAGTCGTGGCTACGGCCAGCTATGAGGCACGTGCCTACGGGGTACACTCGGCCATCTCGTCGGCTCAAGCTCGAAAACTCTGCCCCCACCTCATTTTCGTATCTCCACGTCACGAGACATACAAAGCGGTTTCGATACAGATACGCCGAATCTTCCTCGATTATACCGACCTCGTCGAACCCCTTTCGCTCGACGAGGCTTTTCTCGACGTATCGCACGAACGATCGGCCACACTCGTAGCCCGGGAAATAAAAAAACGGATTTTGGCCGAGACAAGCCTGACGGCATCGGCCGGAATCTCCATCAACAAGATGCTGGCCAAAATCGCCTCGGACTATCGTAAGCCTAACGGACTTTTCACCATTGCTCCAGCACAGGTCGAGGAGTTTGTCGCTTCATTGCCTGTCGAACGGTTTTTCGGTATCGGCGAAGTGACAGCCCAAAAGATGCATGCCTTGGGGATTCACACCGGTGCCGAATTGCGGCAATGGGACGAGACTTCACTCGTTCGCCTGTTCGGGAAAGCGGGTCATCTCTATTATGGTTATGCCCGCGGGATAGACCATCGCGAAGTAGTCCCCAACCGCATACGCAAATCGATCAGCGCCGAAACGACTTTTGCCGAAGACACCGACAACCGTAACCGTCTGGCTGCCGAATTGGACGAAGTTTGTGCCGAGGTATGGAATCGGCTTCAACGCCACAAATTCCAGGGGAAAACGGTGGTGCTTAAACTCAAATTCGATAATTTCAAACAGATTACCCGCTCAAAGACGTTGCCAACCCCGGTCGATTCAAGCGCCACCCTTCACCGCCTGTCGCAAGAGCTACTGGCGAGCAGCGACTTCGAGGGACATAAAATCAGGCTCATCGGCGTCGGGGTGGGCAACTCGCCCGAAGCGACACTCGACGGCATACAACTACGGCTTCCCTTCGACGACCTCCCCTAAACAAGGACTAAAATTGGGAATAGATGAAGGGCACCAGTTCACTCGAACGGACCTGCAACACGAAGAACAGTACCAACGCCAGAACGGCGGCTTTAACGACCAGCGGAGCCCACGAAAGTTCGCGCTGCAACCACAACGACCAACGATGGGGAACAAAATGGAGCAGATAGCCGACCACGAGCGCGACAAAAATAATGGCATATCCCGAGACGAACGCAGGAATAGCCTCGGGGCGGAAATTGGTAAATATTTGGGTAAATATCTGCCCGGCTATATCGAGCGAAGGGGCACGAAACAGAATCCACCCGGCGGCTACGACATGGAACGTGAGCAAAACATTGAACAGGTGACGGAAGAATCCGGGGCGGTAATCCTTAGCCACAGGACAAATACGCCGGTAAAACTTATGGATAACCAGCATCAACCCATGCCATGCCCCCCATATTACAAAAAGCCACGAAGCCCCATGCCACAAACCTCCCAACACCATGGTAATGAACAGGTTGAAATAGGTACGTACGGTTCCCCGCCGGTTACCGCCCAGCGAGATGTAGAGGTAGTCGCGCAACCAACTCGACAAGGAGATGTGCCACCGCCTCCAAAACTCGGTAATCGAACCCGACTTGTAAGGCGAATCGAAGTTGATCTTGAACCGATACCCCATAAGCAAGGCTATACCGATAGCCATATCGGAATAACCCGAGAAGTCACAATAGATCTGCAACGTATATCCATAAACTCCCATGAGGTTCTCAAAACCGGTGTAAAGCATGGGGTTGTCGAAGATGCGGTCCACAAAATTGACACTAATGTAATCGGAAATTACCACTTTCTTAATCAACCCGCACATAACCAAAAAAATACCCTCGCCCAGCAATGCGGGAGTAATCGGCAGCGGGCGGTGTATCTGCGGGACAAAATCCTTGGCCCGCACTACCGGGCCGGCCGCCAGCGGCGGGAAAAACGAAAGGTAAAACAGATAATCGCGAAAACTGGTAACCGGGGACATCTGCCGGCGATACAAATCGATGATATAACTCAACGAGCGGAAGGTGAAAAATGAAATACCGATAGGCAGGGCGATGTCGAGAGGTTCAAAAGGCTCGTGCACGAAATCGGCAATCGTTCCCAGCAACAGATTGGTGTATTTGAAATAACAGAGCAGACCCAAATTGACCCCCATACTCGCCAATACACACAACCGTCGTAACCACTTCCACGAGAGCCAGCCCAACAGCCGGCCCAACGAATAGTCCGAGAGGGCAACCAGTACCAGCAGCAGGAAGCAAAGCCCGCTCGACTTATAGTAAAAATAGAGCGAAAAAAGTATGACAAAACCCAGTCGCAAAGCCTCGCGATGGGCCAGCAGCCGATATATCCACATGAATCCGACAAAGAGGAACAGGAATAAACCGGTATTGAACATAAGCGGATTCTGCCCGTCATAGACAAACAGTCCTGCCACCTTCGACCAGTCGATACTCCCGAATCCCTCCTTGATACTATTGAGCCACTCTATCCACATAATCTTGATAAGCTTTCATAAGTGCGCGATACAACATTTCGCCTTGTACCCGGTAACCGCCTTCGGTGCAATGCGTGCGGTCGTAAGCCATAAGGCCCGATTTTTGCCATTGTGCCGACGAACCTTTACCCCCCGAAACTTCATACCAGTCCCAACAGGCCAATCGATGATCGGCCGCATAGGAACGTATCGTCTCCCGTACCAAATCGACCCGGGCATTGGGCGAATAGTAAACCCGGCGGCGCTTTTTCACCCAACGGGTGCGACGGCGAGCGCACTCGGCCGGTGTGGTGAGCAGGATAGAAGCCTGCGGGCAGTCTTTTTGCAACGACGAGACCACAGTATCGATTTGCCGGTATAGCTCCTCGCGGGTCAAAGCGGAGGAAAACGATTCGTTCGTCCCCAACGAAAGGATAATGAGCCGGGGAACGAGAGCCGCCACCTGTTCCGAAAACCGGGGAATAGCGGCATAACTACTGTAAAAAGCTCCATTGTTGCCAATCGTGTGATAGAGGACACCGTTCTCTCCCGTCTCGAGGCTTGCTCCATAAATGGCCAATGGCTCTCCGTTGCCGTGATTGTACGTTTCACCGGTGAGATGAATGCTGCACACCGATTCTTCCCACGAAAAGCTGGTCAAAAAGGGCAAACGGGTCTCTCCCTCTACCCGAAAAGGTTCGGAAATTATCCCCGGGAAAGAATCAACCGGGGCATGAAAAAGCCGTACATTCTTGAACCCGGCACAATCATCGGTCTTGCTGAGTGTCGAGACCGTAAGGTCGATGCGACCGTCTCGGGGGACGATGGCAATTCCTCCTATCCCCGGCGTATAGTCGGTATACTTGCGTCCCACACAACGGGCAAAATTCCAACTCCCGTCGGCTACTACCGAGTAATCTCTCGGCTCATTGGTCTTGGCCAGTTTCAACGGGACGACCAATCCCCGACCGGCATCGCCAAAGCGTCGTTGCAGGGGCAATCGAACCGCTTCGGTCAAGAATCCTGCCTGCACATGAGAGTCTCCGATATGTACCACCGAGACAACGCCGGCCAACGAATCGGGTCCCTGCTGCAACAAGGCCAATTGCTCAAACAGGGGCGACCAGTCGGCGCCGTTCCACTCAATTATATTCTTCTCCTTGTCTAAAAAAGCCGGTACCGAAACGGTATCGCCTACCCATTGTGCCGTGAGCCGGCCCGGCGCCGAAGCGAGGAGCAACAAGAGAAGCATTATTACCGTTTGTCGATTCATAAGTCACCTTGATTAACGAGGTATTCCAACGACTTGACAAACTCCTCGGCCAATCGTTTTCCCCCCTTATGGTTAATGTGTGTATAATCTTTGTTGGCTTGTTTTTTCGCCACATAGTCGAGCATACCGTTTTGCCCTCCCATAGCCTCGAAAGTATCCCAAAAGACTATTCCCGCCGTACGGGCAGCCATGCGCTGAGCCCGGGAAAGAGCCACAACCGCCTGCATGGTCGTAAAAGAACCGTTCACCTTGCGGCTACGGTCGCCCACTCCCATGAGAATAATATCGCTCTGCGGGTAACAAGCCTGCAAATGCTTGATTACCGCCACCATTCTGCGGGCATAGGAATCATACCGCAAAATCTCGGGAGTCATCACGTTCAATCCATATTGCAACACAATGGCATCGTAAGGGACGATGCGGTTCATCTGTCCGCTGCGGCTCTGCGAAAGCGACACGAGCGAGAGTCCCGAATATCCGCGCGTCGAAACGTTGTCCACCGCCACGCCACAGGTATCGTCGAGCCATACTCCTATGGCGGTAAACCCCGGGACAGCCCCCATTCTCACTTGAAACGAATTGGTATTCCCCGCCAGCTCGAGCGATTGTATCTCGGGCGAGCCCTCTACGGGAAAAGCCTGCCACTCGCCTCCGGCGATTTTTAACTGTACCGAACAGCCGTTACGAGCCACAAAAACAAACCGGGAGAGGTTCCAACTATCGGCTCGCTCGATTCTCGTCGTCCCGCGATAAAGTCCCTTGGCACCCTCCAACGGCACGAAATATTGTTGATGCAGGGTCATTATCCCCCAATCGACATTCCCGGGTTTAAGCACACTATGTACCTCCCAACCGGCGTCGGACTGCACCACCGAACGGCGGAATCCCGGGAAGTCGGAGTGCATGGCCAAATAGCCTACCCCACGGCCTCCGTAACGAAGTTGTAACTGGCTGCGTACATCTTGCGTAAAAATATCGGCTTCGATAAACGAATCTCCCAAAAAGGCAATGCGCACGGGACGCCCCAACGATTCCCTGCCATGAAGGGCCGAGAGCAGATGCGACAAACCGTTTTGACCCGGAGAGTAGTCTTCAAAGAGTGTCACATCGCCCACACGACGAGGCGGCAAATCGTTCATCGCCGTATCGAGAGGGAGAATCACCGTCGAAGTGGTACGTACTGAATCGGAATTTTCGACCGGCTTTGTCGGAATCGAATCGGCCACGAGAAGAGTATCGGGCTCCACAGCAAAGAAGATAGAATCGAGACCGGTATCGTCCTGCCATTCGGCATCGCCCGGCAAATCCAAAGCCGACTCGTCGACACGAATATCCGAAAAAAGATCGACCGGCTTCGTTGTCAACCCACCCCACTCCAAAACCGGCATTCGGGTAAGCAGATACAAAAACACAACCGCCAGCACCAACAGGGCCACTACATGCCCGCCTGCATATTTCGAAGAGTTTCTCTCTTGCTTTTTCTTCTTCACTTCAATTATTCCAATGAGATTGCAAAAATAGGAAAAGTTTTACATTATAAACACCCGACACTCCGAGAAGATGCAATATCGCAAAAGATGCCGTATGCCTGCTTATCCCGCGAAATAAAGAAAAAACAGGCGGCATTTGTTTTTTCAAATTATTTCTTTAATTTAGCATTTGAAATGCAAATACTTACCATACTGCCCATCAATAACTGGATATATTTTGTCATTTATACGATATATGCCATTACGATACTGGGAACGATATTCATCATCATTACAGAAAATCGCAACCCGGTAAAAAGTTTGGCGTGGGTACTCGTATTGACATTCCTCCCCATCGTGGGACTGATCCTCTACATTTTTTTCGGGCAAAACTTCAAAGCGAAAAGAATGGTATCGCGCCGTATCAAACGCAAGTTACGCAAGCGCGACTACCACTCGATCGTGAATATCGACGACTTGCCGTTAAGTGAAGAGAGCAAACAGGAGATAAAGTTATGCCACAGTCTGTGCAGTGTGCCCTATTATGGAGGGAATCGAGTGAAAATATACACCACAGGAGCCGACAAGTTTGAACAATACTTGAAAGACTTGGAGAGTGCACAAGACTATATTCACATACAGTACTATATTTTTGAGGACGACAAATTGGGTACCCGAGTGAAAGATACCCTGCTGAAATGTGCCCGCAAAGGGATACAAATACGTGTATTGTATGACGACGTGGGGTGCTGGTCGGTCAAAAAATCATTTTTCCAAGAGATGCGCAATGCCGGCATTGTGGTACGTCCGTTCTTGGAAATCTCATTTCCGCAACTCGCCAGCCGCATCAACTACCGCAACCATCGCAAAATAACCGTCATCGACGGTCACATCGGGTATATTGGCGGCATGAATATCGCCGACCGCTATGTCGACGGTCTGAAATGGGGCACATGGCGAGATACGCATCTGCGCATCGAAGGCCCTGCGGTTCAAGGGCTTCAACTGCTTTTTGCCGTCGATTGGAGTTTCGAATGCAAAGAAATTCTATCCGACTCCCGCTTCTTTCCGCAGATAGAACATAAGGGAACAAGCGGTATCCAAATCGCTCCGGGCGGTCCCATCGGGGAATGGTCAAACATCGGCATGCTTTTCTTGAAAGCTATCACCAACGCCAAAAAATCGGTATATATACAGACTCCCTATTTCCTACCCACCGACAGTCTTGCCAAAGCCTTGCAAACAGCAGCTCTCGCCAAAGTCGATGTGAGGCTGATGATTCCGAAACGGTCGGATTCAATAGTCCTGCGCCTCGCTTCGTTCTCTTATATCACCGAGATGTTGCGTGCCGGAGTAAAGGTCTATTTTTACCAACCGGGGTTACTCCACTCCAAAACCCTTATCATCGACGACGAACTTTGTTCGGTCGGTTCCACCAATTTCGATTTTCGCAGTTTTGAACACAATTTCGAGGCCAATGCGTTTATCTATGACCAAGCCGTGAACAGTGAAATGAAACGTATTTTTCTGGAAGACCAACAACAATGCCGCCGCATCATTCAACATTATTGGCGGCACCGGCCGTTTATTCAGAAGGGCATAGAATCTATCATGCGATTATTGAGTCCCGTATTATAGCGGCAGCTCTTGAAACTCTTCGGCAATATTGACCAACCATATTTTCTCGGTAGCCCGGGTAAATGCCGTATAGAGCCAACGGTAAAAATCGAGCGATACCACATTTTGCCGTATATACCCCATATCGATATAGACGTGTTTCCATTGTCCGCCCTGCGCCTTATGGCAAGTCACCCCATAGGCATATTTTACCTGCAACGCATTGAACCATGGGTCGACCTTCAACCGCTTCATCTTCTCCCGCTTGGTGGTCACATCGTAATAATCGGCCATGACCTGTGAAAAGAGCGACTCCTGCTGTTCCCGGGTCAACGAAGGCGAATCGCTGGAAAGCGTGTCCAACAAAATTTTAGCCTCTATCTCGATCTCCAAATCGGGGAAATAGAGTTGTACATCGGCAAAACGGAATCCATACATCTCGGTTTGTCTCGACACACGCACGACCCGGGCCACATCGCCATTGGCAATAAAATCGACCTCTTTGTATTCCCTCCCCCAAAAATAATTATTCTTGGCCACCAGCAACAAGTCACCGGCAGTAAGCTCCTCCTCGCGATAGAGAATTTGGTTGCGTATCCCTTGATTGAAAATATTGGCCCGCTTGTTGGAACGAGTAATCACGATGGTCTCATCGAGGCCTACACGGTCATAGGAATCGGATATCCGCTCGACCAAATATTCCCCGCTGAGCGATTCCACATCGGGAAATCCGTCCAACAAAAGCCGGGGACAAGGCAGAGGCAGCGCCTCCATATTCTCCCTCAACCGCGTGGCATTATAAAGGATGCCCGACTCGGTCGCCTGCCGGGCTACCTCGCGCAACTCATACTCCAAGACCTGCAACCCATATCCCCTCAAAAGAGTTGCATCGAGAGCCGGGCTTTGCTCCTGTCCGACAGGAGGCAACTGGGCTGTATCGCCCAGCAAAATCAACCGGCAGCCTTCCCCCGAATAGACATACTCAACCAAATCGTCGAGCAACCGCCCCGATCCATACACCGTGCCTTCACCTGCGGCATTGGCAATCATCGAGGCTTCATCGACAATGAACAACGTATGCTTCGCAAGGTTATCGCCGATGAGAAAGCCCTCCATGTCGGGAGAATAGCTCTTCTGTCGATAAATTTTGCGGTGTATCGTATAAGCCGGGTGAGCTGCATAGCGGGCAAATACTTTTGCTGCCCGCCCCGTCGGAGCCAACAAAACCACCTTGCGCTGCAATTGAGTCAACGTCTTAACCAAAGCCCCCACCAAAGAGGTTTTACCGGTACCGGCATACCCCCGCAACAAAAACAGGGAATCACCCCGCTCGTCGAGGATAAAATCGGCAAGGTTGTGCAACAGCACCCGTTGCTCCCGATTAGGAGTATAGGGCAAGCAACTCTCTATCTGTTGAACAAGCAGGTCGTTTATCATTCCTAATTTTACAAAGTGTATCACAAAAATAGTGTTTCCCGTTTTCTTTTCTTACATTTGTACATTGAAAAAGTAAAAATAAAGACTCTTCGATACGATTAATGTCGTTCTACCCTTCGCCGCGGAGGCTCGACAATCGTACAAAACCGTCATAACGAGGGATTATGGAACCGATACCGGCACTGAACCGATTGATGCAAGAGAGCCGTAAATACATACTGGCTATGTATGCCGACGGTTCATATCTGCATATTTTGTTACAGCACACCGAAAACAGAGAGACGACGTGGAGCGAAAGCCTGCCCATACAACCGACCAACTCTTCTCTCGAAGAGGCCGTATTTTCTCAACCGATATTGACCCGTGAGTTTGAAAAGGTCTTTTTTATAACCGATTCTCCTCGGTATATTTTCATTCCCGACTCATTCGCCTCGACCGAAGACAATCCTCGCTATTTCGATTTCTGTTTCCCCGACAGCAACGGCACATCGGTAGCTACCGCTTTGCCGCAAACCGGAATACAAATACTTTTCGACTTGGATACCGAGTTGCACTCTTTC
Organism: uncultured Barnesiella sp.; assembly: GCA_944320995.1. GTDB lineage: Bacteria > Bacteroidota > Bacteroidia > Bacteroidales > Barnesiellaceae > Barnesiella. Next base: position 35,118 of record CALUJQ010000015.1, on the reverse strand, counting down.
ATTCGCCGAACTTTCGACCGCCCTGTATTGCTGCATAGACTGGCACCGTCTTGCGAATATTTTTTCAAAAAAAGCCGTCTGGGCTACAATGCCAAAATGTATGCCCATTGGCGGGAAAACGCAATCGACTTGTTCTGTTTCAACCAACAAGGCTTCTTGCTGGCCAATACTTTCCCGATTCATCATACCAACGACGGGATTTACTACATACTCAATGCGTGGGAGCGATTAGGGTTCAACCGTCAGGAAGATGAATTATCACTCTCGGGCGACCACAAAGAACTGAGGGAAAAGGTCATACCTTCGATTCGGAAACAATTGTCTTTCATTACCTTGACAAAATTCCCCACCTCCGCTCCTGCCGGGAATGAAAATCTCCCATTACCGTTACGACTCATCTCTTCTTATTCGCGATAACGAGACCAACATTCATTCGCGGCATTTCCCTTTTATAAACAGGTCGAGATAGTCGTAATACAAAATTCTGTCATTTCACCTCGACACAAGGGATATTCAACAAACGAGCCAATTTCCTTATCTTACCGGCAACATGCCCCGTACCAATCGCACAATGGTGCGAAGGTCCGGCTTTGCTCCAATTATCTATAAATGAACGAACCCCGCAAGAAAAGCGATACCGGCTATTTGTATTTCCTATTTGCAAGACAGGGCCAGAAACCGACTCGCCTTCTGCGACCAATAAGAAGAGCCCCTCTTTCCCCTCACAAACCGAAAGGAGTGTAACATCGCCTTGCCGTACCGACATCTGGATAGACAATCCTTTCCCCGGCTTTCCATGATATACCGGGAGCGGGACTAATTTGACCCGCCCTTCGGCCATATTGAAATGAGCCGGCCCGTCGTGCCCGAGCAAAACCACATTATCCTTAAAATCCAGTGCATACAACTCCGAAAAAGAACCGCCGGCATTCAACAACGACAATATTTTCATAGCCTGCACATTCTTGATTTCGCACTCCCCGGCAATGGGAATCTCCCGGCCTGTCAGCAACGTATTTCCGGCTATTACCGAAGTGACAATATCCTCATATTCATTCCCGGGGAATCCTTCATAGTAGTAAGCCATCGATCCCAAATGATGCGCATCGACCAATTTATCCAATGCAACAGAAGTCTTGGCGGCCCGAACCAATTCATCGTCCCCACACTCATCGGCCACATCAAAACTTTGCCGGAACTCTTCCAGTTTTTTTGTAACCTCTCCTGCCGTAACCTTTTCCCGATAAGCACCCAACTCGCACATCTCTACCAGCTCAATATGAGTGCCGAAAGTAGAAGATTGCAAAGTCAGGTCGGAATACACATCAAGCATTCCGCAGTAATAATGGCCCAAAACACCCATGCGGTTATTCTGCATTCCTTTTTTGGCAACCGCCGCCTCCAACCACTCTTGCAACTCATTCCAAACATAGGGCTCATCTAAATAACCCGTCACAATCTCATAACGGATACCCGCCCGATTGAACACATTGGAAAACTCAGGGAGCGAACACGCCTGACAATTCGCCAACCACTCACCAGTCATCATTCCCCGGTCTCCCAAGCCATTGAGATAATCATAATCGATACTGGCCTCAGGTTGTAAATTCAATAACAATACCGGCACGTTCAATCGTTGTACCAACGGCAAGACCGTAGAAGACAACGCATAGGTAGATATATATATCAGCAACAAATCCACATTTTTCCGGCCCAACTCCTCGGCTACCGAAAGGGCTTTCGACGGTTCATCTACCAATCCCCCATCGGTCACGCACACATACTTCTGTTTCAACCGATCGAGGATACGAGCTTGATAACCGCACAAACGGTTATACAATCCGGGGAACTGTGCCCAATACGTATTCAATCCCACTCCTACCAATCCTACCTGTATCGTCCTGTCTCCCATATCTGTCTTTTTTTATAATGATTTTTTACATACAAAGGTGATTCATTCCCTCAGAAAAGATTTGATTTTATTGATTTTTGATATGTCAAAAATGACATATTTCAAGTAAAAAACTTTTTTCGACCTGTATAACAATGCGATTATCAATAAAAAACATTAAATTTGAAAAAAATCATATTTTGAAACTATTGTACAATCTCAAATGAATGATCCGCACAATCACATACAATATTTAGGCAGTAGTCTTTTAGACGAAAAATGGGGTGTGACGGTAACCACCGTGGGGTATCAGCGAATTCCTGCAAACAGTACATACCCATCGATAAAACAGCACCCCTCCCCTTATATATTCACCCCCCAAAAGGGGAGGATACTCTCTGAGTACCAGTTGGTATATATTTCGGAAGGAAGCGGATATTTCGAATCGGCCTCCTGCACAAAACAAAAAATAAAGGCCGGAACCATAATCCTACTCTTTCCCGACGAATGGCACACCTACTGTCCGGGAGAAAACGGGTGGTACGAACATTGGGTGGGATTCAAGGGCGACATCATTAAAGGGTGGATAGAGCATAAATTTTTCCTGAAAGAAAAACCTATCTACGAAATTGGCATCAGCCCCAAAATCATCAGCATATATGAAGATATTGCTTTTTATGCCGCCCAAGAAAATACCGGCTTTCAGCAAATCATCTCGGGTATAGTCTTATGCTTGATGGGCGAGATCTATTTCAAAGAAAAAAATCTATCCCTCAAACAGTCAACCGCCTTTTCCAAAATAAATGAGGCTAAAAACATCATGAAGAAATGTATCGGACAAGACATTTCCACCCAACAAATCGCACAACAACTGAATGTAAGTTATTCATGGCTCAGAAGCCGATTTAAAACATATACCGGTATCTCGCCCGCTCAATACCAATTGATCCTACGATACATCAAAGCCAAGGAATTGCTTTGTACCACCAATATGAGCATCTCTGAAATCGCATTCAAACTGAATTTTGGAACGGTATCACAATTCTCCTCCTTTTTCTCCCGAAAAGAGGGTATGTCTCCAACCTTATTCAAGAAAAAATACCATCTGGACAAAAGCCCCGGGAATGACTAAATCTCCTCCAATACCTTTTTACGATAGCAGGAAGGCGTACAATTATACATCTTTTGAAACGACCGCCGGAACGTTGAGACCGAGTTGAAACCGCTTTGCTCGGCTACCGACTCGATGCTTCCATCAAAATCGGGATTTTCAAGAATTTCCTTAGCCTTTTCGAGCCGAAATGAATTGATATAATCATAGAAGGTGACCCCCAACTCACTATTCAAGTAGTTGGACAGATAACTGCGGTTAGTTCCCATTTCGACAGACAAATCGTTCAAAGAGAGTTTCGGATTCAAAAAAATCTCTTTCTCCCGAATATACTCGTCAAGTTTGGCTGACATGAAAGAATAGCCATTGTGCAAAGGCTCTTCTTCTTTTAAATTGGAATCAGAATCCAATTCCAAATCCGGCTCCAACCTCCCGGCAATCCATTCTTGTCGTAAACTGAAATAGAGGACAACCGCCCATAAAATCGTCGAAGAGACATAATAAAACAGATCGCCCAAGTGGCTCACATTGGTACAAGTATATAGCCACAACAACAAACACACGGCCAAAATAGACATACTATTCATCAGCCAACGGACGTTGATATGTTCGGTATAGGAGTAGTTGTCCCGCACATATCGATTGTATTTCCTCACTTTCAAAACAATAACAATCACAACTACCAAACTGAGCAATGCCGTATAACCGATACTGGCCCAATAGACCCCGAACGAACCGGTTATCGCATAAACAATCGAAAACAAAATCAAAGGCAGTTCGAACTGCAAAACCCGCTTCCACGTCACAAAACCGGGATACAAAATTTCCAATAAAAAAAGCGCACAAAAAGGTACTGCCCACATATCGACAGACAAAAGCAGTGTCGAATAATAAGGGGAATCTGCTATGGCATCGACATATAACAACAGGTCTTTAATATCCTGTAATGCCCATAAACAAAACAAGAATCCCAATATTCGAAGCGGACGATTGGTCTCACGGAAGAAAATCAAATTGATCCCGAAATAGACAAAAAAAGCCGTCGAAAGGCCATGTGCAAAATTCGAAAGACTCTCAATAAATAATGTATCTAATATCATTCACCTTTGACTTGCAAAAAACTAAATATGATTTCCTGCTCTTTATTATTCATATATATGCAAAGATACGAAAAAGATTCATTCCGCATATATATCCGAAAGACAAATGCCGATAGTACTTTTTTTATTTCGCTATCTTTGGATAAGATAGGATGCGGCTCGGCATAGTCCAAATTTGAAAACTATGTTTTCATTTGTCTCTGCACTCTCCTTTTCTTATCTTTGCCTTGACGAAACGTAAAGGAAATCGATCATATGCGAATCATCAGTGGGAAATACGGACGTCGCCGGTTCGATGTCCCTACAAACATTAAGGCCCGACCTACCACCGACTTTGCACGGGAAAATATTTTCAACGTGCTGGAAAACCTCATCGACTTCGAGGGGATAGAGGCTCTCGACCTCTTTGCCGGTACAGGGGCCATCAGCTTCGAGTTGCTTTCTCGCGAATGCGCCCGAGTTGTCTGTGTCGAAATTTACCCCACACAATACAACTTTATCCGCAAGGTTCAACAACAACTCGGCGACCGGAATTTAACGCCCGTCAAAGGCGATGTATTCAAGTTCCTGCAAAGCTGCCGTCAACAATTCGACCTTATTTTTGCCGACCCTCCCTACGACCTTCCCCGATTAGAGACTATTCCACACGAGGTGCTGTCGAGAAATCTGCTGAAACCGGATGGGATATTTGTACTCGAACACTCGAAAAACAACGACTTCTCGTCGCATCCCCTGTTTGACCAACATCGCAGTTACGGAAGTGTGAATTTCTCGATCTTCCGCACCCCCGGAGCAAACGAGCCTACTCCCCTCGCACACTCCCCCGAGGCGGAATAAAAAGAGGCTTTTACCCCCTATCCGATATTCGACGGTCGGGAAAAGCCCCTCGGGAAAAAGGAATATAACTGTATTACTTCACACGTGTGACGGTATAAAGCACATTACCGTCCTTATCGATCATGTAGAGATTCAAATCTTTATCGGAAACCGACACCACCGAATAACCGGGCTCGGAACTGCAAAACTGCGTACCCTCTATCTCGCTCACAGGGCGACTCAACGACGCCGACGAGTTAACCACATAATCGACATTACTCCCTGCCTTCTTGATATGCTGGAAATTATGAATATGACCGGCTATATACATATCGACACCATATTTTCGGAACAGAGGATCGAGCCTTTCCTGTAAATCCTCTCGCTCCTCTTCGTCTTTCGGAGTCTGTGCATAAACGGGGTGATGACCTATTACTATTTTCCACGTCTCGTTCGATGCATTCAATACCGAGTCAATCCAATGAATTTGAGCGTCCATATCCTGTGAAGCCACATCGCGATACGACTCTTCCGACTCTTTATGATATTTGTCAATCAACGGTGTGGTATCGATAAATACCACTTTGAGTGTAGAGCTATCGCCCACCTCGAAAGATTTGGCATAATACCGGGCTGGCATATCCCAACGCCGGCTCACTCCCGAATAATCGAGTACCGCCTGAGTGTTACCCCTATACTCATGGTTTCCCAAAACGGGATACCAGTCGAGCATCAACTCGGGGTGAGAATATATGTATTCATAGTTGGTATTCCACAAAGGATCATTCACGCTGGCCACGCCTTCGAAATGATGCACATCACCGGCCGCTGCGACAAACTCGATACCTATCTTACCGGCCGTCCCGCCCATCTGCTCGGCAATAGGCTTTTGGTCGTAATAGCCGTTACGCCCCAAATCGTTGGCCACAATGAAATTGAAGTTGTCTTCGAGCGACTCGGGTAACGTGTTCTGCGAAGCCGTCGTTTGCCTGCACGACCAACCGCACATGATAATTCCCGCCAACAACAGGGCCGAGAAGAATCTGATGTTTCTCAATAAGAATCTGACGTTTTTCATCTTGCTATCTCTTTTTTAATTGTGTTCATTCCTTTGGATTAAAATTCCCATTTTACGCCAATATCGAAAGTAGGTTTGTAATATTCGAGCTGCGCCATGTATTTGGAGGAACCTTGGTAATAACGCAACGGTTGATTGAGCAGATTGTTCGCCTCGGCAAAGAGACGCAAACCCCGAGCTATCCGATACGAAGCATTGGCATCAAGAAACATTTGACCGTCGTAATAGCGGTCTTCAAAGGCACTGCTGGCCACTTCGTCGAGATAACCACCCGTATAGTTGAACGAGACACGGGCCGAAAAGCGACTGTTCTCCCAAGCCAACGAAGCATTGAACATATGCGGCGCCGCTCCCGGGAAACTCACATCGGTGCGTTCCTCGCCATCTTCATTATAAATACCTTTGGTAATAGAGTGCGTATAGGTATAATTGAGCATCACACTGAAATTGCGCATAAAGGTAGAAGGGAAGAAATCGAGTTTGCGCTGCAAAGCGATCTCAACCCCAAACAGATGCACTTCATCGCCATTCAAGGGACGCAGGAATTGCCACTGCTCCCCGGCTTGGATAGGATTGGGCAAGCCGGGGAAATCGGCGGCAAATTTGTCGGCCGTGTAATTGGCATCGAGGTAGTTATAAATGAAATTATCGAGATTCTTATAAAAGAGCCCGGCCGAAACGATACCCACCGATTGGAAATAATATTCGCCAATAAGATCGGCATTGTAGGAATAGGTCGCTTTCAAATCGGAGTTCCCGGCCGATATTTCACGATCCTCCGATTTCACATCGGCAAAAGGAATCAACGCATAGTAATTGGGACGGGCGATTGCCGTCGAAAAAGCGCCTCGAAGCACCATATTCTTCCCGGCATTATAACAAACCGTTACATTGGGCAACACGTTGGTATAACTATTCTTCACATTTCGCAAATCGGCGTTGGCATAATCCTCGTCGAGAACATAATTCCCCTCATAGTCAACCCGGGTATGTTCCACGCGAGCCCCTACGATAAAAGTCAAATCGGGTGTAATGTCTTGGTCCCAGCGCAAATACCCGGCATAAATTTGCTCCTTAGCCTTATAATTATTGACCAAATATTCCGAAGGGTCGGCCTCTTTCTCAAAGAGGGCCGCATCGTTAAGATTCACACTTCCAAGCCACTTTTTCGAGACAAACGACCCCGGCACATAACGGTCGCCCTGTGTCAAGGGCGTATTGTAAGTCGCCTTGTCCATATCGAGAAGCGAAGGAAGGCCATCGACAGGCGTATATTCAAAGAACTCGTTGTCGCGTTCCTTGCTTTTGATCCTTGCCCTCAACCCAAAATGGAGGCGCCCCTTTTGCGAAGCGATGACCGATAGCGGCACCCGAGCGTTGACCTTGGCCGAATATTCGTCCTCGTCGGTATAATCGTGCTGCTCGGTGAGTTTGTCAAAGGCAAAAAGGCCTAAATTCTGCCCCGGCGCCGAGATAAAGGGCTTACGCGGGTTGGCAAGGTCCTGCGTCATCGACAACCCCTCTTGCACATATTCGATGTAACGCTCGTGAGGCCGGTCTTCCTGCGCTTTGGCATAGCTGAGGTTCCAGTCGAGGTCGAATCGTGGCGAGAGCAAATGAGTCCCCGTGAGGGCATACGATTGTACCCGCTGGTCTTCAAGGCGGGCGTTTTTGTTACGGCAGTCATCGATGCCCCCTTTGGTTTCGCGCGATATGACACCGGTATATCCGGTAATGGCCTGAGTCGTAGCATCGTACACCGGTTCGACATCTTTGAACTGCGTGCGGAAACGGTTCTCACGGTCGTCGCGCCAGTTGTACATCACATCGGCAGCGATGGTATGATTGGCATTGATTTTCCAGTCGGTATTGAGCGATATACTCCGCCGGATACGCTGCACATCGTATTTGCGTATATCCATCTCTTCGAGGAACATGTGGCCGACATCGTCGTTGGCCCATACCCCCTCGATATTGTCCGAACCGTAGGTTTTGTTCATGTACGAAGCACTGAGTACGACACCCACTTTGTCTCCGGCAAAGCGATTGGAATAAACAAACGCTCCCGAACCGGTAGCCCCGTTGCGAATGGGATTGAAGCCGCCCAAAGCCGTCACCGAGATACGCTGTCGGCCCGAAGCCGCCCGGGTGACCAAATCGACCGACCCTCCAATGGCATCGCCGTCCATGTCGGGGGTCAAGGTTTTGTTTACCCGTATGGTTTGTATCATGTCCGAAGGGATTAAATCCATCTGCACCTTACGGTTATCCCCCTCGGCCGAAGGTATGCGATTCCCGTTGAGTGTTACCGAGTTCAATTCCGAAGCCAACCCCCTCACAATAATATTGCGAGCCTCGCCCTGATCGTTCTGCATGGTGATACCCGGCACACGCTTCAAGGCATCGCCTATATTGGAGTCGGGGAAACGGCCCACTTGGTCGGCCGAAATCACATTAGTTACATTGCGGTTGGTCTTCTGCTGGTTGAAAGCCTTGGCCTGTCCTCGAGCCTGATCGCCCATGACCACCACCTCGTTCAGCACTTTCGAATCTTCTTGCAAAAGAAAATCCATCACCGAGTTTAACCCCTCTTTCACCGATACCTCTTGATACACCGTGATGTATCCCAAATAAGACACCTCCACACGGTAATCGCCATCGGGGACATTCAGGAACTCAAAATTGCCGTTCTTGTCCGATACCGTATAACGATTGAATTTATCCAGCCTCAATACGGCTCCCGGCAATGTGCGCTGCTCGGTCTTTTCCTTTACTGTACCCGATATAAGTCCGACAGCTTGCGCCGCAAGAACCTGTCCCAAAATAAAAATAAGCAATAATGTTTTTTTCATAGAACATATTATATAATGAATGACGAAGCAAAATTATCGGGCACTTGCAACATTTGTATTACAGTAATTTTAAAACCGGGTAACACTTATTTTCAAACAAAAAACTCGCCTTCCCCTTGAATATTTCGTCCAAGGGGAGGCGAGTTTCCATTCCTTCTATCCGTAAAGCGGGAGAGCCGGAGATTATATGAGGCGTTTCAAAGCTCCGGGTATCTCTATATCACAACACTGGAGTTTTTCAAGACAACGTTCGCCCTCGTCGGTAAGCGAAAAATACATCTGGCGTTTATCTTCATTACCCAGAATCCGTTGCACAAGACCTTTCTTCTCGACCGACCGTATCACCTTCGAGGCATTGGACTGGGTAAGGCCCAGTTGTTTGGCTATATCGCCCGACGAGAGACACGAGGCATTGTGAAGGGCACACAACAGAGAACCTTCATTCAGACACAACCCGTATCGTTTCTCAAACCGGGTCTCAAACTCGGCAATCGCCCGGTAAACATCGCGTATTTTACAAAACGGCTCCATCTTCAATTCTCCTGATATATGGCTTTCATTCCGCAATGGCGCACACATTTGCCGCACTCGATACATTTCTCAGAATCGATACGGGGCAGACCGAACCCCTCCTGCGAAATGGCTTGTTTCGGGCAAAGGCCGATCAAAGGACAACGGTGATTCTGCGGACATCGGTTTTTATCAATTACAAGTGGCATAATTTCTTCCTTTCTTTTTATGCGACAAATATACAATTTATTTTCTAAAAGAAAATATTTCGATAAGAATTTTTTTCTATAAAAAATAGGCTCCCGCATTTTATGCGGGAGCCTCCCAATCATCGGGCTTTATTTACTATTTAACAATTTTAGTCTGTAAAATCTCTCCATCGGCCATAGCCCGAACAATATAAACACCGTTCGACAAATTGTCGATGTCGAGAGTCGATTGATTTTCACAATCGACTACCAAACGGCCACTGGCATCAAAGATAGAAATGCGTTGAACATTCTCGGCTGCGCAAACCACTTGTCCATCGTTGGCCCAAATGCGGGCATCGGCTGCCACAGACTCAACAATCGAGGATTCTTTCTTAACCACATTTCCATAAAATCCGATATTGTCTATCGTCAGGAAAAAGCCATCTTCCGTAATCAACCGAATAGCCACATAAATATCCTGTCCGTTATATGCACCCAAATCAATACCGCGAGTACTGGGAGCATTAGAGAAAGTTTCATCGACAATGGTTGTACAAACCGAGAAACTACTCGGATCGGTATTGGTCGTAGAAACCAACACTTCGTATGTTTCGGGATATGCCATACCTCCATCGCCCGAATTGGCAGTCCAAACCATATCGGCATTTTCAGAATTTACCGAAATCTGCGGGAATATACACCAACGATCAGCTGGTATATATTCATTGAAAAACGACGCCGCAGCAAGCATCCAAGAACCGTAAATCTCGTGTGTCCCTATTTCAATCACATTCCAAGGCTCGTTATTCGGGAAGATATCGATTAGCGACGAATGTACAGTAGCCTCATCGTAAGATTTCAAAATGAGATCTTCGGGAACTGTACCACTTTCAAAATCATAGAACAAAACAGGGTCGCCTACTTTCTTAAAGGGTATTTCTACCTCGTTATTTTCGGGAACCTCATCGGCCTCACATTCGATCGTAATCGTCAAGTTATGTTTACCGGGAGTAAGAGAAGCCAATCCATTCTCCACAACCACCGATTGTGTCTCTTGACCGCCAATCCGATCGATCGTGTGATTCTTCACAACGGAACCGTCGATAGCGATCTTGACCGAAGCTCCTGTTATTTCTTCAACCCCATTGTTAACCACCGAGAAAGATATATCTTGCGATTGCGACGGCGATACATATCCATTAACCGGCGAAAGAATATTTACAACAGACAAATCATTCTTGGGTTTTTCAATCTCTTCAATCGAAATGTCGTCGATACAAATCAAATTCATATTGGCATCGCTGAACGCATGGAACCCCAAATAATATACCCCGTCTTCCTCGATATGTATCACATTCGCCGATTCGGAATATTCGTCAGAAAGGAACGGATCATATTTGACAATCAAATTTGTCATGGCTTCGGGAGTAGCTTCGGTTCCGTAATAAACCGCAAACCTCTCCTGATATCCCATCGAAGCATACCAGAATTTGAGACTATAATACCCGGCATTCAGTCTGATAGGTTCGAGAATAAACCAATCGTCGCCCGGGAGAGTAGAACTATAACCATATACCATGGCATTATCCCCCGAATATTGGAAAGTTCCACCGTCAATACTCCAATTACCGTAACCCTCATCACTGGGATCGTAATTCAAATCGAAATATTTAATGGCACTGCAACTATACTCATCTTCAAAGCCATTGAAATACGGGACACTGGCTGGGCCGAAATGGTAAACGACTACCGAAGCAGTGTCATTCGCAAAATTATCATCTTTCTCCGACGAAATCCATGCTTTGATGGTATATGTCCCCGACTCCGACAAATCGGCCAGTTGAGTAAAGGTATAAGCATAAGATTCTCCTACCTGAATAGTTTCATCTATTGTTTCGGTCACAACAGGCTGTTGATTCACCTGAAAAGAGACTTGCAAATTGGATACCGGGTAAAAGCCCACATTTGTCATATGCAGTTTGACAGGTTCTTGGGCCAAATTCTCGTCCGATTCGCTGGTTATTACCGAATCGGCACGCATATCATACCCTTCGGACGAAACTAACTTCACATTCCTTACAAATAGTTTATATTTATCCTTATCGCTCTTGGCATGGAAGCCCAAGTATATGTCGCCATCGGCTGCAACATTTACCATTTTTGCAGTTCCGGCAAAATATCCGTCAACATAGATCTCGCCCAAATCAATGATAGGCTCTGTCATCGAAGCCACATCACGCGACGTACCGTAAAAGACGTCCATCTTTTCGCCGTACATACTCCCTTGATATTCAAACGAAAGAATATAGCATCCAGCCGACACGTTTATCGCTGGCGAAATAAGCCAGTCGTCGGCGGCCAATTGAATGTTGTATCCATACTTAGCAGCCGAGTTAGAAGAGTCAAATCCCCATGTTTTGGAATCTTCATTCACATCTACAAACAACCACTGGTCAAACTCTTCTTGCGTGCCCAACGTGGACTCATACACTACATTTCCTGCATAAGCGCCTAACGCACTACACAAAAGAAATACATAAGTAACCCATTTTTTTCATATCAACTATTTTTTAAGATTTTTACAAAAGTGGGAAAATAAGTTCTAACAAAAAAATAAAAAAACAAAGATTATTGAAAAAAAATAATCAAATTAAATAATTATTCACATTTACAGATACATTCTGCTATTGTAAAATCCAAATTACCTTACAAAAAAAAAGCAGAACCACCAAATGGTGATTCTGTAAGCGAGAGAGGTTTGATATACCTCTTATCCCATGACAAGGCGAAGTCCCCGGCATCACTTTTTTAATAAAACCTTGTCGATAGCCTCCTTGAACGAACTCTTGGGCATTGCTCCCGTAGCCATCTGAGGCCGGTCGTTCATCGGGATGAAGAGTATCGAAGGAATGCTGCGAATGCCAAAAAGACCGGCCAACTCCTGCTCGTTCTCGGTATTCACTTTATAAATATAGATCTGCCCGTCGTACTCCTCGGCCAACTCTTCCAATATAGGTGCAACCATTTTACAAGGGCCGCACCACGAAGCGTAAAAATCGATAATCGCAGGCTTGTCCCCCAAATAATTCCACTCCTCGGGATTTTTTTCATAATCCATCACCTTTTTCAAAAAATCGGCTTTTGTCAATTCAATTGTTTTCATCTTATTCTCATTTTTATTGTTATTCGTCGCTTTTGTTTCACATGCGGTAAATAGCAGCGAAAGAATGCTTACCGCCAATAATACGTTTCTTTTAATCATATTTCGTCTCTTTTTTTAATGAACTTGTCAACAATCCGCCTATTGCAGCCCCCCAAATCGTACTGGTCCATGGCGAGGCTGTGATAGGACAGGTCCCGCTCGAACAGCCTACAAACCGCCAATAGAGATAACCTCCAACAGCTCCTATCAATACTCCCAAAAGCGGGAGCCAATATTGTTTCAACAGCGCTTTCATATCTTCTAAATTTATTTTGCCATTATTGCTTTCTATCTTTTTCTATGGAAATATATTCCATCAGAAAACTCTATGCAAATATAGAGTTTGTTTTCCTCAATAACAAATTTCCATTGGAAAATATTTACATTATAACTTTCTTTAACGAGATGCCATACCACACGCAATAATCAATCCCGGTCCATCACGCACAAAAAAATCCCCCGCACCGGGTTATGATACGGGGGAATAAATCATAGGTTCGGAATAGGGAAATAGTGAGAGGTGAGACAAATGAAAAAACACTGTTTTTCGATTTGGCCTATCCCGAACTGAATCCTATATTATCAAAAAATCTCTACAACGTGAATTTATACATACGGGCCAATCGCAAACGGTATTCATACTCCAACGACAACCTGTTTTCAAAAGCTTCGTAGAGTTGTGTCGCATCGACCAGATACTCGACCATCGAAATTTTTCCTGCCTCCAATGCTTTTTGCAGCAACCCGAAATTATTCTGGCGCACAAGCAGGTCGTATTTCGCATGGTTCTCTTTCAGCGCGACAGCCTCATCATAAAGGGTCTGCAACTCGGTTACCGCCTGCAACTCCCTGTTATCGACCGAGAAAGAGCCGGCAAGAGCCTGTGCCTTGGCTATCTTCACCTTTTTACGGTTGGCAAACAGCGGGATAGAGAGTCCTACCGAAAGGCCGTTGAACCGCTCCCCCAGTTCATACGCATGCCGATAACCCAACTCAAATTTAGGCAGCCAGCCGGCCCGATTGAGCGATACCGACTTGTCGGCGATGAGATTTTCCTGACGCAACATTTGCAACTCGGGATCGGCCTCCAACGCCCAAGTTTTCAACTCGTCGAACGATGACGGCAGCATTTCATCGGAGTATTCGGTCAACGCCGAATCATCGACAGGCAACGGTTCACCGCCATTGAGTGCCCGGAGTTGCGACAGGCAAGAAGCCAACTCATTCCGAAGCCGGGTATTACCGGTGGTCACATTCAGCTGTTCGATTTCAATCTTATTCACGTCCAAGATATTGGCATCGCCCGAAGACAGTTTCCCCCGGTACAGCTCGGCCAGCTTATCGGCTGCCGCCTGCCTTTCATTACCCAATTCGATACAACGGTTCAGATAAACAACTCGCAAACACAACTCCTTGGCCTGCATCAAAATTTGCTGTCGCAACAAAGCCTGTTGCTCATCGTATAAGTTGCGTTTCAGATTCCCGATTTGGTTCCGTTGGAGATACAGCGAGGGGAAATCAAACGATTGCGATACCGAAATATCGTACTTGCGGTCACGGGCGCTCTCGACACCCCAAAGGTGGCTGAACTCAAAACTGGGATCGGCCAGCATATTTTGCGACGACACCTCGGCCTTTTGGCTCAAAACGATTTGAGCGCCGGCCTTTAATTGCCGATTGTTCTGCTCTATCGAGGAGAGTATATCGGTCCAACTATGTTGAGCCTCCATATTTGCAAAGGCAAATAGGAAGAACAGGAAAAGACTTTTTCTCATCGGTTTTCTTTTTTACGGTTCATAATCCAATAAACGACAGGAACGACAAAAGCGTTGAGGAAGGTCGAAGTAATCAATCCGCCCAAAATCACTTTGGCCATGGGGCTCTGTATCTCATTGCCCGGCAAGTCTCCGCCCAAGGCCAACGGTATGAGGGCAAGGGCCGAAGTAAGCGCCGTCATCAAGATAGGATTCAACCGGTCGAGCGACCCCTGCAAAATCGTATCGTGCAGCGAATGACCCTCGGCGAGCATCGTGTTGTAATGCGACACCAATAGCATGCCATTACGGGTTGCGATGCCGAAGAGCGAAATGAATCCGATAATGGCCGGGATACTGATCTCGCCGGTCGTAAACCGCAGGATAAACACTCCGCCGATAAGCGCCAAAGGCAGATTCAACAAGATAACCGCCGATTGCGAGGCACTGCGGAACTGGTTATACAGCAGCAAAAATACGACCAACAGAGAGAACAACGAGACGACAGAGAGTGTCCGTGAAGCGGCAGCCTCGCTTTCGAACTGGCCGCCATACTCAATAAAGTAACCCTCGGGAAGGACAACGGTCTCGTCGATGCGTTCTTTTATATCATCTACCACACCGCGCAAATCGCGGTCTCCCACATTGGCCGAAATAACAATCTTGCGTTTCACATTTTCACGGTTGATCGTATTGGGCCCCACAGCCGATTTAATCTCGGCCAACGTACTCAACGGAACTTTCCCCTCCTGCGTGTCGATCATCAAATCGGCTATCTTGGCCGCCGAAGCCCGTTCATCGTCCTTCACCTTGACGGTAAGGTCGAACGTGCGGCTTCCCTCATATACCTGTGACACCACCTCACCGGCCAAAGCCACATCGATGAATCGGGAAAACTCGGTCAACGAGACTCCGTAACGGGCAAGCATTTCGCGCCTCGGAACGATTTTCAACTGGGGCCGCTCGATTTGCTGCTCTACATTCAAATCGACAACTCCATCGATGGTCGAGATATTCTTTTTTATCTGGTTGCCCAACATGAACATGCGGTTCAAATCATCACCGAACAGTTTGATGGCGATACGCGCCTGTGTGCCCGAGAGCATCGCATCGATACGGTGAGAAATAGGTTGGCCTATCTCGACGTTAACGCCCGGCAATACCGACAACTTCTCCCGGACTTCGGCTACCACCTCAGCATGCGAACGGTCTTTCAACTCAAACGGGGCCTCTATCTCCGAAGTATTCACCCCCAAGGCATGTTCGTCGAGTTCGGCCCGGCCGGTTTTCCGAGCCACGGTTTTTACCTCGGGGACTTCGAGCAACAGTTGTTCGGCCCGACGCCCTATATTGTCCGACTCTTCCAGCGAAATACCGGGCAACGTACTGACATTGATGGTAAACGAGCCTTCATTAAAGGGAGGCAAGAAACTGCGGCCCAACGTGAAAAACAAGATCAACGCCACGACAAACAACGCGACCGTTCCTCCCAATACTCCCGTACGGTGCCGAAGCGACCACTCCAACGCCTTCCCGTAATATTTTTTCAAGGTACGGGCCACAATGGGTTCGCGGGCAATCGCCTTATCGGTATCGCCTTTCCCCAACAGATAGCTGCATAATACCGGCGTGAGAGTAAGGGCAACGACCGTCGAAGCAAACAGGGCAACAATGAAAGCAATGCCGAGCGGGACGAGCATGCGCCCCTCCATTCCGGTTAAGAAAAAGAGCGGAATAAAGGTAACGATGATAATCAACGTAGAGTTGAGAATAGGCATACGCACTTCGCGCGAAGCCTCGAAGACGACCTCGATCACGGGCTTCTGCTGCCCGGGGGGCAATAACCGGTTCTCCCGCAAGTGTTTATAAACATTCTCCACATCGACAATGGCATCATCGACCAGCGAACCGATGGCAATAGCCATACCGCCGAGGCTCATGGTATTGATGGTAAATCCCATGAAATGGAGCGTAAGTATCGAGAAGAGCAACGACAACGGCAATGCCACTAACGAAATGAGCGTGGTACGCACGTTCATCAAGAAAAAGAAGAGAACGATCACCACAAAGATAGCTCCCTCGTAAAGCGACTTTTGCACATTATGTATCGAACTCTCGATAAAATGAGACTGCCGGAATATATCGGTAGATACCGTCACATCGGCAGGCATATTTTTCTGCAACTCGTCGATCGAAACAAGCAGTTTTTCAGTCAAGTCGAGCGTACTGGTATTGGGTTGCTTGGTCACGGTGAGCAGGACGGCCGGTCGGGCCTCGACCGAAGCGCAACCCAACTTGGGTGCCTTATCGCCTATTTTCACCTCGGCAATATCGCCCATCAAGAGAGGAACCCCATCGACCCGCTTTACCACGGCTTTGGCAATGGCATCGACGTCGGTCGTCGCCACGGCTCCCCGTATGATATACTCGTTTCCATACTCATACAGAATCCCCCCGTTGGCATTGCGGTTCATCTCACGGGCTGCCGCGAGAACTTCGTCGAGCGTGACGCCGTACTGTTTCATACGAGGCAGGTCGAGCAGGATTTGATACTCCTTCATCTCGCCCCCGATGACCGTTACCTGTGCCACCCCGCCGATAGAGAGGAGACGAGGTCGGATAGTCCAATCGGCCAACGTGCGCAAGTCGCGCAGCGAAGTAGTGTCGGCCGTGAGGCCGATAATCATCATCTCTCCCAAGATAGAGGATTGAGGCCCCAGCGTGGGAGTCCCCACCCCTTGGGGCAGACTTTCGTCCACGACCGCCAATTTCTCGGAGGTAATCTGGCGTGCCCGATAAATATCGGTACCCCAGTCAAACTCGACCCATACGACCGAAAAACCGGTCGTTGACGACGAGCGCACCCGTCGCACATCGGTAGCTCCATTCAACGCCGTTTCGACCGGGAAAGTAACCAACCGCTCCACCTCTTCGGGTGCCATACCCGGCGCCTCGGTCATCACGACCACCGTAGGAGCATTCAAATCGGGAAAGACATCGACGTCCATCTTCAAAGATGTGTACAATCCCGCAAACAGCAACAATACGGAAGCCACCAATACGAGCAACCGATTGTTCAAAGAATATCGGATAATCTTGTTCAACATGGCGGTACGAATTAGTGGTTATGCGAATGGCCCTCGGGAATTACACTGCTGTTGGCGGCCAGCTTTACTTGATAAACGCCTCGTGTAACCACTTGGTCGCCCTTGTGCAAGCCCGAGAGAACCCGTACATTTTCGCCATCGCTGTCACCTATCGTTACCTCCTGTTTTTTGTATCCATCTTCGTCCAAACGCAGGTAAACAAAATAGAGGCCTTGCTCTTCGGTAAGCGCCGAAACCGGCACGATTATGGCATTATCGACCGACGAAGTCTGCAAAAACACCTCTACATAGGCTCCGGGAACTACCTCGCCTTTGTTGTCCAACTCAAACACTACCGGGATATAAGCGCCTCCCGCCAGCGTACCTTTTCCATAACTCAACAACCGGCCGTTCAACCGGCTCAATTCATACACCCGATTGTCATAAGGTGTTTTAAAGTTGGCCGAAACCACCGAGGGCAATTCGCTGTAATACCGTTGAGGGACTTCGGCCCGCAACTGTAAGCGGCGATTCTGCGAGAGGGTCATCAACGGCTGTCCCATTTCCACGAAATCGCCATCTTTCACCATAATGTTTTTGAGATACCCCGTCATGGGAGCTTTTACCGCGCTTCCCGACTTCCCGCCGCCAATCGCCTCATAGGCCAATCGCGCGGTTTCATAATCTTTGCAAATCTGCTCGTACTCCTGCCGGGATATAATTTGGGACTCGACCAGCTCGCTGGCCCGTTCGTATGCCTTACGGGCGGTTTCATAATCGATATAGGCCCGTTGTGCCGGATCGCCGGCCGCCATTCGTTCGGCCGAAATATTCAACAAAGCCGCACCTTTGCTCACCGAATTTCCATCGGAGACATGCTTACCGGCCAAAGAGACGACTCCTGCCACCGGAGCGACGACAGTCACCTCGTCGCCTTGTGCCGCCAACAATGTACCGGAGCAGGCAATAACCCCATGGAACCGTTCGGGCTGTACGGTTTTTGTCGTCAATCCAATGGCATCGGCCTCGGCTTTTTTCAGGATAATCTCGTCGCCGTGATTCTCGGCTTCATGATCGTGGCCTTCATGTTCGCTATGGTCATGGTCATGCTCTTCGATATGGTCGCCATGCACATGGGCGTCGTCGGCCCGATGAGTCGATGATGAGCCGGAGCAGCCCCATAGCATATAGGCAAAAAGAATAGACAATATTACATTTCGTTTCATAGGTATTGCAATTAAAATAATGGATAATAACAACCGTTCGGTAGTAGATGCGCCGAACAGAACCGTCTCCGGTTTTTACGTAAAAACCGGGAAAGCGGGAATAGCATACCTATGCAACAGGGGGAGCCCTCAGACCGAGGGTTCGGAGAAAGACAGCCGCATGAAGCCGCTCGATATAGATGCCCGGGGCGGGTGTCTCGTCGGGAGAGTCCTCGATCCAATCGGCCAATACGGCCCATGTGCCCAACAAGATTTTGACTGGCGCAAATTTAAGTGTGAGATGTTGGTGCAACGACGCCAAATCAACCGGATTTTTGTAGGCAAACCAATTACAGCCGGAACAGTCGCCGGGATCTTCATCGGCAGCCTTGGAGTGGGGATTGTCACAACCGGGGAGGTTGATTTCCAAGCATATCATACCGTTGGCATGGTGATGATGCGGGAGTACCGTCGAGAGGACTCCCAAACAACCGGCCAGCAGTAAACATACTATTTTCAACTTTTTCGCCCACATAAGAAATCGTCTTGCAAAAGGCAAAGTTAAACGAGATTCGCCGTAAAGGGGCAATACGGCTCCCTCTTTCGGGGGAATTTAAAGATATTTAAGACTATTCTTCATCAGTGTCATCGTCGAAATCGAAGTCGAAATCAAATCCGTCATCGGCATATTGCGATTCGAGGAACTGGGCCATCTGTCTTCCTTCGCGTTTCGTAGGACGCCCCAATCCCTTCTGGCGATTGACAAAACCGCTGATACGCACCACTTCGAGCAGTTCATATTGGTCGGGGGGAGTAATATTCTCCAAATACCCAGGGACCAACTTCGCCCCCATGCGATTCTCGGCCAAAGCCAACACCTTGAACGAATAGGTAACCGGTGGTTTCCGCACTTGTATGACATCGCCGACTTTTATCGTTCGGGAAGGTTTTACCGAAACACCGTCGAGCATGACCCGCCCTTTCTTACAAGCCTCGGTCGCTATGGTACGGGTTTTGAAAATACGGGTCGCCCACATGAATTTATCGATTCTTACCTCCTCTTTTGCCATACTCTTTATTTGTTGTTATACTGGTTCATGGTCAATTGGACTCCGGCCAAACAAAAACTCTTGACGATCTCGCCGGCCCGCTCCAATTTCTCGGGCAAGAGTTTCTCCTCTTCGGGAGGGAAAGCCCCCAAGACAAATTCGACCTGACACCCGCGAGGGAAATCGTTGCCTATCCCGAAACGCAATCGGGCATAGTCTTGTGTGCCCAATATCTCGCAAATATGTTTCAGCCCATTATGCCCGGCATCGCTACCTTTCGGTTTCAGGCGCAACGTACCGAACGGCAAGGCCAAATCGTCCACGACCACGAGCAGATTCTCGACCGGGATATTCTCCTTCTGCAACCAATAACGCACGGCATTCCCGCTCAAATTCATATAGGTCGAAGGCTTGAGCAACACAAGGATGCGGCCTTTTATGCGCAATTCACACGTAGCGCCATAACGGCCGTCGGTAAAAACGAGATTGGACGCCTTGGCCAAGGCGTCCAATACTCTAAATCCTATGTTATGCCGGGAATTCTCGTACTCATAGCCGATATTTCCCAGCCCTACAATCAGATATTTCATTTACAAGCAAATGAATTAGTCTTGCTTAGCTTGAGCGCCACGGGCTGCACGAGTCAGGTTGACGGCACAAACCACAGCGTTTTTAGCATTCATCAATTCCAAATTTTCGAAGTGAAGTTCACCCACTTGCAAGGTTTTGCCCAATCCCAATTTGTCGATATTGATAACCAGACGTTCGGGGATATTGGTATAAAGAGCTTTCACTTTCAGTTTTCTCATCGACAAGCTCAACTTACCACCGGCGCGCACACCTTCGGAGTGACCTTCGAGTTGAACGGGAACCTCCATAACCACGGGTTTCTTATCGGTTACTTCCAAGAAATCCATGTGGAGAATCGCATCGGTTACCGGGTGGAATTGTATATCTTTCAATACGGCCATTCTTTTCTCCCCGTCAATCGTCAATTCAACGGCAAAAATATCGGGCGTATAGACCAATTTACGAACAGCATCTTTGGTTACAGTGAAGTCTGTAACGATGATTCCTTTTTTACCGCCTTCGAGTTCTACCAATTTCTCACTGGCTTTGAGCGTCCCTTTGTAAGGCAATTCCACCAATTCGCCACCATTCAATACGGCGGGAATGAGACCTTGTTTACGCAACTCTTTTACGGCTTTTTTGCCCAAATCGGTACGGGCCGTACCATTCAATTGAAATGTTTTCATTGTTTTGTTGTTTTGTGTTACTCAAAATTAAGTTTTTTCTGCTCCTTAATTTCCCATCACACGGAATTTTCAAAAAGCGGTGCAAAGTTAGCATTTTATTTTCTAACGCACAAGATTTTACCGGATAAATCCTCTCCTCGCCCCCTCCTTGGGAAAATTCACTCTATTTTCTTTTTTACAGTATGTTAGATATAAAGATGTTATCAAAATAAATTTATATCTTTGTAACTCCATAAAAAACTTAAACACACCTACCACCATGAAAGGGAAAATTTTAGTGACCGGGGGTACAGGATATATCGGCTCCCACTCGACCGTAGAACTGCAAAACGCAGGCTACGAAGTTGTCATCATCGACAATCTGTCCAACTCCAACATCGAGGTTCTCGACGGCATCGAACGCATCACCGGCATTCGCCCGACATTCGTTCAAGCCGACTGTACCGACATAGAGGCCTTACGCAAACTTTTCAAGGAAAACCAAGGCATCAAAGGCATTATCCATTTCGCTGCCAGCAAAGCCGTAGGCGAATCGGTTCAAAAGCCTTTGCTTTATTATCGCAACAACCTGCTTTCGCTGGTCAACTTGTTGACTTTAATGCCCGAATTTGGCGTAGAAGGTATCGTATTCTCGTCGTCCTGCACCGTTTACGGTCAGCCCGATATTCTTCCCGTGGACGAATCGGCCCCCATCAAACCGGCCATGTCGCCCTACGGCAACACCAAACAAATCTGTGAGGAGATTATCAAAGACACGATTCACGCCAATGCCCCCTTCAAATCTATCATTCTTCGCTATTTTAACCCCATAGGAGCACACCCCAGCGCCGAAATCGGCGAATTGCCCAACGGTGTGCCTCAAAATTTGATTCCTTTCCTGACCCAAACGGCAATTGGCATCAGAAAAGAGTTGAGCGTATTCGGTAACGACTACAACACTCCCGACGGCTCTTGCATTCGCGACTATATCAATGTAGTCGATTTGGCCAAAGCCCACGTAATCGCCATGAACCGCATGCTCGAAAAAAAATCGCCCGAGGCCATCGAAATATTCAACCTCGGTACAGGACGCGGACTCTCGGTACTTGAACTTATCTCGTCGTTCGAGAAAGCTACCGGCGTGAAAGTTCCCCACAAAATCGTAGGCCGCCGGGAAGGAGACATCGAGCAAGTGTGGGCAAATCCCGACAAAGCGAACAACGTATTAGGTTGGACCGCCCAAGAGAGCATCGAAGACACATTGGCTTCGGCTTGGAAATGGCAGTTGAAACTGCGGGAAAAAGGCATCATGTAATCCATTCCCACCCACATACAACCGAGAGGGGCTTACCTGTGTAGGCTCCTCTCGTCGTATATATGCAACATACCGCAGCCGAAAAGCCGCCGCAAAAAAAGCGAAGTTGCAAAAACGATTAAGATTCCCTATTTTTGTAAAAATCGACAATAGTCATTAACCAACAGTCATCGTTATGAAAAGAGAATTGTTTGTATGGATAGGAGCGCTGGCCGTCTCCTTCATAACCTTCGGGTGCAATAGCTCACAACACAAAGAGAATACAAACGGCCAAGAGAAACAAGAGGTTTTCGCCTGCATGGACAGTATCACAATGGTATGCGACAGCATGAAATTGACATGGATACGAGACAACGCCCAAGAGCACAAAATGCCGCTGAACCTGTTCGGCAAACTGCCACAAGAGTTAATCGACAGTATAGGCATAGCCGATGGGATACCCTCGTCGATGAGCGCGTTCCTGTTAGAGACTAACGGTAAACGAATCTTATTCGACACCGGTATGGGAGCCCCCGACAGCCAATTGGAGGCAAGCCTCTCCGCAGCCGGCATACCCCCCCACCGACATTGACTATATCTATTTGACCCATTTCCACGGCGACCATATCGGCGGCATGATGAAAGACGGCAAGGCAGCCTTCCCGAATGCCCAAATATATGCCTCCCAAGCAGAATACGACGGGTGGCTGCAAATGCCCGATGACCAAAAGGCGCAAGTTGTCGCCACCATGGAGGCCTATAAAAACCGGTTGAATCTTATCGCGTATGGCGACACGCTGCCTTGTGGTGTAATTGCCTTGAACGGCGAGGGGCATACTCCCGGACATACGATATACCAAATCGGCAATATTCTCGTGGTGGGAGACCTCGTTCACGGAGCTGCCTTGCAACTGGCTCACCCCGAACTGTGCGCAGCCTACGACATGGACCCACAAACCGCTATCCGCACCCGTAAACATTTCTTGGAATATGCCCGCCAAAACAACTTACTCATGGCCGGCATGCACCAACCGTCAAACTCTGCGGAATAACATCAAGACAACAATACCACACAACGAGGAGCATACCGTCCCGGTACGCTCCTCGTTGTGCATCGGCAGTCTCACAAAGCGTCTTTACAACTCTTTGGTGAGGCTAAAATCTTTATCGGCAAACAGCTCGGCCAAACCCGATATTTGTTTATAGCGCAACAATTCATCTTTATCCATGCCTATATTTTTCAAAATCCAACTATCCGACATACCCGCTTTGGTCAATTCCGAAACGATTTCACACATCAATTCGACACAATGCGTACCCCTCGCCCTATTGTGCCGTATAGTCGAAGCCATTCGGTTCGATATGTCTTTATCGATAACCACCACCGGCAACAAGCCTTTCTCCCGCTCATAGATGCGCCGAGAAGTTTTCATCACTTTATACCGGTGAAAACCGTCGACCAGTTCATATTGATCGGTCTCAGGCATATAATAACATACACATGGCATCGTATATCCGTCCTCCCAAATAGAAAGTTCGAGCAACTTCATCTCGGGCGGAGCAACGACATTGGGGTTATAAGTATTGGCCACCACCTTTTCCACAGGGACAGCCAATACGTTGTAAACCGGACTTTTATACTCTTCCATTCCTAAATCAACGCTTTATATTTTTCCAATACTTGTTCTTTCAACTCTTTCTCTACTTTATTCAACGAGAATCCCATATACTTGCACGTGTGGTCGTTCTTGAGAATACATATACACATACGTTTAAATGTGGGCAACTCCTTAAATTCGGCAATATTTATATCATCGAGATACTCCATTCTCACCGGTTTTTTATCGGTCTTGTAATTAGACTGCTCGCCCACAATAATGGGAATTCCCATCGCCTCCAACTTCTTTATGGTTTCATCGGAGAGACAGCCTCCCTTTTTCCGCCAGAAATTGATGCTTACCGATAGCTTTCGCTGGTAATTCCGGCGAGTCTCCTCGGGAAGTGTTTTCAACAAGAAATTGAGATATTTCTCCCAAGTCATTCCGGGCGGGAGTTTGATAGTCTGCCACCCCATCATGGAGGAGCGGCCATACAACCCGGCGAAATTTACGCCATTGATACGGCTCACCATCTTACCCCACATATCGGGGTCGATTGCCTTGTATAACCGCAAACTCGATATGGCTTGCGAAATAAACGGGCTGGCCACCCGCTGCTTGTCCAACGGAATCCCTGCCCGGTAATACAAATCGTACAACCGGTTGTAATCCCAGCGGAAACGCCCGTTGGCCACCCACACATCGGTCGTCAACCAATCGTGTATGGGATAGGCATTGCAGATGCCATATTTCATCTCTCTAATCCATTTCAGCCCTTTATATTTTTTATAATTCCTGTCGCTGTGTATCGTGCGCCAACGATTGAGGCTCTCTTGCGAACGAATCCCTATAAGACAACAAGTGCGCCGAGCCTTGTTGCGCTTATGCAGCCACTCGGCAAACTTGATCTGAAACTCATAATCCCACAAATCGTCGGTGAAAAAATCAAAGTCCTCTTTTGTACATGCCCCCTCGGGCATCTCTCTCACCCACAACGGACGCTTGCTCTCTTCCCATGGCCGCCAATAGTTCTGAAACATCGACGTACACGTCGTAACCTTGAACGGGACACAAATCCTATACACATCCAAAATATCGGCATTCGAAGCCAATACCCGATCGACATAACGAAGCGTCTCGGTATATTGGACCTCATAGTCGATATGAAACACGCCCAATTTACAATTCAGATTATTCCGACGGATATAGTCGATACACATATTAAGTAATATGCCACTGTCTTTCCCTCCCGAGAACGAGACATAAACATTGTCGAAATCGGTAAATATCCTATTCAGGCGTTCTAATGTAACATCATATACACTACTTCTCAAACTTTCCATTTACCTGATACACCATTTTTACGTACAATTTCCACACCTTTTTTTCGGAAAATCCACACGCGCAAAAAACATCGCCATGCCTAACATGAGCCATTGCAAGAATAGGACATTTATGCGCATACTCCTCCTTCACCCGTTCGATAAGGGCCGTCAACAACTCCGTAGATTCCTCCGCCAAATAATAATTGTCGATATAAGCACTGTCCAGACGATTTTCTACCGGCATAAACCCTATCACCTTCCCTTCATCTAATGCAACGAACCAAAGGTAGTTACATGAAGTCTTAAACGGATAATTGTTGTTCTTGCGAATAACAGAAGGGTCCATCACCAAAGGTGCAACCAATGCATACAACCGCTCCTCTGTCCCCTGAAACTTTTTTATTATCATGATATAGTATTTTCAATGCACTCAAAAAACTGGACACACAGGTATCAAGTATGCCCAATTCCATTACAAATGTAAAAAAAGAATAGATACAAACGATAATAAAATTGCTACTATTTCATCTATAAGGTTTCTATATCTTACTCTTTTGAGTCTTTTACAAACAAAATGTAATCGTTCTTCCAATATAAAAAACACAGTCGGGAAATACGGCCGGATTCTGCCATCATAAAACCCGGTTAACCCTTGTAAAGAACCGTTTTTATTCTCCATCAAAATCTTTTTTTCTTCATAAAAACATCTTATCTTTACCCATAATTATAAAAAAACTTAAACAGATAAACTTTTATTTATAATAGTTTTATTTTTAGAATTATTCTAATTATTTTTGCGACAAAATAAATCCAACAACAAAAAAGCAAACATCATGAACAGCATTAAAGGAACAAAAACAGAGCAAAACTTATTGAAATCTTTTGCAGGTGAATCTCAGGCACGCACTCGCTACACTTTTTTTGCCAGCGTAGCCAAAAAAGAAGGGTTCGAACAAATCAGCGCCATCTTCATGGAAACTGCTGAACAGGAAAAAGAGCATGCCAAAAAATTCTTCAAATACCTCGAAGGTGGCATGGTAGAGATCACAGCCGCTTTCCCGGCCGGAGTAATCGGGACAACCGCCGAAAACTTGAAAGCCGCCGCCGAAGGCGAAAACGAAGAGTGGGTAGAACTCTATCCTCATTTCGCCGACGTAGCCGACGAAGAGGGATTTCCCGCTATTGCCCATACTTTCCGCAACGTGGCCAAAGTAGAAGCCGAACACGAGAAACGTTACCGCAAACTGCTGGCCAATGTCGAGAACGGCACCGTATTCGCCGACAGCGAAGAAATCGAATGGCAATGCCGTAACTGCGGATATGTACACCGCGGCAAGACTGCACCCGAATTATGCCCCGCATGTGCTCACCCGCAAGCATACTTCGAACGCAAAAAGAACAACTACTAATTCACGTTTAGCATTTCATTTAATACATCGGTCTGCTCAACCGGGTAGACCGATATTCTTTATCGCTATGGACATTACCGCTTTACGAAACATCACCTATGGTCTCTATGTCGTAGGCACAAACGACAACGGCCGGCCAACGGGCTGTATCATCAACACCTGTTTCCAAGTGACGAGCGAAAACCCCATCGTCGCCATTTCGATGAACAAAAACAACTATACCCACGACGTCATCGTACGGCATCGGAAATTCAGTTTGGCCATTCTTGCCGAAGAGAGCGACACGAGCCTCATCACCACATTCGGGTTTCAAAGCAGCCGAAATAAAAACAAATACGAAGGCTACGACTATTCATGGAAAGACGATGTGCCCATATTGAATGGCAAATTTTCGGGACACATCATTTGTGAGGTACTGCACTTTGCCAACAACGAAACGCATGACGTAATTTTTGCACGGGTCACCGATACCATCGCCGACGACGGCACCCCCATGACCTATGCCTATTACCACAATGTCATTAAAGGAAAGGCCCCGAAAAATGCTCCAACCTATGTAAAGGAGGAAACCGCACCCGGAACAAACCAACCGAAACCGGGGAAAAGATACGTCTGTGAGGTATGTGGATACATTCACGAAGGCGAACTTCCCGATGACTTCAAATGCCCGATTTGCCAAGCACCGAGAAATTGTTTCAAAGAAATTTAAGAATACAATGAACTATGTTCCCGATAGAGAGTTTTACTTTCATCGGGAATTTCTATTTTTGTACGGTTTTCAAAAAAGAAGATACCTTCCAAACCATAGGACAAAAGCAGTAGACTCCCCAAGGGGCCACTATTCAGTATTATAACCTTTAATATTTACGCAATGGATTTAATCATTGACAACCACCTGCACGGACTCATCATCGGAATCTGCACATTCCTCATTATCGGAATATTCCACCCCATAGTCATCAAAGCCGAATATTATTGGGGAACACGATGCTGGTGGTTATTCCTGCTATTAGGGATAGCCGGCATCATTTTGTCCATTTGCCTCGACAATCTCTTTATCTCATCTTTATCAGGCGTATTCGCTTTCTCTTCGTTTTGGTCCATCAAAGAGATTTTCGACCAAGAAAAGAGGGTAAAAAAAGGGTGGTTCCCCAAGAATCCCAATCGGACCTATAAGTTTTAGAAGCGTTATCTATCATATTTAACGCCTTATCCTGTGCGAAACTCCAAAAAAAAGTTATCTTTGCAAAAGATATTCTTGTTGTCATGAAACATCTATACAAAGCACTTATTGCCCTGACGCTCAGTTGTTCGGGACTCTCAACAGCCATAGCACAATCGACTTTGGCCAAAGAGGTATGGAGTGCAAGCGACAACGACCGTCGAATCGAAATTCAAAAAGAGGAAGAAATCGAAATCTCGAGCAACGACGGGGTCATTTATATCCGTACACCCCGCAAAGTAGAAGTAACGATCTACACGATTTTGGGACAAGCCGTAATTACCCGAACCATCAATCCCGGTATCTCGGAATTGAAAATAGGAACCCGAGGTATCTATTTAGTCAAAATAGAAGGCAAAACTCAAAAAGTAGCATTATAATCCCCCAGACGATTCCTGTCAAAATATCGGGTACTGCTCTTCTTATAAACTAATCTGTTTCAAATTTCTAATTTTCGTCTTTTATCGTTACCTTTGTCCCTATAAAGTCAAACTTAAAACAAACGGAATATGGAAAGTATCGATTGGTCAAACCTGTCGTTCGGCTATATGCCCACCGACTACAATGTACGATGCACCTATAAAGACGGGAAATGGGGCGATATTACGGTTACCACTTCTCAAACATTCGAGATACACATGGCTGCCACCTGTCTGCACTACGGACAAGAGGCATTCGAGGGCATGAAGGCCTTCCGGGGGAAAGACGGGAAAATACGCATCTTCCGTATGGACGAAAACGCCGCCCGGCTGCAAAGTTCGTGCCGCGGTATCATGATGCCCGAACTTCCCACCGAAAAATTCAACGAAGCCATTTTAACCGTCGTAAAGAAAAACGAGCGTTTCGTCCCCCCCTATGAAAGCGGAGCTTCGCTCTATATTCGTCCTTTATTGATAGGTACATCGGCACAGGTAGGCGTAAAACCGGCCAAAGAATACCTGTTCCTCGTTTTCGTTACACCGGTAGGGCCCTATTTCAAAGAGGGATTCAAGCCCACACCGATGGTTATTTTGCGCCAATACGACCGAGCTGCTCCGCTCGGGACCGGACGTTATAAAGTGGGCGGGAACTATGCCGCCAGTTTGGTTGCCGGAGAAAAAGCCCACGAAATGGGCTACTCGGCCGTTCTCTATCTCGACGCCAAAGAGAAAAAATACATCGACGAATGCGGCCCGGCCAACTTCTTCGGGATTCGTGGCAACAGCTACATCACCCCGAAATCGACCTCTATTCTTCCCTCCATCACCAACAAGAGCCTCATGCAACTGGCCGAGGACCTTGGCATGACCGTCGAAGTACGTCAGGTTCCCGAAGAAGAACTCACCACATTCGACGAAGCCGGAGCTTGCGGGACAGCCGCTGTCATCAGCCCTATCGCCCGCATCGACGACCTCGACGAAAACAAGTCGTACATCTTCTCCAAAGACGGCAAACCCGGGCCGATTTGCGAGAAACTGTACCACAAACTGCGCGCCATACAATATGGCGATGAACCCGACACTCACAACTGGGTCACCATCGTAGAGTAATCGACCATACTCATATTCCGGCAGCCCGAAAGCACTACCCCTTCGGGCTGCCGCTTTTATAACGCCCTCACATATTCGCAATCATGGATATTCTACCCCTTTTCGAAAAATATTATCTCCCCGGGACCCCCCTTTACGACAGCGTGTGGTCACACAGCAAACTGGTCGCCGAGAAAGCCATGCAATTGGCACAAGCCCACCCCGAACTGGCAATCGACAAAGATTTCGTTTACGAAGCCGCTATGCTCCACGACATAGGCGTATTCCTCACCCATGCCCCCGCAATCTACTGCACAGGCAGCCACCCATACATTTGCCACGGCATTTTAGGAGCCGACCTGCTCCGCACCGAAGGATACCCCCGTCACGCCCTCGTATGCGAACGGCACACCGGATCCGGTTTGACCATCGAGAATATCGTTGCGCAAAACCTCCCTCTCCCGCACCGCGACATGTGCCCGGTAAGCCTCGAAGAGAAACTGGTCTGTTTCGCCGACAAATTCTATTCAAAGTCGAACCCCGACCGGGAAAAGCCCTTGGACAAAATTCGCAACAACATTGCCCGATACGGGCAAGACTCGTTACAACGATTCGACGAAATGGCCGCCCTCTTTCTCTGATTCATCGGCATTCGACTTACCGACCCCGCTTAACCCAACTTTGAATAAAATATATTAAATAAGGTCCAAAGGCCGATAAGTCACAGAAAATATGTATTTTTGCGAGTTGATTACAGATTGACAGCCTGATGCCAAAAGAGAGCAAAAAATACGCTATACTTTTATCGCTTCTATTCGCCTCACTGTTTGTGTCGCTTATCGCGCAAGATAGGCATCCGTCATCATATAATCACCACTCCTCTTCCGACACGGCAGAAACCGACGACAGCTCTGCGCTATCGCGCACCAAACCAATACTATTGCCCGACAGCATACCCTCAGACTCCTTGCCGGCCGACTCAATCGCCAACGACACCACCAAAACCAAAAAGAAAAAAGCCGGGCTCACCGCCGTGGTCGATTACAAAGCCAACGACTCGATCGTATTTACCCACGGGAACGAGGTTTTCATGTATGGGCAAGGCATAGTACAGTTCGACGGCATGGAACTGAACGCCGACCAAATAGAGATGAACATGGACAGCAGCCTCGTCTATGCCGTAGGACGTCCCGACTCGGTGGGCGACATCGTCGGGCGTCCCGTTTTCAAAGACAAGAGCGGCGAATACGAGTCGGAAACCATGAACTACAACTTCAAAACCAAGAAAGGATATATCACCAACATTGTCACCCAACAGGGCGAAGGATACCTCACCGGAGGGCAAACCAAGAAAATGGAGAACGACGAGTTCTACATGAAAGACGGGAAATATACCACCTGCGACAACCACGAACACCCGCACTTCTATCTGCAACTGACGCAGGCCAAAGTCCGGCCCAAAAAGAATATCGTCACGGGGCCCGCCTATATGGTGCTGGCCGACGTACCGTTGCCGCTTGCCATACCGTTCGGATTCTTCCCCTTCACCGAGAAATACTCGTCGGGTATCATCATGCCCACTTTCGGCGACGAGTTGGCCCGAGGCTATTACTTGCGCGACGGGGGTTACTATTTCGCCATCAACGATTATGTCGACCTCGCTCTCACGGGCGAAATTTATACCAAAGGTTCATGGGGCGTCAATGCCCGCTCGGCCTATATCAAACGGTACAAATACTCGGGTAACGTCGATTTGAGCTTCATCACCACCATCACAGGAGACAAGGGTTTGCCCGACTACTCCAAGATGAAAAACTTCAAAATCGCATGGACCCATACCCAAGATACCAAAAACAACCCCAACATGTCGCTCTCAGCAAGCGTCAACTATACGACCAGCGGATATACCCGGAACGACCTGAATAGCTACTACAATGCCAATAGCTTCACCGAGAACACCAAGAGTTCGACGGTAAACATGACCTATCGGGTCCCCAACTCATCGTGGAGCTTCTCGGCCACCGCCAACGTCACCCAACGCACGCAGGACTCCACACTGAACGTTTCGTTCCCCAACCTCACGATTTCAATGGGACAAGTCTATCCGTTCAAACGAAAATCGGTAGTCGGCAACGAACGCTGGTACGAAAAGATACAACTGTCATACAGCGGACGGTTCCAAAACTCGATTCTCACCAAACAAGACCAAATTCTCAAATCGAGTTTAATCAAAGACTGGCGCAACGGCATGTACCACAACATTCCCATATCGGCGACATTCAACCTGTTGAAATACCTGAACTTGACCGCAAGTTTCAACTTTACCGACCGCATGTACACCAATAAAATCATGCAAGCATGGGACACCCAACAGGCTAAAATCGTACAAGATACCACCTACGGGTTTTACAATGTGTACAACTATTACGGTTCGTTGAGTGCCGACACTAAACTATACGGTTTCTATACCCCGTGGAAAAAACTCTTCGGCGATAAGGTCCAAGCCATACGTCACATATTCACCCCATCGGTATCGTTCAGCGCAGCTCCCGATTTCAGCGCTCCCCGGTACGGATTCTGGGAAACACTCTCTTATGTGAATGCGCAGGGCGAAACCGTCACCCAAAAATATTCGCCATTCTCAAACGGCGTTTTCGGTACAGTGTCACAAGGCAAGCAAGGGACCGTATCGTTCTCGGTATCGAACAACTTGGAAATGAAAGTCAAGTCGGACCGTGACTCAACGGGAGTACGCAAAATCTCGCTTATCGAGAATCTCTCGGCCAACATGAGTTACAACATGGCAGCCGACTCCATGAAATGGAGTAACTTGAATACCTCGATCCTCATCAAGTTGACCAAAAACTTCAACTTGCAAATGAGTGCCGTATGGGATACTTATACCTATGAGCTGGACCGTTACGGAAATCCGGTGCGCGTGAACAAACCACGTTGGACAGTAGGAAAAGGCTTAGGTCGATTGTCAAGCACCGGAACCTCATTCTCCTACACATTCAATAACGACACATTTAAAAAGAAAGATAAAAACGACAACAATAAAGAGACGCAACAACCGGCCCAGTCGCCTAACGCGTTGCCTCCCGACCCCAATGACCCCAACAATACGGAAAATGGGACGTCTGACAATTCCGAAATTCAATTCGGCCCCGACGGATATGCCATCTGGGAAATCCCGTGGAGCCTATCGATCAACTACTCGGTTAATTACGGATACGGAACCTTCAACAAAAAGAAGATGGAGTACAATGGCAAGTTTACCCAGAACCTCAGCTTCTCGGGAAACATAAGCCCTACGAAAAACTGGTCGTTCAACTTCTCGGCAAGCTACGATTTCGATGCCAAGAAAATTGCCTACATGAACTGTAATATCACCCGCGACATGCACTGCTGGTCGATGAGCGCCAGTTTTGTTCCCGTGGGACCTTATAAGTCGTACAACTTCCACATTAGCGTAAAATCGTCGCTGCTGCAAGATCTCAAATACGACAAACGAGGGAACTCCTACGACCGCCTCGACTGGTATTAGTCTCGGTTGCTCTTGCCGCAATGGGGGAAAAATTGTAATTTTACCGACAATTCAATCTCCCACGAATATGCAAGCCGACAATCAGCTTATACTCGATCACCTGAACAATCCTATATTTCGACTCATCGGCGAAGTCGCCGACGAGATGAACCGCCCTTGTTTCGTCATCGGCGGATACGTACGCGATATTTTTCTAAATCGCCCCTCCAAAGATATAGACATCGTAACACTGGGCAGCGGTATAGAACTCGCCGAAGCCCTCACCACCAGACTGGGGAAAAAAGCCCATCTATCGACGTTCCGCAACTTCGGCACGGCACAAGTAAAATACCACCACCGGGGCGAAAATATAGAAATCGAATTTGTGGGTGCCCGCAAAGAGTCGTACAACCACGACTCCCGAAAACCGGTCGTCGAAGACGGGAACTTACAGGACGACCAAAACCGCCGCGACTTTACCATCAACGCATTGGCCATCGGTTTGAACCGAGAGCGTTGGGGCGAACTGGTAGACCCCTTCGACGGTATGAGCGACCTGCAAAAGGGAATTATCCGCACCCCTCTCGACCCCGATATTACATTCAGCGACGACCCACTGCGCATGATGCGCGCCATACGGTTCGCTACACAACTGAATTTCACCATCGAGCCGAAGACATTCGCCGCCATCGAGCGCAACCGCAACCGTATCGAGATTATCTCGAAAGAACGCATTATCGACGAACTGGGAAAAATCATTCGATCCGATATACCGTCGAGAGGTTTTATCCTGCTCGACGATTGCAAACTGCTCCCGCTCATTTTCCCCGAAGTCGCCGCCCTCAAAGGAATAGAAACGGTCGAAGGCCGAGGACACAAAGATAACTTCTACCACTCGCTCGCCGTTCTCGACAACGTGGCTTTGCGCAGCCGTAACGAATGGTTGCGGTGGGCAGCCCTGCTCCACGACATCGGGAAACCCCGGGCCAAACGTTACGACGCCCGACTGGGCTGGACATTCCACAACCACAATTTCATCGGAGAGAAAATGATTCCCGGCATCTTCCGCCGCATGAAACTCCCCCTCAACGAAAAGATGAAGTATGTGCAAAAACTCGTGGGATTGCACATGCGCCCCATCGTATTGGCCGAAGAGGTTGTTACCGACTCGGCCGTGCGACGCTTGCTGTTCGACGCAGGCGACGACATCGACGACTTGATGCTGCTCTGTGAGTCGGATATTACCTCGAAAAACCGGGAGAAAGTAAAACGGTTTCTTGACAATTTCGAACTGGTGCGGACCAAACTGCGCGAAATAGAAGAAAAAGACAGCATTCGCAATATGAAACTCCCCATTCGGGGCGAAGAGATTATGGAAACCTTCGGGATACCCCCGTCGCGCCCTGTCGGAGAGATTCTCTCGGCTATCAAAGAGGCTATTCTCGACGGCAAAATTCCCAACGAATACGAACCGGCTCGGCTATTTATGCTCGAAACCGCCGCCACCATGAATCTATTCCCCGTCAATAAAAAGAATAATTAAATTCTTTTCAAGGTGTTCCAAATCGCACAAAAAGACACGATAATGTCAATTTTTATTATAAAGTGAAAGTTTTTCTACAAAAACGCTTTCACTTTATATATTTTTATTATCTTTGCCAGCAAATGCGACAGAATGTTACTCGGAGCGCTCCTCTGTTGCGGCACTCCCGGGTCAACGACAAGAAGCATTTTACAAGAAGGGAAAAGGCAATCACATATATTTTCCCCTTTTGTAAAGGATTCCAAAACCTAAAAACATATTGATCAATGAAAACAACAGAAGTATTGAGCGAATTGAAACGTCGGTTCCCCAATGAACCAGAGTACCACCAAGCCGTGGAAGAAGTATTATCGACCATCGAAGATGTGTACAACGAACACCCCGAGTTCGACCGTTATAATCTCATCGAGCGATTGTGCATTCCCGATCGGATGTTCTCGTTCCGGGTGACTTGGGTCGATGACAAAGGTCAAGTGCAAACCAACATGGGTTACCGTATCCAACACAACAACGCCATCGGTCCGTATAAAGGCGGTATCCGTTTCCACTCGTCGGTCAATCCTTCTATTTTGAAGTTCCTCGCCTTCGAGCAAACTTTCAAAAACGCCTTGAC
>CALUJQ010000014.1 GCA_944320995.1 uncultured Barnesiella sp. | reverse complement strand
GGATTTACCTAAAAAACCATTTTTTGTTCCTGATTTGTTTCTTGTTTCAGAAACAAAATTCATAAACTACTCATTTATAAATGGTTAAATAGTTATATATTAAATTTCACAGATTCTGAAAACGAGATAATACCCGAACGCTTTTACGTTTCCCACAAAATTCAACCGCAAAGTTATTAATTTTTCCCGTTTAACCACAATGCTTAGGGAAAACCGCTTCTTCTATTTTTTCTCCACCGGTGTAAGGCGGTCTCTTAACGGCCATTACTTACAAAAACGGCATCGTGTACCGGAACGAAAAAGTCTCGACGGGAAACGAGCTTCCCTGTTTCCCCGCCGGTTGCCGGCACGATTACTCGTGCAAGCCGCGTTGCCGCAGGTAGTCGAGCAAACGGGCAGGACGGTCGGTCTGGATAATGCGACACCCGAGCGTGTCAATCAAATAGCCGTATCCCTTATCGGGGTCGGAGAGCGACAGGTCGTCGTCATATCCGCCGGACAGAGTGTCCCACAGGGTATTGTACCAAATGAGCGACTTGCCTTTCAGGGTACGGGCGAGCCGCCGGGGCAACGGATTATTTTTCTCGGCAAAGACCAATTCGAAAGCAACCGGTTGCATATCTCCGACAAAGCGCATAACCGACTGCTCGGCTCCAGCCTTGTCGATATTCACCACCGGCATGTAAATGACTTTGTCGAGATATTTCCCATACAGGGCCTGTACCTCTTCGGCCGGCTTCCACCCCTTCATAATAATCTGTCCGGTCGTCCCGGTCTTTTCCAACAGTTCATAGACTTGGTCGAAATATACATCGGCCTTATCCAAATTGATCATGATCTTTCCTTTCACAAGGATAAGGGCCTCTTCCAAAGTGGGGATTTTATGTATCGTCTTGATGTTGCAACCGTTTTTAAGTCGCAACGTCCGAATCGAATCGAGTGTCCAATCCGATACTTTTCCCCGTCCGGTCGTCGTTCGGTCCAGCCGATCGTCGTGCATCAATATCAACACGCCGTCTTTGGTGCGCTGCAAATCGAGTTCTACGACATCGACTCCCATATCGATAGCGCTCTGTATGGCTTCCAACGAATTTTCCGGGAAATTGCGCCAATCGGCCCGATGCGATACGACAATCACCGAATTCAGATTCCTATCCAATAATTTCTCGCGAATCTGTTGGGCCCTCTCTTGCGACATCACCGGCATCACGGCCAACACAAGAAAAATGATTCCGGCATACAGTCTCAATCTTTTCATCTCTTTTTCTATTTTATGATTATTATTTCATGGCAATTGGAATTCGCTCAAAAGATTCTCCCCCTTCCCTCAAAAGAATCGGGACAAAAACGGCTTCTTATTCGATGCGTATCGAACATGCCCCAAGTTATAGAAAAGCTGCGAAATCGGAGAAAATCCGTAAATAGAACGTTCATTATCCTATCCATTTATTTTTCATGATACAAAAAATAGTCCTACTCATTACAAGAAGAACCATTACACTAATAATTTTCGAAAGATAGATAATGAAAGTGGAGTATAGCGGACTCGAACCGCTCACCTCGACACTGCCAGTGTCGCGCTCTAGCCAGATGAGCTAATACCCCTTGGTTGTTATTGCGCTGCAAAGATACAATGTTTCTTGCGACTATACAAGCATATTGTAAATATTTTTTTCATGCTTCAACCATACCACTTATAATCAAAAGATTACAAAACCAATGGGCATACAGTTATCCTCCTGTATGCTCAAAAGGGGTTGTATCTCGTGTCGATACAACCCCTTTGACTTCCTTGTTTTCGGCTCAAACGACATGAGCCGACACAGGTCCTATCTCATTGCTATGCCTTATATAGCATCATTTCACTACCGGGATAAAGGTAAAGTTGAACCGGTAGGTATCGAGCGGCAACCAATAGGCCGGCAATACGCCGGGACCGCAGGTAGCCGTTCCCACACCGGTCTGTTCGGCATCAATATGCACGGTTACAGCGCCATCGGCAACCAACTCGTTGATATGAGTAGCGGCATCGATGTTCTCGTCGGAATAGGGAGCTGTACTGAATTGGAACGGACGGTCCGAAACAATCTTCCACCCCTTGCCGTTAGCATCGCTCAATGTGACCCAGCGGGTATCTATGCGGTTTCCGGTAGCTTGGGGTACTACATAACAGTGGAACATGGCATCGGGACAAGTTTCATAGATCCCTATCTTCCCGGCAATTCTATCCACATAGTTCTCGACATCGCCACGGCCCAGATAGGTCACTTTGCGACAATTCGACTCCGGCATACGGAAGGTCAGCCCTACCCGTGGCAAAGATTTCACGACAGTAGTGTCGGGAGTAAACTCTGTATTTACTTTCAGTATCCCTTTTCGGTCCAACGCATAGTCAAAATTACCGACCCCTATCGGTTGCCCCTTGGCATTGGTAAATTCAACGGCTACGACAAACCCGTTTTTGGTCGGTTTTACCGAAACGGCTTTCTGTGTCACTTGATTCAAACCGGCTTTCTGCCACAACTGTCCACTCTGTTTATCCTTTTTATCATTCTCGGTCAGCGGTCTGTACAGGGAAAGCGCAAGCGGTTCCGACAGCATCTCGGTTCCACCATATCGGTAAGATACCAATGCTCCCGTTTCGGGCGATACGGTAAGGGATACCAAATCGTTGGCCCATGTATATTCATCGCGTTTCAACGAGCGGCCCGAGACCAAATCGATTTTCTCGTTATATCCGGGATTGGCATCCAACACAAATTGGTCATAAGCCACCTCGTCGGTCTCTTTTACAAAGGCTGTGGCGTGGTTGGGAGTCCAACTGAGGTTCAGATAGGCCTCTTTGGCATCACGGGGCATCTTCACTTTTCCCAATACAATATCGACCGTCTCGTGCGGAGCGCAAGCTACCACAGTCTCGCCTTGGGCTACGACCTTTCCATTATCGGCCATCACGTTCCAATGCAAAGTATAATCTTTCAGGTCGGTAAAGTCATGCCAGTTTTTCACCGATACCGTCAGGTTTTCGGGGTCGATCAAACTCGATTTGATATATTGATACACTTTCTTCACCACAAACAAATGCGGGTGCGGTTCACGTGCCGCATTGACCAACCCGTTGCAACAGAAACTGCCAAACGAGGGTATTCCTTCGGGGCCATAATCGCCGCCATAAGTCCAATACCATTTGCCATTTGCATCGACTTCGCGGAACGACTGGTCCACCCAGTCCCATATACAGCCACCTTGGGCCATCGGTTCCGATTCGAACACGGCCCAATAGTCTTGCAAACCTCCCTCGCTGTTACCCATGGCATGGGCATACTCGCAAAGAATAAAGGGACGGTAAATATCGGGCTGGGCCAAATAGGCCTTTATCTCCTCTATGCTACGATACATGCGGCAATAAATATCGGTATTGAAATTCTGCTCGGCACGTTCGTACTGCACCGGACGGTTGGTCTCTACCGATTTCAGCCATTTGTAGGTCTCCTCGAAATTGATGCCGTTACCGGCTTCGTTGCCCAATGACAAAATCGATACCGACGGATGATTCTTGGTCCGCTCATACATACGTTGCGTGCGATCCATGTGGGCCTTCAACCACGTCGTATCCTTTGCCAAAGTGGCCGGGCCATACCCCATGCCGTGCGACTCGATATTGGCCTCGTCGATCACATAAAGTCCATAGCGGTCGCACAGGTAATACCAATATGAATGGTTCGGATAGTGGGAACAACGCACGGTATTGATGTTGTTTTGTTTCATCATCTGTATATCTTTCAACATCAATTCTTTGCTAACCGTACGGCCGAGAGGGGATACTTCATGACGATTCGCACCCTTCACCAATATGGGCACTCCGTTTATGCAAAAACGGCCGTCCTTGATTTCCGAAGTCTTGAATCCCACTGCACATCCGGTCGTTTCCAACACTTTGCCAGCCTCGTTCTTCAAATTCAACACCAATGTATAGAGATACGGATGCTCGGCACTCCACGGCTTCACATCGGGAATGAGTTTTTCGAACGATACCACGCTATCTTGCGAAACGGCACGATCGCCACGAGCTACCACACGGTCATCGGCATCGAGCAATTCATACCCGACCGTGGGCCTGTTGGTTGCATTCAAACCGCCCACGTGTACCGACAACGAAAATTCTCCATTCTTATAAGCTTTCTTGTCGAGCGGCGAAACGACTTTGAAATCGGCTATATATTCTTTCGGCGTACTGTACAGATATACATCGCGCTCGATTCCGCTCAACCGCCACATATCTTGACATTCAAGATAAGCCCCTGCGCTCCAACGATATACCTCCACGGCAAGAACATTCTCCCCGCTCTTTACCTTATCGGTAATATCCCACTCGGCCGGGGTTTTCGAATCTTGGTTATACCCCAATAACTCACCGTTGAGCCATACATAATAAAACGAGATGACCCCTTCGAAACACAATACGATACGACGGCCGTCCCACGACTCGGGCACAACGAATGTGCGGCGATAGGAACCCACCTCGTTCTCTTTATAAGGAACCAACGGTGGATTTTTCTTG
This sequence comes from uncultured Barnesiella sp., assembly GCA_944320995.1. Lineage (GTDB taxonomy): Bacteria > Bacteroidota > Bacteroidia > Bacteroidales > Barnesiellaceae > Barnesiella. The sequence continues at coordinate 61,820 of CALUJQ010000014.1, read as the reverse complement.
AAGTTGAACATCGGGTCGTCAAACTCATACGACTCGTTTACATAAATGGGAGTTCCGTAGTTTTGGCATTCCCAGTTCCCGGGGACCTGTATATCGTTCCAATTTCCGGTATAATACTCGGGACGATAAAAATCAACCGGACGCGTATCGGGATTTTTCACCCAATTGAACTTCCACGTACCGTTCAAACTCATATAATAAGGAGATTGCTCGTACTCCTGTTCACGAATACCGTTTATATCCCCTTCTTCATACGGCCACACATAAGCATGAGGCTTCAATTTGTTCAACCCGACGGCATATTGGCTCTGCCACTCCGGCTGCTCTACCTGCGCTTGTGCTTTTCCCAGCGGGAACAATAACAAACCGGCTAAAAATAGAACTTTATTCTTCATCTTCTTAAAATGTATAGTTATTTAATTATCATTCCAATGGAAGTCCCACACGGTCATCTTTTATTGCGGCAAGTTTCGCTGCAAGTTTTTCGACCACCTCGGGATATTTTTCGGCGACATTCTCCTTTTCGCCCAAATCGTCATACATATTATATAACTGAGGATCAGGACTGTTACCGGTCTCGATACCTACATTGCGGTTAAACGGGACTCCCTTTCCCGGCTCTATATATTTCCATTCCTCGGTAATAATCGACAAATTATTTTGGGCATTCTGTTCTACCAAACAGGGCCGGCCTTTCAAGTCTTTCCCTAACCAAGCGTCCAAATAATTTTCGCTATCGGGGGCGGCATCGGCCGGCATTTCCACGCCCAACAATGAAGCAATAGAGGCTATCCAATCCAGTTGACAAACCAAAGCATTTGAAACCGAAGGCTCCACTTGACCGGACCACCGCAAAATACAAGGTACCCGCGTACCCGCTTCGTAAGAACTATATTTGCCGCCACGGAACGGGCCTCCGGGTTTATGGTCTCCCAACATTTCGACAGCCATATCACGGTAACCGTCATCTACAACGGGGCCGTTGTCGCTCGACAGGATTACGATCGTATTTTTATCGAGGCCTAACCGTTTCAACGTATTCATTACCTCACCCACACTCCAATCGAATTGCAACAAGACATCTCCCCGTGGCCCCATACCCGATTTCCCGGCAAAACGGGCATTCGGTACCCGGGGCACATGGGCATCTTGCGTGGCAAAATAGAGGAAGAAAGGTCGGTCTTTATGCTGTTCAATAAATGAAATGGCTTTGCCGGTAAGTTCATCGGCAATTTGATCGTCTTTCCACAAGGCCGATTTGCCTCCTTTCATAAAACCGATGCGTGAAATTCCGTTCACAATACTTTGGTTATGACCATGCGACGGGTGCATGGTCAACAATTCGGGATTGTTTTTCCCCGTAGGCTCTCCCGGGAAGTTCTTTTGGTAGCTCACATAAATGGGATCGTCCGGATCGAGGTTCACCACTTGCCCGTTCTCTACGAATACACAAGGGACCCGGTCGCCCGTAGCTGCCATAATATAAGAGTAGTCAAAACCTATATCCGACAGATTAGGGGAAAGAAGTTTGTTCCAGTCCTGTGTACCCTTCTTATCGCCCAACCCCAAATGCCACTTACCGATAGCCGCAGTCACATATCCGGCCTCGTGAAACATATCGGCAAGGGTATATCGCTCGGGACGAATAATCATGCCGGCATCGCCGTCGGCAATGCCTGTTCCCTGCCTGCGCCACGCATACTCACCGGTCAACATTGCATACCGGGCCGGAGTACTCGTCGCCGCCGCACTGTGCGCATTGGTAAAACGCACACCCTCGGCAGCCAAACGCTCAACATTGGGGGTACATATCGTTTTCGCTCCGTTGCAACTCAAATCGCCATATCCAATATCATCGGCATAAATAAATATAACATTAGGAGATTGAGGCATTCCCGCAGGCTGCTGTTCCTCGGCATATCCCGAAAAGGGCAGAGTTATCAACGGTAGTATCAATGGTATAGACTTCATATATACTTTCTAATATGGCCATCTTGATTTCTCTTTGGAGAAATCAAGATGGCAAAAATACGATATATCGACCAAAAGGTTCGAAAAGGCAATCGCCCTTAGTGGGCTACTTCACCATCACTTCATCGAAATACATCCATATCTTTTGCCCTTCGCGCACATCGCCGGCAGGACAAACGCCCGGAGACGTCATTTCGAATTTCAAGTAACGTGCTTTCAAGTTCAGTCCTTCGAAAACCGCATCTTCGATAGCGGTACGGTTCTTGAAAATATCCTCTTGGGTGTAAACAATCTCTCCCGCGGGGACAAAGGTTTCGTTATTGTCCGACACGAATAAACGAATAGCCGACGGTTTGTGAACAGCCATGCCCGAATTGGTAATGCAGCCTATACGCACCTCGCGAATCGCGATCTTTTTACCTAAATCCAGTACAAACGAAGCGTCCTGATCGTACCACCCGGCCCATTCGAAATCGGAATGGCGCAAACTGCCTCTCACGCCATTGGTCAAAACATACTTCTTGTCATTCGAAGCCTGTACCTCCTTACCGGTTGCCTTGTTCCATTGTATATCAAGCGACAGGGTCTCGCCCATTTTCTGGTTATCCACAAAGGTGGCTGCCTTGATACAGGTAGCTTTCCCCACTGTCAAAGGCGAAAAATACAACGACGAAGAGGCCCCGGGTTCCGAGCCATCGCAGGTATATCGTATCTCCACGTCGGGACGGATACAAGATAATTCCACACACAACTTATTCTTTACCGGAGTAACCTTGTGGTCGATATTGTACATCGACCGGGCTGATGTAATGCCCATCTCCTCGATATGCGGCAGTACCTTGTCAATGCGTTTCAAGAAACCGGGCCAATCTTTCGAGCCCTTCTCACACCATGCAATGTCGGCCAACGCCAGCAAACGAGGGAAGACCAAATATTCGACATCATCGGGCGTATTGCAAAATTCGGTCCACATAGAGGCCTGCACGCCCATTAATAAATCTTCATACGTCGGTTTCCAGTCGGCTTGCACCGGTTCATAAGAATAGACATCTTTCAACGTGTTATTCCCGAAATAGGTTACCGGTTCGAACCATTGGGGCCCTTGATAGCGAATGAGATAGAGCACTCTTGCCGGAGTCATGATGAAGCGGTGTCCTTGGTCGGCTGCTTTCAAGGCTGCTTTGCCGAGACCTTGCCAACCATATATAATGGCACCTTCGGGCAAAGTGCTGTTGGTCAGCTCGTCCCAACCCATTACCTCTTTACCTTTGCTTCTCACATAGTTACTCATTCGGGTCATGAAGTAGCTCTGCAACTCTTCGATATGCTCGATATGCTCGGCTTTCATACGGGCTTGGCATTTCGGGCATTTTGCCCAATTCACCTTCGAGGCTTCGTCTCCTCCCAAATGAATATATTTGGAGGGGAACAATGCGACTACCTCGTCGATGACATCTTCCAAAAACGAGAATACGCTATCGTTCCCGGCACAATAAACAATCTCTGAATTTTTTCCACCAATACCGGGCAATACTCCGATAAAACGATCTTCTATCGGGCAAGCCAACTCGGGATAGGCAGCCAACGACGAATTGGTATGTGCCGGCATCTCTATCTCGGGAATGATTTCGATCTGCCGCGAAGCCGCATAACGGATAATCTCTTTCATATCGTCTTGCGTATAATATCCACCTTCGGTGGCAGCCTCGCCCCGTTCTTGATTCCGGCGATTAGGAAATATCTCGTCCCTCTTCACCCGCCACGCTCCTATCTGGGTCAGTTTCGGATATTTCTTTATCTCCAACCTCCACCCGTTGTCATCGACCAAATGCAAATGCAGTTTGTTGATTTTCAAAAACGAAGCGGCTTCTATCATCTTCAACAAATCGGACTTGGGCATAAAGAAACGTGAAACATCGAGCATTAATCCCCGGTAGCCGAAACGAGGAGAATCGTCAATCGTCATTACCGGGATTCGGCAGGTCATCGTCCTATCCAGCTTATCCCCTTCGATTTGAGGGGGTAATAACTGGCGTATTGATTGCAACGCATAAAAGAACCCGGCATCGCCCGAGGCCTCTATCTCCACTCGTTCGGGGGTCACGACCAACCGATATGCCTCACCCGGCATCGTAGCAACGGTCTTAAAGCAGATATCGGCGTTATCGTTCCCTATTTTCACCCCGGGCAGGAACCCTGCCGTTTTGCCCAACAAAGAGGTAAACTGCGAAACCATTTGCAACTGGCTCTCATTCTCAACCCCGAATGTCGTTCCGGGCGTGAAACAGAAGTATCCCTCACCGACCGAATAGTCCTCCGGAGCCGGGATCACCGGCAAACAAGTTTCATGGGCCGAGAGTCCCTGCGAGAGAGAGAGACAAAGCAAAAGAGAACTTGCAATCAATATATTTTTCATTTTCTTCATCATTCCCATTTTGCTCATTCGTTAATCGGAAATTCGTTCAAAATAGGATCGTCGTATTGGACTTGCAATCGTTTCAACTCTTTCATCAAATCGGCAGTTATCTGCTCGGTCCCCTCTTGTCCAAAAATGTTGTGCATTTCGTAGGGATCATTCTGCAAGTCGTACAACTCCCATACATCTATATCATTGTAGAAATGAATGAGTTTATAGCGATCGGTTCTCACACCGTAGTGACGTTTCACCATGTGTTCAGCGGGGAACTCATAGAAGTGATAATACATCGACTGTCTCCAATCGGCAGGATTCTCGCCTTTCAACAAAGGCAATAACGAAACGCCTTGTATATCGGCAGGAATTTCGGCGCCGGCCAAATCGAGGAACGTAGGTGCATAGTCGATATTCTGCACCATTTGGGGAATATCGCCGCGCTTGTCGAAACCTTTCGGCAGACGCATAATCAACGGGGTATGCATCGACTCTTCATACATGAAGCGTTTGTCAAACCAACCATGCTCACCCATATAGAAACCTTGATCCGAAGTATATACGACCAGCGTATTGTCGAGTAAGCCCTCTTGCTCCAAATAGTCGAGAACTCGTCCCACATTATCGTCGAGCGACTTCACGGTTTTGGCATAGTCGCGCATATAGCGTTGGTATTTCCAACGGGCCAACTCCTCGCCTTTGAGGTTGTCTTTATAAAATTTATCGATAATAGGCGTATAGAATTTATCCCAAACGGCCTTCTGAGCCGAATCCATACGTCCATAAAATTGTTCGTACAACGATTTCAAGCGGCTGTTCTTTTCGGGGCGGAGCATTTTCAAGTCATAAATCAAATCCATATCCTTGTCGATACTCATCTCCTGTGCAGCTGCCGCCAAGCGGCCTTCATAATTGTCGAAGAAATTATCGGGCATTGCAAACTCCTTATCTTCATACAATTCCAAGTCGCAAGTGTCGGCCATCCAATTGCGATGTATCGCTTTATGATGGATAAACAAGCAGAACGGTTTGCTCTTATCTCTCTTGTTCTGCAACCAATCGATACTTTCGTCGGTAATGATATTGGTCACATACCCCCGTTTGCACACCGTGTCGTTGGTCTGAGTAATAAAATCGGGGTTATAATAATCGCCTTGTCCCGGCAGGATCTCCCAAAAATCAAATCCCGTGGGCAGAGTTTCGAGATGCCACTTCCCGACAATCGCCGTCTGATAACCGGCTTTCTGCAACAACTTCGGCATGGTCTGCTGCGTTCCGTCGAATTTACAAGTAGTGTTATCGGTAAATCCATTCTTGTGGCTGAACTTCCCGGTAAACATACAAGCCCGGCTGGGACCGCTCAACGAGTTGGTAACAAAACTGTTGGTAAATCTCACCCCGTCACGGGCTATGCGGTCGAGATTAGGAGTCTCGATAAAACGGGTATCATAACAACTCATCATTTGAGCCGTGTGGTCATCGGTCATGATATAGACGATGTTCATCGGTTTCTGCGCCTCTTTGTTTTGGCAAGAAGCTAGACTTCCCAATACCGAAACAGAAGCCACTGTGTAAAATAGATTGGTATCTATCGATTTCATAAATAAGCATTATTTAATGTTGCACAATATTATTTTCATATTACAAGAGAACGTAAAAAGCTAAACTCGCTCAATATTTACCAAGAGGTATTTTTATTCTTTTCCAAACAGAAATAATGGGATAGCTTGATGAACAAATTATGTGTCGCTACCACTAAATACACCATGGTTTTATTAAAAAAATTAAATGAAAGGAGTCACACACTTGTAAAAACCAGCCGGAACCAAACATTTATACAAAGGGAAATTACATTTTTGTTTTCATACGCAAGAATTAAGAATTTAATAACTAAAATTTCCGCTGCCGATTATGTGCAAATGTAAAAAAAATGTTCAAAAAGAAAGTTTCAAAATCGTCTAAACAATATTTGAAATTATCTATTTCTTCTTATTCCCTGTCTTTTTATAAATCTTTTCAAGATTTTATATATGATAAACAAAGTTACAAAAACTTTTCATTTCACCAATATACAAAAGTTTTTTCCCCCCCAATTTAAAGTTATTCGTCTAACCATATTCTTATCAAGAAATTTACAAACTTAAAAAGGGCCTCTCGCAACTACATATCTCGCAATATTTTCCTACCTTTGTAAAAAACTAAACATTTATCGACGATGATCGTATTCAACACCACATATCATGCCGACAACGCCCGCAAAAAGGAGTTTATCGAATGGCTGAAAGCGGTTTATATCCCCACCGTACTGGAACACGGAGCTTTGCAGGAACCTCGGCTTACCCGTATCTTTGCCGAGGACGAGAGCGGAGGGACAAGTCTGTCGCTCCAATTCAACGCCCCCGATACCGACACGCTGGAATGCTGGCATCGTGAGTGTGGCGAAGCGCTCTTCGATGAGATGAGAAAAAAATTCAACGACCAAGTATTGGGGTTCAGCACCCTGTTGGAAGTAATCGATTTGTAAATGGCTGAGGCAAACGATAGAATCATTATCGGCATCGACCCTGGGACCAATGTCATGGGATACGGGGTGTTACGCATTGTCGGCAACAAACCCGAGTTGGTGGCTTTGGGGGTGATTCAGCTCAACAAATTCGAGAGCCACTACCTGCGGTTGCGACGTATCTTCGAACGGGTACTTTCGCTCATCGAGCAATATCTCCCCGACGAGATGGCCATCGAAGCGCCTTTCTTCGGGAAAAACGTGCAATCCATGCTCAAGCTGGGTCGTGCACAAGGGGTGGCGATGGCGGCCGCATTATCCCGCGATATTCCCATTACCGAATATGCCCCGCTCAAAATAAAGATGTCGATTACCGGCAACGGCAGCGCTTCGAAAGAGCAGGTCGCTGCCATGTTGCAGCGCATCTTACATATCCCCGACGAGAACATGCTCCCACAACTCGACGCCACCGACGGCCTTGCGGCGGCCCTCTGCCACTTCTACCAAACCAACAAACCCCAACTCGAAAAGAGCTACAACAGTTGGAAAGATTTCATCAACAAAAACCCCGACAAAATATCGAATAGAAAAAGGCCCGACAAAAAATAAAAGCCACCTTGCTCAAACATTCTATCCGTATATCACAGAAAATTTAATCGTTTTATCTGCTATTTTAGGCAGAAAATAGAATATTTCACCACCTCCCCGGCTGCAAACAATATATATTTCGAGAGATAGAACAACTATTATCGTTATATTTGTACCCAGAGATTCAGCTATGCAGACATTGAAACAAATACTCGACCAGCGTATCCTCATACTCGACGGAGCCATGGGGACCATGATACAGCGTTACGGACTGAACGAACAGGATTTCAGAGGTCCGCAATTTGCCCATGCCGAGGTAGAACTAAAAGGGAATAACGACCTGCTCTGCCTTACCGCGCCGCATATCATCGACGAGATTCACCGGACCTATCTCGAAGCCGGGGCCGACATCATCGAGACCAACAGTTTCAATGCCAATGCCATATCTATGGCCGACTACCGGCTCGAAAGTGCCGTGCAGGAGATAAATCTCGCCGCCGCACGTATCGCCCGCCGGGCTGCCGACGACTACTCTACACCCGAAAAGCCTCGGTTTGTAGCCGGTTCGGTAGGTCCTACGAACAAAAGCTGTTCCATGTCGCCCGACATGGAGAATCCCGCCCTGCGCAATCTCGACTTCGATACACTCGTCCAAGCCTATCGGGAACAAATCGCCGCCCTCATCGAGGGAGGTATCGATATTCTGCTCATCGAGACCATCTTCGACACACTCAATGCCAAAGCCGCACTTTTTGCGGCAAGACAAGCCATGGAGGTATGCGGGAAAGGACTGCCCGTGATGCTCTCGGTCACCGTTACCGAAAGCGGACGCACCCTCTCGGGACAGACACTCGAAGCCTTTCTCACCGCCGTATCGCATACCGAACTTCTCTCGGTAGGGCTTAACTGCTCATTCGGCGCCCGGGAGATGAAACCGTGGCTGCAACGCCTTGCCGCCATAGCTCCCTGCTACGTCAGTGCCTACCCCAACGCAGGACTACCCAACCAACTGGGCGAATACGACGAAACGCCCCTCTCGATGGCCGTTCAGATCAAAGAATTTATCGACGAAGGACTGGTCAATATCGTGGGCGGTTGCTGCGGAACGACACCCGAACACATCGCCTGCTACCAAAATCTCATAGCCGATGCTTCCCCCCGACGACCGATAGCCAAGGATACCCGGCTACACATTTGCGGATTCGACGACCTCGTGGTCTCGCCCGAAAACAACTTTGTCAACATAGGCGAACGGTGCAACGTGGCCGGTTCCCGCAAATTCCTGCGCCTTATTCACGAGAAAAATTACGGCGAGGCGCTCGACATTGCCCGCCGGCAAGTCGAAGCCGGAGCGCAAGTCATCGACATCAACATGGATGATGCCATGCTCGAGGCCCGTGACGAGATGGTCAATTTCCTAAACCTCGTCGTTGCCGACCCCGACATCTACCGCGTGCCCGTCATGATCGATTCCTCCAAATGGGAAGTCATCTCGGCCGGGCTCAAATGTCTGCAAGGCAAAGCCATCGTCAACTCCATCAGCCTCAAAGAGGGCGAAGCGCTTTTCCTCGACCATGCCCGCGAAATCAAGCGCATGGGAGCGGCCGTTGTCGTCATGGCCTTCGACGAAAAGGGGCAGGCCGACACCTACGAGCGGAAAATCGAAGTCTGTGCACGTGCCTACCGCCTCCTCACCGAAGTGGCCGGCTTTGCTCCTTGCGACATCATTTTCGACCCCAACGTGCTGGCCATCGCCACCGGCATCGAGAGCCACGACAACTATGCAGTCGATTTCATCAGGGCGACCGGCTGGATTCACAAGAACTTACCGGGAGCCAAGGTGAGCGGCGGAGTGAGCAACCTCTCTTTCTCCTTCCGGGGCAACAACTACATACGCGAGGCCATGCATGCCGTCTTCCTCTACCATGCCATTCGCAACGGGCTCGACATGGCCATTGTCAACCCGGCTACGGCCGTCACCTACGACGACCTGCCACCCGAGACGCTTACCCTCATCGAAGATGTGGTGCTGAACCGCCGCCCCGATGCCACCGAACGGCTCATCGACTTTGCCGCCCGACACCGGGAAGAGGCAGAAAACAAAGAGACTGATAACGAGAGCGACCGCCACAACCTGCCCGTGGCCGAACGGCTACGACAAGCTCTGGTCAAAGGCATCTCCACCCATCTCACGACCGACCTTGCCGAGGCCGTCGCACAATACGGTTCGGCCATTGCCGTCATCGAACAACCGCTCATGGAGGGCATGAACCGGGTGGGTCAACTTTTCGGCGAAGGGAAAATGTTCCTCCCCCAAGTTGTCAAGAGCGCACGCACCATGAAACAAGCCGTAGCCATACTGCAACCCCTCATCGAACAGGAAAACTCCCGCTCCGGCGAGACGGCCCGGCGGGGTAAATTCGTTGTCGCCACCGTCAAAGGCGACGTGCACGACATCGGGAAAAATATCGCCGCCGTCATTCTCGCCTGCAACAATTTCGAAGTAATAGACCTCGGTGTAATGGTCCCCGCCGAACGAATCGTCGAACGGGCTATTGCCGAGCAGGCCGATTTCGTAGGATTGAGCGGGCTCATCACCCCCTCGCTCGAAGAGATGTGCCACGTCGTCACCGAGATGGAAAAAGCCGGGCTGCACACCCCTGTCATCATCGGAGGCGCAACCACCTCGCGACTCCACACGGCCGTAAAAATCGCACCCTGTTACAGCGGACCGGTCATTCATGCCGGCGACGCCTCGCAAAACCCGATTGTCGCCGCCCAACTGCTCAACCCGCAAACCCGAGATAACTTTATCCGCAGCATACAGGACGAACAAGAGGCTCTGCGCAACTCGCTGAAACCGAACGACCTGATTCCTCTCGCCGAGGCCGAACAATGTGCTCCCCTCATCGACTGGGACTCCTATGTCTCGCCCCAGCCCCGACAGCCGGGACGGCACACCGTCACGCCCACCATTCGGGAGATTCGCCCCTTTATCAACTGGCGGGCCTTCTTCGCCTTGTGGAAAATAGGAGCCCGCTATGCCTCCATATCCGACATAAGAGGATGCGACCACTGCAAAGCCTCGTGGCTGGCGGCATTCCCCACGGCTGAACGGACCAAGGCAGCCGAAGCCATGCAACTTTACAAAGAAGCCAACCGAATGCTCGACATCCTCGAACAAGAGAACAACGACTCCCCGCAAGCCGTCTATCTGCTCACCGAAGCAGAAGCCCACGGCAACATCATACGATTGCAGCTACCCGACGGGACTTTCGATATTCCCTGTCTGCGACAACAGATGCGTAAACCCGAAGCCGATGCCCGCTATTACGCCCTCAGCGACTTTATCCGCCCTGAACTTTACGGGAAAGCCGACTATGTCGGACTGTTTGCCGCCACTGTCGGCAATGACATACAACGACGCATCGAACGGCTGCGACACGAAGGCGACGACTACAATGCGCTCTTGCTGCAATCGCTCGCCGACCGATTGGCCGAAGCGGCCGCCGAGTGGCTCCATTTGAAAATTCGTCGTGACTTCTGGGGATATGCCCCCGATGAACAAGAGAACGACATATCGGCCTTGCTATCGGGACAATACCGGGGTATTCGTCCGGCCGTAGGCTACCCCTCCCTACCCGACCATACTCTTTTCTTCGATTGGGAACGGGCTCTCGCACTCTCTCAAATCGGTATCACCTTGACCGAAAACGGAGCGATGAGCCCCAACGCCTCGGTAGCCGGCCTCCTCATCGCCCACCCCGAGGCTCGTTATTTCCATATCGGCCACATCGGCGCCGACCAACGGGAACGATATGCCCGCCAACGGGGCATATCCCTCGCCGATACGGCCAAATGGCTTTCGGTGTAACTATCCCCCAGTCGAAGCAATCACCCGAAATCTACTCACAAAACCAAACAAAAAACACGGTGCAGTTGTTATTCTCGAAACAGACATATCACAACTGCTATGACACACCGATTTTTGTTTTCTTGTTTAGGATTCCTTGTATATCTTGCCACGGTGCAGGCACAACCCGGCATCAATCGAATAATCGACCGGCTCGACTCTCTACAAAACTATCGGGCCGCATATTCTTACCGGGTTACCCTCCCGCTTACCGACTCGGAAATCGAATACCAAGCCGAAATGACCTATGCCCGAAGTCGGGCCGACACGCTGTGCGGATACAGTTACCGTATCGACTACAAAGCCGAGAACGACACCTGCCCTTACCGCAACTTCATGGCCTACGACAACGGCAATTATTTCCGATTCGACCGCGCCCGTCTGCGGGAATACCATTATACCGATAACCCCGAGCCGTTTGTGTGCCGGGAGAATAATCCCGGAGTACATCGTTCGGGACTCTTCGCCGAACTTTTCCCGGCCGAAATATCGAGACAACTCTCCGCATTTCTCGGGAAAAAGGATTGCAAGGTAAGTTTCTTCCCCGACACCCTCGTACAGAACCGCCGGTGCAATGCCGTACTCGTCTCCGATTCGCTCCGGGGCGAACCGATACGCATTGTCTTGTACACCTTCGACCCGCAAAACGGATTGCCGCTTTACCGCGAGACCGAAAACAATCCGGGTCACTTGGGATCGCAGACCGTCGTCGTACAATATGGAGAGTGCTGCGACAAAAAGCCATTCCCGACCGAATACTTCGGCGAACAACAATTGCTGCACGACTACGGGGAGACCTTCTTCCTCTTTCGCGAAGGGACTTACGCCGCTGCCGACCGCATCGGCCAAAAAAGGCCCGATTTCTCCCTCTTATGGGACGACCGACGATTCTCTGCGGATCAACTGCAAGGCGGAAAAGCCCTACTCCTCTTCCTCGACGAGCAAAGCGAATTTTGCACCCCGGTGCAACAAATCGCCGAATCGATTTCGCTGCAAGAAAATATTACTCCGGTCTTCCTCTACACCGGTCCAAAGCCCGATAATCTCGTGAACCGGTCGGGTGCCATCATCTTGGAACAGGCTCGAAAGACTGCCGGAGAGTATGGCGTAACGAGCTTCCCGACCCTCTTCCTGCTCGATGCCGAAGGGGTCATACGCTTTGTAAAGATAGGATATGCCCCCCGGCTTCCCGAACTGCTCGAACAAGCAATCAAACAATTATCTGGCGAGCCATTAACCGAACGCCCTCCGTATTAAAAACATTTTATAAACTATCACAATGGAAACCATTAAATTCAAAGGCACACCCGTACACACATACGGGCATTTGCCGGAAGTAGGGAGCAAAGCTCCCTGCTTCGCCCTTACCCGTTCGGACTTGACCGAACTCCGCTGCCACGACCTGAAAGGCCGTCGGTTGGTATTGAACATCTTCCCCAGCCTCGACACCGCCGTGTGTGCCACCTCGGTACGCAAGTTCAACGAACTGGCCGCATCGCTCGACAACACGACCGTCCTCGCCATTTCAAAAGACCTGCCCTTTGCCCAATCGCGTTTCTGCACGACCGAAGGAATCAAAAACCTGATCGCCGCCTCGGCTTTCCGTTCCCCCGGTTTCGCCAAAGACTACGGTGTGGAGATGATCGACGGCCCGTTGGAAGGGCTGTTGGCCCGCGCAGTCATCGTCCTTGACGAAGAGAGGCGGGTAATCTACTCGGAACTCGTTCCCGAGATCACACAAGAACCCGACTACGAGGCCGCCTTAAAAGCACTGAAATAGCAACGGCTTCCGACAGGAAACAAAATCGCCCCTTTGCAATTCAGCAAAGGGGCGATTTCTATATCATACCGTTATACACCGTCACGCAAACCGGTTGATAACCGCCGCGATTTCGCAAACCTCGTCTTCGGTAAGATAAGATGACATCGGCAGGCTCAACACTTCGCCTGCCAACTGCTCGGCTATGGGTAAATGCAAATGATTGTACTCCCGATAACACCGTTGCTTGTGCGGCGGTATGGGATAGTGAATGAGAGTACCCACCCCTTCGGCCTCCAAATAACGCATCAGCCGATCTCGCTCGGCACAACGCACTACATACTGGTGCCAAATGTGTTCTCCGGCCTCGCCAGTCTGCGGGAGCGTGATCCGCTCGTTGCGAATGAAACGGGTATAGAACCGAGCTACCTCGACCCGCCGACGGTTCTCCTCGTCGATATGTTTCAACTTGACCGATAGGAATGCAGCCTGCAAATCGTCCATACGGCTATTGACGCCTTTATAATCGTTGACATACCGCACCGCCGAGCCATAATTGCCCAAAGCCCGCACGACATCGGCCAACGCCTTGTCGTCGGTCGTCACGGCACCGGCATCGCCCAACGCCCCCAAGTTCTTGGTAGGATAGAAACTCAGTCCGGCCGCATCGCCCAATGCTCCGGTATGATGCGAACCCTGCAAGCCGGCCACCGAAGAGAGGGCTCCGAATGCCTGTGCGTTATCCTCTACAATCTTCAAGCCATGACGGGCGGCCACCGCTTTCAAACATTCGTCCCAACAGGCGCGGCCATACAGATGGACCACCATAATGGCCCGCGTGCGTGGCGTCACGACTTGCTCGATAAGCGAGGTATCGAGATTGTAGGTATCGGCCGAAGGCTCTACGAAAACGGGGACCAGCCCGTTGTCGGTAATGGCCAATACCGAGGCCACATAGGTATTTGCCGGGACAATCACTTCGTCGCCCGGCCGCATCACGCCCAACTCGATATAGGCACGTAACATCAACCGCAGGGAGTCCAATCCGTTACCCGTAGCCACGGCGTAACGACAACCCAAATAGTGGCACAACTGCTCTTCCAACCGAGCCACATACTTGCCCCGGATATACCACCCTCCCTCGATTACCTCGGCAGCGGCGGCTTTCATCTCGGCCATATAAGGCTCGTTGGCTTGTCGTAAAGAAAGATGTGGATATTTCATTTATCGGCAAACTTTTTTGAAATCTTCATATTCGCGTATATAATCCGATTCATCATAATAATCGGAGGTCAACACCAAACAGACCGAACCCGACGAAAAATTGTTGAGTACCCTCCAAATACCCGGGACGATAAGCAATCCGCAAGAGGGCCGGTTCAACGTCACGGTTCTTGTCGAAATTCCGTCATCGAGAATCACATCGAACGACCCGCTGGCTGCCACCATAAATGCGTACAACTGCTTGTGGGAATGGCCGCCCCGCTCCTCGCCACCGGGTACGTCGTACAAATAATAGACCCGCTTCACGTCGAAAGGCAACTCCCGGTTGTTCTCCACGACCGTGATATTCCCGCTCTCCTGCATATGCTTGGACAATTGTATGACGCGGCAATCGTCCACCGAAACCCTTTTATTCATTACACCCCCCTTTCACCAAAGAACGATACTCCTCGAAATTTTCGATATAATCGGCGGCATCGTAACGTGTCGATGAGAGGACCAACGCCAATGAGTTGGTCGAGAAGTTATCCAGTTCGCGCCACATCATACGGGGCACGTATAGTCCGTAATAGGAGCGCGCCATGTGGTAACGGCGAGTCTCGGAACCGTCGTTTAACACAATATCGAAACTCCCCGACAAAGCCACGATAAACTCCTCCTGCCGGCGAAAGGCATGCCCCGTGCGCCGCTCGTCGCCCGGCACATCATAGAGCCAATAGGTGCGGGCTATCTCAAACGGAATATGTCTTGCACTCTCGATAAACGACAAGTTCCCGCGTCGGTCCGTCACCTTGGGTAATTCGATCAATCGCACTCGGTCAAAGCTCATTGTTGGCCAATCTTATCAAATATTGTCCATATTGGTTTTTCTTCATCGGCTCGGCCAATTCGAGCAAATGCTCGCGGTCGATCCAACCCATGCGATAGGCAATTTCCTCCAAAGAGGCCACTTTGAGACCTTGCCGGTGTTCGATGGTCTCGATGAAATTAGAGGCCTCATACAACGACTCGTGCGTACCCGTATCGAGCCATGCAAAACCACGACCCATCAACTGCACGCCGAGCGACTTCGATTCCAAAAAGACTTGGTTGACCGAGGTTATTTCCAACTCGCCGCGAGCCGAAGGTTTCACCTGCTTGGCCACTTCGACAACCCGGTTGGGATAGAAATAGAGACCCACCACGGCATAATTGGAACGTGGTTTCTCGGGCTTCTCCTCGATACTGACCGCCCGGCCGGCTTCGTCGAACTCGACCACACCATAACGCTCGGGATCGCCTACCCGATAGCCGAATACCGTGGCCATGCCCTTGTCGGCATCGGCAACCGCCTGTCGCAGCATACGGGTGAAACTCTGCCCGTAGAAGATGTTATCGCCCAACACCAAACAAACGGTATCGTTCCCCACAAACTTCTCACCGATGATAAATGCCTGTGCCAAACCATCGGGCGAAGGTTGCTCGGCATACTCGAAACGCACGCCGAATTGGCTGCCGTCGCCCAACAACCGTTTGAACCCGGGCAAATCGGTTGGCGTACTGATGATGAGAATCTCTCGGATTCCCGACAGCATCAACACCGATACGGGATAATAGATCATGGGTTTGTCATACACGGGCAACATCTGCTTCGAAACGCCTCGTGTAATGGGATATAATCTCGTGCCGGAACCACCGGCCAACACTATGCCTTTCATCTTACTTACTCTTTATCCATGGCAATCAACGATTGCCGTACATTTGTTCGTAATACTTTTGATAATCGCCGCTCACCACCTCATCGACCCAGTCTTGATGGTCGAGATACCAGCGCACGGTCTTTTCGATTCCTACGGTAAAAGGAGTCTCGGGATACCAACCCAGTTCACGGGCAATCTTCGACGGGTCGATGGCATACCGCATGTCGTGCCCCGGACGGTCGCCCACAAACGTAATCAATCCTTCGTTGATATTTTCCACCTCGGTTTTCAGTACCCGGCGATAAGCAGGTTCCTCGTGCATGATGCGGGCAATGATGCCGATAATGAGTTTCACGATATTGATATTCTGCTCTTCGTTGAATCCGCCCACATTATAAACCTCGCCTATGCGGCCACGCTCCAAAACGGCATCGATCGCCTTGGCGTGATCCTCTACGTAGAGCCAGTCACGCACATTATCGCCTTTGCCATAGACCGGCAGTTTCTGTCCGGCCAAAATATTCTTGATAATCAACGGTATCAATTTCTCGGGGAAATGATATGGACCGTAATTGTTGGAACAACGGGTGATATTTACCGGCATGCCATAGGTCTCGTGGTAGGCCCGCACAAACATATCGGCGCTCGTCTTCGAAGCCGAATAGGGCGAACGGGGATCGAGCGGAGTGGTCTCGGTGAAAAAATGTTTGCCATAGGTGTGCAGGTCGGTGCGGCCGCTCACCACCTTGCGCACATCGGGATCGGAAATTTCGAGCGGATGCGGCTGGTCGTAATCTTTCGACAAAGAACCATACACCTCGTCGGTCGATACCTGCAAGAACTTCTTCCCTTCGGCATAGAGCGGCTTCCCCTCGGCATCTTTTCCCCGATACCAAGCCTTTCGGGCACAATCGAGCATATTCTGTGTGCCCAATATATTGGTTTCGAGAAAGAGTTGCGGATTGGTTATACTGCGATCGACGTGCGATTCGGCGGCAAAATTGACAACATAATCGATGTCGGTCTCGGCAAAAATATTCGCCACCAACTCGGCATTGCGTATATCTCCTTTTACAAAACGAACCCGGGGATCGGCAATCTCCTCCTTAATGGTTCCTAAATTCCCGGCGTATGTAAGTTTATCTAAAACAACCACATAGATTTCTTCTCCATACTTTTTCAACAAGTATTTCAAGAAATTAGCCCCAATGAAACCGGCTGCACCGGTAACCAAATATCTTTTCATAAACCTGGAAAATTAAAATTTGCCGCAATTTACAACTTTTTTAAGAAATAACCCAATAGGATTTTATGAATATCCATCGCCCCTATCTCCTCTCCTCCTCACAAATGATTTTATCGGCAATACACAACCGCCCGGCACACAAATAAACACCCCCAAAAAACACAGAAAATCGCAACTCCGAAAAGCTGCGATTTTCTGTGTTTATACTATCATCGACACAAAGTGTCAATCTATATTCCCATTCAACTTGTGCCACTCGTCCACAGGAGGGATAATACCCATGGCAATCACCTCGTCACGCAACTCACACAAATGTTTATAGCTGTTTTCCAACTCTTTGTCCTCTTCGGGCGTACCGTAAACGGGGTTGTAATGAATCCCTGCGCGGTCGATAATCGTCTCCATGGCCATGAGTATGTGGTCGAATTTACCGGTCGAAAGATAAACACCGGCAGGCCATGTGAAAGGATTTCCTCCCATGGCGGCAGCAATCATCTCGATGGAGAGGTATGCCGGACTTTGGAAAGAGGAACGGCCCCGCAAGTCGATAATGTTCTTACCGCCTTGCACCACACGTTGACGAATCTTTTCCCAATCCTCGGTCGGCAATTTCTCCGTACCGATCAAATTGGTAAGCGGCGTACCTTTCACTTTGGTCGTCGAGGCAAAAACCGCCATCTGCTCACCATGCCCGCCATAAGTACGGCAATTCTCTATCTCGTCAGCAACGGCATGGAAATATTTGGACAACTCGCTTTGCAACCGGGTGCTGTCGAGCGCGGCCAACGTAGAGACTTGCGAAGGTTTCAACCCCGAGTAAAGCAACACGATAAGGCCCGTAATATCGGCCGGATTGAAAACTACTACCACATGTTTCACCGCAGGACAATAGCTACGGATGTCTTTACCGAATTGAGCGGCAATCTCGGCATTCCCCTTCAACAAATCTTCACGGGTCATTCCGGCCTTACGAGCCGCTCCACCCGACGAAACGACATACGAAGCACCCGTGAGTGCCTCCTCGATATTGCTCGTATAAGTCACGTTCACCCCTTTGAAAGCGCAGTGGCGCAACTCCTCGGCCACACCTTCAAGGGCAGGGGCATAGGGGTCATACAAGCACACGTTAGGGGTAAGGCGCATCATCAACGCCGTTTGAGCCATATTCGAGCCAATCATTCCGGCAGCTCCGACAATCGTCAGTTTCTCTTTCGTCAAAAATTCCATAGTCATATATTTTTTATTATTGATAAGTTCGATCTGTTTTGTGGTACAAATATAACAACCGAATCTCGATTTTGATTATCACAATTTTTTACCTCATATAACATCTGGTTATTATTAATCAAGGCAAATGACAACACAATCATATCACAACACATTCATCACAAATCAGTTAATTGCCCGATAGCCTAAACTATATCCGATCCAAACAGCCTGAATTCTGCATAAACCCTACTCTCGCGGCATTGCCAAAATGAAACAAAAATTTCAAATCTTTTACATACCTCCGTAAATTCATCATCATTTTTTACTCAGTTTTCCAAATAATCCGTACTTTTGTACAAAAACTAAGAAATGGGAAAAGAAACATCAGAAAGGATACAGACCTCTCTGCTCAATGCGGCAGAGAAAAAGGCACTTGTTTGGTTAGCACAACGCCAACCCTCATGGGTTACTTCGGACTTTCTCACTTACACCGGTTTGGTAGGTGCTGTAATATGCGCGGTTGGATTTGTGTTGGCACATATCGACAAAAACTATTTGTGGATTTCATCTCTCGGATTGTTCATCAACTGGTATGGCGACAGTCTCGACGGCACATTGGCCCGTGTACGTAATACACAAAGGCCGGTTTACGGATTTTTCATCGACCATTCACTCGATGCGATTACCATCTGCATCATGTGTATCGGTGCCGGATTGTCGCCCATGTTCCGCCTCGATGTAGCCATGCTGGTATTGGCCGGATATCTGGTACTCTCGATTTACACCTATATCTCGACCATCGTAAAAGGGAAATTCCTGCTCACCTACGGGAAACTGGGTCCCACTGAACTCCGACTGGTCATTATCCTCATCAATACCGTATTTATATACACGTCGCTCGAAGACCTCAAATGGACTATCGGCGGCCAGACATTGGGCCTGTTCGATATAGCCGGACTCTTTATCGCCTGCTTCCTCTTCATTGCATGGCTGGTACAATTCGTCACCGACCGCCGCATCTTGGCCGAGCAAGACCCCCTGAAACCTTTTCAAAAATAAGTAAGAGGTCGTGAAAGCTGGAGTGTTGAAACTGCGCATCTACCTGCAATTCGTTGTCAGCCGACTGTTTGGGACAGGGGTTGACACATTGGTGCTGTGGATATGCTCCGATTTCATCTTTCACAGCTACTTCGGGACCTATATCCTTTCGCCGATTATCAGCTTCGAGTTTGCCGTACTGAGCAACTTCATGTGTTCCTACTTTTGGATCTGGAAGAGCCGCATCGGCCGTCGTTCCACACGGGATTTCATCATCAGGTTCTTTGTGTTCAACCTGTCGTCGGGGGCAGGCTTCCTCATGAAAATGGTATTCCTGCTCATCTTCCAGAAGATTTTCAAGTGGGACGTCATCTATTGCAACCTTGCCGCATTGCTCATCTCAGGGCTTTTCAACTACTTGGTTGCCGACATGCTGGTATTCAAGTCGCGCAAACAGGTAAAGGTAGGTAGTCTGGGGGGGAACGAGAACTGCTGAACCGACCGGACAACGACATCTCACTGTTAAAAAACGATAGAAAGACTCCATCTTTTTCACAATTCCCCAATTTATTTGCAAAGTTGCAAATAAGAAGAGTATTTCTTATATTCGCATCTACGGGAGAGATTTATCTCCTGCGAGGAAATATTTGATCCGTTCAAACAACTTAAAAAAAACGTATGACCTACTACAACGAAACTCCTCCTGAGGGAATCGCCATGGCCGACGGAAGATTTAAAGGTGTACTCAAAGATGGAATGCCAAGTATGGGGACATATCGCTGGAACAACGGGATTACATACGAAGGCTCATTCCAAGACGGCGAGATACAGGGCAAGGGAACTTTGAAATACCCAAACGGCACTTACTACAAAGGCGAGTTCAAGAAAGGCCTATTCCACGGGAAAGGGGTATTGACATGGGACAACGGAGACCATTACGAAGGCGATTTCGTCCATGGGAAAATGGAAGGGAAAGGCTTCATTACATGGCCAAACGGGGAACGTTACGAGGGTGATTTCATCGATGGAGAGCGCACGGGAAAAGGTATATACACTTGGCCAAACGGGGAACGTTACGAGGGTGATTTCGTCCAAGGGTACTTCGATGGGATAGGCAAGTTGTTTAAGAAAAACGGATTATGTTACGAAGGAATATTCACCAACGACAAACTGACGAAAACAGCTAAAATAAGTCTGGGAGAAAAAGTGTTCAAATTCTTTTTGCCGTTCGACGAGAAAGAGATAAGTTGTGACATAGCCGAAATTACTTGGACAAACGGCGATCACTATTTCGGCTGCATAAAAAACGGTATGCCTCATAAATATGGCGATATGTTATATCACAACGGCGATACATATAAAGGCGAATTCAAAGAGGGGCTACGCTCGGGGAAAGGTATCTATATTTGGAGCGACGGCAACCGATACGAAGGCGATTTTGTCGATGACCAGATGGAAGGATACGGTATCTTGTACTACACCGATGGCGATTATAAAGACGGGCGATGGAAAAACAGCCAGTTTGTAGAATAAATCCACACCGTCAAGCCTATATATGAAAAAACAAAAAGGGAGTGAATTTGATTCACTCTCTTTTCCTTATGAGTGATTGAGTTGGGATTCGAACCCAAGACCCACAGCTTAGAAGGCTGTTGCTCTATCCAGCTGAGCTACTCAACCGACCTTTCATAAAAAAGTGTTGCAAAGTTAGGGATATTTCGGGATATTCCAAACATATAAATCCGATTTTTTACACCGTCCCCATAAAACAAAGAAATCAGAAGGGATAACCCACGGTGAAGTGAAATGCCGAATCGCGCCGGAAATTTTGCGAAGCAATAGCCCAATGATCCTGCCCGGAGGCCGGATTATAGGCCTTCATACCCAAATCGAAGCGAAGAAGGAAGTAACTGAAATCGAGACGTATTCCCAGCCCGTATGCCAACGCTATCTCCTTGTAAAACGAGTCGAGACGGAATTGACCGCCGGGCTGCGCCTCGTAATTGCGAATCGTCCATATATTCCCGGCATCGATAAATGCGCCCAATTCGACCTTCCAAAAGAGTTTCGCCCGATATTCGAGGTTCATGTCGAACCGTATGTCGCCACACTGGTTGATAAACTCCGACACCGAGTTGTTGCCGTTGTAACTTCCCGGCCCCAGCGTTCTCACCGACCAGCCCCGCACGCTGTTGGCCCCACCGGAATAATATCGTTTTTCAAACGGCAATATATCGGAATTCCCATACGGTATGCCTATCCCTCCTCCTACATGGAACGCGATCGAGTTGCGGTCGTCGATCAAGTGAGTGAAACTGTAATCAAAATCAAATTTGGCATATTGAGAATAACGGATACCAAAAATCTTATACCCGCCCTGCGACGATGCCGAAGTCAGTTTGGAAAACGCATTGAGCAGGTTTCCGGCCACCTCGCCCGCGGCCCTCAGCGTATAGACATTGGAACGCCGTTGCACCGGATTGGACGGGTTGAGGTTTGAGCAATAAAAGGTATATCCCATGCGCATGATGAAGTGGTCTTCATAGCTATACCGCAACAGCGGGTTGTCGGGAGCGATGGTTTCGAGGAAATCATCGGTCTTATGCGGCAAATAGACATAGTTTATATCGAGCAAATCGTAATTGTGGCGGAAGAATCCCCGGTTGGTCGTCCACTTGTATTTCCATGCCGCTCCCCAAATGACACGGGTATATTCGGGTCGTTGCTGGAAATTGAAATTGAGGCTGTACTCCGTACTGGCTTTCATACGTCGCCGGAAATCGGTGCGCAAAAAAGGGAACAGGAATTGCGGGAAAGTCACGCCAACCTCACCTCCCAACTCGGTATAACGGTCATTGATGAGGCCGCTCAGATCTCCCGACAAACTTTCATAAGCGCCGCGCACTTGCGTCGAAAAAGTCTCGGAACCTTTGAAAATATTGCGGTGCTGGTAAGTCGCCCCCACGGCAAAACCCAAATCGCCCTCTGAATTCGTCCCCTCCACTTCGAGCGAAACCGATTGCGATTTATCTTCATTGAGCAAGATATAGCAATCCAGTTGATTCTCACCCTTCTCATTCTGCCCGGCAGGCTCGAAACGGATATTGACATACTTGACAATGCGCAAGCGCCCGAATGCCGTATAAGTATTATCTACATCGCGACTGCTGAACAACAATCCGGGACGGATGAAACAGTTTTCGACCAAAGTATTCCGTCGAATATAGGGACGTTCACCCTCCACAAAATAATAGCCTTTATAGGTTTGCGCATCAGAAACATCGATTTGATCGCTTGCCGAAGGATCATACGACAGAATAAAATAGATTTTCCGCATGTAATACCGCTCATAAGGTCTGTACCCCGAAGCATTGGCCAAAGACTCCGGAACGATATTCATGGTGAGATCAACAGCCTTTGAGCGATCGGCGGTATCGGCGGTATATGTAATCAATTCCTTGTTAAAAGCATAAAAACCGTCACGCCTCAAAATATCGGCTATACGCTGCCGCTCTTCATCTAACACGTTACGGTCGAAATTCGCCCCCTTTTTCAAAAGGGAATGGGAGCTATACACCCTCTCGATAAGACGGGAAACGGTATCGCTGGGAATGAGATAACTTATATCGTTTATATAATGCGGCTTATTGGTTGACACCCGATAAACCACATCCATGCGTTTGCCTTTCGAAAGAGTATCGGCCTCTACCCGAGCCGCCATATATCCCTTGTTGTTCATGGCTTTTTCCATTTGCAACCGAGAATTCTCCATCAACATAGGGTCATAAATCACCGGTGGCGTACCGGCATTCCTTATCCAACGGTTATACCATTTGGTCGAGTCGTTCCCCGACAAATTATACACCCCGAGAGTAAACCTGAAAAGCCCGAACATGCGATGGTTGGGTTCTTGCCGCAAATAAGATTTCAAATCGGAAGGCTTCACCGATTTGTCATCGGTCTCTATCTTTACATGGTCGAGCAAATAGCTCCCGTCGGCGACATGACGGGTAGGGCTACACGATACCAGCACAATACCGGCGATTGCAACTCCTACGGCCATTATGACTCGACGAACACTCAACGCTACTGAACAAATTAGATTTTCTACTGCTATTGCCTTGCAAATATACATTTTATTTTTCTCAATTCCAGCCCCCTCCCACCGAGAAGCGGCATCGAATTGTTTAATCGAATTACAATCATGCAGTTATAACGGGATTTATCTTTCATTTATTTCAAAAAACACCCTAAAACAAAAACAAATTTAAATGCAAGTCACAAATTTTCTTTCAAATCATTTGTTTATATCACAAAATAGTCATACATTTGCAACATCATAAACACAATGATATGGCAACTATGTTACTACATGTGATTTCTCTATCGGTCATTAGCATGATTCTTGTCGTGAGTCGATAAGGTGGAAAGGCGTATGTAGTTACTTCTCATAGGATATTGAATTAGAGTAATTGTAAAAAACCTTTCCACACAACGGAAAGGTTTTTCTTTTGAATGAGACAGGATAAAACGAATTATGAAACATCAATTACGAAGCGAGACCAGTACTGCCGGAAGAAGAATGGCCGGAGCCAGAGCCTTATGGCGAGCCAACGGTATGAAACCGGAGGAGATGGGAAAACCCATCATCGCCGTGGTCAATTCATTCACCCAATTCGTACCGGGACATGTTCACCTGCACGAGATAGGACAAACCGTCAAAAAAGAGATTGAGAAACTGGGCTGCTTTGCTGCCGAATTCAACACTATCGCCATCGACGACGGCATAGCGATGGGGCACGACGGCATGCTCTACTCGCTACCTTCGCGAGACCTTATCGCCGACAGTGTGGAATATATGGTCAACGCCCACAAAGCCGATGCCATGGTATGCATCAGCAACTGCGACAAGATCACGCCGGGAATGCTCATGGCGGCCATGCGGCTGAATATTCCCACAATCTTCGTATCGGGCGGTCCTATGGAGGCCGGCAATCTGAATGGACGGGGACTCGACCTGATCGACGCCATGGTCGAATCGGCCGACGAGAGTATCGACGATGAACAGGTGCGGCAGGTAGAACTCGCGGCATGCCCCACTTGCGGTTCTTGCTCGGGAATGTTTACCGCCAACTCGATGAACTGCCTCAACGAAGCCATTGGGCTGGCCCTTCCCGGGAACGGGACAATCGTTGCCACCCACCGCAATCGGGAACAACTCTTTATCGACGCTGCCCGCCAAATCGTCGAAAACTGTTATGCCTACTACAGCGACGGCGACGAGAGTGTATTACCCCGCAGCATTGCCACCCGGGCCGCTTTCCTCAACGCCATGTCACTCGACATCGCCATGGGGGGATCGACCAACACGGTACTGCACCTGCTCGCCATAGCACAAGAGGCCGGTGTGGATTTCACGATAAAAGACATCGACACGCTTTCACGTAAATCGCCCGTCCTTTGTAAAGTTGCGCCCAACTCGCACTACCATATACAAGACGTAAACCGGGCCGGCGGCATCCTTTCTATTCTGGCAATATTGGAGAAAGAGGGATTGATCGACACATCGGTTTCGCGTGTGGATAGAAAAAGCCTGTCCGAAGCTATCGAGCAATATGCCCTGCAAGACGGAGCCTGCCCCGAAGCGGCCGAAAAATTATGGAAAAGCGCACCGGGCAACCGGTTCAACCTCATAATGGGTTCGCAAGAGAACTATTACAACAGCCTCGATACCGACCGCAGCGAGGGTTGTATCCGGGATTTCGAACACGCTTATGTAAAGGACGGCGGGTTGGCCGTGCTTTTCGGTAACATCGCACAAGACGGATGTATTGTCAAAACAGCCGGTGTAGACGAGAAAATATTCCGGTTCAAAGGCCGGGCCAAGGTATTCGAATCGCAGGAAGAGGCTTGCGAAGGAATATTGGGAGGGAAAGTGGAGAGCGGCGACGTAGTCGTCATCACCTACGAAGGTCCCAAAGGAGGTCCCGGCATGCAAGAAATGCTCTACCCCACCTCCTACATCAAATCGAGACACTTGGGCAAGGCCTGCGCCCTCATCACCGACGGACGTTTCTCGGGAGGGACATCGGGCCTCTCGATCGGACATATCTCCCCCGAAGCCGCAGCCGGCGGCAACATCGGACTGGTGCGCGATGGCGATATGATCGAAATCGATATTCCCAACCGCAGCATCAACCTGCTCATCGAAGAGGCGGAGATGGACCGCCGCCGAGCCGAAGAGATGAGCCGCGGCAAACAGGCATTCACCCCCAAACAGAGAAAACGAAACATATCGAAAGCATTGCAAGCCTATGCGGCAATGGTAAGTTCGGCCGACAAAGGCGCAGTCCGTATCATCTAAATACTACGAAACGACTATGGCAACAGAAAAGATAAAAGGAGCCGAAGCGCTCGTCAGAGCGCTCATCGCAGAGCATACAGAATACATTTTCGGATACCCCGGCGGAGCCATCATGCCGGTATTCGATGTACTTTACGGCCATCGAGACCAATTGAAACATATCCTCGTACGTCACGAACAGGGTGCTACCCATGCCGCCCAAGGGTACGCCCGGGTATCGGGGAAAACCGGAGTCGTCATGGTCACTTCGGGACCGGCGGCAACCAATATCATCACCGGCCTCTCCGACGCCATGATGGACAGCACGCCGCTCATCGTCATCACGGGACAGGTAGCCTCTCCGTTGCTGGGGTCCGACGCTTTTCAAGAAACCGACGTAGTAGGCATCACACAACCGGTGACAAAATGGAGCTACCAAATACGCCACAGCGACGAAATCGCATGGGCCGTGGCCCGCGCTTTCTATATCGCCGGGAACGGACGCCCCGGGCCTGTGGTCCTCGACATCGCCAAAGATGCGCAAACGGGATTGACCGACTTCGAATACACGCCGTGCCAATTCATACGCAGCTACAACCCCTACCCCGAAATCAAAACCTCGGAAATAGAAGCCGCAGCTGCCCTCATCAATGCCGCCCGTAAACCGCTTATCCTTGCCGGACAAGGCGTCGTTATCTCCAACGCCGAAAAAGAGTTGGCCCAACTGGCCGAAACGGCCGACATTCCGGTAGGCTGCACCCTGCTGGGATTATCGGCCATACCCTCGGACCACCCGCTGTATAAAGGCATGCTGGGAATGCATGGAAGTATCGCCACCAATATCAAAACCAACGAGAGCGACTTGCTCATCGCCATCGGCATGCGCTTCGACGACCGGGTAACCGGCGACCTCAACCAGTATGCCCGCCAAGCAAAAATAATCCATATCGACATAGACCCGTCGGAATTCAACAAGAACGTAAAATGCGATGTCTCGGTACTGGGCGATGCCCGCACCGTACTGCAAGCATTGAACCGGGAAGTCGCTCCGGCCAGCCACAAAGAGTGGATCGACTCCTTTGCCGTGTGTGAAAAAGTGGAGAACGAAAAGGTAATCGAACCGGAACTGCACCCACAAAAAGCGTTGATGAACATGGGCGAGGTAGCCCGCAAAGTTTCGGAAGCTACCGGCAACGACAGTATTTTGGTCACCGACGTAGGACAAAATCAAATGCTATCGGCCCGGTATTTTCGCTTCAAACGCCCTCGCAGCATCGTCACCTCGGGAGGTCTGGGAACAATGGGATTCGGCCTTCCTGCCGCCATCGGGGCAAAAATCGGCTCTCCCGACCGCACCGTATGTTTCTTCACCGGCGACGGAGGTATGCAAATGACCATACAAGAGTTGGGGACGATCATGCAATATGGAGTCGATGTAAAAATTATCATTCTCAATAACAACTTCTTGGGCATGGTGAAACAATGGCAAGCCCTGTTTTTCAACCATCGCTACTCCGAGACTCCCATGTTGAATCCCGATTTTACCGGCATCGCCGCCGCCTACGGCATTGCCGGAGAACGGGTTGCCACCCGGGAAGAACTCGACGACGCCATACAGCGCATGCTCGACCACCAAGGAGCTTACCTGCTCGACGTACAAATAGACCCCGACTGCATGGTATTCCCCATGACTCCTGCCGGAGCCTGTGTCACAAATATCATGCTCAACGCCACCGAAAAATATTAAACCGATATGACAGACAAAACATTATATACCGTAACCGTTTACTCCGAGAATCAAGTTGGATTGCTCAACCAAATCTCGATCATCTTCACCCGCCGGCAACTCAACATCGAGAGCCTGTCGGTGTCGGCATCGGCCATCGAAGGGGTGCATAAGTTTACCATCACGACATACAGCGACCGCGAGACGATGGAAAAACTGGTCAAACAGATCGAGAAACGCATCGATGTACTGCGGGCATTCTTCTACACCGACGACGAAATCGTATTCCAAGAAGTCGCCCTCTACAAAGTACCTACCGACAAACTGTTGGACGACCGGCACATCGAAGATCTGGTACGGAAATACAATGCCCGCATATTGGAGGTAAACCGCACCTATACGGTCATCGAGAAATCGGGGCACACCGACGAAACACAAGCTCTTTTCGAAGAGTTGAGCCGATACGACGTGATGCAATTCGTACGCTCGGGACGTGTCGCCATCACCAAATCGACCGTAGAACACGTGAGCATCTTTCTGGAAGAACAACAATACCGTCAAAACCAGTTATGAAAGAAACCGAAGAGTACCCGGAACAACCGGCCGAAGCAATCTACGCCAAAAGCTACACAGTAGAGCCCGCCGAGGGGAACGGTCAGCAGGAACTGCCGCTGCCGCTGCTCGCCAAGCGAATCCTCGAAGTAGCGACTCTCCACGCCGAATCGTGGGGCGTAGGTTACAGCACGCTCATCAAAAGCGGGCAAGTGTGGGTACTCTCCCGGCTGGCTATCGAAATGACCCGATACCCACGCATTAACGAACGCTACACCTTGGAGACATGGATAGAGGGATATAACAAGCATTTCTCCTCCCGGAATTTCGCCATATCGGGCGAAGACGGCTCTCCCTGCGGATATGCCCGCACGATATGGTCGGTAATCGACTTGAATACCCGTTCGTCGGTCGATATAAGCCAGTTTGAATATATCGCCCGCAACATATCGGACAAACCCTGCCCCATCGAAAAACAATCGAGGGTACGCGATGTCCACGACGAAACGCCGATCATTTACAGGGTCGCCTACAACGACATCGACTTGAACCGTCACGTCAACAGCGTGAAATACATCGAACATGCGCTCGACCTCTTCCCGTTTGAACGATACGACCGGCAACGCATACACCGATTCGAAATCGGGTATGCCAACGAAGCCCGCTACGACGTTACGCTGCAACTGCACAAAGAGGAAGAATCGAGCGACAATTTCGCCTTGGAAATACGCGACGACGAGAAAATTTATTGCAAAGGAAGAATTATTTTTGAAAACAGATAAAACTAATTTTATAAACACTAAACAACAAACAAAATGGCTATCATGAATTTTGGCGGTGTTGACGAAAATGTAGTCACCCGAGAAGAATTTCCATTGGAAAAAGCGAGAGAAATCCTCAAAAACGAAACGATCGCTGTGATCGGATACGGCGTACAAGGCCCCGGACAAAGCATGAACCTGCGGGACAACGGATTCAACGTAATCGTAGGGCAACGCAAAGGCTCGAAAACATGGGACAAAGCCGTGGCCGACGGCTGGGTACCCGGCGAAACGCTTTTCGAAATCGAAGAGGCTTGCCAACGGGGTACGATTATCGAATACCTCCTCTCCGATGCGGCACAAATAGAGGTATGGCCCAAAGTGAAAAAACACCTCACCGCCGGCAAGACACTCTATTTCTCTCACGGATTTGCCATCACTTACAAAGAACGCACGGGAATCGTTCCGCCCGCCGATGTCGATGTCGTACTGGTAGCTCCCAAAGGATCGGGAACCAGTTTGCGCCGCATGTTCCTGCAAGGACGCGGGCTCAATTCGAGCTATGCAGTCTTCCAAGATGCGACCGGGCACGCTACTGAAAAAGTTTTGGCATTGGGTATCGGTGTAGGTTCGGGCTACCTCTTCGAAACAACCTTCAAACGCGAGGTTTACTCCGACCTTACCGGCGAACGCGGTACCCTCATGGGAGCCATTCAAGGTATATTTGCCGCTCAATACGACACTTTGCGCGCACACGGCCACAGCCCTTCGGAAGCCTTCAACGAGACAATCGAAGAGCTCACACAGTCGCTCATGCCGCTCGTAGCCGAGAATGGTATGGACTGGATGTATGCCAACTGCTCGACCACTGCTCAACGAGGTGCTCTCGACTGGTGGAAAAAATTCCGCGATGCCACCAAACCGGTATTCGAGGAACTGTATGACGAAGTAGCCAAAGGCAACGAGGCTCAACGCTCGATCGACACCAACAGCAAAGAGGGTTATCGCGAGGGCTTGAACCAAGAATTGAAAGAGATGCGCGAAAGCGAAATGTGGCAAGCCGGTGTAACGGTCCGCAAATTACGTCCCGAAAATAATTAATCGCACGCCATAGTCATTCAAACGAAGAGAGGTGTCTCCCAACCGGGTGACACCTCTCCTCTCTTATATCCATATATCCACCCGAACCGGATTTATCTAAAAGAGATACCCCATACGAATATCAAAAGCCGGACTTACCGACACGCTCTTGAAATCGGGAGTAGATAGATTCAAGCCTCCACCCAATTCAAACAGAAAATGTTCGTACCACACCCGTCGGAATCCCCAAAAAGGAGTAATCAACAAACCACCTTCGCCCTCGATATGACGCCGGTAATAGGGCGGAAAAAAATACTGCATATCGATGGATAGAAATCCCCCGCTGTTCCTGAAAGTATTCTTCCCGGCCGCATAGCGTTTCGACAGATTGTAATAGTACCGCGGCTCTACCGAAAGCACCGGATACAGTCCAACACTCCAACGGCTCTCACTCCCGCCCCAGATGCTATACGACGAGCTGTATCCTATCCCGGCTTGTGTCCCGGCCCGGGCAATGAGCGAAAACTTATCGCCCAACGGCAACTCATAACCATACATCAAACCGATCATATCGACCGACACCGAATGAGTCGGGACGACTTGTTGAGCGGCAAGCGGCGACAGGCACAAAACCGAAACAACACCATAGATAAGAGTTCTTAATCGCATAACTATTCTTTTACAGATATAAAGGGAAAAACAGGGTTGCTCCCCTACACGAAGAGCAACCCTTTAATCTTTTTTATATCTTTTATCGGCGACGCTGTTGTTTCGCACGTTGTTTTTGTTGCTCGCGCAAAGCAGCTTGTTGCTGGCGTTGAGCCTCTTCGAGACGAGCCATGAAACCGCTCTTCTTGCGAGGTTTCTTTTGATTCTCTTTCAATTCGGCCAATACCTTCTCTTCGTTGATACACTTGCGGAAAGCGTAGGTTTGGATAATGGTAATCAACAACGAAAGGAAATAATAATAACTCAACCCGGCCGAATAGTTGTTAAAGAATACGAGGAACATGATTGGCATGAAATACATCATGAACTTCATACCGGGCATTTGCTGCTGGCCGGCCGTATTCTGCATGTTGATTTTGGTATATATCAAGTTGGTAATGGTCATCAACAGACAGAAAAGGCTGATGTGGTTACCGAAATAAGGAGTAACCAGCGGTATGTAGGTATCCCAACTTACAATGGCATCGTAGGTCGAAAGGTCTTTGGCCCACAGGAACGATTCGCCCCGCAACTCGATCGACGAGGGGAAGAAGGTGAACATGGCAATGAGGATAGGCATCTGCAACAGCAACGGCAAACATCCGCCCATAGGGTTGACACCCGCCTTGCTATACAAATCCATCGTGAGCCGTTGACGCTCCATGGCGTTCTCCTGCCCCGGATATTTGTCGTTGATCTCCTTGATTTGCGGAGCCAACACCCGCATGCGAGCCTGCGATTTGTACGATTTATAAGTGAAGGGGAACAAAACCAGTTTGATGAATATCGTCAAGAGCAAAATGATGATACCATAGTTGGAGAAGAACTTGCCGAGGAAAGTAAATACCGGTATGACGATAAGGGTATTGATCCAGCGGAAGAACTTGTATCCCAGCGGCACGAGCTTGTCGAGATCGAGAGTTTGGTCGCCCGAGAGGTCATCGTCATACGACGACAACAGCGGATAAGAGTTGGGACCGAGGAAAATATTAAACCCGGCAATCTGCGGCTCTTTCGAGTCGTAGTCGATAGTACTCTCGGCATGGAAGAGTTTCAAATATTTCTCCTCCTCGATGGCTTTTGAAGTAAAGGCCCCGTCGTTGAACTTGCTGTCGGCGATAAAGGCGGTGGAGAAGAACTGGTTTTTGAAGCCAATCCATTTGAGGCTCGTCGTCGCTTTTTCGTCGTCGCTTCCCGATTCGCTCAAATGTTCCACGTCGTCGCCGACAAATTTATAGTACAAAGCACTGTTTCGCTCTTCAAACATGCGACCTTGCTCCTGCCGGCGCATCTTTTGATCCCAAATGAAATCCCAATAGACTACACTCGACGGAATAACCCGGTCCATCTCTTTTTGCCAAATATCCATTTTGAGCATATAGCTGTCTTCGGGCAGAGTATAACGTACTCCCAAAAGGCTTCCGTTGGCGAGTTTCAGGGTCATATCGACCGTGCTGTCGTTCACCACCGGCTCAAAATATAAGTCGCGGGTATCGATTACCCGGGCGTTGGTACGAATGATAAATCCATAATCGTTTTCATCGCCGGTGAACAAGGTTACCTGAGTCGAATCGTAAGCCATATAATCGTTCAAAACAGCTTCGTACAGACGGCCGCCCTTGTTCGAGAATTTCAAAGTGACTTTGTTGTTAGAAAGGGTTGTAAACTCTTCTTCACCTTCGACACAAGGAGCGAAATCGCCATATTGGGCAATCAGCCCCACCATCTTCAATGAGTCTGAGAGTTCTTCCGATACGGTATCGGGGAGTGACGAAAGCTCGGGTAAAGCCGCTTCGGCCATACGCTCCGCTTCCACAGCGGCAATCGAGTCGTTATACCGGCGTTGCGCCTCCAATTGTTCGGGGGTCGGCTGCATCCACCACGAGAAGAGCAGCACGACCACTACCATGAATACAAGACCTAAAATCGTGTTTTTATCCATTCTTCAATGTTGATTACTAAATTATTTTTTTGAGATTGCCGCTTTGATGAAATCGACAAACAGCGGGTTGGGATTCAATACGGTACTGTTATACTCGGGGTGGTATTGTACCCCTACATACCAACGCAAGGAGGGGACTTCTACCATTTCGACCAGATGGGTCTCGGGATTCTCGCCCACACAGCGCATGCCGGCATCTTCAAAGGCCTGACGGTACTCGTTGTTAAACTCGAAACGATGACGGTGGCGCTCACGTATATGTGTCGTACCGTATGCCTTGGCGGCAATAGAATCTTCGGCCAATACACAATCATAAGCTCCCAAACGCATGGTCCCTCCCATGTTGGTTATGCTCTTCTGTTCTTCCATGAGGTCGATGACATTGTGTTTGGTCGTCACGTCCATTTCGGTAGAATTGGCATCGGCATACCCCAATACGTCACGGGCATACTCGATAACCATACACTGCATGCCAAGACATATACCAAAGGTAGGAATATCGTGTTCACGGGCATATTTCAAAGCGACAAACTTGCCCTCGATACCTCTCTGCCCGAATCCCGGCGCAATCAATACCCCATCCAAAGAAGAGAGCATAGACTCGACATTGCCGCTGTTCAATTTCTCGGAGTGGATATATTGCAAATCGAGTTTGCGATCGTTATACGTAGCAGCTTGGAACAATGATTCGTTGATGGATTTATAGGCATCGGGCAATTCTACATACTTGCCTACCAAACCGATACGTACGCTTTTCGTGGCGTTTTTCATACGGTGGAGGAAGTTAAGCCACGGTTCCAAATGGGGTTCTCCATTTATGGGTAGCCCCGTCTTTGTCAACACGATTTCGTCCAAATGCTGTTGGTGCATCTTCAAAGGTACCTCGTATATCGAAGGGACATCGATCGATTGAATGACAGCGGCAGGATCGACATTACAGAAGAGTGCGACTTTCTTACGCAGATTCAGCGAAAGGTCGTGTTCGGTGCGCAACACCAATATATCGGGCTGGATACCCACCTCTTGCAACTGTTTTACAGAGTGTTGTGTCGGCTTGGTTTTCAACTCCTTGGCGGCAGCGATATACGGCACATAAGTCAAGTGTATGCACACACAGTTTTTACCCATTTCCCATCGCAACTGCCGCACACTCTCGAGATAGGGCAACGATTCGATGTCGCCGACAGTACCCCCGATCTCGGTGATGACGAAATCAAATTGATTTTTGGAGCCCAGCAATTTGATATTGCGTTTGATCTCGTCGGTAATATGCGGAATAATCTGTACCGTCTTTCCCAGATAATCGCCACGGCGCTCCTTATCGATCACATTTTGATAGATGCGGCCGGTCGTGATGTTGTTGGCCCGGGTCGTAGGCGTATTGGTGAATCGCTCGTAGTGGCCTAAGTCAAGGTCGGCCTCATGCCCATCGACTGTTACATAACATTCTCCATGCTCATAGGGATTCAATGTACCGGGATCGATATTGATATAAGGGTCGAATTTTTGAATCGTCACCTTATAGCCCCGAGCCAAAAGCAATCGAGCCAACGAAGCCGAAATAATACCTTTACCCAACGACGAGGTTACCCCCCCCGTAACAAATATATACTTAGTTTCCACGACAAAATAGGGTTTATGGGTTTATATTTACAAGGTGCAAAATTAGGAAAAATAATCCACAAACCGGATAACATCGAATAGAATTATTTCTTCGCTTGTCGAGTAACAGATACCCAAGAATAAAAACTTCGCAGATAAGCCCAAAAGAATAACATAACGTAAAGCACTTGTACCAAATATTCGTTATCTTTGCATAAGATAGGATGCGGCTCGGCATAGACCAAATTTGAAAACTGTGCTTTCATTTGTCTCTGCACTCGCCTTTCACTATCTTTGCCTTAAAAGCAAAAGGTGAAAGAATGTTCCCAACATGGACAACAGGCCGGTTCTTTTGAAATTTGCCAAATAAAGAAATTCAAAACATAACCATTCTATGGGCTCACGTATTGCCATTATTCTAATTTGCGTACTTTCCATAACCGGGTTATCCGCTGCAACAATCCCTGCGGATAGCACCTTGATTCCCATGCCGGAACAGACCGATACGGTAAAGATTTCCGCAGATAGTTTGACAACCCCTATCGCTTCTTTCGATTCGATTAAATATCAACAAGAAGCCGACCAGAAATTATTATCATTGATAGAGACCGACACTACCGAACAGGTTTTGCCTATTATCAAAATGTTGCGCATGCTCGAATATGCCGACAGCATTAAAGCGGCGCAAGGCACCAAAGAGATACCGGTCAACCCCCTGTTCTTGCCCATCATTTTTGAGAAACAAATGTCCACACCCCTGTTGCGGCTCTCCCCGACAGACAACAACCCGTTCAAACGGCCTACCCTCACCGTCAACGATAATTGGCTGCAAAAAGAGATACAGGCACAAAAGACAATG
This sequence comes from uncultured Barnesiella sp., assembly GCA_944320995.1. Taxonomy (GTDB): domain Bacteria; phylum Bacteroidota; class Bacteroidia; order Bacteroidales; family Barnesiellaceae; genus Barnesiella. The sequence goes on along the minus strand of CALUJQ010000014.1, from coordinate 26,707 downwards.
GATATAGCCCAGAACTATGTCATCGTGAACTACCCGAAACTAATCCGCTATAATATAGACAACCTGCCGGAAGTGCCTAAACAATACATGATTGAAAACGACCCTGTAAAACATATACTCTCGATCAAAGAAAAACCGCTGATTATCAAAAACGACGTAGGCAAAGAGAAAATCAAATTGAAACGATGGATTGTCAATTTCCAATCGGCCATACAATTTTCACAAGTATATGTCTCGGAAAACTGGTATCAAGGTGGGACCAGCAATGTCAACCTGCTGAGCGACCAACAATTTTCCATCAAGTATAACGATCCCAAGGAGCAACGCATCTTGTTTGAAAACTTGGTCCAATGGCGATTGAATATCAATAGTGCCCCGGAAGACACCCTACGCTCGGTAAGGATCAGCGAGGATTTATTCCAAATCAACTCAAAATTCGGTCTCAAAGCGTATAACAACTGGTACTACACGGCGACATTGAATTTCAAGACTCAGTTCTTTACAAGCTACACCGCCAACACCAACGACAAAGCGGCGGCTTTCTTGTCGCCCGCCGAATTGAACATGGGTTTAGGTATGTCGTATCAATACAAGAACGACAAAAAGCATTTCGAGACTTCCGTATCGCTCTCTCCATTCTCTTATAATTTGCAATTCATTATCAACAATGATATGGATCCAACCGTGTTCGGCATAAAATCGGGGAAGAGCACCAACCAGTACGGTTCTTCGTTCGAAGGTCGCATCAAATGGGAGTTTTACCACAACATGGTATGGAATTGCCGCCTGTTCTACTTTACCAACTACGAGCACGTGCAGGGCGATATGGAGAACACGTTTGATTTTATCCTGAACCGCTTTTTCTCCACACGCATATTTGTCCATCTGCGCTACGACGATGCCCTTGCCCGGAATAAAAAATTGGGGCACTTCCAACTAAAAGAATTGCTAAGTTTCGGCTTTAATTATAAATTCTAATGAAATTCAAGGGATTAACTTTGATAGGGCTGTCTCTCCTGCTCTGTTCTTCGTCAATCATCGATGAAGAAACGCGCTATGAAAGCAAGCCTCCTTATCGAAGTTTTATCCTTGAAAACTATACCGAGGAGAGTGCCCGGCATTACTTCGACACAGCCCCTATCGACAACTGGGAAGGCATTTGGCTGATGACCGAAACTGGGGAACGTGTAGCGATAGAACGATTCAAAGACATTCGGTTCTCCGAGATCTTTACCCATCGCATTGTCAAACTGGAATCGACGGTACGAGAAGAGATTCCCATGGGAACCGTTATCGGATATTTAAGCATCGGGGTAAACGCGAACACTTGTTTCGTATGGCTTTACAAACGGAAATTCACCGGTGCTATTCTTTACAAGCCCGAAAGATTCTCGGCAAGATTGACTCCCGACTTAAACGGGATTCTATTCTCGGGAAACAAATCCAAGAAACTGGAAGACCTGTTTGACCCTCGCTCGGGATTCGTCAAACTGTATCCCAAACAAAATTCGGGCGATTCGGAAAACCGGGAAATACGCTACTTGTAATTTTAGAATTTGCGAAATACAAACCGCTCATTCTCTCCCCGGGTAAGAATCATCTTGGAAGAGTTCAGTTTTTCAATAAAAAAAGTATTGATATTTTCCTCACCCATCTGCTTCAATTTAAGGACAGGAGGTATCACAACCGGGTGCTGTGAAGGCTCTATTAAATAAAACTTCAAAGAATCATCTTCCTGAACATAGGAGCCGTAATAGAGGTCTGCCCAATTATTCAGGCCTCCCCGATGGACCACTTGTACCATGATAATACTGGTCTGGAAATTGTAATACAGACTATCGTGCGGAGTCATCGTCCCGTCCTCCCACATTTCGGTCAATTGCCATTTCCCAAAAATAGGGCCTATATATCCATCGTGCTGAGTACACGAAGTGACAATTACTCCCAAGCAGATACCTAACAGGATACGACGTATCATTTTCCCTTTCATTTCCCAATCTTTAAAATTCCACTCTTTTTAATCCCAATAGCCACACCCCATTGATCGCCATACAACTCTCCCAAATCCCCGGCCAAAGAAAGAGAGAACGACCAACCTCGAAGTTTCTCCGGAGTATAGAGACATTCAATCGAGCCCGACAAATCGTGCTGCGTATCGGCCAACGGAAGTTGTAAGCACCCCCACGAGGTTCGATATGAGGCCAAGAATTTATATCTCCACTCCGGAGCGATATAGCCCAAAGCCCCCAAATGGAACGCCCGTATTCGATTGTGTTTAAACTTCAAATAGCCATCGGTATTGTATAATAACGCCTTGGCCATAGCCGTACCATTGGAGAGGCCATGATGTACCCAAGCATTATAGAAGTAATTATTATAATAATTGTCAAATCCATTCCCATACACATCTAACTTGGGATTTTCATAATCGGTCGGACACCAATTGATCGGGCCTCCCTGATTGGTGAAATCCAAATACTCCACGACAAGATCCGACAACCAATTTTCCCGTCCGCTCTTATATTCGACCCCCCACAAGCCGTCCCAGCCATTAAGTTTGCCCATACCCGAAGCATCGTCGAAATACCATTCGAAATAGCCTCGTACCGATGAACCATTCTTAAATTTATAGTCGGCCGATAAACTCCACAGCCCCACATGATTCCCATAATAATAGGCTTGATCTCCCTTATTGGTCTGTTCATCGCCCGATGTCGGGATTAATATTTGTAAAAAATCTTTGAATCGGGTCGGACTTGTTGTTGTCAAAGAATCGATTAAAACACCCTTATTGTAATACCGTTGCGTCCCTCCAAACTGTGCAGCCAACTCGGCTCCGACAGTCACGACAAAAGGTTTGTCGGGATTGGTGCGGAAAGCGATAGTTTTACGATGATAAAGTACTCCCGTTGTAATGTAGCTATTATAATAGTTATAATGTTCTTCCATGAATTTCTTATCGGTAAATATACCGTAGGCCAAATTCCCTTTTATCTGAACATTACCCTTCGTATAGGGTATATCCACAAAATCGATAAACCCGGCTTGTACTTGCGGAATGGGACGTGCATTGCCCGACCAAACGAGGCCACCCGAACTCAACTCGAAATTCACCATTTCGTCGGTAAGTTCCCGGCAACCGGCCCACAAAAACAGAGCGCGATATTTCACTCCGGCATAGAGTTGCTGAATCAAAAACGAAGAGACCCCCGGATTGCGGGTTCTCACAGCGCCATCGGAATAATAAGAGACCGGCGAAGTGGAAGAAAGCAGACCTACCAAATCGGCGCCAAACTCATAAGAGAAACGCTTGTCCTTCTCTATATCACGAGAAAGAGCCGCCCGCAAATAACCGCTCTTGCTATGGGTGACAAGGCCATGTTTATTAGCCGAAAGATAATATGGGGCAAATGTCCCGTTCCCGACATTAGCAGCAGTCGACACGGCATAGTCCAACGAATATTGAGCAGAAGAATTGAAGAATCCTACGATAAAAAAAGAAAAAACAAGTAAACCCTCTTTCCAAAAACTTCGATACATCATGTTGTGGTTATAAATAATAAAGTCTAACGAATTACCATGGAATCCGTCGGATTATCGCATGCACATTTCCGTGTGCGTGCAAAAATAACATATAATATGATACACTACAATATCACACATCGATTTAACTAAATAAGATGAAGAGGGTAAAGCGTAACAATTACGCTTTACCCTCTTCGATAAAAAACAGCAATAATACTCTCAGAAGGATACACCTACACGGAATCCCAAATTGTTGCGACCGTCAATATCATAGGTCAGCAATTTGCTTTTATTGGTCGTATAGTTGTAGTACATGGCCAAATGCAATCCATAACGGAGGTTGGGATTGGGGAATATACTCACCCCTATTTCGGGAGAGACGGCAAAACCCCACGAGTCGTCATACAATTCCCACGCCTGCAAATATGAGGACATACGGCTGTAATTTGCACCCAGTTTCAAAGTTGTATAGGGTTCGAAAATACCACCCGTCGTATAGCGATATTTAGCCAAGACACCGAAAGGCAACTGGAACAGAGAGTGTTGTTGGTCGGTCGTAAGAGCCGAACTTCCGCTCAATGTCAAGGTTTGACGATCGATATATTTGTTGTTTGTATGATACGAGATGAATGCACCTATGGCCAATTTAGGCATGACATAGTAACCGCCTTCGAAGTTCATACCCCAACCACTGGCTTTGTCGGCAAAGCTATTTCCCATAGGAGCATTAAACTGCCAATCAACATTGAAGTAGGAGGTTGAAACGTTTTGGGCGTTTCCCCGGGTCGGCACAGCCACCATAAAAGCGGCAACTACCACCCATAACGATATGTGTTTAATAGTTTTCATAATTCGTTTTCTTTTTATTAAAATGTTCAAGATGTGGAGCAAACGGTTATTGATTCGTCAAATAAGGTGATTGAACAAACGCTTGATCTATGGCTTGTATCACCAAATCTCTGTTTACTCGGGCAGAGCTGCTCTTCAAACCGGCCATATAGGTATCCCAAAGCACATTCAATTTTTTATTAGTGCCCGTCTTATCGGTCAAATCAACCAATTCGGCCAAGAATGAGTTTACGCTATAACTATATACGACAGGATAGGGATAATACCAATTATTCCAATAGGGCCCCCAATATCCGGGTCCCCAGTATCCGGGATACCCCCACCACCAGTTGTTATTGGGATAATCGACAAAATAATGAACATCTTCGATGTAGCTTACTTGTAATCCTAAATCGGCTTCTTCTTTCGTATCGACCAAAACGAATCCCCTGTCGGCCATATTGTCGGCAAAGGTTTCGAGGATATAATTAGCCTCATCATTCGTCCAGTAAGTGGCTTTATCATCGTTTGTGATGAGCAAGACGCTGTCCGGCAAATAATAAGTAATATATTCGCCGAAGTTAGCCGACTTATCATAATCGGTAAACACCACATAATCATCATCCAGCTTGGAGAGGCTGGGCTCTTTCTGACAAGCGGTCAATACCGCTACGACAAAAAGAATCGGGATTAGTTTTTTCATATCAGTTCTGTTTTGTTTGTTTGATAATAACACAATTGTTATACTCCAAAAACAAAACCGATAAAAGATAGTTCGGGGACGACCGATTTTTTTTTCAAGGAAAGATTTTAGATCCGTTAAAGATTCCTAACCAATCGATATACCTCATTGACCTGCGAGGCTATATAATCCCAATTATAGGGGGATAAGTCGTACGAAACAGGGAATTCCGTTATACTTAATTTACGGGACAAATTGGTTTTTAAGGATTCGAGGTCGCCGGTTACAAAAAAGTCGTCGGCCGACAGGCAAGAGAGCCGGTTGGCTGGAATATCGCTGACCAATACCGGCAGCCGATAACTCAACGCTTCGAGCAATACAATGGGCAAACCTTCGTGGAAAGAGGGTAAAACAAAGAGTGCGGCATGGGAAAAGAGTTCGTTCAACTTTGCCCCCCGTATGAAACCGGTCAGTACGACCCGGTTTTGCGCAGCCAGTTGTTTCAAGGCAAGCGAATAATGGTCCTCATGGTCGGCATCGCCGGCTATTACCAACTTATATTCGCCATGAGATATACCGGAAAAAGCCTTGATGAGCCAATCGAAACCTTTTTCTTCGACAAAACGGCCAACCGCCAAAACATATTTGCGGGATTCCAAACCTAATGAATGAATATAATCGGTAGTTGTCGCCGGTTCGGGCTTGTTTACCCCGTTGTATATCAAACGGGCATTCATGCGACGATACTTTTCCCGCAGGATATTATCTATTACCGTAGAGATTACAATGATTTCATTGGCAAAAGCCGCTCCCATGCGCTCTCCCAGCCTCAACACCATCTTGGCGGTCTTGTTCCACTTCTGGCGATCGTAATCGGGACCGTGATGGGTCATCACCACCCGCAACCCCAATAAGCGGGCAAAGGGGGTCAAGATAGCCGGGCCTATCGCATGGATATGCAAGACATCTGCCCCTACCCGGCGGGCATAAAGGATTGCCAGAAATGTGTGTACAATGGCTTCGACACTTTTCTTGCGGGGGGCATAAATATCTTTAAGACGGACTCCCTTATAGGTTTTGATTTTATTTGAAGGAGTAACGTAACACGAACGGCGCACAACGGTAACATCGTGCCCCATGGCGGCCAATCGCGGATAAAGTTCTTCGCAATGGGTTTCCACCCCTCCTTGTATACCGGGAATTCCACGAGTACCGACCACGACTATCTTCATCGCAACTCCCTCCTCTCTCTATTAAGGCCGATTGAGGTTTCCTTGCATAGGGTCTTGCCCTACGTCATACCATTTCTTATCGATACAAATCGGTTTCCCCAAGAGTGAACGAATTTTATTCTTCATAACCCACGCCATGGGATAGCGGATATACGACATTTTTTTCATAACGGGAGAAACCGTTCCTACCATCCAGCAATTTTTGGGGCATTTACGGACAAGCTCCCGCACCCGTTGCGCCTGTTCGCTGTCCCAAATATCGGAAAAAGATTTTACCTGACGGATATTTCCCATACTCTCTTTCCAATATTTCGCTTCCAAGCCATTGCAGGGATATACTTCGCCATAAGGGTCTATAAAGCAATTCATCAACCCGGCTTCACACGGCAACATACGACGATTCCCCTCGATATAATTTATGAGCCCCATATTGAAAAAGGCTCTGGCCCACGATTTGGGGTGTTTCTCACGCATCTGCATATCGATCAACTTGGCAAAGTTTGCACAAACGGCATCTTTGTTGGTTATCACATTATCTTCCTTGTGAAAATAATAGGAGTTATGAAAGGCGGCTGTGGCAAACTCCATATCCAACGCCTTGGAAAGGCGGTAGAGCGAGAGCATATCTTCGGAGTTGTTGTTCGAGACGGTTATCCCGAATCCTATATCTTTCACCCCCATCTCTTTCAATATCAAGAGTGTACGCAGTCCTTTATCAAAGCCCCCGGGACGGCCGCGCAATTCGTCATTTTTCTGCGAAAGCCCTTCGATGCTGATGCGGATTCCTATTTGAGGGAACTTCTTGGCCAACTCCACTACCCGATCCTCAAACCAGCCCGATGTAGAGATGACGACTCTGGGAGCTTTACGGAAAGCCACTTCGACAATTTTATCCAAATCTTCCCGTATGAAAGGCTCCCCACCGGTTATATTAATAAATTTCACCCGCGGCAGAATCTCCAACTCCTCGGGTGTAATCTCTTGCCGGGAATCGGTCGGATTTTGCCAAATATTACACATCTTGCACTGCATAGGACAGCGATAAGTGGTAATAATGCTTATATCGGTAGGTGCAAAAATCTTCATTTTCATAAAAGCCGTACAAAGATAACTCTTTTCCCCGGTCTATCAAATTTTATCTAATCTTCTATTTTATACACTCGTTTCAATTCGGTCCAATATCGCTCTTCCGAGAAACGTGCCTGGGCCCGTCGCGCGATCGACTGCCGATCATACCCCGTCGATTCCATCATCTCGGTAATCGCAGATGCAAGTTCTTCCTTGTCTCCCATACGGAACAATATACCATCACCCTCACGTACCAACTCGGGAATTCCTCCTACTTCGGATCCGATAACGGGAGTTCCCATACAAAGCGACTCTATCACACTCAACGGATTGTTCTCATACCAAACCGAGGGTATAACCATCGCATGCGCCTGCTTTACCAACGCTACAACCTCCGCAGAAGAGAGATGCCCGAGAAAAAAGAGGTTCTCCGACCGGCCATACTTCCTCTTCAATGCCTCGGCAAGCGGCCCGGTTCCGGCAATATAGAGGGGATATGGCAAAGTCGCAGCCACTTTAAGCAACAACTTCACGCCCTTCTCGTCGGAAAGACGTCCCACGTAACAATAATATGGTTTTTCTTCGTCCCGGGCAGTAACCGGAGTTTGCAGAGAATCGAGTTTTGCCTGCTCGATGAAGTTACAAATCACGGCCAATTTGGTATAATCATAGCCACAAGCTCTCATCTTCTGGGCCATAAAGGAACTGGGACAGACAAATGTATCGACCCACCGTTGCAACTTTTCCCGATTCCACCACAACGATTCGCCATAGGCCAATGCGCTGGCCGATAAACTGCCTTTCATACACTTTCGCCGTAACACTTGCGTGCGGTCCGTAAAACAGGCTTCGCAAATCTCTCCATCGCACAGGCAATTATACGAAGGGCACAACAATTTGTAATCGTGCAAAGTCCACACCGTGCGGCAGCCTTGCTCTTTTGCCAGTTTTACCAATATGGGAGACAGATAGGAGTGGATATTGTGGGAATGGACTATATCGGGACGAAAGTCGTTCAAGAGTCTTTGAAATGAGGTTTTTATATTCCCCAATCCAAAAAGGCGGCATGCAGCCCTGAATTTGTTTTTCATTCCTCCCGAGAAAGCAATTTCGGAAGCGAAATAATGCGATGTCGTTGACGGCAGATTCTGCGGATACACCATGGAATAAACCGCCACTTCGCAACCGAGGCGGCGCAACAAGGCTTCGAGATTGATCATGCAGATACAATCCCCACCCCTTGGATAGTAAAACTTGTTCACCAACAAGACACGCGGCGCTCGCTTCATGGGTTACGTTCAGGTTATTTAAATATCCGAGACGTAAATTTACCTTTTGCCCACACCCATTTGTAGAGGCAAACAGGACAAACAATTCCCGTCCCTATTATAAATAACGCAGAAACTATAAATTCTATTATGTCTCCTCCCGAGATTATATATGTTAAAATTGCCTTAACCCCTCCCATGAATAAGGTATGAAAGAGATAGATGGTCATCGACATATTGCCTATATAGGACAAAGCTCTTGTCATCGAAGCGCTTGCTCTTCTTATCAACTGCGAGAAACTGATAATCATGAACGATCCTGTAATCCCCCCAATAACCCATCGCAGAACCGACTGCGGGAAATCGACAGGATACAGGAAAAAGAGCAAGATTGTGGCTCCGGCCCAAAGAGGGGCATATCCATACATGGCTTTCTCCAAGGATTTTATGCGCGAAACCCACATACCGAATACAAAAAATATGAGATGACGGCACAACTGTCCGATACAACAAATCTCCGGAGCCGATTGCCAAAAAGCAATCCCCAATGCCACAAACGACAAGACAGTAAGCCGATTGCCCGGCTTAAAAAACGGAGCTATACAAAATATAAGAAATAGCACATAAACAAACCACAGATAATAACCGGCCTCAGGCAAATAAAATACACGATATAAAGCCTCGATGGCAACAGGGTGTTCGACGTGCAGGACACTGTCGAAAAGAATCTTTATGCCTATAACAACCCATGAAAGGATAAAATAAGGTACTATCAACCGCTTGAACTTCGACTTTACCAGCGACAAATAACTTTTATCGCTTGTCGAACGGTCAAAAAAGAACCCTGCAATGATAAAGAACAAAGGCATGTGGAAACAATAAATGAAATCGACAAAACCGATATACCACGCAGGGGCCTCCTCGGGGGTATAATGCCCGAGAACTACCAGTATGATGCCTATGCCTTTGGCTATATCGAATGTGATATTTCGCGTTTTTTCCATCTACAATTCAATATCCCGATATTTATGTGTGTCCCTCGTAAAAAGATTTTATGGGTTCAAAATAATGTCTGCGACCTACTTGCAACCAACCGAATCCAATGCTTTTATGAGCTCATTCTTATACCGGGTTTCATTATAAAAATCATTAAACACGGCTTCATATTCCCGATCCAAGGATTCGACATTTATACGTTTCTTTTCAAACAAGACTATTTGTCCATACAATTCGTCCAAATTATTTACATCGGCCGCTATGGCATATTCCTTATCTTTAAGGGGTTCTTTAAACGACTCTATTACAGTAGAATAGATAGGGATTACCCCGTTTGCCAAATAAGAACTCAGTTTTGTAGGCGTTGACACCCGATTCAATGGAATGTCTCTTCTGAGAATAAAACCATATTTATATTTCAGCAATTCCTTATCGAGTTCGCTCAATGGCACATATTTAATCTCGGCCGAAACATCATATTTCATCAAAACAGCTTCTGCCTCCTCTCTTTCAGCAGTCAATAAAGTCAATGTAGCTTGGGGGAAATGCCGTTTAATCAGTGAAAACAAGTAAACGGTCTCTTCTATGCATTGCCACCGGCTAATAGACCCGGCATATACAAAAGATGGGGTTTCATATTTTTGGGGCATATCCAAGGCTACTTGCGGGAACGACAAACTTTTTTGCTTATTGAAGCAGGGAATGATAAGATAATTCTCTTTCTGATAGCCAAACTTTTCATGATAATACCGGCGCATTGCTTCCGAGACGAAAAGAATCAATCGAGCATGTTTCAATATATGTCGTTCCAAATGGGTAAAGAGCTTCACTTTCAGCCTGTTTTTCCCTCCGGTGAAAAGATAATCGACTTCTTCGGCAAATATACCTTGAAACCAAAAAATAACCTGCTGAAAAGGATTTTTCAACAACATATAAAAATAGGCGGCAGGAGAGATCACAACCACAAGATCTTGGCGATGTACATCTTTTACCGAAAAAACTTGCTCCACGCTCGTCTTGTATTTTTCTTCCAATGCCTGCTTTATGATTTGCAGATAATAATTCACGGCATCGTTAGTATCGTTCCTTCGTGTATATATCTTCACATTCATAATCCTATTTCATTAACCTTTATCGATTTACACCAACAATACAGTAAGGGATTACGGCTTTTTCTGTAATTTAGCCCATAATATCTGCCTTAATTGTTCCTTTATATATCGAGGCATACCCACCACCATCGCCGCTATCAATACAAAGACACAGATGCATTGCAAATACAAGCTCGAAATACCATAAAAAATAAGCCCGGCGATAAGGCAACAGAGCAAAGGAATCGCACCTGCATAGGGAATCTTAACTCGGAAAAACCGTCGGGAATCGACCATACGGAAAAGGAATAAAAACAGATAGGTCATAATCGATGCGATTACAACGCCCCAAATAGCCCATTTCTGTATCAACAGGAAATTCAATAAAAGATTCAATCCTGTCGCCAATAAAACGCCCGGCAAATTTCTCACGGTCTCCTTGGAACATTGATACCCCATGTCGAAGAATGAGGTCAAAGAGAAAAATATTACCGATATTCCCAACGGGAATAGATATTGCTCGCTTGCATGGAAATTGTCATCGACCAACCAACCATAATTCCACTTGATCAAAAAAACAGATATGATCACAAATGCCGAGAAGATATACATTTGCGCATATAACACAGAAGAAAAAAAATGATTTTTATCCTGCGACCCATATTGTTTTATCGCCGTCTCTTGCCATGCTTGATAAATGATCAGCGAAAACGTTTCGAGAATAGAGGCAAACTTCATGGCTACCGCATAGATACCATTCGATTCAAGGCCTAAATAATGATCGATAAACAGGCGGTTAGAGCTTCCTAAAATCCACCAGCATAGCGCATTAGGAAGAAGGGGAAGCGAGTATTTTATGATTTCCCTATTTATCTGCGGGTCGGTGAAGTTATACCGGAAATATTTTTTCAATATGCCCAACTTACATTCAATAATCAACATCGAAGAGAGTCGGGACAAAATATTGGCATAAAAAATGCCCAATACGCCGAAGTCCAACCCGACAATAAACAAGATGCTAAACAGAATCGTCAAAAACGAAGTCAAGATTCCGGCATAAACGAAATAGACATTTTTCCCCAGTCCCCGAATTACTTGTATGTATATCTCATAAAACATGAAGGCTATCGTCAGGGCGACAATCCATGGCAAATAGAGTATATCAAAGAAAAACGAACAAATGAAACCGAGCACAAAAGCTATGGCCGTCGATCGTAACAGAAACCGGAAAGTAAATGTGATAATGTTTTTCCTGATTTTTTCCTCTTCATTGTCCAACAGAAAACGGAACACCCCGTCTTTTAACTGGAAAGAGAGAACCCCGATTCCTAAAAAAGAAATATTCAAAGCAATATCGTAATATCCGAAATCATCGGGCGAAATGAAATAGGTGTATAAAGGGACCAATAGGAATGTAATGAGCTTCGAGCCCAAGTTTCCTATGGCATAGATAAAAATATCATTGATAAATTTTTTGCTCCTATTCATTACTCAATCTAAATTGCTGGTTCTCTTTTATTCGAGAAATGTCTCTTACAACGAGTCCTAACAGGATCATAGCCACAATACCGCCACCTTGCAGGAAAGCACTCCCCGCCACCGACTCAATGGCGATAAACGCAATAATCAATAGGCCTATCTTATACAGGTGGATTGCTTCTACGGTAGCCACCGTGGGTTTTATTTTTTTATATACCCATATCCAAAAATAGAAAAACAATATGGTCCCAATGACGCCAAACTGAACCAATTCGGGGAAAAAGGTATCGGAAATAAAAGGGCAATCGCCTTCTTCCAATCCCCAAACCGTATCCAAGTCGTACATCTCATACAAGCTGGAATAACCGACTTCTCCCGAAGAATATGTCGCGTACGAAGCCAATCCCGAACCCAAGAATAAATGGTCTTTCAATATCTGCGGAGTTTGAACATATAAAGCGGCCCGAGCAAACGAGGCCTCCATATCGCTTTCTCCCGAAAAGAATCCCGAAGATATGAAATAGTAATCTATCTTTCCCCATGCGACATACAATACGGTACAAAAAACCAAACCAATCATTATCCATTGTTTGAGCCTTAGCTTTTTCAAAACTCCCGGTTTATACAAAAACAAGATATATACCGCAAAAACGAAAAAGCCGTAAAACTTGGAACGCGTACTCAAAAACCCTACCATAAGAATACAGAGCATGACAATCGTATCCGTACGACTCATATTGGGGCAAGAACAATAGTAATATATCAAAAACAAAAGAGTACTGATAATGCCATAATACGCCACATGAAAGAAAAATTCTGCCCCAAAACCCGAGAGGACTATGATGAGCATGATTACACTGAGCGACAGGCTCAGTTTCTTTAAAAACAGTTTTTGGGAGCCATTAAATCCCACTCCCATGGAATAGGCTACATAAAAAGCGATAAAAGGCTTTATCTGTATAAAAAAATCATACAGTATAGCCTTGGGTGTATTGTAAGAAAGGAAAAACAAAGAGTAAAGCAAATAGAAGGTCATCACGCCTATTATCACCAAAAGGCCTTTATATCGCTGATGATTCTTGTTACTCAGTATGTCCAAGATACACAAGAACGCAAACAATAAGGTAATCAACTCATCGGAGCTTTGAAACCACATCAATTGATAGGTATAAACTCCTACTATGAGCATCAAAATAAATAATCCATAGAATATTTTATTCAAGGAAACCATTACTTACCCTCTCTCATGTTTGGCCAAATATCCGTACGTTTTTTTCTCCTCCGTGTCGTTCAATACAAATATTACATTTTTCAAAGATCCTTCTGCGGCAAAATCTACCGCATTCAATACACTATTTTTAGATGTGTGATTGGCCCGGCATACATATAATGTGGCATCGGCAAAGCGGGTCAATGCAAACGTGTCGGAAACTCTTTCTACCGGGGCCGTGTCGATAATCACATAATCGTATTTTTCTCGAAGTTCGGAAATCAAACTATCCAAATTCTCGGACAGTATCAACTCCGAAGGATTGGTAGAGACCCGACCTGCCGTTATGACGTCGAGGCCATCGCATCGCTGTATATAATGAGCCAGATCTATTTCATTCACGACTTTATGGCCCGACAATAAATCAGATATTCCTATATTATCGGGAAGGCCCAAACGACACGCTATTTGTGGACTGCGAAGATCCAAATCGAGCAAAACGATCCGCTTCCCGGTTATGGCTACCGAATATGCCAAATTAATCCCGATGAATGTTTTTCCTTCTCCGGGGTCAGACGAAGTTACCAATAGTACGCCTTTCCCTTTATCGGGCAAAATAAATTGCAAATTAGACCGCAATAGGCGGAACATCTCTGCAACCGCCGAAGCATTATTCTCCCTGAATACTACACTATTCGACGATGAATGATGACAAATTTCCCCAGCAATCGGCATATCCGTCAAGCGCCGTAAAGCGTTCTTCGAGGCAAACTTGGTAGTAAATACAGCCTTCCCATACAAGTAAAAGACGGGCAATATCAACCCTATCCCAAAACCGATAATCAAAAAGAGGATCTTTTTGGGGAAAACCGGTTTATTTTTGGAATAAGCCGGATTAATAATTCTACATTTGGGAGAGGTAGCGGCCAATGTCATCAAATTTTCTTCCCGACGCTTCATCAAGAAAGTGTACAGCTCGTTTTTAATCAATTGATTTCTCTTGATATCCATATAAGCTCTTTCCTGTTCGGGGAAACCACGCAACCGTGATTTGAACTCGACCTCTTGTTTTTTCAAATCGGCACGAGCAATATCGGCACTCTCTTTGGCTTTCGCCACCGTATTCAATATATTCTCGCGCATGGCGTCTATCTGAGCGGTAAGTGTGCGCAAGGAGAGGTTGGAATCTTTGGCCGTACGCAACAGACGCATTCGCTCCAACAACAATTTATTATATTCATTGATGGCTTCGGCGGCTCCTTTGTCGGGTAAGCCGGTGGTTACCGGCACCAACGAGTATTTGTTCTCCGGCTTGTTCAAGAAACTATCGACCATCGATATAATCGAATATTGCGTTTCTGCCTCGAGCAACAATTTTCGATACTGGCTGTTTGCTTCAAGAATGACCTGTGCCTCGGTTTCTATATCGGACAAATCATTTTCCCGTTTATATTTTTCGATAATCCGCTCGGCTTCATGCAACTCATTCTCTACCGTAATCAAACGTTCTTCGACAAAGGAGAGCATATTGCGGGCTTTTAAATTCTTATTGAATACGGCATCTTCGTTATAACATTCTATCAATGTGTTCAGAATATCTTTTCCCCGCTGCTTGTTGGATTCTTTCAACATTAGAGAGATACCGTTTGCCTTCTTATTGGACAAGTCAATATCCAATTTCTTTTCTAAAAACTCGGCTTGGGTGTCATATCCATTGATATAAGCTACAAATTTAAATTTCTTTTTAGATTTATAAAACGAGGTAGTATCGATAACAAGACCTTCTCCATAATCTACTTTTACAGGAAAAGAGGTCGCCTCCACTTCGGTTAATGTCTTAAAGAATCCCCTCTTTAATACGACTTTTATCTTATGCCCCGAATCGCTTATCATAACCTTAACGACAAAACCTCTTGTCAATGTATCCATCATCGAAGTTGGAATATCGACCGTAAGCGGTGAATCTTGATAGTATTCGGTTTTATTAAAGAAGTTTTTCTTACTGGTATAGATTTTATTCAATTCAAGCCGTTGCACCATTTCGCGAATCAGTGAATGAGAAGAGATAACCAACACCTCGTCATTTACCGAACCGCCACCAACCAACCCGTCCAATGAAAATCCGCCTCCCGAGACTTCACTCATCAACGACGAGAGACCGCTTCCGCTTTTCTTCTCATCTTCGTTCACCAAAATATCGGCCGAAATTTCATACAGCGGTTTTGTTATCATTAAAAAACAACAGACCAATGCGACACACATAAATACCGAACCGGCAAACAAATACCATTTCTTACGAGCAATGTGCCACAATGCGATTATATCGATATTATCATTTTTCCTGTCGAGGTTGTAATTTCCTTCCATAAACAAACTTTCCTTCTTATCTAATGAACAAAGCAATCGCCAGTGAAACCAAAACCGAAATCGCACTTACCATAGTCCCGGCCACCGATATGCGGTAAGAGGCCAACTGGTTGTATCGCGCATTGTTTTGCTGAGCCTTATTGGGCATCACATAAATAACATCGTTTTGCCGCAAATAAAAATAGGGCGATTCAAAAAGAGACTTATCGGTCAAATCAAAACGATGGTAAATTCTTTTTCCGTTTTCTTCCCGTATCAACAAGACATTCTCCCGCTCTCCATAAATTGTCAGGTCGCCAGCCGCGCCTATGGCATCGAGGATAGACATTCGCTCTGTCTGAACGGCTATTTGTCCCGGGATTTTCACCTCTCCCAAAACAACGACCTTGAAATTCATAAACTGCACCAACACAAAGGGGTCTTCCAATTCGGGCCGTATTTTGTCTTCTATAAATTTCGCCAATTCATTCCGGGTCATACCTTCCACATGGATGCGGCCTACGATAGGGAAATAAATATCTCCATCTCTACTCACCGTATAGACTTGCAGGTTGGGAACAATGGTCAACTCTTCTTTCCCGGGCTCGGAATACGAAACAGCCGGCAGGTTATATGGAGCGGCAGCATCGGGGACAACCGAAGAGACGGTAATCGACAACATATCATCGGGGGCTATTCGCAATTCATAATTGCCGACATCGGTCAAGCCGCTCATTTGTTCTGCATCTAAATTGGCAAAATAAGGTGTTTTGCTGGTTGTACAAGATGAAACTGAAACCAGTAAAACAATAATACTTAATGCTTTTATTCTCATTACACTATTCTTTCTCGGTAAAATTAGCAAGGTATAATTCTAAATTATAACGAGACTATATCTCCTTTTATTATGCGGAATCTCAATTCTTTTTTAAAATTTTACAGTCTATTTTTTTCGAGAATTTCCCTTATAGACAGAGACGCCTCACATACAGTTTTTTACCGATCAATTATATCTCACACCCCATACGACAAAAAAAAACATTTAATCCTTTTTCAAGCACTCTGTTTGAAAAAGTTTATGTACGTTTGCATTTCATTTGATCATGATATGATGGACTTGAACTTTTCTTGGAATTTTTCCACTTTGGAAATTTATGTTTTGGGAATATTAGGACTGATTTGGATTATCGAAATCATCTATCAATTTTATTTTTTCGACCGGCCTTCCCGATTCCACAAAAAAAGCGAATCCGGGAAAATAGAATACTCCGATCAATTTCCGCCCGTATCGGTAATTGTCTATGCTCAAAACGATGCCGAGAATCTTATAAAATTCATGCCTCGTATTTTGAACCAAGCATATCCTCAATTCGAGGTGATTGTGGTCAACGACGACTCTTCCGACGATACCAAAGATATACTGTCGGTATTGGAGACCCAATATAAAAATCTGTACCACACGTATGTCCCCGAGGGTTCTCGCAACCTGAGCCATAAAAAACTGGCTCTCACGCTGGGGGTAAAGGCCGCCCGACACGACATTGTTGTTTTCACCAACGCCAACTGTTATCCCTCGGGAAACGAATGGCTCGCCTCAGTCATGCGAAATTTTGTGCCCGGAATTGATATTGTTTTGGGATATACCGCAACCGAGCGAAAAGAGAAAGAGCGGCTTTCCTTTTGGTATCGCTCTTATGACCAGTTGCTATTTTCGCTTCGTTATCTCTCTTTTGCGCTTATCGACCGCCCCTATATGGGGGTAAGTTCCAATTTGGCATATCGCAAAGAGTTGTTTTTCAAGAACAAAGGATTTTCTAAATTCCTACACCTGCACTACGGTGACGACGATCTGTTTATCAACGAGATCGCTCATCGGGGAAATACCCGTATCGAGATTTCAAATGCCGGTCAAATAACGGCTACTTACCCCGATAATTACGTGGCTTGGAAAGAGTCGAAATTACAATATGACTTTACTTCGAGATACCTCCATACAATGGCCAAACCCATATTCGGGCTGTCCAAATTTTTTGATTATACCTTTGATTTCCTATTTATTTTCCTATTGGTTTGGGGTATTTTGTACAATTGGATTATTGCTCTTTGGGCTTTGGTTTCGGCCTTCTCGTTATTTGCCGTCAAGGTTACGGTTTATCGAAAAGCGGCCAAAATATTCCGCTCTCCCAAACTCTTCTTCGCATTACCCCTCTTTTCTTTCATACAACCCATTATAAACCTATATTTCAACATAATAGGAGCTACCTCCCGAAAGAAAAATTTTACTTGGCGATAATAAAAGAGAAGAGTACGCTTTGCACTCTTCTCTCTCCTTACATGTCGCTATATGAAAGAACTATTATTTCACCGCAATCTTCTTTTTCTCGGCCATTGCGGGAGCCTGTTTTTTGGGAATCATTACCGTCAACACACCATTGCATTGTTTTGCCTCGATAGCATCGGTATCGACATTATCGGGTAAAATGAGGGTCTGTTGAAACTGTGAATAAGAAAACTCCCGGCGCAAGAAACGGCCTTTTTTATCTTTTTCATCGTCTTCCTGCTTGCGCTCTACGGTCACAACCAAATGATTGTCTTTGTCAACCGTGATTTCAAAATCGTCCTTGGTGATACCGGGAGCCGCGATCTGTACTTCATACTCCTTATCGGTCTCTACGATATTAATCGCCGGAGCCGCACTGTTGGTCTTGGCAATCCATTCGTTGCCAAAAAAATCGTTGAAAATACCGGGGAGCCAGTTTTGTTGATGCTTTGTAGGTGTCATAGTTTTACCTCCTAAATAAGTTATAAAATGAGTGTGCCGGAACCATTCCGGCAGTCACCCATAAAACAAGGAGAAGCCCCGTTTGGCTCGGTATTCGGGCGTTAAAGTTGACGAGAAATTATAAAAAAGCGTTATGGTTCCACAACAATGTCATAACGCAACAACTGGAAACTCACCTTAAACGGACGTCCCGACACCCGCGAGGGCGGAGAATCTACATGGTAGTAATTTTTCGAACGGTCGAAACTCTCTACTTCACAACGGCGAGTCGAATGCGGCAACAAGTCGCATTCGACCGTTCGGGTTCGATAATCGATCATTTGCCCGTCGGGGGTACGGTAGGTCAATTTCAAAACGACTCGCGACAAGCGGTTTGCCGTATTGTTACGCAAAAGGAAACTCTCCTTTGTATCGCTCATGCGTTTGTCGAATCCCAGCATATCGACAGCCAACGGATCGAATGCAAAAGTCTCGTGAACACTGTCGGGAAGAGCCGAGGCCACCTCTCTTGCCACTCCTTGCAGTTCGGTCTCGCAAGTCTCTGCTTTCGAACTTTGAGCAGGGATTTTCACCGAAGAACTCCTTCGGGGCATAATCCCCGACGACTGTCCGCACACCGGAACAACCGTTATCCACCCTATTAGAAATAACAATATTGCCTTGCGGTTCATAGGCCCAACCTTTTACATATCCATACCAAAGAAACCAACAACGTAAAAATAAACAAGTTACGGGCTGTACCACCCAGCAACGGATTCAAGGCTGGGCCACTCCGGCGGCCAATCTCCATCCATGTCTTCACATGCAGGAACAGATACAGCACAACCGGTACAAGGCCATCGTAATAGGGACCTAACGGAAGTAACGACGGCAACACCAATCCCACAGCCACAATACCGTTGATCAAGTACCACCACCGGGCAAAAGTGCGGCCGAAGAGCACGACCGTAGTACGTTTCCCTGCCGCGGCATCCTCCTCCATATCGCGATAATTATTCACTAACAAGATATTGATGGATAATAATCCCATAGCGATTGAAAGGAGAAACACCGGCATATCGAAATGCAAGGCCTGCACATAATAGGTCAGATTAACGGCCACAAGCCCGAAAAAAAGAAATACGGTCGCATCGCCCATCCCATGATAAGCCAACGGATAAGGGCCGGCCGTATAGGCCAATGCAAACAAAGCGATAACGGCGCCTATCGGAATCAATTGCCACCCGGCAAAAAAAACGAGACCCAATCCCACGGCACAAGCCAGCCCCAACACAATAAAAGTACCTATGAGCATCGCCCGAGGAGTAATGTCGCCCGAAGCTACGGCTCTCCTCGGCCCTACCCGTTGGGCGCTGTCGCTGCCTTTCACATAATCGAAATAATCGTTGGCCATATTCGATGCAATCTGAGCCAACAAGGCAAAAAGCAGGCACAACAAAGCCGGCACCCATCGAAATGTACCGGCATAAAAAGCATAAGCCGAAGCGGCTATCACAGGGCTTGCCGAAGCCGGTAATGTGCGGGGACGCGCCGCCGAAATCCAACTTTTATTCATGAGAGTCTTCTTTATCGATTTTGAAACAAGCCCGTATCGCGCTCCGTATGCTCTCGGCTTCGGGGCGGTCGTCCCTCAAAATAGCGAGTATCACCCGCAAATACTTATCTTTATTGGCCAGCCCGCACAAGTTGTACACATTGCTGTTGGTCAACATCGACTTTTGATTATATACTTTCAGCACCGAGCGGTAATCGCGGTTCTTGACAAATGAACGGAACTGGCTGCAAATACTGTTATAAAGGCCTCGCACATCGGTATCGTCGGTCAAATGGTCGATATGCTCTTCAAAGGCGGTTATATCGTTGAAACGCCTGTCTATCTGGTACTCCAAATTGCGCCGTATGCGATGACGGGTATGAAGCAAGGCTTGCGACTCTATCTCTTGGGAAAACAATTGGATCACATTGTTTTTCACAATCTCGAAAACTTTGTTTTCATTGCGTTTCATGCGACGGGCCACAGCCCGGATTACACCCTCGAGCATCAACAGATTTTCCACTTCGGCCACTTCGGGCACATAAATATGGCGGCTGCGCAGATATTCCACCTCTCGCTCGGTGCGACGGTCGCGATCGACGATACCACGCGATTCGAGGTGGTGTATCTCCTTCAAATCGGCAAAAGCCCGCGTCGCCTCGATGACCTTGTTGCAACCGCCCAAAGGCTTCACGATATACTCGGGGAAGATATAGGGATACAACTTCACATCGATACTCCCTGTCGATGCCCCTTCGATAAACAACACCGGTTTACGGCTTCCCAATATATCGAGATACATGCCCTCGGGGAACGAATCGACGTTACGGATAAATTCGTAATCCCATGTCAAATGCTCGGCATCGAACGAACGCACCCATATACAAGTGCTCTCCACCCGCGATGCCGCAAAATCGATGTCGTGCGTGAGATAGACAAACGTACAATCCTTGCGCAAACTCTCAATCGAGTCCCATAACGATTTCAAGATGGAGTGATGCAAATAAAACTCGGGGTCCTCGACCAATATGACGGCATCGGGCATCGCATACAATACCCCCGCAATGTAGTAAAGTACCGCCTTCTCGCCCGAGCTCAACCGCAGAGGATTGAATGGCTCAGAATCTTCGTTTTGGATAAGCAACCGCCCCTCGGCCCGCAACATCTTGTTTTTTGGGAATATGCGTTCCCATAACTTCTGCACCCGATCCAGACGGGTTTCGGGCAGTGCTACATGTCCACCCTTCTGCACCTCAAACTTATATCCAAACAGATTGCGGAACTCCTCACTCAACAACAAAAAAAGCAACTGGTCAAACTCGGTAGGCTCCTCTTTCGACACATAGTGAGACCGCTCTATCGCCTCGCGGTACAACGCCTCGATAGAACCGGGCCAAACCTCATGCGGAGGCATGAGACACAGTGCTTTTTGAGCCGACAACCAAAAGGCATGATCCTTGATCTGGCGGGCAATCTCGACCCCGAACCGACTTTTACCTGCACCATTGGCACCTATCACGGTCACCGTCCGCGACGTCAGTTTTTCACCCTGCTGACTATTGTTCTTTTTCGGGAGCAATATTTCCATGGTAGCACTTTTTAACGTTATAGAAATCCTTTCTCAAAAATAACTATTTTCGCGAATAATCAGTCCAAAATTCCGAACTATTTTTCTATTTTTGAATTCTATTTATAACCTCTAACGCATTTAAACTATGTTTTCCGGAATTGTCGAAGAAGCCGCTCCCATCGTTGACTTGAAACAGGAGAACGGCAATTTACACCTCACACTCAAAAGCTCATTTGCCCACGAACTGAAAATAGACCAAAGCGTAGCCCACAACGGCGTATGCCTCACCGTGGTCAACATCGACGGCGACTGCTACACCGTAACGGCCATACAAGAGACCCTCGAACGCTCTAATTTAGGACTGCTGAAAATAGGAGACAAGGTAAACCTCGAACGCAGCATGCTCATGAACGGGCGACTCGATGGCCACATCGTGCAAGGTCATGTGGACCAAACGGCCCGTTGCACCCAAATAGATCTCGTTGACGGCAGCCGGTACTACACCTTCACCTACGACCTCAATCCCCAAATGGCTGCCAAAGGTTACATGACTGTCGAGAAAGGATCGGTCACAGTCAACGGCGTAAGCCTCACCGTGTGCAACTCACAAGACAACAGTTTCCAAGTAGCCATTATCCCCTACACCTTCGAGCACACCAACTTCCACCAAATCGAGGTAGGCTCTACCGTCAACCTCGAATTCGACATCATCGGCAAATACATCAGCCGCATCATGCACTTCGAAAAAAAATAAAATCTCCTATGGACATTTACGAAATCATAAATCACCGGCAAAGCGACCGCCAATACGACCCCGACCGCCCGGTTGAGCCCGAAAAAGTACAACGAATACTCGAAGCCGCCCGAATGGCCCCCTCGGCCTGCAACGCCCAACCATGGCACTTCGTCGTAGTTGACCAACCCGAATTGCGCAACCAAGTGGCCGACGCCGTAGCCAGCCGGCTGCTGGGCATGAACCACTTTACCAAACAGGCGCCCGTACACATTCTCGTCGTCGAAGAACGGCCCAATTTCACGGCCGGCATCGGCGGCCTCATTAAAGACAAGCAATTCCCGTTGCTCGACATCGGCATTGCCGCCGCACACATCACCCTCGCCGCCACCGCCGAAGGATTGGGCAGCTGTATCCTCGGCTGGTTCGACGAAAAAGCCGTGCGCCGCCTGCTCCATATCCCCGACAAAAAACGGGTTATCCTCGACATCGTGCTGGGATACTCCACCCAACCCCTCCGGGAAAAGAAACGCAAACCCGCCGACGAGGTGATTTCGTACAACAAATACTAATCCGTACCACCTTATATAGAGGCCAGAAAAACAGCCGGGCAGGACTTCCCTACCCGGCTGCTTGATTTTATAAATGGCTGTATTATATCATCGATACCAAATATTATATGAAAGTGAGATCCCCCAAGTCCAAATAAGTTCGGGCTTTTTTTTCTTCAAATCTGCATAACCAAAACCAACATTTGCAGAAACAGCCATCTGTGGTATAAAATACCAATCATACGAAATGCCGGTTAGCAATCCATAATTGGGACACAAACTCGTTTTACCAAATCGTATATCCCATGCAAACCGATCAAAACAAGCACCCACACCCAGTTCCCACGGATAACCATAATCTCCCTTAATAAAGCCCCAATTACCCAATAAAGATAATCCACAGAACCCACTAGTTCGATATTTGAGCCCTACAAAACCCTCACAGAACCGACTATATCCGGCTTGTACAGCAAAATAAGGGACCCCCTCTTTAGGAATCGATACGCCCTCCATCATAGCCGATCCATACACATCGCTCCACGCTTGAGCCGAAGAAGTCGCCAATTCTTTTTTCCATGAATCTTTGCCCTGTTTATTTTCCGAAGAAGAAGGAGAAGGAGCAGAAGTAGATTGTCCACCCGATTGATTAGAAGAGCTTCTACCTGATGAATAGAGTCTTATGGCATTACAACCCCGCACAAGTGTAGCACTACCGCTATACCAACGAGTTCCATCGCTGGCTTCGCCATACCACTGGTTGTTTTTCCCCGATATAGTCACCGTTACGCATCCCGAGGCACCACAATTAGGAGCAGAATTATAAGCTTTGGTAATCGAGCCTACATAATGGTTATTCACATATACTTTTATTTTCCCATGAATTTTTTGATTAGTCCAAAAAACCACTCGAGTTTTTACACTTTGAGGTGGAGATTGCTCTTTCTCAAAAGTAATACCTTTCGGACGATCATCTCTTACTTTTGTTTGAGCATCAACAACCGAAGATATTAATACCAACGACAGAACAATACTAAAAATCTTTCTCATACAAATATCTTTACTATGTTTAAGGCCTATGCCCATTTTGAATAGCCAAATTTCTCCAATATTGAGCTTTTTTCTTATTCTTCGGGACTCCAAGACCTATCTTATAATGAATCCCCAAAAGATATTGAGCCGAAGCATCTCCTTGCTCTGCTGCTTTCTTACACCAATAAAAGGCCTGATTATAATTTTTTTTATTCGAGTAATAACGAACTAATCCCATTTGAGCCGAAACATTTTCTTGATCAGCGGCCTGACGATACCAATGAATAGCCTGTGAAATATCTTTTGACACACCTTTGCCATATTCATAACAAAGCCCCATACCATATTGTGCCTCAGAAAATCCCTGTTCAGCAGCCTTACCCCACCACAATACAGTCTGTTCATAATCCTGAACAACACCTGTACCTTCATAATAACAGAATCCTAAACAGTATTGAGCCTCTATGCCTCCCTGCTCAGCAGCTTTTCGATACCAATAGGCTGCTTGCTCAAAATCTTGAATGACTCCATATCCCTTTTTATAACAAAGGGCTAAATTATATTGAGCATCTACATCTCCTTGCTCAGCGGCTTTTCGATACCAATAGGCAGCCTGTTCAGAATCCTGTAAAACACCTGTACCCTCACGATAACAATGCCCTAAACTATATTGTGCAGAACTATTACATTGTTCGGCAGCCTTACGCCACCACGATATAGCCTGTTCATAATCCTGAGCGACACCTGTACCTTCATAATAACAGATTCCTAAGGAGTATTGTGCAGAAGAATCCTCCTGTTCGGCAGCCTTACGCCACCACGATACCGCCTGTTCATAATCCTGAGCGACACCTCTACCTTCATAATAACATTCTCCCAATTGCATTTGTGCTTCGATATTGCCCTGTTCAGCAGCTTTACGCCACCACAATACCGCCTGTTCATAATCTTGAGCGACACCTTGCCCTTCCGCATAACAAGAAGCCAATTGAATCTGTGCTTCAACAGTCCCTAAATTAGCCGCCCGACAAATTAATTCGACCCCTTTTTCTTTATTCATGTAAATACCCAGCGAATCGTTACCCGTCAAATAACTTCGTCCCAAAAGATAGTAATATTCGGGCGTCGTATCACAACTTGCTTCCGATACTCCTCCCCATGCCCATAACGGAATAAACAAGAGTACAAAAACTATTCTTCTATACATCGCTTTAAATTTTTATTTCCCTATTTGCAAAGAAATCTAAAAACGGCATATACACCCTACAAATTTATCGCCATTTCCTTCACACAAATGTCACCTATTTATCAACACAACCGTAAACTTTGGTGAAATCACTCCTCTCTCAATTGGTCCGAAAAATATTGGAAAAAGTCGTAATCCAATATTCGAGAGATACGGGTAAGCAGCTCGGTATCAATATACTCCTTGCGAAATATCTTATACACATTGGCCCGACTGCAAGACAACTTGCGGGCAAACCATGCAACACTGCGCTCCTCGGCTTTCAGCCGTTCCTGAATAAGTTCCCCTATCGGTTTCATAATATTCGAAAAACTCTTCCTATCGTCCCCCATAAGAAGTTTATATACACAACAAAGCGTGGAACTGCAATACATGATATTCGGGAAGCCGGATACAGCCAGAAATGAAAAAAAGAGCTAAACATCTGCAAATATAATAACTGATTTTCTGTGCTTTATGTGGTATCAGATTCGGGAATGACTTTTTAATTTGTCTTAATCCGTTGCAAGATTCTTCGGGATATATGGGAGCATTTACGGGAATTTATATACCTTTGCCACATAACCGAAAAAGCAACGCAGATGAAAGTCACCGTCTATCTGAAAAAGTGTTCTCCCGAGGCCTCGAACATCTGTTTCAGGGTCAGGGATAAGAATGTGGACATAAAGGTCGTTTCCACACTTGAAGTGCAGGACAGGTATTGGGACACCGATACCCTCAGCTACAGGCGCACGACAGCCGTGCCCGCCGCCGAGCAGAAACGGCTGCCGGAACAGATTGCCGCCATCATCGAGCGGGCGGAGAAGACCTTTTCGGACAAGGCGGACAGCCGGTGGATGAGACAAGTCATAGAGGATGTGCTGTACCCTGTTCGCGCCTTCGAGCGCAACCACCCGAACCTGCTAGCCCGTGTCCACGAGTATCTGGAGAAGTTTGACGGCGCGGAGAGGACAAAGGAGCATATCGTCCGCTTCGAGCGCAAGATGACCCGCTACCACGACTACCGCCGGGAGATACTGGGCGAGGCGGACTTCACCCTCTTCGTGGAGACCGTCACGCTGGAGCAGATGAACGCTTTCCGGGATTACGTGGTGAACGAATACCGGCTGCGGCAGGAACATCCCGACTTCTACGCTTCCCGTCTGCTCATCAACCACAGACCGAGACCGCTCTCCGGCACGACCGTCATCAACATCATGAACCTTTTCTGCACTTTCCTGCACTGGTGCAAGAAGATGAAATATTCCGACAACGAGGTCTATGCCCTCTACGGCTGTAAGGAGCCCACCTACGGCGACCCGTTCTTCCTCACATCGGAAGAGAGGAACATTCTCTACAATGCGGACCTAAGCGACAACCCGAAGCTGGCCGTCATACGGGACATCTTTGTGTTCCACTGCTATGTCGGCTGCCGCGTGGGTGACCTTTACAGGCTCACGCGGGACAACATCAAGGACGGCTTTCTGGAATACATGCCGCAAAAGACAAAGAAATGTCAGGCGAAGACCGTCAGAGTGCCGCTGCACGAAAAGGCATT
>CALUJQ010000013.1 GCA_944320995.1 uncultured Barnesiella sp. | reverse complement strand
TGGTAACTTTTTAACATGTTGTAATCGTCATAAAAACGAAATGGATTTGCGAGTGAGTATATAATATTAGTTTGTTATTGTATTGTTACCCAAGATAATACTTATTAGACTATATATTTAATTATAAGATAGTTAAGTTGTATATTTATCTTGGAGGGAATAAGACAACGAGGACAGTTCTATCTTAACGGCCATCTATTGGGGCGTATCTCCGATGGCGTTACGCCCTTTGGATATGACCTCACCCCCTATCTCTACTGGGATAAAGAGAATATACTGCACGTAGAAATAGACTGCAACGATAAAGAATTTGAGACCAATACCCCGATGTGTTGGTTCTTTCCCGGTTTCAACTCTCTGTCCGGCGGTATCTGCCGCAATGTATATCTGCATATCAAGCCGACCGTCTATTCCACCCTACCCTTATATTCGGGGCTCCAAACAGAAGGGACATACGTTTATGCCGAAAATATCTCTACCGTGAATCGCCGAGCCACCATTGGCATCGAAGTTCAGGTGAAAAACGAAGAGAAAGCAAGTAAAGAGATCAGTTGCTACGCCGTTATCACAGAACTTGACAATAAGATTGTAGCTTTATATCCCCTGCAAAAAAAGACCGTGGGGCCCGACAAACTCTTCACGTTCAAATTACAGAAAAAGGTTAAAGATTTGCATTTCTGGCAACCCGATTATCCCTATTTATACAATGTATATACCATTATACAAGACGGTAATCAAACCGATATATCCCAAATAACCACCGGGTTCAGGAAAATAGAGGTACGCGGTGCGGAGTTTTATATCAATAACCGACCGTTAATGACACAAGGCTATACGCCACGCAGCCAAAATGAATGGCCAGCCATCGGGTCGGCATATCCAGATTGGTTGCACGACTATTCCAATAAAATGCAAGTAGATGGCCATGCCCGCATCATTCGATGGGAACATACCATGCCATCACCGCAAGATGTCAAGTCTTGCGACAGGGTCGGGCTGCTGCAAATCATGCCCGGGGCCGACCGGGAAAACGACTCACAAGGGAGAGAGTGGGAAATGCGATGCGAAATCATGCGCAACACCATAATTTACTGCCGCAACAATCCAAGTGTCATTTTGTGGGAAGCGGCAAACAACCTCATTAGCAAAGAGCACCTTAACGAGATGATCGCCCTGCGGGACCAATGGGATCCCAAAGGGTACAAACGTCCTATGGGAGGACGCTCGGAAGGGCCCGAATGGGTATCGTGGATGTATGGCGTACGCAAAGAAAAACACAAACTGTCTATCGACACGGAATATTTGCGTGATGAATCGCCCAGACGTTGGTGGGATTCCTACTCGGCTCCTTACTATCACAAAGAAGGTGATTACATGTTGGTAGATAATGCCGGAGGATGGAACAGGAACCAAGACAACATGTGTGTCATGCAATCTATTGTTTACGAACAATACTATCGGGCAAGACCCGGTACAGGAGAAGCTGTTTGTAACGGAGGGACACAGATATTCTTTGCCGATTCCGAGTCTTTCACAAGAAGTGTGGACTCTTTCAGGCGCAGTGGTTGCGTAGATGGCATGAGAGTCCCCAAAGACACCTATTATGCCAACAAAACTATGTGGAGCAACACACCCGAACTGTGGACAGAAAACGAACCATCTATTTTCATTCCCGGGCATTGGAATTATGACGATGGAACAGTAAAACCAATATATGTTTTTGCCAGCCCGGGGATAGCCAAAGTAGAATTATTGGTAAACGGAGTCAAGCAAAAAGGAGACTCAACAAACACATTTCTTCATACCTTCCCCAACGTAGCATATAAACCCGGGGAAATCGAAGCCGTAGGCTATGATGACGCCGGCCAGGTAGTAGCTACCTACAAACTTCAAACCGCAGGGAATCCGACTGCTATCCGCATGAGACTCATATCGCATCCGCAAGGATTAAGAGCCGATGGTTCGGACGTCGTATTGATTGAGACCGAAGTCATTGACGAGCAAGGCAACCGCAATCCGTTAGCGCAAAACATCATCAAGTACACAGTAAACGGCGATATTACATGGCGGGGAGGATACTGGGAAGAAGATGTAAAAAAATATGCCAATCAGAAAGTATTGCCCGTCATCAATGGCATACACCGAGTCATACTCCGGTCAACACTACAAACCGACACGGTATCGGTCATAGCCCATGCTGATGGGCTGAAACCCGACACGCTTCAATTCGTTGCCAACCAGATTGAGGCTACACAAGGATATTGCCATGAACTCCCAGCTACCTTATCGGTCACGATTGAGCCACAAAAAGAGATATATGGGGAAGATCTTCCTGAATATATACCGGATCCAGAAGCCGAAAAAACAGACACCGATGAAACGGCCGTCTCGGCGACCAACGAAACCATCTTCAATCTGTCAACGGCTTTTCCCCATGGAGCCCGGTTAAAGGAAAATGTTCAAAACGGAGACAGCATTTACAGCGACCGGCCTTGGAAATTCGATCAACTGCCCGAATATTTGAAAGGGGCGCACTATTTATTGGTTGCCAATGACGATGCAAGCGCTTCGGCCGGGGAAGGTGTCGTTTTCAATATCGGGAAAGCCGGGCGTGTCTATATCGCTTATGACGACAGGAACGTACAATTCCCGGTAAAGAGCAGTCCTACCCCATTTAAAATCACTGACAATAAAATATACATAAACGGATACCCTCATACCCTGTACAGAAGTGAACCTATGAATGGAGGCGAATTGACTTATTTAGGGACCAACAGCTGGATAGAAAAAGCTCCGGACAACATAAACAACTACATTGTATTCATTACGAAAGAGACCAACTGACCCCCTCTCAAAATTTACGACAAATCAAGAGACTATCCCTTACAAACTGCAAGCTTTCATATATTTCAAAAGCTTGCAGTTTGTATAATGAATACCTTGTTACGTTTGTGATGTTTTTTGGTACATTTAATATACCGACTTTTCCATCAATAGCATACATTTGTAAAGACAATCTTAATATTTATACCTATGAAAAGAAGTCGATTCACCACAGGACTCATAGCTACCTTGCTATTGTGCAATATGGCTTATGCTCAAAAATATCCCCATTTGGCAGAAACTCCGCCAATGGGCTGGAGCAGTTGGAACATATTCCAAGTAAGTATAGATGAAAATACCATCAAAGAGGTTGCCGATGCCATGGTAACAAGCGGACTTTGTGAGGCCGGATATACATATCTGAATTTAGACGATGGCTGGCAGGCTACACAAAGAGATGAATCGGGAAACCTCCAAGCCGACTCTGAAAAATTTCCGAGTGGAATAAAATCATTGATAGATTACATACATTACAAAGGATTAAAATTCGGAATCTACTCTTGTGCGGGACCCCAAACTTGTGCCGGGTATCCGGGATCCAGAGGCTATGAATACCAAGATGCCCGACAATTTGCCAACTGGGGAGTCGACTTTCTAAAATATGACTGGTGCCACACAAAAAATATCGTTGCACAAGAGGCATACAGTACCATGAGCAAGGCTTTGGAAGCAGCCAAACGTCCCATACTGTTCAGTATGTGCGAATGGGGGCAGAACGAACCTTGGAAATGGGGCAAAGAGATAGCACACATGTGGAGGACGACCGGTGATATTTGGCTGAGTTTCAATGACACCATACAGCCTTTTGCATTCAAGACATACAGCGTATTGCAAATCATCGATTTGCAGCATGGGCTCCGTCATTATGCCGGACCGGGACATTGGAACGACCTTGACATGCTGGAAGTGGGCAACGGACTGACAGAAAATGAAGATAGAGCCCACTTTACCATGTGGTGTATGCTTGCCTCGCCGTTAATATTGGGTAACGATGTCCGCCAAATGT
Organism: uncultured Barnesiella sp.; assembly: GCA_944320995.1. Classification (GTDB taxonomy): domain Bacteria; phylum Bacteroidota; class Bacteroidia; order Bacteroidales; family Barnesiellaceae; genus Barnesiella. Next base: position 65,927 of record CALUJQ010000013.1, on the reverse strand, counting down.
CTGAAAGCACAAAAAAAATATTATTAAATACCGAAGTCATTGATATAGATCAAGACCCGCTATGTATTCCCGGATTCCGCCATATGACAGACGGCGAACTGGAATTTTGGTTCAAGCCATTGAGCCATGACGAATGGGCTTTTTGTATTCTGAATCGTTCGACAAAAGAACGGGAGTATATTATCGAATGGCAAGATTTCAATCTATATGACACCATCGCAAAAAAGTCCTTGAATTTCACGGACGACACATATACCCTACGCAACCTTTGGACACACAAAGCCGAGGGAGATACCCAAAAGAACAAAAAGATTACCATACCGGGAAACGACGTAATACTTTATAGACTGTCTGTGAAATAGAGTATCTACATTACCCACAAGGATATGGAATCCATAAATGTTGCGGCGGCAGTCCATCTTGCCGTTGACGGCTTCAACGGCCGGATATTGGCCAGCCCTATTTTAGTTTAAATTGAAATATCGATTATGCTATATGAAAAACTGTCTAAACGTAATTGCCTTGTTGTGTGTTTGTAGCACCAGCTTCATCATCGATGCCCAAATTCCTATGTACTCTCCCGATGCATCTATCAAGGCCGACTTAATGCTTGATCGAGAGAATTTATCCTATTCCGTCTCCTTTTTAGGGGAAGAAGTCATAGTCCCCTCCTCTCTTGGGCTGATCGTGGACAAAGATACCATAGGCAAACATTGCACAAACAAAGGGTATTCCCAAAAAGAGATTTACGAAAAATATCCGACTCGCGGTTTTCACACAAAAGCCTTGAACCACTGCAATGAATACACGTATGAATTGGCGTCGGGCGAAATCGATTTCCTGCTGCAATTCCGTCTTTACAACGACGGGGTCGCTTTCAGATATGTGGTTGCACCACCCCACGCCGCCAACGACCAACGTGTCGTACAGGCCGAACTAAGTTCTTTTCATGTGCCAAACAATATTCCCGTATGGTTTTTTGAGCGGCCTAACGACTGGAAACTAAAAACATATGCCGGGACATGGGAAAAGACAATATCCGATAGCCTCTATTGCGTTTCGCCCAACGGACCGATACAAGGCCCCGTCTTGCTTTACGAGTTAAAAAACGGTCATTACATGGCAATTACGGAAGCGGCTCTTTACAATTACAGCGGAATGCGGCTGGAAGCCCAAAACGACGCTTCCCTGCAAGTAAACTTTACCGAAAGCGAGGGCTTCGGGATTACCGGCACTATCACGACACCGTGGAGAGTCATGGTCTTAGCAAAGACGCTTAATGAATTGGTAAATACCGATATTATAACCAACTTGAACCCCGCTCCGGATTCCGAACTGTTCAGCAACACGGAATGGATTAAACCCGGTCGCAGTGTGTGGAGTTGGTGGAGCGAATTCGATGACTACTTGAAACCATGTTATGAAAAAGAATTCATCGACATGGCAGCCGAATTGGGATTTGAATATACAACCATCGATGACGGTTGGGAAACCAAATGGCCCGACAAATGGGACCAATTACGTGAAATATGTGAATATGCGGCCGCAAAAAAAGTAAAGGTTTTTGTATGGAAGGATTCCAATACGATGAACAATCCCGACAATGATTATGCCATCATGCGCCACTTTTTCGACAGTGTGGCCAGTTGTGGTGCTGCCGGGGTGAAAATAGACTTCATGAACAGTGAGAGCAAACGTACAATCGATTTCGACATGCAGGCATTGAAATTGTGTGCCCAACGACAATTGATGGTCAACTTTCACGGGTGTCAGAAACCGACCGGAGAAATCCGTACTTATCCTAACGAAATAACCCGTGAAGGGATTCGCGGGCTGGAACTTAATAAAATGAAGCAACCAATCCCTGCAAACCATAATGTGGCATTGATATTTACGAGAGGTATCCTCAATAACACCGATTACACACCCGCGGGTTTCTCCAATCCGGGAAATACGACATGGGCCCATCAACTTGCTACGGCTTACGCCTTTACCTCCCCACTGATTACCATTGCGGAACACCCCCAAATGCTATTGCATGACAAGCGGCTAAAAGCAATACTACCCTTCTTGAAAGAGTTGCCCTCTACGTGGGACGAAACGATTGTTTTGCCTGAAAGTTCCATCGACAAGACGGCTGTATTGGCCCGCCGAAAAGGGAAAACGTGGTATCTCATTGCACTGAACGGGAGTCAGCCACAACAAATGGCTGTAAACACAGGTTTCCTGCCCCTCGGGAAATGGGCCGCAACAACCATAGAAGATAGTGCCCAACCGGACAGAACGATTCAACACACACTGTCTTTTGATGCGGGCACTCCTTTGGAAATTAACATGATGGGGAATGGCGGTTTCGTTGCAAAAATCACATCATACCCGTTGTAACCGATTCTTATAAACATTACTCCGATATAAGTAGAATTTACAACTTGTTAGATTTGTAATGTTTTTTGGTAAATTTGAAACTATTGAATCTGTTTCCATACTGTACATTTGCCAATAAACAAACAATATAAAAAGCATCGTACTATGAAAAAAAATGTATTAACCTTGTTATTCTTTTCTTTTTTCTTTTTACAACAGGCTTTTCCTAATGAAAATGTAGATATTCCCGGAGATGGCAAATTATCGGATGTTAATATTCTATATGTAGGACGCTGGGACAAAAGTAATCCCAACCTATATCACAGTTATTGGACAGGAGCATATTTAAGAGTTGATTTTACCGGTAAAAACATTGGCATATTGTTACAAACCGGGACCAAGTTGGTTGTTTCCATCGACGGAGAAGACCTGCGCTCAATAAATGCGACAAGTGGGCTTACCATGCTGAATGAAGAAGAATTGTCTAATGGCAGGCATTCCCTATTGGTCGGAGCTGCCGGGCAAAATGAAGAATTAACTTTTTTAGGGCTGAACTTAGATGAAGAAGAAGTGACCTATCGCCCACAAAAAAAATTTTTGATAGAATATATCGGCGACTCCATTACCGCTACCGGCGGAGAAGATAACCGATCGGCTGCCAATTATGCATGGTATACCGCCGAGGAATTGAATTGCGACCACACCCAAATCGCGTTCAGTGGATTGGCCCTGACTACCGGATATGGGTGCTTAGAAGAAAAAATAGGCCTTGATTCCCTTTATTTCTGTCTAAAAAATTATAACCATATCACGGAGCGACCCGTTCAACAATGGGATTTCAGTTATACACCAGACATGATCGTAATCAATTTGGGGACAAATGACAAATGTGGCTCGGCGACTGATGCCGTAATGAAATCGAGCATGTATAATTTTTTAAGCCGATTAAGAAATACCTATCCAGAATCGACATTGATTGTGATGCAACCCTTTAATGGCTCTTACTCCGGGCCAATCGAATCGGCTGTTGAGAAACAGAAATCATTGGGCGACAATAACATTTATTACATAAAAACAGAGGGCTGGTTGACAGAGGAAGATTACAAAGACGGAATACACCCCAATCTTTCCGGACGCGATAAAATTGTCCAAAACTTGATACCTCAATTAAAACCCTTACTACCGGCCGATGTCAAGAGCGCCAAAGAGAATTTCCTAAATTATTTTTATGACATGGAGAATAATAAGATATTGATCAACTCCTTGGCTAAAATCAAAAACATATTGTTATATAACAGTATGGGAATGCTGGTATATAACAATAAAACTTCGTCTGACAACTATGAGATAGATTTAAACGGATATGTGAACGGACATTATATATTGCGCATACAAACAGCTAATAACAAAATATTTACATACAAAATCATCAAAGGATAATTAATAACATGTCATGGCCGACATAAAAAAGCTTACTATCTCTGTTTGGGAGTCATTCCCATGTATTGGCAGAAACTGTCGCACTATGGGTCAACTCGCCAGCCAATAAATGGTGGCAATCCTTGCTCGTAGGAAATGGACATCTGGGGCAATAATCTTTGAAGACGTCTGTATCGAGAGAGTGGCTTTGATCGAATCGATCATGTAGACGAGCAAACATGATTTGCTATTATACCCGACTACACCCAAAAATGAGGAAGCCTATAACAGCATAAACATGTTGTTGGAAGATGAATATGGCGAGATATACCTATGCACCATGGAGACTCTCTAAAACTGACAAGACTGTAAACCTATTGTGGGAATCACATCAATCATATTACGGTGCAACGGCCCCTCTTTTTATGCTATAAAAAGAGGAGCTTCGACTAATTTTATCGGTCAGTCATACCTATCGAATCCAAAATTTGAGGAATTATATGACAATAACCTTGTTGAGAATTATATAATACCTATATTTGCACCCCTATTCTCTCAACATGCCATCTATTTCAATTAAAAGCATTGTTTTGAAAAATGGGGAATCCTGTCACAAAAGTCAATAGCGTCTCTTTCGACCAACAATTACCCATAGGAGGCAAAGGACCTGAAACAACTACCGAAGTTAGTTATTATCCGAATCCTGTGACAGATCACTTATGCATCAATGGAGTTCCGGCAGGGAATTGTGTTGACATTATTTCACTCGAAGACAAAATTATGAGGAGTATGGAATCAAACGGAACAGACATAATACTTTCCGTTGCAGATCTACCCAAAGGTACATACTTGTTGCGCACAGCAAGCAGCACCCTGAAATTTATAAAATACTAAATCCTCAACACTTATCCAACTATGAAGAAATACGTATTTGTAATAATACTCAATGACCATTTCCTTTCTGCATGCCCAATTTATTGTAAAGAAACAAGATGGAACTACCGTTTCTTGGGAAGGGAATTTACCCTTTACTCCCAATGAAGGAGGTAATTCTTGGTCAGTCGGAAAAACTTATGATGCAACATGGGATTTGAGCCAAATAAAACACATTTACGCCGATGAATCAGCGGGGACAGGCCGAGTCATTTTTAACGCCAACGGCGGAACAGGCACGATGGATCCGGTTACCGGCTTGAAAGAAGGCCAGGAGTTCAAACTGCCGAGAAATACGTTTATACGCAAAGGTTACCGGTTTGTAGGTTGGAGCAACTCACCGCAACTCGATGACCCGTTGTTCCAAGACGAATATCCCACATTCAGTTTCTACCAAGCATATAATTCCTCATTATACGCCATTTGGGAACCCGAAGCATCGGCAATTACAATATCTTTCGATGCCAATGGAGGAACGGGCACAATGGAACCACTGTACATACGGCTTAATCAAACCTTTTCGATTCCGCCCAATAACTTTGCACCTCCTGCAAATAAAAAATATTATACCCGTACGTCTTACGATACAATACCCGAAGGCTATTCTCACTACAAAGCCGGCGGAATCGGAAGATTTACAAAAAATACCACGTTGTATGCCTATTGGACTCCTCCGAGTGACCCCTCTCTGGGCGGTGCCAGCGAACAATACAAAGGGATGGTTATTACCCCCGCAGGTGTTTTTATCAATGATGAATCGGAGTGGCAAAAAGACCCCACTGCATTTGACATGCTCTACGACGGCTGGACAGAAGGATGCGGGTGGTATGACACGACTCAAGACGGGCTCAATTTTTGCTGGGCCGCCACTGCCAGCAATGTAATTCACTGGTGGTTGGATCGCAACAAACAGTTTGTCGACGATTACTATCGTTTAAAAGGAGAAACCAAACCCGACTTTTCTTATATAGAACAGCCAGCAGCCAATAAATGGAACTCCGCTATTTTCTCGAATTACTTTGCCAAGTTTTGGTCCCAAAACAGTGGGAATTACCCCGATGCCGGATTCAACTGGTTTATCACTGGGTACGAAGCAAGTTCGGTACAAACATCGGCAAAAGGTAAAGGAGGTCTTTTTAAAGAAGTCTTTCAAGAGGCTATTCTGACTGAAACAAAATGGGCCAGCGGATCTTTGAACCGCCGAAACTTTAATGAGTTTATCGCAAATGCTTGCGATGCAGGGCGACTCATCGCAATCAGTGAGAATAATGCCTTAGGGGCTCATGTCTTTACGACTTGGGGATTTCAATTTGACGACGAGGGGTATTTTGTGCCGTATATTATACCGACTCCAATACCGCCCCCAACAAACTTCGCAAGGCCATCATCAAATATGATGAGGAGACATATAGACCGTATATACAAGGTTTCATGAAAGATGAAAACGGCGAATATGGCCGAGTGACTATCACAGCTCTATACTCTTTTGACTTGGGAACCCAATATTGGGAAGACTATTTTGCCAAACAGAAACAATGATATATGTGGTAAACGAAAAAACAGAAGCTATTTTTTGAATGTTTTTTTATGTAAATAAAGACTATTATGACAGTTAAAAAGTCTTAGTTTTACAAATATAAGCAAAAACGCCGGTAAAAATATGACTTAAAGCGATGAAGGACGGCCGCAGATCCATTTATCCGGACTGCTACCATGGCAGACATCGCAGCTATGAATACCTCAAACTGTATCTTTTACCGGAGAACGATGACGAATCATTGCACCGGAATGAAGCCGTCATGCGGAAAGCCGAGGTTGCCTGCAGGAAGGAATTGCGTGAATTGAAGAAACTGCCGACGGCAAACAAACGGGTTACGGAAACACAGGACAGTTCCTTAAAAAAGGACATATCCCTGCCGGAGTGGCTTTCCCGTTTCAAGGAGATACAGCGCAGTCGTGGCGTACATGACCTTCATGCCATAGGCCGGCTGTGTGGCGCTCTTTCCGGCATGAACTGCGGCGGGATAAAGGTCAGGGTGGTAACCATCGACCTCGACGGGAATCCCGCCGTCGAGAATCGTCTTCTTGTGCTGTTCCACGCAGGAAAGCAGGCGGCTCAACAAAGAGCAAAACGAAAATCCTTGCTAAAATAAACTGAGTCCTAGAAGTCGGATAAACTTTTAGGGCTCAGTTTTATACTTATTGTATTTTTTCGCCACAATAATACACCTATTTCCCATAAATTAATTTCACTCGGATTGTATCCGAAATTCACGAGTTGTACGTATCTTTGTGGCCGATTTTGAAACAAGGAAAGAGATGCAAGGTTTATATGCAATAGGATTACTTATTATTTCCAATGTATTCATGACATTGGCATGGTATGGTCACTTGAAATTACAAGAGATGAAGGTCATCAGCAACTGGCCGCTCTATGGGGTGATTTTACTCAGTTGGGGTATCGCTCTATTTGAGTATTGCTGTCAAGTACCGGCCAACCGGTTGGGATTCAGGGAAAATGGCGGCCCGTTCAGTCTTATGCAGTTAAAGGTGATACAAGAGGTGATTACGCTCATTATCTTTACCGTCTTTTCGGTAGTTTTCTTCAAAGGCGAATCGTTGCATTGGAACCATATCGCCGCTTTCGGTTGCTTGGTTTTGGCCGTCTATTTCGTATTTATGAAATAAATTGAAACGGCTGCCTATGAGGTTGGCAGCCGTTTCTACTGAATACAAAGTATTTCATGATCGAGGCTCTATCGCCGCATGACTTTTCTGAAATCCCGCACGATTTGTTCTCCCATGGTTACGATGGCACTATCGACTTTGTGTATTTCCACCGGAGTGACGGCATCTTTATATTTAGCCTTCCCCATACCAAATTTCATTTTGTCGAGATTCCCCGATATGTTTAACCCCAACTTGAAGGGTACAGGCGATTTCAATATGGAGATGTGATAGTCGAAATTCATATTCATATCCTGTGTCCCTCCCACGGCAGCCCGGTAGCGATCCATTTCGATGACAAAGGGATAGACCGTTACATTGCCGTCGGCTACACTTATGTTGACGGCGATACTGTCGATGAGGTTTCGCTCCTTGTTTTTGAAAAGGAACTTTTTCGATATTTCGGCAAATGTTTCACCATCGAGCAGCACAAGGCTGTCGCCTTCGACATGGATTGCCGATCGCAAAGTGGGTATTTTTATGTGTAGGCAGGAATCCAATCCCGATTCGGCCGAGACATTGAAATCAACAGTTCCTTGGAACGACCTCAGCATGGGAACGATGGAGTCTAACGAAGGTATGAAATCGACCAGTTTCCCGATGTTGATTTTATTCAATTTGAAATCAAATCCGGCATATCCCTCTTGCGGATTCCGGGCTTGATAAATCAATGTAGTACGCATGGTTGCATCCAATCCTTCCATACTCAGTTCCTTCAAATGAATGGCTTGATTGCGCACATCGACAGCCCCATGTACATTCTTGAACAGCATCTTCCCGTAACGAACCCGCCGGAAGTCGGTTTGCAACTCGAAATCGATATTTTTAGGAATGACAAACAGGCTGAGCGACGTCGAGGTCGTATCGGTCTCGGCCTCGATTTGAGCGGTATCTGCCGGGAAAGAGATAGCACGAATCAATTGGTTGCAATTCAGATTGTTGGACGAAAGGGTCAACGTCGCCTTCAACATCTTGTTGCGGCGCATGGCTCCATACAGGTCGTGAATCGAACCCGATGCCGTCAAGTCGGAGCGGCCTATACGCATAGTGGCATTATGCAAGGTAATGGTGCGGTCGCCAACCGAGACGGCACTCTTTTGCATGCGTATGGGCAATGCCGACATAGGCGTACGCACGAACAGGCGATTGAACCCTACAATTCCTTGGGGTATCCATATCGAGTCTCTCACCTGTTTGGCCGTCACGTTGATTCCGGCTTTGTCCATACCCAAGCGGTTGTCTCCGAGCCGGCAGAAAAGGGTGTCGGCTTTCAAGTCGAGTTTGACTTGGGGCCGGGTGGGTTTATTCTCTATCGGTTGCAAATCGATGGTCGCATCGGTTTTTCCACAGAAGAGGGAAATCGAGTCGGCAGGCAACGAAGCTTTCAGCTTAGTGGCCGTCACTTTACAATGAACCGTTGCGATTCGGGTCGTATCTTGCGGATTGGTCGTTTTGACCGCAGCCGACAGATTCTCGACCGACGATTCTACTTGGGGAGCGTGTAACACGACATTGTTGATTTGGACCTGCGCCCCCAATACATCATTACCGAAAAACCGTAACGAGGCATCGCTCGTAAACTCGAAATTCTTGTTCTTGTCGCGTAAGGCCAATCCGGTCATAACGATCTTGCCCAAGGCTTTAACCCGGCCCAAATCTTGTTTCTTGATCGAAGACAATCGGCTGCGCAGCCGCAGATCGGCCTCGACCTTCCCTTCGATGGTAACTCCCTCCTGTAACGGGAATGTCTGTGCCAAACTCGTAAGGTCTATGGTCGATTGGGTGTGGAACGTTATATCGGGGTCGTCCAACAGATTGGTCACCTTGGCATCGGCTAAAATATCGGTGTGAGCTCCCTTGAAATGGAATATTTTAAGGTCGAGATACGAGGGTGATTCGCGCATTAAATCTACTTGTCCGAAGAAATCGGCCTTGAATTCGTCCACCCCATAGGGCATTCGGTCATATTTGGCCGAGGCATCGTTTATTTCCACTTTAAGAGTGACCGTGGGCATTTTGTCTTTCCCATACAAGCCCTTGACAGTTCCATTCATCACCACATCGCCTTGGGCCTTCACCTTTTCTTTCTTCAATACGCTTTCGGGAATCATGTGCAAGACTGTCTCCAATGAAGGAGCATGCAACCCATATTGCATATCTATGTCCAACGCCTTGGCAAGCGTATCGCGTCGGACACTTCCCTTTATATCCAGTTCTACACCGTTAAGGTCCATAAGCGCATCGTGCAGGACGACAGATCGCGTGGCTCGGTCCAACTCGATGTCGGTTTTCAATTTAGCCGCCACATGGTGAACAAGCAACTCACCGTCTTGCCAGAAAAGAATGTTCTTGTTGTCGAAATCGAGAGCCAGCATGGAGTGACCCTTCTTCAAATTGGCTTTCAATTTGAGATTGGTATCCCATAAATTGGCAAAAACCTTGGTTTCGCGATCGTCGTAAGTGACGGTGGCATGGCGCATCGAAATACGCCGAATGTCTATTTCACTGGCAATAGGAGCAGTACGAGTTGTCGTATCGGTACTGTTGAGCGTATCGGGGGTGAAAATATCCCAATTGGCAATCCCCTCTTTGCTTGTAAAGGCATACACGTTTATACTATCGAGAAACAGACGGTTGAGGCTTACCTTTTTTTGCCGCAGATAATCGACGACATTGACCACGACAACCGCTTTTTTGAAAGAGAGCAGCGTATCGGTGCGTTGCCATAACGAGTCGCGGATAGCTTTCGACACCAAAGTACCATCGGTCAGTTTCACTCCAAACCGGGGGAAGGTCGAGAAAAAAGTCAATTCGACACTCTCCATATCGAGTTTGGCATTCATACTTTGGTTAGCTATATTCAATACGACAGGGGTCAATTTTTTCGGCGTGAATACAAAATTGACTGCAATAGCAATGATTGCCGATAAAAGGACAATCAACGTCCCCAACGTAATACCCGTAATTTTTAAAACTTTTTTTGTCCGGCTTCTCATATCGAACTCTTTTAATACCAACTACAAAAATAGTGAAAGGCGAGTGCAGAGACAAATGAAAACACAGTTTTCAGATTTGGCTATGCCGAACCGCATCCTATTTTATCTAAAAACAGAGATAAAATGAAAAACAAAACAGAATGGTTCAAAACGCCCTTAATTCTTTCTACCCAATCACCGTTGAAGGGAAATGGAGAAGCAACCCCGATAGCTGCATAAAATTTATGCAAAATAAAGTTAATTCCATAGGCAAAAAAAAGAAATTGCCTCAAATGCCCCATCTTTGTAAAATATAATCCTCTTTATATGGAAACCCGCAGTATCGTTACCCTCTCGTGCCGTGTATCGCCTCAACACTATTTCGGGCTATTGCTGAGAACATGGTTGCGAGGCAACTGGGCTTGGTTCGTACTGCTTTTCGCCCTCCTCGTGGGGCTGTCTATCCACAACCCGCTTTTCATTTACGTGGGGCTTATCATTGTATTTTTGATATTCCCTTTGATTCTTTATTACCTTTGGTTTGCCTATGCCCTACACCCCGACTGCCGGGCTTCTATCCTTTCAAAAAGCGTCGAGTTGAACCACGAAGGCATTCTCTGTAAATTCGACGACGGGCGCGAGGAGTTTATCCCGTGGGAACGTATCTCGCACATAAGCTATTCATCGACCGACATTATTTTCCATTTATCGAAATATATTTTCTTTATTTTACCCTGCGACGCATTCCACTCCATAGACGATTTAGAGTATTTCCTAAAAAAAATTCCTCACCCTAACCTTCGGAATTAAAAATAGTTGTATATTTGAGTACAATTTTTTATCTATGAAATTATTTAGACGTTTCTTTAAATACTTATTTACAGTTGGTCTTCTCGTCTCGACCGTACTTTCGTCGGGCGCCTTGACCCTCGACGAGGCGCGTGAATTGTACAAAGCCGGGAAATACGAAGAGGCCGCACCTGTATTCAAAGCCCAATTGAAACGACGGCCCAACGACGGGTCTCTGAACCATTGGTATGGCGTGTGCCTGTTCCATGAAAAGAAATATACCGAAGCCGAAAAATATTTGAAAATAGGAGCAACCCGCAAAGTCCTCGAATCGCCCCATTTTTTAGGCGACTTGTATATGGCACAATACCGTTTCGACGATGCCGTAGAGCGTTATGAAGAGTATGCCGCAAGTTTGGAAAAAGCCAAGAAACAGGTTCCAGACTCTATCCACGAAGCCATCGCCCGGGCCCGTAAAGCCAAACTGATGTTGCAACATGTTGAACAGGTACAGATTATCGACAGCCTGATTGTCGATGCCGATTCGTTTTTCGCCGCCTTCAAAATGACACCCGAGTCGGGGCGAATAGGGACAAGCGAATCACTGAATATCGATATTCCCGAAAATACCGTAGGCTATGTTCCCGAACGAGAGGACAAAGTATTCTTCGGTATGGCCCGCGAAGGGAAAGGGGAAGACCTTTGTACCATGAACAAACTGATTGACGGGCAATGGAGTAAAATTACCCCCCTGCCCGAAGGAGTCAATACCGACAGGGACGAAGCCTACCCCTTCTTCCTGAATGACGGTGTCACACTATACTTCGCATCGAACGGAGAAAACTCTATCGGCGGATACGACATATTCATTACCCGATTGAATCTCGAGAACAACACCTATTTGAAACCCGAAAACGTGGGCATGCCGTTCAATTCGATTTACAACGATTATATGATGGCCATAGACGAAATGCTCAATATCGGGTGGTTCGTATCGGACCGAGAGCAAATCCCGGGGAAAGTAACAGTCTATCTGTTTATCCCCAATGAGAGCAAACGCACCTATAATCTCGATGAAATCAAAACCGACATCAAATCGTTGGCTCTGATTCGTTCCATTCGGGATTCATGGCCCGAAAATGCCGATTATACCGACTTGCTCCAACAATTGAACGAAATCAAAGAGGCTAAAAAAGAGAAACAACCCGACTTTATCTTTGCCATTTACAACGGCAAACACTACACCTCACTCGACCAGTTTACCAGTCAAGAAGCACGCAACCTATATATTAAGGCGACCGAAACCCGCAAAAATATCGTACAATTGGAATCCAAACTGTCGGAACTGAGGCCTCAATATACCCAAGCCCAAGGAACAACACGGCAAAGGCTATCGGCCGAAATTCAGGCATTGGAATCGCAATTACTCTCGTTGTCCGCTCAACCCGAGGTGTATGAAAATCAAGCCCGCAAAGCCGAAATCGAGACCTTAAAAAAGCGACATTGAATAACCTAAAAAAATAAGAGATGTTCGATATAGCAGCTATTATATTGTTGATTGCGATAGCATTGGTACTGGTGATTTTGGAAATATTTTTCCTCCCCGGAATCACTATCGCAGGAATATGCTCACTCTTGTTTTACGGCGGGGGCATCTATTATGCCTATTCGGTATTCGGCAACAACGGAGCTGTAATAACCTTACTCTTAGCCGCCATCACAACCATAGCATTCATCATAGGGTTCATGCGGTCCCGCAGCCTTAATAAAATAGCGCTCCATACCGAGATAGACTCGGTAGTACCCACAAAAGTCGACTCGGAAGTGCAGGTGGGAGATCGAGGTGTCACTTTGAGCCGGTTGAACCCCATGGGTAAAATTATCGTCGGCACTCATACCCTCGAAGCGATGGCCGAAAATGAACTGATCGACGAAAACACACCGGTAAAAATAATCCGAATCGAATCCACGATGGTGATTGTTTGTAAAGAAGAAGAAATTAATAACAATAAAACAAATAAAGAACAATGATTGTACTCGGACTACTATTAGCACTCGGAGTAATTGTCATACTCTCTGTGTTTTTCTACTTCGTCCCGTTTCTGTTATGGATTTCGGCACAAGTCTCGGGCGTGAGAATCTCGCTTATCCAGTTATTCCTCATGCGAATACGTAAAGTTCCGCCTCAAATCATCGTGCGGGGCATGATCGAAGCCCACAAGGCCGGGCTGAAAACCATTACGCGCGACGAATTGGAAGCGCACTATTTGGCCGGCGGACATGTAGAACGGGTAGTTCATGCATTGGTTTCGGCATCAAAAGCCAATATCGAATTGGGATTCCAAATGGCCACCGCCATCGACTTGGCCGGCCGCGACGTATTCGAAGCCGTACAGATGTCTGTCAACCCGAAAGTTATCGACACGCCGCCCGTTACAGCCGTCGCCAAAGACGGAATCCAGCTGATTGCCAAAGCCCGGGTTACGGTCAGGGCCAATATCCGTCAACTGGTCGGCGGAGCCGGCGAAGACACCGTATTGGCCCGTGTAGGCGAAGGTATCGTATCGTCGATAGGCTCGTCCGAATCGCACAAACAAGTCCTCGAAAACCCCGACTCCATTTCGAAACTGGTCTTGAAAAAAGGACTCGACTCGGGCACCGCATTTGAAATCCTCTCGATCGATATTGCCGACATCGACATAGGCAAAAACATCGGCGCCACCTTGCAAATGGATCAAGCCCAAGCCGATAAAAACATCGCACAAGCCAAGGCCGAGGAACGCCGGGCCATGGCTATCGCCCTCGAACAAGAGATGAAAGCCAAAGCACAAGAGGCCCGCGCCAAAGTAATCGAAGCCGAAGCCGAAGTCCCCAAAGCCATGGCCGAAGCCTTCCGCTCGGGCAATCTCGGCATCATGGACTACTACCGCATGAAAAATGTCGAAGCCGACACCGCCATGCGCGAGTCGATAGCCAAACCGTCGTCAAAACCCGAGAAATAAGAAGCCCATCAACAAAAAACAATCAAAATAACCCCAAAAACGGCGACTCATTGAACTTTTCGATTCGACAGTTGTTATATAGGAAACAATAAGACAAAATTTATGATTTACGAATTGCCTTCATTACCTTATGGTACAAACGATTTGGCCCCTGTAATCAGCAAGGAAACCATCGAATACCATTATGGTAAACACGAACAAACCTATATCGATAACCTGAACAAACTTATCGAAGGGACTCCGTTTGCCGACAAACCTCTCGAAGAGATTATCCAAGAAGCCGACGGAGCATTGTTCAACAACGCCTCACAAGCATGGAACCATATATTTTACTTCTTCACATTCTCCCCGAATGGTAAAAGAGTACCACAGGGACGACTGGCCGAAGCCATCGACAAGAAGTGGGGAAGTTTTGAAAATTTCCAGAAAGAATTTGAACAAGCCGGCATCACCCTCTTCGGATCGGGTTGGGTGTGGCTCTCCAAAGACAAAGAAGGGAATTTGACAATCAGTAAAGAGAGTAACGCCGGGTCGCCTTTGACCAAAGGACACACTCCACTATTGACATTCGACGTATGGGAACATGCCTATTACATCGATTATCGCAACAGACGCGCCGAACATCTGCACAACCTTTGGAAAATTGTCGATTGGTCGGTTGTCGAAGCACGATATTTATAAACGCATAGTCGCGCGTGAGCGTAACTCTATCTAGCACTTTAAAATAAGCATAATGTGATGAATTCTAAAAAAGAGATGCTGCGTGAGCAGCGTCTCTTTTTGCATTAAGAACCGCCCAATATACATTCAAATAGACATTTTTTCGCGCCATAATGTAGCATATAATATTTTTTTTATATATTTGCCTTGCAATTAGATATTAGCATATACATTTTTTCTTATAAAATTCAATAACAAGAAGGATCATGTCAACGAAAAAATTTATCCTCTCGGAAAAAGACATTCCACAAGCTTGGTACAATATCGTCGCCGATATGCCCAACAAGCCGATGACCCCGCTAAACCCGGCGACAAAAAAGCCGCTCGCCGTAGAAGACTTATATCCGATTTTTGCAGAAGAGCTCTGCAAACAGGAATTAAATGCAACCGACGCTTGGATAGAAATCCCCGAAGAGGTGCGTGACATGTACAAAATATGGCGCCCCACACCCTTGGTCAGAGCATTAGGCCTCGAAAAAGCATTGGATACGCCCGCACACATCTATTTCAAAAACGAAAGTGTAAGCCCCGTAGGCTCACACAAGTTGAACTCGGCCATACCCCAAGCCTATTACTGCAAAAAACAAGGAGTAACCAATATCACCACCGAAACCGGAGCCGGGCAATGGGGCGCAGCCCTCTCCCTTGCCGCAAAAGCATTCGGGCTGGAACTCGCCGTTTACATGGTCAAAGTAAGCTATCACCAAAAGCCCTACCGCCGTTCTATCATGCAAACCTTCGGAGCGCAAGTGATCGCATCGCCCAGCATGTCGACCAAGGCAGGGCGTAAAATACTCACCGACCACCCCAACTATCAAGGCAGTTTAGGTACGGCAATCTCCGAAGCCATCGAGTTGGCCATGAGTACCCCCAACTGCAAATACACGCTGGGCAGTGTCCTCAACCACGTCTCACTGCACCAAACCATTATCGGTCTCGAAGCCGAGAAACAGATGGAAATGGCCGGCGAATACCCCGACGTCGTAATCGCCTGCTTCGGCGGAGGCTCCAACTTCTCGGGCATTACATTCCCATTCCTCCGCCACAAACTGCGCGAAGGAAAAGAGATAAGACTGGTAGCCGCCGAACCGGCCTCCTGTCCGAAACTCACCAAAGGCGTTTTCCAATACGACTTCGGCGACGAAGCCGGATACACCCCCCTGCTCCCCATGTACACCTTGGGACATAACTTCTCCCCCGCCAACATCCATGCCGGCGGATTACGGTATCACGGAGCCGGTACAATCGTCAGCCAATTGAAAAAAGACGGACTCATGGAGGCCGTCGATATAGAACAACTCGACACCTTCAAGGCAGCCACCCTATTCGCCCAATGCGAAGGAATCATTCCGGCCCCGGAATCCTCCCACGCCATTGCGGCTACCATAAAGGAAGCCTTAAAAGCCAAAGAAGAAGGGAGAAAAAAATGTATCCTCTTCAACCTTTCGGGACACGGGCTCATCGACATGGCAGCTTACGACCAATACTTGGCAGGAGACCTATTGAATTATAGTCTCCCCGAAGAAGAAATTGCAAAGAACATCAATCAATTAGAGAAAATTATCTAATGAATCTGTAATCGGCAAAATAACCGGCAGGTTGAAATATTGAAAATTTCTTCCCAGAAAGTTTGCGCAATACAAATAAATCGGTTATATTTGCATCGCTTTTCCGAAAGCGAGATGGCGGTTTAGTGTAGTGGCCTAGCACGCAACCCTCTCACGGTTGAGACTCGGGTTCGATTCCCGGAATCGCTACAACAGGGAACGTAAGACTCAAAAGCCTATCCATTAGGTTTTTGAGTTTTTTATTACGACAAAACGGGACAGTCTCGGGACAAAATCCCGCCCTTGTTTGGCGAATTCTCATGGATTTGCTAAATAAAAAAATGCTTAAAAATTCACCTCCCGCGCGGATTGTTTTTAACAATAGCGCCTCCCCTCAAAAAGAGAATGTCGACGAAATCATTCGATTCACTTTCCCCATACTCCGAGAGAACAAAGCGGCGTGGTACATCGAGTTCTACGCATTCGACCCGATACGAAAAAAGATGCGTAGAAAGAGAATCAAAATCAACCGCCTCGCCCCGAAAAAGCGACGAAGAGAATATGCGGCCGGACTGATCGTCCGGCTTTACCAACAACTCATCTGCGGCTGGAATCCTTGGATAGAAAACGATTCCGAAGGCCCCATTTTGTTCGACGATGCAATCAAACGATATGTGGAGAACAACGAGAAAATGTACAACGACGGAATTTTTCGAAAAGAGACCTATATCAGCCATGAGTCCATGATACGAAAATTAGCGACATACAACCGAAAGAGGGAGTCGCCCATCGTCTACCTCGCCCAATTGGACAAACGATTTTGCAACGACTTCCTCGATTACATGCACTTAGAGCTCGATCACTCTCCACAATATCGGAACAACTGCCTCACCTTTCTCAAAGCTTTTTGCTCCTTTTGCGTCGAAAAGGGACTTATGGACGAAAACCCGGCCGGTGGAATAAAACCGTTCAGCCGGAAATTATTCCAAAAGAGGAGAAAAATTATTCCGCCGGGGGTAGTCAAACAAATCGGCGAATATTTAATGGAGCACGACAAACATTTCCTTTTATCGTGTTATCTTCTTTATTACTGTTGCATTCGTCCTATCGAGCAGACCCGACTGAGGCTTCAATACTTCAACGTGAAGAATTGTACCTTGACGATTCCGGCACAGGACAGCAAAAACCGGACAACGCAAACGATCACTGTTCCCAAGAAAGTGATGATGCTCATGCTCGATTTGGGCGTATTCAACAATCCGCCTCAATACTACCTATTCTCGAACAATATCATGCCCGGAAGCGTCCAGATAGACCGGAGGCTTATAACCATTCGCTGGACTCGACTGAAAAAGACTCTGGACCTCGACAACGATTACACATTCTATTCCTTGAAAGACACGGGCATCACCGAGATGCTGGACAAAAAATTGAGCAGCATCTCGGTGAGGGATCAAGCCCGACACAGCTCGCTGGCGATTACCGACATCTATACCCGGCATCGGAAGGAGGCTGACAGAAATATTCTCGACATCGACGGAGACCTTTAAAGAACTCTGTAAAACGTGCCTTTCAATAACTGCGACATTCCATTTTCCGAGAAGGTCGCAGTTATTTTTTCACATACATATCGTTTCCCTTGAATATAGAAAAGGCTTTGGGGATTCGGTATCTCATTCGACAAAAACTGAAAATTGTATTTCTTCCGAGGATCAATATCACACAGGTAAGACCTAAAATTATCGGGAGCCGGCCTGTTCAATCGCATATCGTAGTCGGTTTGAACGAACGTCCAATCCTCTTTAACCGTAACCTTGTCTATAATCGGGTGCGGAAGATACCCCTTCGAATAACTCGTCCCGTCCCAAAAGCCCACATACAGATGGGAAAAGTATTCGCTCTTTTCCTCTTTTTCGCCCGACGCTATCATACTCGCCGGCCTAAAATAAATGGAATTCTCTCCCGTTTCATCTTCTCCGAAAGTCAAATCCAAGAATAGACATGGACCATTGCTGGCATCAGTGTCATCGATCCATGCCGGGACTATGCCTATCTCTTCCCTATTTTCGTTATCCTCCGAGACTATGCGTTCTCCGAATTGGTTGATCGGTTGCAATATATTTATCGAAAGATCCCGATACATTCCTGATACGGGGTCATGCCAGCCTTCATGAATCGTTCTGACCGATCGAAGAATGAAATAGGTATCGACATCCTCGGCGTATAAGACTTTATTCAAATTCGTTCCATCACTGTAACGAACTCCTACAATGGTCTGTTTAAGGCCGGCGTTCATTGAAATCAACATTTCAAGAGTCTGATACCGGACAATCATTTCCTCATTATTTCTTAAAAACCAATCGCAAGAATAGAATTTCCACATTTCATGGTCACACTCGGCATACGCGACATTGGTAGAGCCTTTATACCCGGGATCTTCATCGGTGGATATTTCGGCCGAAAAATTATCAATTAATTTTTCAATCTTATACTGATTCTCAACTCTAAGATACTGTTTCGAAAAGGAGAACTTGATCGTACGTCGTTTATGGTCAATGTCGATGTCGGCCGATAAAAACGCCTCCAACTGCTCGAAGAATTCCGTTACCGTCCAATGGGGCAACGCTTTGGCGAAAAAAGGCATCCCCCACGCAAATGGTAAAGTGTTGCAAACGACGAGATGACGATACTTCGACCACCTCCATTCTTCAAAATCATAACTATACCCTATCTCCTCACAAATTCGCTCCGCGATGACCAACAGATATGGCTGGCAAGACATACCTTCCGTGTCTTGGTGCCATTTATAGGTATCGTTCTCCGAATCATACACGACTCCATTTTGCATATTTCCCGAATAGTTATTTACCCACGGCAAAGCGACATAATCTTGCAAACGGTCGATGCTCCGCCACATCCACTCCGGCGAGATATCTTTCAACGAGCCGGACTCCTCCGGACCGCCTAAATCGAGCTCGTTGATATAGATTTCATCAAAATCGTTGACAAAATTCTGTACACTTCGTCCTTCGAGGAACTGCCCTTTAATCTCCGCTTGCGAAACTTCGACGATAGCCAATGCTCCTACCTTGTAAAAACCGATGTCTCGCAATTCGCACTCGAACATCACAGTCTCCAAATCGATATCCTTCCGATACAAATGCCCGAAGATTTCTTTATTCACAGGACAATCGATCAACGGGAACGATATGGAAAGAGTGTACTCATCGGAGCCTGAGAATATCCGGTTCTCGGCGACAAATTCAAACGAGGAGCCTTTTTTCAAGACAGCTTCTTTTCCATTTATAATGATTTTCATTTCCGACGGGATTTAGGGGTTTTATTTCTAATCAAACGGTCGTATTCGTCCTGAGCCTTTTTTATGCCCCAGTCGCCGGTGACAGTGTTCACCGTGACGAAGGGCTCGTCGAGACGCTCGCTCAATTTTTGGAGTATCGCAAAATAAGTAGAAATAGGAGAATTGATATTCGGGGAGTCCTGTCCTCCTGCTGGCGAAACTAGTGATAAGGAGCCAGTAGGGACGGAAGTCACGGTGTTCACCCGACGGATCGAGCCGATTGTATTGGTGCGCTGCGCATACTCGAGGGCATCGATTATCGGGCGTGTCACCGGCGACGATACCAGCTTCTGGCTGGCGACCCACTCGCCGGCATGGACGATGCCGGCCGGCTCGTCTACCGGACCGGGACGGGTAAATCCGCCGACAGCATAGCCCTGAGCCTCGGAGGCTTGCTGCTGCTTTTTTATGGCCGCAATCTGCACGGCACCGGCAGCGACGGCCATGGCGGCCGCAATAGGAGCCATAATATACCCGACAATAGGTATCGCCGCCGCCGAACCATAGGCGGCTAATGCGTTTTGGGCGGTTTGTGCGATAGCCTGTATCACCTGCATGGTAAACATCTTGCGGTTTGCTTCGTTCTTTACCTTGGCGATTTCATTCTCCTTGTCCTGTTCGAGTTTCTTCACTTTATAGGTGTTGCCCTCGGCCATCGAAATCTCTTTGTCGTAGCGGGCTTCGATAGCGGCTGTCTCCATCTCCAGATTGGACTGTACGATCGACGACACTTGCGAGAAAATCGCCGACATTCCCGACATGATTACCTCGAACGAACCGGTAACGGCCTTCCCGCCTTCGCTTTGTAGCCACCCAGCCAACTCCGCATTGGCCTTCTCCATGGCATTGAGGCTCTCTTCCGTCGTCTCTTCGAGATAGCGCTTCCTCAATGCCTTTTCGGCCCGTGCCGATGTTTCTATGATTTTTTGCTTCTTGCTCTCGTCGTCGCCGACCGTATCGAGCATCAGCTGCGTGAGGGTTTTCAAGGAATCGGTCTGTAATCGATACTCCTGTTCCCGATCCTCGGTCGACATGAGGTTTATACCTTTGAAAAACTCTTCATAAAGCGCCTTTTGCCGGTTCTGTGTTTCTTTGAATTTCGACAGCTTGTCGTCCTGTAACTTATCGGTAATCTGTCTTTCAATCTCGGCACGCTCCTTGCTTCCCTCGGCATACAATTCTTTGAGTCGGTTGAGATATGCTATCTCCGACTCGAATTTCATTTGCTGGTAGGTCTTCTCCGAGATCATACCCCGCATATAGCTATCCGTAATGGATGCGTCCCGTTCCCGGCGTTCGTTCTCGATAGACTCTTTCGTCGCCTCGAGACTATCCTCATTCCTTCGGGAGATTTCCTTTTCGGTAATTTGATTCAATTCCGCAGTGATATCGGCTATGTCCTGTTCCGTAGCCTCGGCGTTCTGTAATTTCTTGTACAGATATTCTTTGTCAAGCTCTGCTTTCTTATCGGTATATTCCTTGTAATCGGTCAAACCGGAGGCATAAGCTGCGAGAGCCTTCGAGCGCTCGAGTTCCAACCAATCGTCCTCGGCTTGAAATTTGTTCTTCCCGTCTCCACCGGTTCCGCCGGAAGGCTTATTGGACGAGCCGGGTGAGATACCGACACTCTCCCCGGTAAAAACATCGGTAGAAGCCAGCCCGTACTCATCGGCCAGCTTCTTATTGGCCTCCCGGAGTTTGGTCAGCCTTTCATTCGCCTCGGTGTATGCCTTCTGCGCTTCTTCGGCGGCCCGTTTTTCCTTGTCTGTCTTCGGAGCCGATCTTGAGATTTGCCAATTGGCGAACGACACGGGCATCTCCGGTGAGGCTCCTTCTACCAGCGTTCCCGTCTGGCGATATCTTTCGATATACGATTGCCTCTCCGATTTCGCCCGATTATAGGCGGCCTCGGTATCGGAGGCATTTTTCTCCAGCTCCGGCAAGGCCTGTTCTATCTCGATGATTTGCTCGGCATTCTTCTTTATCAAATCGGCCGCAGCCGACGCTTTCGCAGTTTTCAAAATCGAGTCGGTCAACTCATCGTATTTCTTTTTGGAAGCTCCCAGCATGATTTGTTCGGTCGTCATTTTGGAGAAATAATCGGGATAGAGCGATTGCAACCGGCGGGCGGCCTCGATACGCTCTTCCTTCGACCGGGTCTCGTCGACGGCGGCTTGGTAGAGCGCTTTCAGCTGGGCCAACTCCGCCTTCGACGACGCAGCGGCCGCCTCCGACACATCGGTGATACTGCGTTCGAACTCCCGCTCCGCCTTGGCGGCTTCGGCTGCTGCCTCCCGGGCCGATTTCATTTTCTCCCGATACGAAAGGAGCGCCGCCACCCCGGCCGACAAGGCTCCCACCAACAAACCGACGGGCGACAACTTAGTCGTACGGTTAAAGGCCTTCATCACGACGTCGGCTTTGCGGACTTGCCCGGTCAACCTAAAATATCCAAACATCAACAACTGAACAGCCCCTTTGCCAGCCAATGCAATCGAATTTCCGGCCTTCTGCGTCGCATTCCAAAGATTTTGAGCGACGGATCCCGCTTTCGCGGCTACCGTATATCCGACAATAGCGGCCACCACAGAGATGATCAAGGCTCTATACTCTTTTAGGAAAGAGACAAACTCATTAAGAACCCGGAGGAAAGCCGACGCTCCGCTAATCGCATAGCGCATGACAGGAAGGAGCTTTTCTCCGAGATCTATCGCCAGTTCGTTGAATGACTTTTTGGCCTTGTCGAGCTGCGCCTGCACCGTATTGTTCTGCACGTTGAACTCTTTAATCGCCGAGGTGCCCTCGTCGAAAGCTTCCTGAGCCAACCGCTGTTCCCGTTTCACCGCCTCGATGTTCCCGGCCAATACCGACAACACACTGGCCGCCCGTGAGCCATCGAGTTTCATCTCGTCGAACATCGGAGCCAGTGCCTGCATGCCTCCGGCTTTACCGAGGGTGTCGAGCAAATGCAGCAAAGCCTCGTTCGCATCTTCCTTCACCAGCCGGGTAAACTCTTTCATGTCGATGCCCGCGATACGGGCCAGTCTCCCCGGATCCTGATACATTTTCATAATGATACCCTGCAACGCGGTGGCCGACATCTCTACCTGTTGGGCGTTCTGATCGAGTACCGATGCGTATCCCATGATCTGGGAGACCGTCATATCGGCCTGCTTCCCCACACCGGCCATGCGGTTCTCGAAATCGACCAAATAGTCCGCCGAGGCTGTGGAGTTCTGAGAGACTTCGTTAATGGCGGCGCCCACAGCCAACATGGCTTTTCCCAAGCCCATTCTTTCGGCGTCGCCATAAATCGACGAAAGCTTACCGATATCGCGGGTCGCCCCCTCTCCCAAATCGTCGAGGGCGACGTTGATCACATCGGCCGCCTCGACATATTCGAGCACCGCCTGCTGCGAGGTGATTCCCAGTTTCCCGGCCTCTTGGGCGAGTTTGTTGAGCTGTTCCCGGGAAGAACGGGTGTCCATCGTCTTGAACGAGTCGTTCAGCCGCTCGACCTCTTCCATGGCCATACCGGTGAATTTACGCACATTCGCCATTTCACCCTCCATATCGGCATAATCCTGTACCGACCTCTTGCCGAGAGCCATTAATCCGGATACCGAGGCCATAGACATGGTAAGGGCGTTTCCCCAACTGTACATTTTCCGGGCGAACCGGGACCACAACGACTCATGCTCTTTCATCGAAGCCTTTACGGAGTTCAATTCTCTCTTCACGGCTTTGATTTTCTCTATTTGGGCATTCCATGCCGTCGATCCCCGCTCGATGTTGTCGAGCTGCCTGCGAAGAGTAGACAATGTTTTGGAAAGTTCTTTCGGGGTGGCTCTGTCGAGACGCCGCATGACACTCTCGGCCTGCTGGGTCGACGACGACATCTCCCTGATCTCCTTATTAATCTTCCTCAGTTCTTTTTGGAGTTTATTCATCTCGATTTTGTCGCCGGTATTCCGAGCCCGGGCCAAAGCGTTTTCGAGGTCCTCGGCCCGCTGCCGGAGGGCTTTCAACCGATTCTCGGCGTTCTTCCCGTTCACCTCCAAGGTAATGGAGGCCGATGTTTCGTAGTTACTCATATCCGATTAATTTTTTACGAATATGGTCACTCCCAGCGAGAGCGAAAAAGACACAAAAAAAGAGCCTCGGGAAATCCCGAAGCTCCAATAAGTATTCTGCATTATCAACGCCTTACAAATGGACTAGACACCCATTTGAAAAAGCGGCCTATCCAATACCCGAGGGCTCCTATCGCACTACCGAGAAAAGCCACGGAGGAAAGCCCGAACACGACAAAAGCGGCGATTAAACAGCCTGCAATAGCTAAAACTATCACGAACAAGAGTATAAATCCCAAGGCCTCGAGTATAAACATATTTCCTCCTTTTCTCCGAAGATACGAAAATTTTCCGTCATTCGCAAGTCGGACGCAAAAATTATCGCCCGGTCTCGTCATTCGTCGACCGGAACGTGTCGATATACTCCTCGAGCATCTCCTTGAAGGCGGCTACCTGCGACTCCCTGTCGAACCAGACGAAAGACCGGGGCTGGCCGGAGGACTCCACCTCTATCTCTACCGATGGCTCTTTGCCCGGTTCATCGGCCGGCCAACGGGAGACGCGGACCTTCAAATCTTCCCGGGAGAAATGGATCGTGTGGCTTTTCATCGCGCACCTCCTTTCTCCGTGAACCGGGCGGTGATGGCGGACACGCCCCGATAGGAGTACGCCGCCAACGCGAGCGCCGGCAAGGCCAGCAGAGGCTCGCCGGTCGACAGGGCAAGCGACAATACGAGCAGCGAGGCGACGAAGCGGACGCTCCGCCACATCTCCCGGCGAGTGAGCTTAACCTCGAGCTCCCGCTCGAAAAATCGAATGAGGTAATTTTCAAGGGCCGATGTTCTTCGCCCTTCCTTTGCCTGCGGTACAGGCAATGCGACTGTTCTTTTCATTTTTGTAGTGCTTTAAAATGAAACAATATGTTAAGGACGGAGAGGGAACAAAAATAGTTCCGCTCCCCGTTGCACTACACCTGAAACAGGCAGTGGGCGCATTAACGCTCCACACGGGACGGAACTATATGTACAGCCATGGGCATAAAAAATGCCAACGGCAAAGTTGGCGAACCTCGTCGCCTGTTTCAAATGTAGTGCATTGCAAATATGGGGGATATTTTCGAGAAAAGCAAGGGAAAAGGAGAAAAAACATCGAGATATACTGTTACATTCCACCTCGAAAACAGACAGCGCTACACGGGGCACTGCCGATCCGACTGCCATTTCCTGCGTCGCCAAACAAACCATCTCGATGCGCAGAGCGCAAAAAATAGACAGGGAAGACAGCCGAAAATCGTAATAAAGCTCGATATTAAATAAAGAGTCTTATATTATTTCCCCCTTTTATACTGAATTTTTTCTAACTCTTGAATAGGCTTTTCCTTTTCAGAGACTATTCCCTTAGTCTCCTCTACCCTCGCTTTTTCTTCCTCCACTTTACTACCTATATATTCAAATCTATTATAAAGGAAACAAGTTAATCCCATGTATATTATAATAGCAATAATTCCCAAATAGAATCTTCTAGTCCTTACATACTGCTTCCACGGTAATTGTTGTATTAAAATTGGAGAGGCAAGAAGATACAAACACATAAACAGGATTAACAATACACCTAATCCCATTGTATTACAAATGAGTAATGGAAGATTAACTTCATCATTCATAATGAATATATTTACTATTCCAAACAAAAAAGTTATTGCAGTAGTAAATATGGCTATCAAATCAAAAGCTTTCTTATCGGTATTTTTAATAGAGGATTTGATTTTATCAATTTCCACCTTTTCTTTGGTAACCGCATATATCATTTTCTGCGATTTGTACTGCTGCTCATAAGAATCTGCACGTTTAGCCAACGCATCATAATCATCGTTATTAGCAAACGGCGATGGCACAAACAAATTTAATTCATATTTTTCTGAATATACACACGACTCTTCAAACGGCAATTGGAACGCAATAAAAACATGTGATTTACACCATTCTATCCGTTCTTTGTATAAAGGAATCAAACGCTCCAGCTCTGAGAATTTATCCTCCATTAAATGGTCATTGATATCTTCCTTATCAATATGCCTCTGTATGCAATCAATGATGGATTGAATAGCCTTCTCATAGGGGTGAAAATTTTGTATATAAGTCGCAGCCTGTATATCCTCAATGACCCTTAACTCCTCTTTTATTTTTTTTAGTTTAATATCTTTTTTTACTCGAGTAAGAAAAGAAAAGCGGCAATTATAAAGATAATTATATACAGAATCCCAGGAGAACTCATCACTAATTCTCTCCATCTCACTCTTTTGTTGTTTAGGATCACTCTTATATATACCGTATGCTCTTTTAAAATCTGCAATAACATCGTCCATTGACTTAATATCCATCTCATTTTTTAAAGATGTCCTATAGTCCCTCATTTTGAAAACAAATGGAGCTATTTTATCATCTTTTGAATCTGAATCTGGATCTGAACATTGCTCACAAATTTTCTCAAACAAAGAATAATCCCCGACATCAAGTTTATCTGGATAAATTGTTTCTTCTTTTAGATTTGAAGTGATATATCGAAGTGGTTCTATTCTTACTCTACGAAGAATAAACGCCGTCTTTTGTAACAGCAATGTACATATTTCCTTTACTCCAACAGAGGATTTATTGGCAATAATTTCAATAGAATCCCTCATTTCTAAAAGTTTATAGGCTCTCTCATCATCAACCAATAAATAATATTCATATTCGCAAATAGAAATCGTAATATTACAAAAGGTCTCAAGTAACGAATGTCTATCAGTATTCCGAAAGAATCTTCTCAACCAAACATTACTATTTTCATAGTTCCCCTTTTTATACTTGTTTCTAATAATAAAAAAGAATGATTCATAGGATACTATTGCATTAAATAAAGAAGCTCCCAAATAAAAAAATTCTAGCTGAATGCGCTCTTGAGATGTTGAAACTGGTACTACTGGGGGGTTGGGAATATCTGATAATTCATTTTTGAACTTCTCCAAAATTTCACCAAAATTTTTCTCC
Source organism: uncultured Barnesiella sp. (assembly GCA_944320995.1). Lineage (GTDB taxonomy): Bacteria > Bacteroidota > Bacteroidia > Bacteroidales > Barnesiellaceae > Barnesiella. Next base: position 38,991 of record CALUJQ010000013.1, on the reverse strand, counting down.
CTTATATACTCCCCAGAAAGAATTGATCGAGTAAGATGTATAAAACTAAATTCTATGAAATCTTGGATTTTATTATAAAAAGCTTGACATACTTCACCATCATTATAATCTATATGGCTCCACTTCTCATTCCCAAACTCAACTTTATATTTTTCATAGCATACCTGCAATTCCATTATCCCCCTCCAATTTAATCAGTAAGACTAAACCGTTTATTGGAATCCTTGCGAATTGAGTCTATTGGCATCTTAGCACTCAATTGACCCATAAATTCTGCAAAATCCATTGCCCGATTCCAACTATCCCATCTATGAGTAATCGCTACCAGTTCAAAGGCATTTAATTCGATAAGATGGTCGTTCTTTGCACGAAGAGCTTTAACGGCATTTCGTATATTCTCAAATTCAGAGCCCACATAATCTGATGAATTATCTACTCCACCTTCCCGCCTTTTAATTGTTTTATACTCCGCAACATATGAAGGCAATGTATTTGCTTGAATTACATTATATACATCACTCTCCACCGGGCCATATGGCATGGCATAAAAGTTATCAAATATCTCCAAAAGATCATCACCCTTGTCTTTCTTTGGTGCAGCCGTCAAAAATAACAACTTCAAGACTGTAAGTTTAGACAATGGCTTGCCCTCTGTTATTCTATGATCATCTCTCCACTCCTCAAAAAGTCGAAGCATATAGTCAAAAGCCTTTATTTTATCTATCATAATTCCTTCTTATGCTTTTATTATACAAACAATAATACGATGAAAAGGGTCACAATCTATGGCATTATGATAAATTTATATTGCCTTCGTATTTCTCTTGAACAAAGCCTAACATACTAGCTAAATTAGAATAATTGTCATGTGTTTGTTGCAAATATAGAGATTTTATTTTAGTTTTATCACATCATTGATAATATAATATATAATATGTCCCAATTCATAAAATATCTAACAATAATAATTGTAATATTTCTCATAATAATTACCATTCTAAATTTCCTATATATTGGTATATTATTTATCGATGAAATTTATGGAAAATATCCCACACTAAACAAGTTATCAGCTTTCGGAGATTCTTTTGGTTCTATAAATACCTTTATATCTTCATTCGCTTTAATTGGGGTCATTTGGTCTGTTACTATGCAGAAAAAAGAGCTTCAATTACAACGAGAAGAACTCCGTAAAACCACCGAAGAATTACATAGCCAAAAAGAAGAATTTGAACAACAAAATAAGACTGCACGCTATCAACGATTTGACAATACGTTCTTTCAACTATTGAATAACCAAAGAGAAAAGATTCAAGACTTACATATATCATTTACAAACCTACATGAAGTTTTCGTAAGTGAAGACGAAAAGTACGATGGAAGAGATGTATTTAAAAATATTCTTTTTCACCGACTTCCCAACAACCGATTATCAACGAACCTAATTTCCTTAGTAAATGCTAAACAAGCATGGGCAGGATATTATTCCTATTACTATGCTAGTATTTCCACTTTATATTTTAAAGGATTACTTCTCTTATTAGAGTACATAAGTAGCAGCTCCATCATAGATGAATCAGACAAAGAGTTCTATGCCAACATTGTTCGTACTTCTTTATCCAAAAATGAACTGATAACTTTATTTTTACATGCTCAAATATACGATGTGGACAGATTTAAACATGTGATTTATAGATTTTCCTTTTTTCAAGATATAAAATCATACAACATATTAGGTGAAAATCTTTATCCGCTGTATGACGAACAAGCCTATACTTCAACGACCACATCAACACAACATAAATAACTGACAATCAAACATTAAACTATTTTTCTCTGCAAAGATTTTCAAATCTCTACACTTTTTCCAGCCTTCAAAAACTTAATATCCTAAAAGATAAACACTTATGGTCTTAAAAAGAGAAATTTTTTCTTCCTTTCCGTCTATGTATCCCCCTACTGCCCTGTGAAAGATAACGTGATTCCCACGACCGGCTGTGCGGAATATGCCGAACGATCCGGTGCCACAGTGCGATGCCGAAGAGACAACTGCGACGCTCCCAGACGATCGAGACAGGCTCGATGGGCGACACTCATGCATATCCTCATAAAAAATACAGCCTACTCTCACGAGCCAGCCGTATCCATCACTCTAAACTAAAAACAACTATTAGAACGACCAAAGGGTATAGCTGACCGAGATTCCGACAAAGGGCTGGAAACCTCGCGGGGTAAGGCCATAACCGGCACCAACGCCGATATTCCACCTGCGGGGCTTCTCCCGAATGGTGACAACCTGTGTCCTCGGATATAAAAAGATACTGTCGAGACTCGGACGATACCCCGACACATAGGCCCGGTAGGTGCTATCTTCATAGACCATCTGTGTAATGGGGATAGCGACCTTGACACTATCGACACGGCACACAGTATCGACCTCATGACGCCCGAGGCTATCGTCGTTCACAGCCGGCAACCGCTCGACAACATAGCTCACCACCACACTGTCCCGGGGAACCGGGACGAAATACGGTATCGTATCGACAAATGTCGCAGTATCTACCGTCCGGGATCCTTCGGGTATGGAACCAAGGGGCCGCAGCCAACCCCAAAGCGCAACGACGAGAAGAATCACGACGAGAAGCCAAGGCAATGTTTTCATAACGAGTTCAGATAATTGACAATCCCTTTTACATGCAAGTCGACAATCGCCTGTTTACCTGCGTCGCTCAACAGGAATGCGACATCTGCCCGATTATCCTGAAAGAGATTCTCTGTCAAGACCGCCGGGCAAAGAGTGTGTTTGCAAAGGTAGAGACGCTGCTCCCAGTAAAGCAGGCCGGCGGTCTGGTACCGGATAGGCAGATGTGCGTCTTCGGCCGCCTTGGCCAACGACGTGGCTAACGATCGACTGCGGTCGGAGGCCGAGGGATCGACAAACACGCTCCACCCTTTGGCCGCCTCCCACGACGAACCGCTGCCGGCGGCGTTGACATGTATCGACACGAGCGCAGCCCGGCTATCCGTTTCCACATAAATTCGGTTCGCCCGTTTTACTCGTTCCTCCAAGGGAACGTCCGTCTCTTCGGGAACGAGCAAGGATACATCGACACCCCGCCGTTTCAAATCCTGTGCCACCCTGCGGGCTATCTCCCGGGTATAGGCATACTCCCGCAATCGTCCGTCCGGGCTGCTCTTCCCGGCCGTATCCCGGCCGTGTCCGTTATCGAGAATCACTTTCATATCATTCTTTTTAGCGCGACAAAAAAAGCGGCGACTCTTTTGGAATCACCGCTTGAACCCTTACTTTACCCGCAATTAAATCGCCTTCATGCAAAACGCATATTTGAAATCGACGAGCGAACGTGTTCCATTATTATCGATCCAAGCCAATTCGTCGTGGCTCTTTTTTGAAATGGAAGCCGAGGTGTCGTTTTTGAATGTCTCATAAACCTTTTCGAGAATGGCCAATTGCTCGCCTGTAAAGCTCGATATGTCGCAAGGCATTTCGGACACGAGCTTATTGCCTATATACCCGTCTTTGTTACCGACCTCTATCTGGCTGATATCATCGATAAGACTATACACCCTATCCCACCTGTTGGGAACAGGACCGTATTGAATCGCTTTGAAAGACAAGCCTGTCATAGCCTGTCCGTTTTCCCTATAAGCGAGAAAATCCGTATAGAACAGCAATTTGTTCATTTGAGTGACAAACACTCCATTGAATTTTTCAATGTAGAACAACAGAACGTTTTTCAACTTATTCACCGATAACTTGGCATATCCGTTGTATTTCCCACGGCCATACTCTCCATAAATGAGCTTCGAAATCAAACAATCCATCTGCGATCGGCTTTCATACTCTTCTATACGCTTTTTAATCTTCGCATATTCCTCGTCGGACAATATGTTTTTCGCCGCATCGACAAATGTTTCAAACGTCTTTGGCGATTGAATGGCTTTCAACACACGACCGTTGGCCACATTAGGGATTTCTCCATTTTCATACAGCCGGTATTGATTATCCCCGAACCCCAATATTCTCGACATCTTCAACGCCGACAGCGCATAATGGCTACGGATATCTTTTATCTCATCGGGATATGGAATTCCATGCGCCGAACGATAACTATTGTATATTTGCGCCGCATTTACCGTATCCATCTGGGTTGTCGTAAATGTCTCTTTCGTATCCACACATTGATAACACAAATGGGTATATTCATATTCTTCTTTCCGGAAAACTGCTTTTCTAGTTTCATAAAGAAGAATGGTCTCTCCCCCTGTAAATGGACTTTTCATAACTATTTGAATTTATATCTGATGTGACGTTCCGCTATATGAAAAGAGATGCAAATAGCACCCGAGTTGCTCATTCCCGTAGATATTTTTATATACACATCCCTTCCTTTGACTTCTTTGCCGAAAATCCACATCTCACCCATCTTGTGTAACGTGTCTTCGACGGGACCATCGACATAATCGTCGGGACTGAGATGTGTGATTATATCTTCACGATACTTGGGTGTGATTTCCAATTCAAGAAGAGTCTGCATATTCTTGCCCCTGTCATCGCGGAATAACAGGCCAAAAACTTTTACTTTCTGATTGAAACGAGACAAAAACAATTCAACTTCTTCTTTCGAAATCATGAGATAGCACGATTATTTTTTGCAAAGATAACGATTCAGTTCATTATTCCCAAAAATAGCATACAAAAATCAACTATAAAGTTGAATAATATATTGTAAATATCAAACGGTAATTCCAGCAAGTCAATGATCGCTTTCCTGTCGCAAGGTTAATAAATAGACGTTTTTAATCTCATTGTTTTATTTATACTCCGGCAATATATACTGGATATTCACGGCGGCATCGTGCAAGACGGCACGGGCTTCGCTTTCCCCGGGTATGTCCGTCGTATGGGTAAACTCGCAGAATATACTCCCTACCCAATCGTATTTGTTATCGTTCAGCCGTTTGACGGTCACGGCGTTGCACCCACAAGAGGATAGTAAGGCCTTGGCGTATTTGTCTTCGACCTGCTCGTCGATATTCGTGATAAACATGAACAGGTTCTTACTCATATCGGCGCTGAATTTGGCGACCTCCGACATCTTCAGACTATGAATTTTCTCCCGCATGCCTTCCACCCCCTTACGCTTTACCTCGTAGTAAATCGAGAGCATACACTCGTTGCCCAACGGGTGAGGCTGTACGATATAGACTCTATCGGCTTTCAACAAATATAGCACGTTCCACAACTCGCCGAATACGATCGACGAACTGTCGTTGCGACGTTTGTTCTTTATCTCCTGCTCGTTTTTGAAAGCTTCGATTTTCAAGTCGGTCATCTTGTCTCTCGACTTTTGGGTAGATCGTATATACATGCTCAATACCGTGGTAACGATCGTCCCCACCGCGGTGATGATAGCTGCTACATATTCCATGTCGTTTATGATTCTGATTATTACTTGTTTTTATTTCCTACTGTTCCATGTTTTTCCGCCATATCCGTTGATTTTTCTGTTTTTTTGACTATCTTTGTCATGACCCGTTCGAGATGTCGTCGGGTAGATGTTCTGAGATTTCTAATCATAGGCCCGAGCGAGATGTCCTTGGGCATTTTTATTTTATGGCCGCGTTGTCTTCTCTGGCGTTCCTTTCCAGAATGTGAAGGAATAATCCACACCATCTTTATTTTTGTTATTCACCACGCGGATAGAGAATCTTTCAATGTTCGAGATCCGGGTTTTCCCATTGAAAACAGCCAGTCCGAATTGCCGGACAACAAACTGCTCCCGCGTATCATCTTCCAAATCTTCCGAGAACCTGAATTCTTTTTTATAGCGACCGTAATGAACCCAAACATGGGGAAAATTGTTGTCCATGAATTGCTCGGCTATCTCCATCGCACTATTGGTTATCTGGTTGGCCTCCCCGGGCATATAAGTCCATTTGTAAAATTGAATTTTCGCGTTAAAATCGCTGGTGGGTTGTGGAATTCTCCACCCTTTTACATTTCTATGCCCACCACCCTCGTACAGCCTGTCTCGTGTAGAGATATGGCGCATCAGGCGAATTTCGAAATTCGAAGTGTCCGTGTCCTGCGAGAAATATTCCACCGGATACAGCACGAGGCTCCCTTCCTCTATTTTCAGTGAGATGTCGATGTGTGGCGAATCTTCACCAAGGGGAACAGTCTCTTGGTTTCCAATCAGGGAGGTCATTTCGTCCAATATAAGTCCGAGGTTGTCGGGGGTGATGCTGTTCTCTTCGGTCTCGGCTCGAAGAGCTTGAATCTTAGCTTTGATTTCGTCGATTTGAGCCATAGTCTTTTTTGTTTTTCCTCAAAAATAGATACGGCTCGCCCAGTAGAAAAAGACAAAAAAGGCCCCGTGACGATAAAGCACGGGACCCGATATACGAAGCGGAATTTATCGCCCGGTCTCGTCATTCGTCGACCGGAACGTGTCGATATACTCCTCGAGCATCTCCTTGAAGGCGGACACCTGCGACTCCCTGTCGAACCAAACAAACGACCGGGGCTGGCCGGAGGATTCGACCTCTATCTCTACCGAAGGCTCTTTGCCCGGTTCATCGGCCGGCCAGCGGGTGACGCGGACCTTCAAATCTTCCCGGGTGAAATGGATCGTGTGCCGTTTCATCGCACACCTCCTTTCTCCGTAAAACGGGCGGTGATGGCGGACACGCTCCGATAGGAGTACGCCGCCAGCGCAAGCGCCGGCAGGGCCAGCAGAGGCTCGCCGGTCGACAGGGCGAGCAACAATACGAGCAGCGAAGCGACGAAGCGGACGCTCCGCCACATCTCCCGGCGAGTGAGCTTCACTTCGAGCTTCCGCTCGAAAAATCGAATGAGGTAATTTTCAAGGGCCGATGTTTTACGCCCTTCTTTTGCCTGCGATACAGGCAACACGACTGTTTTTTTCATTTTCTTACAGCAGTTTAAAATGAAACAATATGTTGACTGATGACGGGAAAGGGAACAAAAAAAGTTCCGCTTTCCCGTTGCTGTACACCTTGACAAGGCCGTGGGTGCATTAACACTCCACACGGGGGTCGGAACTTATATAATATCAGCCGATAGGCATAAAAAATGCCAACGGCAAAGTTGGCGAACGTCGTCGCCTTGTCAAAATGTACAGCATTGCAAAGATGGGGGTTCTTTTCGAGAAAAGCAATAGAAAACACAAAAAAAGCATCGGTTTTTATCCGATGCTTTTTAGAAATAAATTTTGTATTAACTAACAACTAATCTTAAGGATTGGACAGACTTTGAGTCAATCGAACCGAATCTATTATAGGGAGCGGGAACTTCGAAAGATTCGTCCCAGCCGTTTTGACAACTAAAATTCCTCGCATGGTACCGATCGCCACATTAATAAGAAGTGGCATGATGTAAGTAACCGTGATGCCCTCTTTATCATGCGTAGTAATGAATCGAGCCAAACCGTTCACTCTAAATTCAAAGCGATATACACATTCAAGGATTTTATCGTCCTCCAATTCATACCTAACACCAAATATTAGGGCAATCTTATCACTCTCCACTTCGGGTTGAACCTGATTGAAGAAACCAAGTTTTATATTTCCGGGCTGCACATTTTCAGTAACCTTGCCCGGCAACATCATAAAACTTACTTCATCGACAGAAGTAAGCCCCATTTGAACATTTACATCACGCCCTGCCATAATAAATTAGTTTTCGTATAAAATAACACATGAATTAGTCTCATGACTAGTATAACTATTGCCAGGTGTCCCTAATGAGCTGTTATAAAAAGGCATCGACATAAAGACATACTTAGTCTCCGGATCCCGGTGAACCTTAACGATGGGCTCCCCGAGAACCGCTGAAATCTTAGCAAGAGTCGCCGTTGTAAAACCATGAGTTCCTGTCAGCCATCTTGAGATTTCCGAATCGCGCTTACCCATACGGGAAGCGAACTCGTGTTGAGTCAAATTCTTAGCTTTGAGAAGGTCATAAATTCTGTTTGCAATGTCAATGTTGAGATTTACCTCCTCCATCACCTCAGGAGCAACATTTGCAACACATTGTTCAAATAGTGGAATCTTCTTCATAATTTATATTTAAATGGTGATAGTTTCAATTATCGGTTTCATTTTATCGAAGTCATAGTAATTGACATGAGCTTTTTTGGATTCAACAAAAATCTGATGTTCAATCTGCCTGAGTTGATTTACTATACTGAGTAGAGCCGGATCTTCTTGAAAAGTGTCAGTTCTCTTTATTCCGCCATTCCCTATAACAAGTATCTTATCCGATATCCGGATACAATATAATCGCAACGTTCCAACGGACCGACTTCTACGGCAGATACAGAGCGGTATGGCTTTAATATTTCGTCCTTCCAATCTAAAAAGGTTTTCTCTTGCCCCACAATCATCAGCCATTTTCTTAATGACACTAATGATAGCATCGAAATCTCTCTTCAACTGGGGATAAGACAAATCTCTATTGACAGACATGAATTTCTCGAACTCGGTCATAGTCTCCCCATCAAATTTTGGAGAATAAATGCTGATATTCTCAGACTCTATTACCAGTTCAAGTTTTCCCATATAAAACTATATAACGATTGGGGATCACAAAGATATAGCAAGTTATCGTGTTTTTCAAGCAAACTTAACAAAAAAGTGAATTTTTCAGATTTTATCACATATTCGGCACACGGGGCAACCTATATGACTTTACAGGCTGGCAACGGCTTGCGGTGCGAGGTCGTCGTACTCGAAGATCATCAGCCCCGCACCATATTTTTCACTTCCAGACCTTACAAAGTTCGATCGCCTATGCCCGATATAGAGATAAAAGATTTTTTCGAGAGATCGTTCACAACGGGTGGTTCTTATAAAACTCGGTTGACTCTTTCATACGCTTTTCGTCGAAGACATCGGTCATGACGCCGATAAATTCCCGCCCCATGTTATCGGCGATAAAATCGCGCATCTTAAACACCGAGGCATAATATTTCCACGAGAACCAACGGCGACGCTCCCTCACCTTTGCGCGGCCGATGTCGCCGGGATTTCCCCGCCATACTTCCCGTCCCACTCCATAGTCCTGCCAAAGGCCATACTCCAGAAACTGCTGTATAAGAGCGACCTCTACGAAACGACCGTCGGCGCGCACCGGAAGAGCCGTTACAGAGTTTAGTAGGCTCTTGGTGTCGATGACATCCATATCGACGATCTTCTCTTTCCAGATATCGATCATCGTGCCGTTGAAAGCTCCAATAAACTTGGCCCGCTCTTCGAGAGCTTTCTCTTCGGTCGTCTTAAACCCACTCATCGTCGTTTACCCTTAAATCGGTGTAGGTGCTCACCGAGATATTGAAAAAGGAGCAGGCACAGCCCGAAAAGAAGTATTTATCTATCTCGCTGAACCGAATCTTCTGGTCGACGTAGATTCTCTTCTCGGCGAGGCGGGTGCTTTCGAGAATCAACTTCGACATGAACTGGCGAAAGAGCTCCCGCTGGAGCTCGAAGGCTTCCATGCGGGCTCTCATATCGTCGAGTTTATGGCGCACGGCGAAGAACACGGTCTTTGTCCGTGTGGTATGAGGGGCGTTGTTCATATCGGTGGAACCGGAAGAAATGTCGCTCACGCACACGAAGGCGGTAGTGCTCTGCATTCCGGCGAGGGCTTCCTCGAAACCTTCCAGACTGCTCACGAGACAGAAGCGAAAGCCCTTCTCCCGGGCGAGCTTATTCGATTCGGTCAACCGCCGGAAGAAATCGGCGGCGTCCCAGTTGAATGCCTTACTTTCCATATTTTTTCGTAAATTCTTCATACTCTTTTGCTTGTGCGTCGAGCTCGATCAAAGCTCGCCATGTATCCATCGACAACACTTCGCGTTCCTTGGTGATATCGCCTTTGGTAAGGGCTCTTATTTGAGCGTTCATCGCTTCTTGCAACCGTCGTCCGATAGGCGCTCCCTGCTCGAGCAAGTTGTCCGGTTTCATCGAATCAACCGGGCGAAGGAAGTTCGGGAACGTGCGGGCGAGCAAATCCTTGAGCGACGCGAACCAGTAGAACGTAGACATCTTCTCGGCTGCGTTCGTTTTAAGGCGCGGCGCATTATACAGGACACTGGCCATTTCGTCCAGAAGACTATGCTTCTGTGTGGCGAGATAGCCTTGATAGAGATTGTCGCAATAGATGTATTTCTCGAATTCGACGCCTTGGAAATCGGCGGGAAGAGCGGCGTGTTTCTTTATCCGGGAAATTCTTACCGGATATTCGGGAATCTCGGCGATCCAATCGAGCTCGTGAATGGCCGAGGCTATCAGTTCCCGGCTGACTTTGAATGTGTCCCTGCCGTGCCGCACGATATAATCATGTTCGTCATACCGGCATTCTATCCTTATTTTCCCCCACAAGAAGAAACAATAGGTCTTGATTTGGTCGGCCGAGAGATTGTCTTGGAACAAATTGTAAAGATAATAAAGCTGCCTATCGGTCAACTCCAGCCACGACATGGGCAATGTAATCGCTATTTTCTTATTCATATCAAAAAAAATTTAAGGTCAAAACCAATAGCCCCCGCTCGTTTTCTCGTTTTCGAAAACGGGAGGCGTGAAAAGCCCGGCTGTTCGAGAGGCGTGCCATTCGGGATATTTCTCGGGATTCTTCCGTATCAAGTCGACGATATCGACAAACGCTCTCTTATCGAGAGGAGCTCCGGCTACGGATCTCGCGATAACCCGGCGGACACGTCCGGCCAGCGGAGCGTATTCCGTGCCTTTCTCGAAGGGCGCCATGCGCAAGCGTTCCATCAGTTCGGGAGAGACGAACTCTTCGGCCACCTCGTTTTCAAGGGGCTCGGCGATGGCGCGGACACGCAGGAATTCCTCCCACATCGATTTCGAAGGATCGGCGAGTCCCGACAGATGGTCGGGCAACGGGAGGAAAAGAGTGCCGGCGAACCATTTCCCTTGCGGCGTGGACGAGTAATCGGGATCATCGGCCAATGAAACTATCAAGGTGGATATCGCTTTGTCTCGCACCCCGGCCAACGAAAAAAGAAGCCGCTCGACACGCTCTTTCGAGGCCGGAACGACATTCTGGTTATTGACGATGCCGAAGCCGTTGGGCGTGAGAACCAAGTCGAGCGAAGGAACCGCCAGACGGAACGCCTCGTTCACCACATATACCGCGGCGGCGTTCCGTAGCACATCGGGACGGGTATCGAGGCTTTCCGCTATCTCCTCACCTGTAAACCGATTCACGAGTGCGTTCTCGGCCAAGGCCAAGAACGGCGTTAACTTCTCGTACAGAGTGCGCTCCCCTTCTACCGACACGAGCACATTTGGGATAAATCGCATCAAATCGTCGTTGTTCTTTATAATCATGGTTCGTTCGTATTGGTGGTTACTGTTCGGGCATCGGTCTTTTCATCGAGCGTAGAAAGCATGATAAACGGACAATCGGGGTAAGCTCCTTTCCAAGCGTTGAACTCGATAATCAAGCGATGGACGGTAAAGAGCAGATCGTGATAGGGTTTCTGCAAGGCCTGAGCGATCGTATAGAGCTCCCGCTTGTCGCTGCCGCTGTTGTTGGTCTGCGCTTTGCCGGGAACCGAACCGACCAAATTGGAGTGGACCCGCATCGTAAAACAGATCATATTTACCGCCTCGATGATGTCCGAGGCCCAATCCCCGCCTTCTTTCTCGGTTTCGATTTTGTTGATGACGACATCGTGCATGATATCCCCGTTGGGATTGACATAGAATTGCGAGAACCACGCCTTTCCGCTATTCTCGACGCCGGTGAGAAAATCGAGTATTTTTTTCTTCTCCTCGACGATTCTCTCCTGTTGTTTGGCCCGGTCGCTAATTCCTTCCGCTTTGAAGATACTCTGCCAATATTTATCGGAGATCTCGATTTGATACTTTATCGGCGCCGAATTTTTCAGTTTCGCCTCTTTGGCGAGTCCTATCAACCGCTTGATATTATACCATTTCCCCCGGAAAAGCGACGCATAATAAGGGATAGGATAATAGGTGTTGTCAGGCATGGGAACTTTGGTCAGCACGGCGAACTTGCGGCAAGACGTTCGCACGATACTCTTTCCGTCATCGCCCGGCATGCGTCCCATTCTCACGAGCAGGTCGAACAGAGGGGCGTTCGGGTCGAGAAGCTCTATGACTTCTATATCCTCGGGCAGAGGGATAGAGTTGCGCCAATTAGCATAATAGAGCTTATCGATTTTCCCATGCGCGTCGGCGACACCCAATCTGCAATAACAAGCTTCTTTCCTGATAACCCGTAAAATCTTATCTCCCGCGGGATTCAACAGCAAAACGTTCACACAGAACGAAAAGTACTTGAAATCCTGACAGACGCCCAAGAAGCCGGCCGGAATATTATTCCCGAAGAAGAAGCCCCCGATTTCGTCCTTGACTTCTCTCGAACAAGCGTCGGTATTATAAATCAAACCCGATCCATAACAAATCTCGGCGTTGAACATCTGGCAAGTCGAAAGCGTCTCGTCGCTCTCGATGAGATCGAGTATGTTATAGGGCATCTGGTCGTCGGCGCCCCACGGCATATACGACTGACCATCGCCGATAGGAATCGGCGAGATTTCCCCTTCTTCGCGGAATTCCGTATTCAGCCCGGAAGAAAACACGGCCTTGGCATCGACTCCCGGTATATCTTCGATGCTGGAATAGTTGAGCGTAAGCGAGTTCATAGAAATACTGTTAAGTTATTGATTTCGAAAATGCAAACATCTCGGACGGTCCGGATTTCCCGACTATCGAGCAACTTTATCCTCCGGATACCCTTGTAGAAATCATAACGAAGCGAGATGCAGTTGCGATAATGCTGTATCTCCCCCGACTTCGTCCAGAGCCTTAAATCGACGGGATCGCCATCTTTCAGTATCTCCCGCATGGTATTGATATGTATCGATCGTGCCATATTTATTTGAATTGAAAATCGAATTGTCCGGTGAAAATTCCCATGGAGAGTGTACCGAACGAGGGCGATACCCACGGATATATATCGGCGAATTGCCAGGCAAATTTTACACGATTCAACTCGGAGTTACTGTCTTTCACCTCGCAGGAGCTTTCGGTAATGAGCACATCGGGCATCTCGTTGATCGAATCGGAATCGGGAATATACAATTTCACCCGCGCAGAGAAAAAGAGTTGCTCCACCCAGTCTTTCGCAGGAGCCGACAATGCCGCAGATTGAAACTCGTAGATCTTCTCTATCGTGCGATCGTAAAATACCGAACGGCGATTTATCACGGCGAGATCGCGCTCGACCTTCGTTTTTACCGTTGTGACTCCCTGCATGGCGAACATCTCGTACACATTGAAGGCGTTCAAAAACAGCATTCGACAGGACTCCATCCGTTCAGAAATATAATACACGATTACCCTCTTGCCTACCGAATAGGAAAACGAGAGGAGCCGAATCTCTAATCCGGCATATTCTTTATCGAGTTTGCTTAGAATATTATTGGCCGAGATATGCGTCGAATGCGCTTTCACATCTTCGTCCTCTATTTCGTCGATCCACCAATCGAATGTCTTTATCTCCCCGTCGCAACGAAATACGGCATGAAACCGTCTCGTGATATCTTCTCCTTTCCGAGAGATAAAAGAGACATAGTCCTCGCTACCGAAAGATATCGTTTTGACCGATTGTGTGGTAAGAAAACTATTCTCGATAAAATTAGAAGCATTATCGTCGATATAATATGCCGTATATACTGCGGTAAAATCCCTGCGAAAATCGAGGGGCAAGCCTTCCACTTGACGGGAGCGGATAGAGAAAGAAGCCACGGACAGTTCATGCTCGATCATATACTGCTCCAAGATTTGTGACAGCGAACTCAACGTGACTTGCCCGGATATGTCGCAATAAAGCCCGACGGCGAATATGGCCTGCTCGTTATCCCACAACTCGAGATCTACATAATCTTGATCGATCCCGAATGTAAGGTCGGGGAATGCCGATGTGAAAATAATATCGTCGAACCATGTACCGAGGATTATCTCCATAACTATTTCCGATTTTCCTCAAAAATAGGTACGGCTCGTCCAGTAGAAAAAGACAAAAAAAGGCCCCGTGACAATAAAGCACGGGACCTCGATATACACAGCGGGATTTATCGCCCGGTCTCGTCATCCGTCGACCGGAACGTGTCGATATACTCCTCGAGCATCTCCTTGAAGGCGGACACCTGCGACTCCCTGTCGAACCAGACGAAAGACCGGGGCTGGCCGGAGGACTCCACCTCTATCTCTACCGATGGCTCTTTGCCCGGTTCATCGGCCGGCCAACGGGAGACGCGGACCTTCAAATCTTCCCGGGAGAAATGGATCGTGTGGCTTTTCATCGCGCACCTCCTTTCTCCGTGAACCGGGCGGTGATGGCGGACACGCCCCGATAGGAGTACGCCGCCAACGCGAGCGCCGGCAAGGCCAGCAGAGGCTCGCCGGTCGACAGGGCAAGCGACAATACGAGCAGCGAGGCGACGAAGCGGACGCTCCGCCACATCTCCCGGCGAGTGAGCTTAACCTCGAGCTCCCGCTCGAAAAATCGAATGAGGTAATTTTCAAGGGCCGATGTTCTTCGCCCTTCCTTTGCCTGCGGTACAGGCAATGCAATTGTTCTTTTCATTTTTGTTACGCAGTTTAAATGAAACAATATGTTGACTAATGACGGGAAAGGAAACAAAAAAGTTCCGCTTTCCCGTTGCGTAACACCTTGACAAGGCCGGGAGGCCATTAAGCACTCCACACGGGGGTCGGAACTTATATAATACCAGCCGATAGGCATAAAAAATGCCAACGGCAAAGTTGGCGAACGTCATCGCCTTGTCAAAATGTTACGCACTACAAAGATGAGATATTTTTTCGAAACGAGCAAGAGATAAGAAGAAAAAAAGCCCCGACTTTCACAAGCCAAGGCTTTCCAAACCTAAATGCAAATTGAATCTATGAAGTAAAATCACACGACTCCATTGGAAGAATAGCGATACAGTGCATTTTGCGGAAATTTTTCGCACCCGATGTAGAGCGTGTCGAAGGCGTCGGTTCCATCGGTGCGATGCTCGAGTAGGGATTCCTCCGACTCCTCGAGCTTTTCCCCACCCTTGTCTTTTCGGAATCCGTTCCGCCCGCGCGACACACCGGCCGACTGAATGGCGAGGATAAGATCGTCGTTGTTTTGCCGGTTGAAAAAGGGCATTAACCGCTGTTTCCCGGCGAAGCCCTGATTAATGAGCAAGTATTTCTCATCGTGCCGCATGGGGTTTCCCAAGTAGAAATCGACGACTTCCCAACCATGCCGCTCGAACTCGTGACAGACCACCCAGTGAAAATCTTGGTCGTTGACGGCATAGTTGGCTCCGAGAGCCGTCGCATCGTAATAGTAGACGACCGTCTTGTTCTCGTGGTTGGCATAGTAGGTGCAGAAATCGTCGATAAGCGCCGGTATTTTCCGCTCGAATTTGACGAAGAACGATTTGATGACGTTGAGCCGACGCCCGGAGGGCTGTCCGGCGACTATCCAGTTGATGTTCGCATTGTAGTCCATACCGATGCAAATAGGCTCGAACGGATTGACATCTTTATCGGCCCTGCTGTCGAGCAAAGCGGGGTCGAAATCGTAACCGAGCGAATCGAGATAATCGAAGTCGCTGGCGTTGTATTTATGGGCCTCGCGCATGGAGGAGTAGAACCCGTCCTTGGCGATACCTATCCGCTGGCAGAGGATAGAGGTCTGGAATGTTTTCGGCGTCAGGTCGCGCTTCATCTGCTTGATGTAGTTCTCGCCCAAAAGTTGAAGGTTCTCGATAGAGGAGTACTCTTTGTAATATACGGCGACCGACCTCATTTTATTGAGGTTCGTGTCGAGGCGACGAAGGTAACCGCGCAGGTATTCGGGGACCGGCTTCCCTTCCTTTTTACACTTGCGTATCCGAGTCTTTGTTTTCCAAATCTCGAATACGGTAGCTTTGATGGTGTCTATGAGCTCGACGTCCATCTTCTCCTTGTAATGCAGGAACCAAGAGCCCTTTTGCGTTTGGGGCATATCGCTCAGGATCATGAGCGAATGGTTGAACGAGCGGGCGCCGAAATAGGATTTTATACCGCCGTTGGCGGGGAGCGTTTCTTCTTTGAGCTTCTTGTAGTCGATGAACTTGGCTTCGTCGACGAGCACCCACGAGAGGGTTAATGAGTTGGAAGAACCGGGACGGTCTTGCGAGATAATAATGGCTACCGAGCCATTATAAAACGATATTACATGTTCGTAGTCGGCCGGCTCGGTAATCGGCTTTGCGAATGTTTTCGGGGGACGCCGACCCACGACATAATGGATGCCGTTGACGAACCCCCACCGCTTCCATGCGGCGAACAACCCGGGCAAAGTGTTCGTGAGGCCGTGCTTGAAAGTGGGGACGACGATACCTCCGGTAGAGCCCGGCATGCGCTGCATGTTCCGGAGAACGAACGGAGAGGCTATACTGTCGGTTTTGCCGGTACGACGACCGGCGACAATCACCGTAGTATTGGCCCCGATAAGCTGCGTGAGCCGTTGCGGAGCATTGAAATAGACCTTATTTCGCGCTTCCATCTCCAAAAAGTTCATCTTCCTCGAGGTCGGCTTCCTCGAATTCGATATCTTCGATGTCGATAGTCTCTTTGCGATACTTGTCGAGCATCTCCTTGATTTTCTCGTTGATATTGGGAATAGGCTTAATGCCCAATACCGTAGGATCGTCGGTGGCCGTGAAAGGCTGCACGACGATTTGGTCATATGGCAAGGAGCGCTCGTCCTCGATGTCCACGCGGTTGTATTTGGCATAGCTCGAAGCCGCCCGTTCCATCGTCTTGGTGTCCTTGCGCTTTTTGGCCATTTGGTAGGTCTCCAAAAGCATCTCGTTGGCACGCCAACGATGATAGTCCCGGGAAGCTTCGGCAAGCCTCGGGATCATCGACTTGATAATGACGAGGTCGGAATAGGCCGATGCCTGAGAGACACGATGCCGGGAAACGAGGACTTCGACGAACTGGCGGTCTTTCGCATCGGGATTGGCGACCGCCCAGGCATACATCTCGCGCAAACGCAGAAGCCTACGGACGGTGATTTCGTCGTATTTCCGCATCAATTCGTCCTCTGCGGTAAATAGATCCTTCTGGCAAATTTCTATGGTGGCAGGCAGCGGCATGACGATTCATCGGACTAACCTCATTCGAGGATACCCAGCTGTTTTAACTCTTCGGTAAGCTTTTCGGCAGGGTCTATGATAAGGCCATACCACTCCTGTATCCTCGTTTTAAGCTCGGGAGTAGGTCTCTTCACATATTTCCCTTTGTTCAAAGTAACCAAGCGCATGGCCTTTTTGCTCTCCGCCAAACTGTTTTCCGACTCGACATCGCTCTTTCGTTCCGACAGTTCCCGCTGTGACAGAGTGTAATGATCGTATCGCTCCCAGTTTTCATGTAGCTGCTTGTCGAGCGATATCAACTCTTTCAAGAACGGATATCTCTCGCTGTCGGGGCAAGGAGAATCGGCCGTGGAGAGCATTCGCAGTTTTGTCTGGACATCTCTCATGCGCTGGGTGATACCCAGATTCTCGACATATAAGGACTGTATTTCATCGGGAAGAGTGTCGTGATCGGCGCGCTTTCCCTTTTTGAAGTCCTTGGAAGGGTCGTTCTCGTCGAACGAAAGACGCCGCTCGACAATTTTCTCGACTCGTGCTTCCATCTCCTTTACCTGCTCGTGAGTAAGTTCCTGAACTCGGAAGTTCATATATTTCTGAATCCTCCGGGTGATGAACTCGGCATGCTTGGCCGGATTGGCCGAAAGATTGCGATACTGAATCTTATTCCCGGAAAGGCGGTATAGGTATATATTCCCCTGCTCATAGTTCCTCTCTTCGTGGGGAGTGGAGAGCCATTTTCGTATAGTTTCAGTCAGTTTTTGATCCATAGCTTTTTTCAGTCGGTTGTCGATTTCTTCTATCTCGATTGTCGAGTTATTAAAATAGTACGGTCGAGAGTATCGAAGGAATTTTCCAGTACATCGTTCAGGAGCCTGTCCAATAATCTTCTATACTCTCGACCTTCTAACTATGCGCCGGGTACCTCCGTGCCATCGGCCATAAAGTCGCCGTCTTCGGTCTCGATCTTCCCTTTATAGAAGGGAGCCGGAGTTTCATCGGTGGCTTCGACCGAAATAGTGGTGGATGCTTTTCCCGTAGGACCTTGACCCAAATCCTGAGCGACGGTGGATTTCGTCTGCCAGCGCTCACAGCCGACAACCCGCCAATTATCGGACATATCCTGCACGAGGAACACGTTGTCGTTGTTGTTGATGTAGGCGGCAGCCGCCGAGGCTTCGATCCCTACTCCCGGGTGAACGATTGTCAGCTTGTTGAGCTGTGTCTGACTGGGCACCTCGCCTTGCGCCTCGCTGGTGAGCTGCGCTTTCTCAGGGAGATGATCGATGTATTTCCACTTGGAATCGGCCGCCAGCGTAAAATCGCCCGTCAATTCGGCCGAAGTGGCCCGGCCGTTTTCATCACGAGGCAGTGATGGCCATTCCAAAATCTCGCCCTTCGAAATATAGTACAACCGGCGGCGAACCCCGGGAAGCACGGGCGTACCTTGACACCACCCGAGCGATTTCTGTATGTTCAAACAATTTTCCATCATCAAGAAGTTTAAAGATTTCCAGATTTATCCTTGTTTAGTCACGTCGACCATGAGCAACATGCGGGGATCGATCGAATAGAACTGAACGCCGAAGAAAATAGCCGCCGACAAGGTCAAGAACCAGGGCTTGAATCTGTCGACTTGAATCCTTTCGACATCGGACATGTTATCGTATCCGTAAAGCATGTTACTCTGCGGCGCGAGGAAGAATTTGGTAGAACCGGCAAGACACGGGAGCGGAGCCAGTGTGGTCTTGTTCGAAGATCCTTCGACATACGCCTGCTCGAATTTCGTATTATACGATATTCCTCCATGTGTGAGCAAATAGGCGTCGTTGTAGGCGTCGGCGAACTCGGGCGAACAGTAAAGAAATTTCTTCATGGCGCGAAGCTTCGGATGTGCTTTCCGCTCGATAGCCTTTGCGACGTCGACGGCATCGGCTTCGCTGAATCCGGTGGTAACCTTATACAGGTTGCCCTTCGCTTCAGATATATTCCCGGCTGTCACCTCGGAGTCGGCAATGGTGGTGAATCCGTTAAAGAGATCGGCCGAAGTGTCGCCGCCCTCGTTTCTTTTCGCCGAAAAGATCACATTATGCAACTCCTCTCCGAGGCTTTTTGCCACGCTGGCGATCACGAGCTTTGCCGAGGGTGCGTTTTTCTGTCCATCGCCAAGGAAAGAAGCTCCCTCTCCCAGCAATGTAGTAATAACCGAGTTAGGTTCGAAATCTTCGCAAACATTCCCGAAGAATGTCTCGAGTTCACGATAGGTAACGTCTGTGGTAGAAGAAGAAGTCCTCGACGCTTTATACGGAGCGAACTGGGCCTTAGACCCGGCTGTTCCAACATGGAGTTTTCCCCTTACACCCGGTATGCCGGTCATGAATCGGAGAGATTCCTGACAAGCGAACATGGGAAGAAGCAGGAGTTGTTTTCTCCATTTTTCAGCGGCTTTTTTGTAGTCTTCATCTGAAAAAGAGATAGTATGTGCCATAATTATTAGGGAATTTGGTTAAACAATTCTTTTGCTTGCCGGGCTGTTTCGACAAAGGAGTCGAAAGTTGTTTTCTCCTCTTCGGCCGATTTGTTGTCGACGACACTCTTTGTCTCTTCGGCCGGTTTCTTGCGAAGAGCTTCCAGCTCGGAGTCCTTTTGAGCGATCGTGTCGTTCAGTTCTCCGAGACGGTCATTCGCTTGACGGATCGAGTCGTCCAAACGTTGAATTTGCTCGACGGAAAGCGACACCATTCCATCGCGCGACTCGATTGCCTCCAATCCGAGACAAGCGAGCAAAGATTCGAATTCTTTCTTCATTGTGATTGTAGTCGTATTATGGGTGTGAAACATGGACGAAAGCAAGGAGAAGAACTTAATCAGCAACGACGTGTTATCGCTTTTCTCCTGAACAGAACAGGGCAACGGAATTCCGGCGGCAGAAAGATCCTCGATGACCTGCGCCGTGATTTTGGGATCGACATCGCCCGGGAAATCGGAAATTTCATCGACAAATCCCCACTCAAGAGCTTCCTGTGCGGACAACCAGCCTCCTACTTTCATCAAATCGAGCAGGGCCTGTTTATCTTTTTTGCACTTATCCGCATACATGGCTGCGATATTGAGGTCTATTTTCTCCAGATCTTTTTTCTGCTGATCGTACTCTTCGATCAATCGACGAAGCTGGTCGGCATTCATACTCGCCCATGTGGTGATTATCGTGCTGCACTTATGCACGAGATACATGGCAGAAGAGGCTATGCTAATGTGTTTAGCCCCGAGCGAGGCGATTGTCGCCGCACTGGCATTCATTCCCACATAGTGAACGTTCACATTCCCATGCCGGCGAAATGCCTCACAAATAGACAGTGCCGAGGCGACACTTCCTCCGAGCGAATCGATCAGAGCATCGACTTCCTTATCCGCATTTTTTTCAAGGACATACTCCACATAATTGGAATCGAAGTCATACCCCCCGACATAACCTTTGAGTTTTAAGTCGAATTTCTTAGACATAAATTTCTTTTTTACCCAAAGGTAAAGGCTCCGAGCGGGAGTGTAAAAGACTATAAACTCAAAGGAATGAGCGATTTTATCGCAATAAAAGAGACTTCGACCTCATAGCCGGCGGAGTCGCCCGATGGAGTTCCGGTTTTTTGTTTCACATTCACAATCGGGAATGGTGCCTCCCGGGCTCCTATCAAATAGGATTCCCTGGAAACGCAGGTGATTATGAATGCGAAATTGCCCTTGTAAAAGGGAAACTCCTCGACTGTAAGAAACTCCAAAGTGGTCTTCTCACTCGTCGAGTTATTGTCGTTCTCGCTATTGCGCTCACACTGTGGATTTCCGATAAAAGAGATTTCGACCGTGTCCGCCAAAATTGAAATCGGTAGATTCGCTTCACTTTTCAAGGCGACATTCGGTGGCAATAGATTACAATCTACTACTTGAATCCTTCGAATACCCGGCAAAATTTGTCTCATTGCTAAATATTTGTTTTTGTGCTCGTTATTTCGTTTTGTTAAATTCTTCCTTTGAGCTCGTCGCTTTTCCCGACTGCTTTTTCTCATATTTCTTTCTCATACGGAAATACATCTGGCGAATGGTTTCCCAACTTTTCGGATCATCGGCAATACCATGCTTTTCCATAAAAGTCCAAATAATATCGGAAAGGTTGTGCGACAAATTATCGAACGAGTGTATCTCTTTCCACATCTCAATGCGAAATCGTATGTAGATCGTTCTCTCGAGCGCCTTTTTTGCCCTCGGAGGGAGATAATTGTAATACCTCGGATCCTTACATTTGAACGAAGGTATCTCTACCGTTAAAGTGTCCGAACTCTTTAACTGAACCGGAATATCGGGCGGTTGAGTGGCGAGAGAATACTCCAAAATGTCGTTCTCGGCACTTCCTCTCGGGAATCGAACGACACCATTTTGTCCAAACTGGTGAAGAAGCCATTCCGAAAGATATTTCTCCAAATGGATATAGACATAGAATTGACTCATATGTAAAAATTTAATACACAAATATATAAATAATAAAACATATTATAAATTCATTATTTGAAAAATGCACATATAGTAGAATAATATTTCTATATATACATTCCCTCAAAATCACACAAAAAATTGTGCAGGAGTGCAGATTACAACTAACATTCTATAAATCAACAATATACAACCGCACTTTTTTCGTACTATTTTTTTCGCCGTACTCCTGCACAGTACGCACTATTTCGCACTGCTAAGAATTTAAAAAAGTACGACTATATTTATCTGAAAATCAAAAGGTAAAATTACCTCCGTACAATTGTACTATTTTTCCACTATTATTAAGATTCAAAATAAAATAAAAAAGAATATATATACATACACTTATGTTGCGTTGTTTTTCATCGATTTTCCCGTAATATCCGTACGACCGCACTACTCCAATCATTCCCAACGAAAGGAGTGCGGGGAAAGAATTGTCCTATAAAACATTAGAACGGCCGGTACAATCATGCACCGACTGTTCTAAATATGCTACGAAGTCTCTACATTTGAATCAAAACAAACCGAGTTGAGCAGTCTCCCGAATCAATCCGTCGACCGTCTCCAAAGAGGAAGGCAAGAATCTCGAAGCATTCTGTTTGATATATCCAAGGAAATAGAGTTTTGCTTTTATTTCGTCTGTAAAATATCCATATTCCAAAGAAGGAAGGCGACCGGCATGTCGCCCATCTGCAAAATATATATCATAGCCTATCGCAAATTTGTCGGGTGAAACTTCCCCGATGAGTAAGGTGACACTCTCCTTGCGATCATCGACGATTACTACTTTTTTGTAATCTCGAATTTCTCCGGAAGCTTCGAAAAATCGAACTCTGAAATTTTCATACGGGTTAATCGATTCCATATCCAATAAATTAAAATGGTTGTTTCTTGGCAAATTCAAGGCTGAACACCCCGAAATACTCTACTCCGCCAGATTTATCGGCTTCCCCGACAAATACTTCTCCCGGGTGTTCTTCAATCCAGTTACGAAACGAGATACCTGATTTATTGGGGCGGGAAACATTAAAGTGGTATCCTTTGAACTCACAATACAGTACTATCTTCGTACGAAAATTAGAGGGCGTAACACCGAATTTGCTGTCGGGGAAAGAACTGTGATAAGCATCGTACATAGTCTTACGAGGAATCCTATCATTCAAGTTATTAGCCGATTCGTCAAAATATGTTTCAGCCCATTGCACGAATGCCTCTCCCATTTGCTGTTTGAGCGTTCGCATCTTGATGTCTCTCATCGGTGGCGGAACCGCTCCCTGCCCTGTGCGATACCAACTTTCGGCCATAGATTTGAAATAAAACATACAACATTCGGCCATAAAGTTGTCGAAAAGATTCCATTGCTCTTCGTCCCAATCAGCGAAAAACTGATGCCCGAAATCATCGATAGGGCGATGGTTGTCGTTGTACCAATCGGAAAAGGCCATGTATGTGATACGCTCGAGAGCCGAGCGGTTGTTCGCATTTATAGCATGGTTGGTAGTAATATAGAATTTAGGCGATTTCTCATTGGGGATAATGAATCGGGCCTTGGTTTTGGGGTTGACTGCGAGGTCTCCGGTAACGGCAAAGAAAAATCGCTCGAAATCGAAATTCACCTTCACGTCATCGATGAAGATATTTCGTGTTCTCGGAGTGACATTCGAATAAATGTAGTCATCGTCGTTTTTAGTATTACGACCATCAATCGCTGTCTGATCGAGGATCTTGGCGAGAGCCGCACCTACCAACGATTTACCGGTTCGACCGTTCGACTGGGCAACTTCTCCCATTTGACCATCCATCGCAATGACAGCCTTTAATTCGGTTTGGTATTTGTAGTCGCACATGAGAAAGCCGATAGAGGTAATCTTGTTGACGACATGCTGCTGAAACTCTCGCTCCTCCTGTTCAGTAGCCACATGTCCCAGGATATTCCAAAAGTTTGACGTATTGCAGATAAACTGAAAGAACTCACAAGCTTTTCCTTCTTCGGTAGGAAAAACAGAGAACCCGAATGCTGGATCATATTCGATCTTGTCAATAACTGGCACACGCTTGAATTTGCGACGAATTACCTTGTCGCTCCACACCTGTCCGAGAAGGTCGCCAAATTCAATTCCTCTTGAGGTGATTTGTATTTGACCGTTTCTATAATACATCCTTTGAACATGGGGCTCGAAATTATCGAAATTGTCATCTATTTTCGTTATACGCTCAAGCTTGTCCGGCCCTAAAAGAGAACCAAGGCGTGATGCCAACATCGTAATGACATCGCGGTCTTTACAAGTTTGAAGAGCATAATAGTAAACGAAGTCTCGAATTTCCGTAGGGCCTGACAAATGAACGACTCCGTCGTCGATGCGGACAAATTTATATTGGTCAACCTCGAGGTCGGAAGTATGGATTCGATAGAAGCCGTTGGCCGAGATGAACTGTAAGGCTTCGATATAGTCGAAATCGACCGTTTTCTTTCCTTTGTCATTGGATCCTATAATCCAAAAATCACGCTCGCTGGAATATCTCGAAGCTTGTACGAGCTTTCCGTCCTCGATACGATAGTTTATCTTGGCAAAGCGAAAATTCGGAATTTGGATTAGCTGTTCTTTATGACGATTAAAGAATCCGTCTCTATCGTTCAAAAGCCAGAAATCCTTGATTTGAAAATCGGTCTTCGAGGTGATTTTATAAATATCTAGGAACTGGCCTTTGCCGTCATGAGTGTGCATGACGGTATCAATTTCTTTCTGCAGGACATCCTCCCTACCCTTCAAAGTATTACAAAGTAAATCATCGATTCCTTTATCGTGGCTCGGAGTGTCGTTGATATGTCCGAAAAAAATATCGACCGATACCCCGATGTTATGCATGGTTTGAACATATTGTTTGAATTTGATAACTGCTTTGGCAAATTGGTTTGGTCGCTGGTCGACATGGTCACCTATTTGAATCTCTTTATGAAGATGATCCCAATCACTGTCCATGAGTAATACCACATTCTTAATCGTACATTTTTGAACAAGATATTGAAGATCCTGTATTAGGCCTGTCTCGGCATTCCCAATGTTATAAATACCTTGAATCCCGATAGAGGCGACGCCATGCTTGCATGCCTTCTCAGCCTTTTTCTCTCCTTCTTGAATAATAAGTGTTTCTATATGTGTTTCAGATAGAAAACGCTCTCTAATATATTGGGGAATATAGAATTTTGTCGGAGCTCCTTTGGGTGTTTGGTATTTTATCTCCCGACCATCTTTGTCGAGATGAATCGAAGGGTTCGACCAGCGAATCCGAACGTAAGGTTTAAGACTGCCCGCAGCTCCTCTCGTAGCATATTGTACCGGATTCCCCCACAGGTCATAATAGTAGATAAGCATTTCGTCATCGTTCTTGTTTATGTTAAAATACTTATCCATTCCCCCTCGCTGGAAGGCCGGTAAATATATCTCCCCACTTCTATCGTCGAGACGGACCTTGGCAGTGACGTCCTTCACTGTAAGCCCGCTTGCTTCCAATTGTGAAAGACAAAACGACTGTTTTACCCTTTCTTTGCTTCGCTCGATTGCCCTTTGCCGTTTCTCCGCCTCGGTTTCAAGAAGTATATTATATCTTGAAGCTACTACTTTAAGGGCATCTACGAACTCTAGTTTCTCATAATATCGAACGGCCTCGATAGCACCATTTAATTTGAACCCGCATGAAAAACATTTCGCTATGTCCAAATTCGATTTATGAGTAACACACAGGCCCTTGTTTTTGCCCGTTTTGTGACATTCCGGACACTCACAATACAAAGTGTGACCTCTTCCTGTGAGATTCGGTATAAAATCACGAATATCTGCAGTAGTCTTAACTCTTTCTATATCGAACTTGCTATATTTCATCGGAACAAATTATTAGAATCGGCATATTTAACAAACTCAGCCTTATTATGAATTTTCAGCCTAGCAAAGACATTGCGAATATGATTATTTACCGTGTGTATAGATAAACAGAGTTCGTTTGCGATCGCATCTTTACTTTCTCCCTTATACCACCTCTCGAGAATTCTCATTTCTGCCTTGGATATGTGATGCTCAAATTCTGGATGACAGATTATATGCTCATAACGGCATTCTCCCCTAAGTGGGCACGGAACATGTTCAAAATTCAATCGAGAGGACTCATCAATGTCTATAACATTATCAATAACCCCAAAATTACATTTACAAAACCTTGACACGATTCGGAAACGATAAAGAGGAAGATTAGCCTTACTGCGTTCATACTCTGCACAAAGAGAAAAGTACGCCTTTGGATAGAAATATTCTATTTTCTTCAGGATCGAATCGATTATTTCATAATCATTCTCAGTCAAACGATATGTCGTTCCATTCTCCAATTTATACCATAACTCTTCATTGTAAGTATAAAATTCCAACCCTATACCCAATAGTTCGTTCATGTCATTTTTATCGATTTAAAGCACAGAGAATATCTGTTGACCGAAAATTTCTTCAATTTTGCGCTTGTATAATTCTGGAATTCGACACAGACCGTGTTTCCAATTATATACCGTATGACGAGGGACTAAACAAGCTTCGACAATTTTATCGATAGCAACGGCATGTTCATTCGATGAAAAAGTAGAAAGAAATTGAGATAAAGCGACAGAATCTTTTGTTTGTTTTTTCATAAATTTCTATATTTAGAAAATTGTTGTTATTTTTACAAAAGCAAATATACAAATAGATTTATTAAATACACTATTTGATATATAATAAAATTAATTGTTTATATATAATTAACTATTTGTTGTATTATGAAAAATATAGGCCCCGAACTAAATCGAATCATGACTGAACGCAGAATCGTTCGGAAAGATATCGCCAAAGAGGTTGGAATTACCCCAACTTACCTATCGGCAATCGTTCGCAAAAATTCTATCGATTGTGAACTCTTAGATAAAATATGTAAAGCTATTGGCATCTCTGCTTCTTACTTTTTCGACGATGCTCCCGGCAATCATATAAGCGACATAAACGCAACAACACTATTCGGGAATGCGAACGTAAATATTACCCAAGGAGAAGTTGATATGTTAAAAGAACTCCTTGCAGAAAAGGAAAGAACTATTAAAATTCTCATGGCTGAGAAAAACCTATAAACCGAATCTGAGACGAGACATAAACATGGTAGATAGGTTCTTTCAAATGCTTTATGATGTTAATTTGAGTGTTAAAAATATTAAAATAAGCCTCGCTACAACAAGGAATGAAAACTCAAAAGCCTAACCATTAGACTTTTGAGTTTTCCCCTTTTTATACTACACAAACGAGGGACAAAATAGCGATAAACAACACAAAATAGGACTACAAAAATTGCATATACCTACAACCATAAAGACTATTATAACCAAGCCCGCCTCAATACCCAGCTTATACGAGAATAAGCCATAGACTTCATAAATAATATCTAATGTCAATTATATGAAAAAATTACTACTCTCATTCTTAATTACACTAAATTTCTTATTTGTACAAGCAGCCTCTTTATCAGAACAAGAAGCCTATCAAATCGCACAAAAATATCACAAAGAATTATCAAAAATTCCTTGGGAAAAATCAACTACACTCCACAAATCACTCCATTCTAACAATCCCGAATACTACATTTTTAATGCAGGCAATAATAAAGGATTTATTATCATAACAGGAGAAAACGATTTAACAGAAGTTATTGGCTACTCCGACAGTGGGAATATTGACATTGAAAATATACCCGAAAATTTGGCATCATGGTTAAACGACTATGCAAAATATGTTGATAACGTACGCCAATATAAAGCCCTTCCCGAGAAAAAATACAATCATATTTATGAACCTGTAGTAAGTCCGCTGTTAGGTAAAATAGCTTGGGAGCAAAGCGCTCCATTCAATGCGAAATGCCCGTATGATGAAACGGCAGAAGCACATTGCGCTACAGGCTGTACAGCAACAGCAATATCTCAAATTATGAAATATTGGGAATGGCCATTGAATGGTAGCGGGAATCACTCCTACACCACAAATTATGGCGTACTAAGTGCCGATTTTTCCAAAACATACCGTTGGGATTTGATAAAAGAGACATATAATACCTACTGGGATGCCCAATTTAATTTGATACAAGATTGGACACCCGAAGAGGAAGATGCTGTATCTCAATTACTTTATGACGTTGGCGTGAGTTGTGAAACAGATTACTCACCATCAGAAAGCGGAGGAAATACAATTATACTGAAAGAGACATTGAATAAAAATTTCCATTACAATATTTCATCAATTTCAAGATCCTCTTGGCCTACGAAAAGATGGATAGATCTACTGAAAGCAGAACTTAATGTTCAACATCCACTTTTTATTGTAAGTGCTTATATCACCTATTCAGGAGGAGGTCTACCACATGCCTTCGTTATTGATGGATATGATACCGCTGGATATTTTCATATCAATTGGGGATGGGGACCGAATTCAGTGAACGGATATTTCAATATCAATTATTTAAACGCAAGTGAATATCTCTATGGTGGTGCAAATGGAGATAATAGAGCTTACACATGGAATCAAAACGTTTGGATACTTATCCCCAGTAAAAAAGAAGAACTTCAACCGGTACAACAAGTTTTACGATTCATGTTCTCCGATCAAGCGCTATCAGTTAGTAAAAATACATTTCCAAAATCCGATCCATTCCCATTAAATATAAATCAATTATGGAGCGATAATTATAATATATACAATGGAGAACTTCGTGTTTGTATCGAAGACTCTACCGAAAAAGTTATTGCCTCAAGCCTTTTACCGTATTATATTGAGAATTTGGTACGGGACGATGTCATATCTACTGATTTGACTAAATATGTTCCCGACCTATCCAGTTTCGAAGATGGCAATTATATGCTCTATCTCCAATCAAGAGAAATCAATGGGAACTACAATTTCAATTGGATACCTCTTGAATATACTAACCAAATCTATTTCAATATCTCAAACGATACCATAACCATACAACCACGAGATGATTATTCCCAAACACTCACCGCATCTATCAACTGCAATAATATTGCCAATTACAATAGTGAGTTTAAGGTCGCCTGTACTATAAAAAACTATGGGAATGCAGAAGCTGATGGATTTATTAAACTCGACATTTTCAATGCCACAGACAATTCTTTAATTGAAACACTTGAAAATAGAGCTGTCATTTATGACCATGCAGAAGCCATCCATAATTTCAATATCAATATTTCCGAAAAATACCAAATAGGAGAAAAATTTTATACCAAACTCTCATTTAGAAAAGAAAATAGCAGTACTATATGGGAGTTTAACACCGACAATGCCACTGCTACATTTCAAATCCATGAAGAAATCCGTAACCAAACCCCATTAACATTCTATTCATTCACAGAATATGCAGGCATCCTATTATCTCAAAATAAATTTTTCACGACCGATCTCTTAAATATAGTGGTTAAAAATATGTATAATATGAATCCTATTGGAAGCAATTTCGACATTGCAATAGGATTATTCAATTTGAAAGGTGACGAGCTTGCCATTGGGAAAAATAGTCAACTCCATTTCAATAATTATGAACATCATACCGAATCGATACAATCTCCCGATTTATCTTCATTAGATGATGGAAATTATTATTTCGAACCTCTATCCAAAGAAATTTATCAAGATATAAATTACGATTGGATTTTCTTTGATATTCAATCTCGTCTTTTTTTCAAAAAAATAGGCTATTCGGGCTACCAATACGATCCTCAAAATGTAATTGATGCTTATACTATTTTCACAGATTCGACAAGTGAAGTGGGCGAAAACCTTGAGGTTAAGTTCTCGTTGAAAAATATGTCATTTAATGATGCAAACGGCTCTCTTTCATATCATATTTATAACGAAAAAGACCCTTATAAAATCCTATTAAGTGATAACATGGAGATTGCCATACCGCACGATAGTTATCAAGAATTCCAAAAAACAATTTCCCTTTCTCCCTCTCTATTCAAAACTGGTGAAAATTATATTTTTGAGTTGTCCGAATATACAGACTATGAAGACCAAGAAAAGACATTCGCCGGCAATAATATTAAATTCCGGGCAACAGGGATTGATGGTATCCACAATGTGTCGAGTTCAACAGAAATATATCCAAATCCTGTGACAAATTATCTAATAATCAATACAGAGGCTCCTATCCATGTTTCAAAAATTTATAATTCGAACAGTAATTTATTGATAGAAACAAATGGGAATAACTCTAATCACATGACCATCGATGTTCAACATCTTCCCAATGGATTTTACTTTATTGCCATATCTACGGCCAAAGGATTCGAAATTCATAAATTCATCATCAGAAAATAGATGAACAAATGAATAAAAACGACTGTTAGAATATAAGAAAAGAAAGGCCGTTCAAGACTTCAATATCGACAAGAATATTTTTATATTTGGAAAGAATCGATATATTTGCGACGGTATATCTAAATCTATTGAACTAAAAAATTATTCTTATGAAAAAGTACATTTGCACAGCATGTGAATGGGTTTACGACCCGGCAGTAGGCGATCCCGAAGGAGGCATAGCTCCCGGTACACCGTTTGAGGATATTCCCGAAGATTGGGTTTGCCCCGTTTGCGGCCTCGGGAAAGATGCGTTTGAAGAAGTTTCTGAATAATTCTTTTTGAACCTTTTTATATTAAAGAATCTGCATGGTAAACCGTGCAGATTCTTTTTTTATGCCAACGACCGTCCCCACACAGTTTCTCATGGAAGGATTCTTGTCTAATTTTTTTGCCTATTTTAGATTCTCTACAAAATCTAATGTATAAATTTGAAACATGAAACTATTGATTGTAGAAGATGAGCCTTCGTTGCGGGAGATTATGCAACGGGCGCTGGCTCAGGAACGTTATGTGGTAGAGACGGCAACGAACTACGCCGAGGCCGATGCCAAAATTGCGGCATACAACTACGACTGTATCCTGCTCGATATTATGTTGCCCGACGGTAACGGGTTGCAACTGTTACAACACCTCAAACAGCAGAGAAAGCGGGAAAACGTGATTATCATCTCGGCCCGCGACTCCCTCGACGACAAAATCCTCGGGTTGGATATGGGGGCCGACGACTATCTGCCCAAGCCATTCCATACGGCCGAACTTTTGGCCCGCATCAAAAGCGTGTTGCGTCGAGGCAAAAGCGGAGGAGAAATGGCGTTGGTATTGGGCAATGTCTCGCTCGAACCCGAGAGTTCCCGCGTGCGGGTCAACGACAAGGAGTTGCCCTTGTTAAAAAAAGAGTTCGACATACTTCTTTACTTCATGCAACGCCCCAACCACTTGGTTGACAAATCGGTTCTTGCCGAGGCTGTATGGGGCGACCACGCCGATCAGGCCGATAACTTTCAATTCGTATATGCCCAAATGAAAAATCTACGCCGCAAACTGGTCGATGCCGGCGCCAATATCGAAATAAAAGCCGTTTACGGATTTGGATACAAACTTATTCCCCCTACCGAATAATCTACAACCATGAAACTTATCTCCCGCATTGCCCTGCGCCTGTCGCTGGTTTTGATTCCGCTCATGGCTCTTTGGGCGACTCTGTTCTATTTAATGACTGTTGATGAAATCAACGATGAGGCCGACGACGCATTGGAGGATTATTCGGAATTGATCATCATTCGCATGCTTGCCGGGCGGGAGCTTCCTCCATTGAACAGCGGCACCAACAACAGTTATTCAATAACTCCCATCGACGAGGAGTATGCTCTGTCGAAACCGCACATCGAATATTACGACGCCGAGGTTTATATCCCCGAAAAGGAAGAGACCGAGCCTGCCCGCATACTCTCGACCATTTTTATCGACGACAACGACAATTACTACGAGTTGAAGGTGGCTATCCCGACGTTTGAGAAAGACGATTTGATAAGGACTATCTTGTTTGGGATTATCCTGCTCTATTTTGTCCTTCTCATAACCATAATAAGTATTACCTTATGGATATTCCACCGCAGCATGCAACCGCTGTATGCACTATTGCGGTGGCTCGACGGGTTTACTCCGGGCAAGCACAATGCGCCTGTCCCCGACGACACCCACATTACCGAGTTCCACAAACTCAACGTAGCCGCACAAGAGGCAGCCAACCGGGCCGAAGAACTGTTCGAACGCCAAAAACAATTTATCGGAAACGCCTCGCACGAATTGCAAACGCCGTTGGCCATACTGGGCAACCGCATCGAATGGTTGCTCGACAATACCGAATTGAACGAGAAGCAGATAGAAGAGTTGTTCAAAATGCAACGCTCGTTAGGGCACATTGTACGGTTGAACAAGACACTGCTGTTGCTCACCAAAATCGAGAACGGGCAATTCCCCGAGAACAGCGAGATTGATATTTGCCTCATCATACGCGAACAAATAGAGCTATACAATGAAATATACGCTTCACGCAACATCTCCAGCTCGACCCGCCTGCCCGAATCTTTTATCGTCTCGATGAACGACTCGCTGGCCTCGACCCTCATATCGAATCTGCTCAAAAATGCCTACGTCCACTCCTCTCCCAACGCTCACATCGAGGTTTCGATCATCGGCCGCACACTCAAAATTGCCAACGATGGCGACACCCCGCTCGATGCCGACCACATATTCGACCGGTTCTATCAAGGCAACAAGAAAGAGGGATCTACCGGGCTGGGATTGGCTTTGGTAAAAGCCGTATGCCGCTATTACGACTTGTATATCGACTATCGCTTCGAGGAGAAAAAACATTGTTTTTACATCGATTGGCGGTAGTTCCTCAAAAAAAATGATTTTTTTTGAAGAATATCGCGAAATTTCAAATTCATTTCAAAATTGGATTTAATCTTTGTATCATCAAATTAAAACAATGTATCACAAATAAAATTTTGAATGTTATGAAAAAATTAATGATTCTCACCGCGATTTTGATGGCTTTTGGTATCACCACCGCTTGTGCCGACAATGACAAACCGATTGCTGTAAACCAACTGCCCCAAAAGGCCCAACAATTCATAAAGGCCCATTTCCCAAAAGAGAAAGTAGCTTTTGCCAAGCTCGAACGCGATTTCTTGGAAACTACCTACGAAGTGGTTTTCACCAACAGTACCAAACTGGAATTTAAAAAAGACGGCGAATGGAAAGAGGTCGATTGCAAATATTCTACCGTACCGGCAAAAGTCATTCCCGCTCAAATCGCACAATATGTATCGCAAAACTATCCCGACATCCAAATCGTCAAAATCGAACGTGACAAACGCGATTACGAAGCAAAACTCACCAACGGGCTGGAATTGACCTTTGATCTCAATTTCAACTTGATCGACATCGACGACTGATTTTAGCAATCATTTGCCTATAAAATATAACCCGCTCCGTAATAACCGGAGCGGGTTATATTTTTCCTGCCTGTCCAATGGCCGAGACATCTATCCCTACATAAAAAATGAGGGTGAATCTTGCAGAGACACCCTCATCAAACAACCTATTTCAAATTGCTTATTTAATAATTTCCAAACGTTTGAAACATTTTTCGATCTTTTCAAGAGCAATATCTACTTGGGAGCGTGTATGCGTAGCCATCAACGAGAAACGTATCAATGTATCTTTGGGTGCCACCGCCGGAGCAACCACAGGATTGACAAAAATACCCTCGTCAAAAAGATCACGGGTTACCCGGAAAGTCTTCTCGTTGTCACGAATAAACAGCGGAATAATAGGCGTGCAAGTGTTTCCTATCTCGCATCCAATGCGACGGAAGCCTTCCAACGCATAATTTGTCACGTCCCACAAGTTGGCGATACGCTCAGGCTCGCTCTCCATAATATCGAGAGCCGCACCTACCGCAGCCGTCGAAGCCGGTGTGATACTTGCACTGAAAATATAGGAACGGGAGTTATGACGCAAATAATTCGCAGTTGCCTTGTCGGTAGCGATAAAACCACCCAACGAAGCGAACGACTTACTGAATGTTCCCATAATCAAGTCAACATCTTCAGCAACCCCAAAGTGGTCGCAAGTACCTCGACCATTACGGCCGAAGACACCGATACCGTGAGCCTCATCTACCATGACAGCGGCATTGTATTGTTTGGCTAAACGAACGATTTCGGGCAAATTGGCCACATCGCCCTCCATGGAGAAAACACCGTCGGTCACAATCAATTTCACCTTGTCGGGCTCGCAATTACGCAACTGCTCCTCCAACGACACCATATCGTTATGACGGTATTTCACCGGTGTAGAAAATGACAAACGACGGCCTTCTATAATCGAGGCATGATCGAGTTCGTCCCATAAAATATAGTCTCCACGCCCGGTCACACAAGAAACCACTCCCAAATTGACTTGAAATCCGGTAGAATAGATTATCGCCTCCTCTTTCCCCACGAATTTGGCCAACCGATGTTCCAACTCTTCATGAATATCCAATGTCCCATTCAAGAATCGAGAACCAGCACAACCCGTACCATATTTACGAATAGCGGCAATGGCGGCTTCCTTGATTTTGGGGTGATTGGTAAGACCTAAATAACTGTTCGAGCCGAACATTAAAACTTTTTTCCCATTAATTAAGACTTCGGTATCCTGATCACTCTCAATCTTACGGAAATAGGGATAAACCCCCAAAGCCTTAGCTTTCTGCGGAGCATCATACTTCGACAGCTTTTCTTGCATCAATTTCATAGTTTATGCTGAATCTATTTTGTTATAAACTATTGCTACCCCGAGATATATACGCTCATGGAGCAGCTCGAAAATTCAGGGGGCAAAGGTAACATAAATATCTGAATGAAAATCATTTTTTGCTTAAAAAAAATATCTGCTTCAAAGAAAAAATCATGCTCCATTTCCCAAAAAATTCGATGTCCCACTTTTGCCAAAAGAATTCACAAACCATTGATAAACAAGTCATAACAATACAATAATCAAACAAATAGAAACAGGACTCCCAAAATAAAGCCGGGAGAGATGGAAAAATCGGTCGGTTATTATCAAGAATTTGAAAAAAATTACGAAATTTGCCGATTGTAAATTCTAATTGACAGAGAACAACATGAAATTCTCAGCACAACAAATAGCAGCTTTCCTGCATGGAGAGTTGGTTGGAAACCCCTCGGTAGAAGTCAGCAACCTGTCTAAAATAGAAGAAGGGACACCCGGCACTCTCACATTCTTGGCCAATCCCAAATATACACATTATATTTATCAGACCCAAGCCAGCATTGTTTTGGTTCATAAAGATTTCGAACCGGAACATCACATCGAAGCTACCTTGATCAAGGTCGATGACCCTTAT
The DNA here is from genome assembly GCA_944320995.1 of uncultured Barnesiella sp. GTDB lineage: Bacteria > Bacteroidota > Bacteroidia > Bacteroidales > Barnesiellaceae > Barnesiella. The sequence continues at coordinate 3,862 of CALUJQ010000013.1, read as the reverse complement.
GCATGTTTGGCCACGCTACTCAATTTAGTAAACGAAGCCCTCACAGCCAAACAAGGGATCGAGCAACCCAACTACGTAGCCTCGTCGGTTACCCTCCCCGACGACATCTATCTGGGAGCGTTTGCCTATATCGGCGAACGGGTGAAATTAGGAAAAAATGTAAAAATATATCCTCAGGCCTATATCGGCAACGATGTGGTCATCGGCGACAATGTAACTATTTTTGCCGGCGTAAAAATTTATCATAGTTGTGTGATCGGCAATAATTGCACGCTTCACGCAGGAGTGGTGATTGGTGCCGACGGATTCGGATTTGCCCCGCAAGCCAACGGCGAATATGCAAAAATCGCCCAAATAGGCAACGTCGTTCTCGAAGACGATGTCGAAGTGGGTGCCAACACCACTATCGACCGGGCCACTATGGGTTCTACCATCGTCCACAAAGGAGTTAAACTCGACAATTTGATACAAATCGCCCACAATGTAGAGGTGGGAGAACATACCGTAATCGCCGCTCAAGCGGGAATCGCCGGCTCGGCAAAAGTAGGAAGCCACTCCATGATAGGCGGGCAAGTGGGCGTTGCCGGGCATATCAAATTGGGCAACCGTATCCAAGTGGGAGCACAATCGGGAATCCCCAACCATGTAGACGACGATGCCGTCATCATGGGCTATCCCGCCGTACCCTCCAAAGAGTTTGCCCGACAAGTCGTTTACATCAAACGGCTTCCCGACCTCGCCCGCACGGTAAAAGAACTCGAAAAAGAGGTAGAATCGTTGAAAGAACAATTGAAAAACAATAAACTATAAATCGATGAGACAAAAAACCCTAAAAAACAGTTTCTCGGTTAGCGGAAAAGGATTGCACACCGGATTGAACATCACGGCTACTTTCCTGCCGGCTCCCGAAAATCATGGATATAAAATCCAGCGTATCGATCTCGAAGGACAACCGGTCATCGATGCATTAGCCGAAAATGTAGTAGAAACAAGCCGCGGTACAGTCATTGCCGACGGAGATGTTAGAGTAAGCACCATCGAACACGCTATGGCCGCTTTATACGCAGCTGAAATCGACAACTGCCTCATTCAGGTCAATGCTCCCGAAATGCCTATCCTCGACGGAAGCGCGATCACATACGCCGAAGAGATAGAGCATTGCGGTCTCGAAGAGCAAAATGCCGAACGGGAATATTACCTCATCAAATCGAAAATCGAGTTGCACGACGAAGCATCGGGTTCTTCTATCGTCGTATTGCCCGACGACGAGTTCAGCATCAACACGCTCATCTCATTCGACTCGCCCATTTTGAGCAACCAGTTTGCCAGCCTCGACGACCTGCACGATTTCAAAAAAGAGATCGCCGGGGCCCGCACTTTCGTATTCGTGAGAGAAGTGGAACCGTTGGTAAAAAACAACCTCATCAAAGGTGGCGACTTGGACAATGCAATCGTCATTTATGACCAAAAAACCTCGCAAGCCGAGCTCGACCGATTGGCCGACCTGCTGAACGTGCCTCACAAGCATGTTGACGAATTGGGTTATATCAACAACAAACCTCTCGAATTCGAAAACGAACCGGCACGGCACAAACTGCTCGACATCTTGGGCGACATCGCATTGGTGGGTAAACCTATCAAAGGCCGTATCATCGCCACTCGTCCGGGACATAAAATCAACAATCAATTTGCGCGTCTTATCCGCAAGGAACTTCGCCGCCAAGACATTCAATGCCCGGCTTACAATCCCAACAAAGAGCCGATCATGGATGTTAACCGTATCCGTCAATTGCTCCCCCACCGCTATCCCTTCTTGCTGGTGGACAAAATCATCGAGATGGGTACGCGCCATATCGTAGGCGTCAAGAATGTATCGGGCAACGAACCGTTCTTCCAAGGGCACTTCCCCAGCGAACCCGTCATGCCCGGAGTCCTTCTCGTCGAAGCCATGGCTCAAACCGGAGGGCTGCTGGTTCTCGGTACGGTCGAAGAACCGGAACGTTATTCTACCTATTTCATGAAAATAGACAACGTGAAGTTCCGGCAAAAAGTCGTACCGGGCGACACCGTCATTTTCCATCTGTCACTGATGACCGAAGTCCGTCGGGGTTGCGCCTATATGAAAGGCTATGCTTTTGTCGGCGAACGCATCGTTACCGAAGCCGAATTTATGGCTCAAATCATCAAGAATAAATAAACTTAAACCGTACATAAATGAAACAACCGTTAGCATACGTCCACCCCGATGCAAAAATTGCCAACAACGTAGTCATAGAACCATTTGTAACTATCGACAAAAACGTTGTTATCGGGGAGGGAACCCACATAGGCTCAAACGTGACTATTCTCGAAGGGGCCCGTATTGGTAAAAATTGCAAGATATTCCCGGGAGCGGTCATCTCGGCCATTCCCCAAGACCTGAAATTCCAAGGAGAAGAGACAACCGTAGAGATAGGCGACAACACCACGTTGCGCGAGTGTGTCACCGTAAACCGGGGTACCGCAGCCAAAGGGAAAACCATCGTAGGGAGCAACTGCTTGATCATGGCCTATTCGCACATCGCCCACGACTGTATCATTGGCGACAACATCATCATCTCCAATGCCACCCAAGTCGCCGGCGAAGTGGTGATCGACAACTATGCCGTCATCGGCGGTGGAAGCCTCATACACCAGTTCACCCACATCGGCGCTCACGTCATGGTACAAGGGGGATCGCACATCAACAAAGATATTCCTCCTTATATCAAAGCCGGCCGCAACCCCATATCCTATGCCGGAATCAACTCCATCGGGCTGCGTCGCCGCAATTTCAGCAACGAAACCATCTGCAACATACAAGAGATCTATCGTTACCTCTATCTTTCCGACATGAACAACAGCGATGCCCTCGAACGTATCGAGGCCGAACTGCCGGCAACCAAAGAGCGCGACGAAATCGTCATGTTTGTGCGTAACTCCAAACGCGGTATCATCAAAGGGTATCTATAATTCCCTCCAATGCCATACACAACGAATAGGCCGGTTCAATTAAAAGAATCGGCCTATTCGTTTTCCGGGCATGTCATACCTCAAAAAAACAGATATGTATCGCCCTCCGAATAGCTATTCATTTAGGATAAAATTAAATGACTTTATTGAACACTCCGAAAACCAATAAAAGAGTAGGAAAAGCTAAAAATGAATTGAGTTATTCTCCCGGAGGAGAAGCCGCCGACAGAAGTTTCACACGTTCGGATTCCATGCCACCCCGTCGTTACGCGTAGGCTGGTGCTTCTAATCGGCGGCTCTATTCCCTGAATATCAATCGCAAGGCATATCAATAAGATATGCCTTGCCTCTTTTAAACCGAATGGGTTTCCCACTATCGGCACAAAAAACCTATGCATAACAGCTACACCCCGCAGAAATACAATTATCCCCCCTAATTTTTATATTCATTATTTGGTAAGCGAAAGTTTTTTACTACTTTTACATATCCAAAAAACGAACTTAATTACAAAAACATCATGATATATAAATTCAGAATTGTTTCGGACGAAGTTGACAATTTCAGACGGGAAATCCGCATAGACTCCGATGCCACATTCCTCGATCTGCACGATGCCATACTCGACTCTGTGGGCTTCACCAAAGACCAAATGACCTCTTTCTTCATTTGTGACGACGATTGGGAGAAAAAAACCGAAATTACGCTCATGGACATGGGGAAAGACTCCGACGAAGATACTTGGATTATGGCTTCGACACGGTTGAGCGACCTTATCGAAGACGAAGGGCAACGATTGGTTTTCGTATTCGACTACATGACCGACCGCATGTTCTTCATGGAGTTGAAGGAGATTGAGCCGGGCAAAGACCT
>CALUJQ010000012.1 GCA_944320995.1 uncultured Barnesiella sp. | reverse complement strand
GCGTTGACGGATTCGAACCGCCGACCCTCTGCTTGTAAGGCAGATGCTCTAAACCAGCTGAGCTAAACGCCCCTGTTCATTGCGGACTTTCGACCGCGTCAGGGATTTTATCCGGCCTTGGTGGTGGGCGTTGACGGATTCGAACCGCCGACCCTCTGCTTGTAAGGCAGATGCTCTAAACCAGCTGAGCTAAACGCCCGGATTGTTTCGTCGAAAAGCGTTGCAAAGGTAATACTATTTTTTTATTTGCAAAACAAAAAAGAAAATATTCTATAAAAATTGCCGCGGAAATCGTATTTTTGTACGCGAATACAAATCACAGACTATGGAATTATCATCACTCACGGCTATCTCGCCAGTCGATGGCCGCTACCGCAACAAGGTGGAAAATCTGTCGCTTTATTTCTCGGAGTGGGCACTTGTCCGTTACCGGGTTCGGGTCGAAATCGAGTATTTCATCGCTTTGTGCGAGTTGCCTTTGCCTCAACTGTCGGGGGTAAGTCACGACCTCTTCCCGGCCTTGCGGGCAATCTATACCGATTTTACCGAGGCCGATGCCGCCAAAGTGAAGTCGATTGAGGCGGTTACAAACCACGATGTGAAGGCTGTCGAGTATTTCATCAAGGAGAAATTCGATGAGTTGCATCTCGAAGCGTATAAAGAGTTTATACACTTCGGTCTTACTTCGCAAGATATCAACAATACGTCGGTCCCTTTGCTGTTGAAAGAAGCTTTGCACGATTGTTACCTGCCGGTCCTCAACGAGATGCTGGCTCTCATCAATCGATATGCCGAGGAGTGGAAAGATATCCCCATGTTGGCCAAAACGCATGGACAACCGGCATCGCCCACCCGTTTGGGGAAAGAGATACGGGTCTTTGGTTACCGGCTCGAAAAGCAAATCGCATTGCTCAAAGCGGTGCCGATGAGCGGAAAGTTCGGTGGTGCCACCGGTAATTTCAACGCCCATCGGTTTGCCTATCCCGGTATCGACTGGCCGGCATTCGGCAACCGTTTCTTGAAAGAGCGGCTCGGTATCGAACGGGAAGAGTGGACAACTCAAATCTCCAATTACGACAACTTGGCGGCTCTCTTCGATGCCCTGCGTCGTATCAATACGATTGTGATCGACCTCGACCGCGACTTTTGGCAATATATCTCGATGGAGTATTTCAAGCAGAAGATTAAAGAGGGAGAAGTCGGTTCGTCGGCCATGCCTCACAAAGTAAACCCCATCGATTATGAGAACTCCGAGGGCAACTTGGGAATCGCCAACGCCATACTCGACCACCTCTCCTCGAAACTGCCCGTTTCGCGATTGCAGCGCGACCTTACCGACTCGACCGTGTTGCGCAACGTAGGTGTGCCGGTGGCCCATACACTCATTGCATTCCACAGCACCATCAAAGGATTGAACAAACTTTTGCTCAACGAGGCTGCCATCTACCGCGACCTCGACCACATGTGGAGTGTAGTAGCCGAGGGCATCCAGACGATTCTGCGTCGCGAAGGCTATCCGCACCCCTACGAAACATTGAAAGCACTTACACGTACCAATTCGGTCATAGATGCCGATTCGATACATCAGTTTATCGATACACTCAACGTTTCGGAGGCTGTCAAAGAGGAGTTGCGACAGATAACACCCCATACCTACACCGGTTTTTAATCGAGTGAATGAGCAAAACAAAAAGTCCGGGCGAACAAAAAGCCGCGGGCTTTTGTTTTTTTTAAGAAGAAAATGATAACTTATTTGATTGTGAAAGAGATGGAATGGAAAATCCTTTGTATCTTTGCCGCACGAAAAAAGCTAATTATCAATAAAAGTAAATATATTTTTAATAAGCCGAGAGGCTTGTATTTTTAATTACAAACAATTCCTATGGAAAGCGAAAAAAGAGCCAAGCGCCCGCGCATCGGGGGGTCGAACCGTGAGGGTATGACCGAGCGTTATGAAAAAGTAGAGTACAGAAGGGGCGGAGAAGAGGGGCACTCCTCGTATAATGCCAATACCGAAAGGCCTCACTATCCCCGCAATAACTATGGAGAAAGTGGAAATCGCTCTTACAACAACGAGCGTCCCAACAATTACAACCGTCAAGGCGGATACAATCAAAACCGACAAGGCGGATATGGAAATAACCGTCGGAACAACAATTACAATGCTGCTCCGAGATACAATCAAGATTATAATCACAATAGCGAAGCAGGAGAGGGTGTTCAACGTCCTTATGGAGAAAACGAACAACAGCGTCCCTACTATCCGAAACAAAACCGTCAAGGCGGGTACAATCAAAACCGTCAAGGCGGGTATGGCAACAACCGCGGGGGATACCAAAACCGTCCGCAGAATCGCCACAACAAGAAATTTGTCGCTCGTCCGCAACGTATCGAATATGAGCTGCCCGAAGTAGACCCAAATGAACCGATACGTCTCAACAAGTTCATGGCCAATGCCGGGATCTGTTCGCGTCGCGAGGCCGACGAGTTTATCCAAGCCGGTGAGGTGCTGGTCAATGGCGAGCCCGTGACCGAGTTGGGCACCAAGATTACCCGTAATGATACGGTTACTTTCCGCGATAAGGTGGTGACTCTCGAACGCAAGATATATGTGTTGCTGAATAAACCCAAAGATTGTGTAACCACCTCGGACGACCCTCAGGGCCGTCTCACCGTGATGGACATCGTGCGTAACGCCTGCACCGAGCGTATTTACCCGGTAGGCCGTCTCGACCGTAACACGACAGGCGTACTGCTGTTGACCAATGACGGCGATTTGGCCTCGAAACTCACACACCCCAAGTTTATCAAGAAAAAGATATATCATGTGTGGCTCGACAAAGATGTGAGTGAAGAAGATATGCAACGTATTGCCGATGGTATAGAGTTGGAGGACGGGCCCATACAACCCGACGCTGTAAGCTATGCCAACGAAACCGACCAAAACCAAGTGGGTATCGAAATCCATTCGGGGCGCAACCGCATTGTGCGGCGCATCTTCGAGGCTCTGGGTTATCGGGTGGTGAAGCTCGACCGGGTCTATTTCGCCGGATTGACCAAGAAAAACTTGCAACGGGGCCGTTGGCGTTACCTCACCCAACAAGAGGTGAACATGCTGCAAATGGGCTCATTTGAATAACTAAATCTATCGCGCCCCGCACGGTAATGCCGTTCGGGGCGATGCTTAAAAAAAGTGTACAATTATATAGAAGAGTAGTATGGAAACGATAAAAAGGACCAAAGTAGTCGATGCATTCGACGCAGCCCTTTACGGGAAAACGGTTAATGTAAAGGGGTGGGTGCGTACGCGCCGAGGCAATAAGAATGTAAACTTTATCGCAGTAAACGATGGTTCTACGATTAAAAATATACAAGTCGTGGTAGATCTCTCCAAATTTACCGAGGCCGAAATGAAGCCCATTACGACCGGAGCTTGTATTAGTGTAATCGGTACGCTGGTCGAGTCGCAGGGTAAAGGGCAACAAGCCGAAATCCAAGCCGAGAGCATAGAGCTTTATGGCGGAGCAGACCCCGAGGTATATCCGTTGCAAAAGAAGGGCCATACGTTGGAATTCCTTCGCGAAATCGCTCACTTGCGCCCGCGTACCAATACATTCGGAGCTGTGCTTCGTATCCGCCACAATTTGGCATACGCTATTCATAAATATTTCAATGATAGAGGCTTTTTCTATTTGAACACTCCCCTTATTACCGGCAGCGATTGCGAGGGTGCGGGAGCTATGTTCCAAGTGACCACGCTCGATCTGAACAATCTCCCTCGTACCGAAGAGGGCACTGTCGATTATAGCGCCGATTTCTTCGGGAAACCCACCAGCCTCACCGTATCGGGGCAACTCGAAGGTGAACTGGGAGCCATGTCGTTGGGTGCTATTTACACGTTTGGCCCCACGTTCCGGGCCGAAAATTCCAATACACCGCGCCACTTGGCCGAGTTTTGGATGGTAGAGCCCGAGGTTGCCTTCAATGAAATCGAGGAGAATATGGATTTGGCCGAAGATTTCCTCAAATACCTCATTCGTTATGCCCTCGACAATTGTCAGGACGATCTTGAATTCCTGAGCCAGATGTATGACAAGGAGTTGATCGACCGGTTGAAGTTCGTTGTAGAGAACGAATTTGTGCGTTTGCCCTATACCGAGGGGATAAAAATATTGGAAGAGTCGGGACACAAGTTCGAATATCCGGTTTTCTGGGGTGCCGACTTGCAGAGCGAGCATGAGCGCTTCCTCGTAGAGGAACATTTCAAAAAACCGGTAATCCTCACCGATTATCCCAAAGAGATAAAGGCCTTCTACATGAAACAGAATGATGATGGCAAGACGGTGCGTGCAATGGACGTACTCTTCCCCCGTATCGGCGAAATCATCGGAGGGTCGCAGCGTGAAGAGAATTACGATAAACTGCTCGCCCGTATCGAAGAGTTGCATATCCCCATGAAAGATATGTGGTGGTATCTCGATACCCGCCGTTTCGGTACCGCACCCCACTCGGGATTCGGTCTCGGGTTTGAACGTTTGGTATTGTTTGTTACGGGCATGACCAATATCCGCGACGTGATACCTTTCCCCCGTACGCCGAAGAATGCCGAATTTTAAGCCGTATAGATGATCTATCGATATAAGCGAAGCCGCTCCGGAAATACCGGGGCGGCTTCGCTGTTCAAGGAGTTCGGTAAGAAAACAGGGTGAGCCCCCCGGAGGGGCTCACCCTGTTTTATCTTGTTGGTAAGGCTCTCTGTTAGAAATAGAACATCATGTACAGTTTGCCTCCTAAATTGTCGGTCCCGAATGTAAAGGTCTTGTTCCCGGGGCTTACCAACTCGGTCCGGGTTTCCACCATATTGGTAGTCGGGTTGAATCCCTCTTGCGTTTGGTAGCATTGGCGACCGAATTTCCCCAAGGCGTATAGGGTAACTTCCCCGCCGATAGAGAAATGAGAAGCCAAGAATATTTCAACGCCGGCATGGGCCCCGATGCCTATATATTGAGCATTGCCGTCATGGTATCTGCCCGTTACGTAGGTTTTGGTCCAATAGCCCACATTTGTCGGTGTCCCATAATCGGTCCGTGACGGTACTTGATTGACATCGGTAATGGCATTCCCGTACTTATAGACTTGACGTTGGCTTTCAAAGCCGTAGATTATGTCCAATCCGCCATATCCTTGGATACGGTTATATCCACGACGATATTCGGCCCCTAAGGATATGGAGCCTCCCGAGTTGGTAGTCGTGTTGGAGTCTATGACCTTGGCCTCGGAAAGAGGGTTCTCCAAGAATGCGGCATCGTCTCTTGTATAATCCCGTTGGGTATTCTTTTGGGTAAGGATTCCTATGTTGGCGCGTAATGCTATTTCGTCGGTCAGCATATACTTGGCCATGATAGAAACCGTTGGATTAGAGATGTTGATTTCATTGTTAAGGGCTTCTTGCCCCCCGAATGTATTATATCCGTTGCCTTGGGAATTGTTGAACATATTACCGACATAACCGAGGACAGGGGCCAAATCGATACCGAACCCTATATCACCGGCTTGGGGCAGTACGGGTTTCTTCGATTTAGAAGCCTCTTGAGCATAAATTCCTGCTGATGATATAACCGTAAGGATTAATATCAATATTCTAAATTTTTTCATTGCGATCTGTTTTAATTAGTCATCAAGAATTGCATTCCAATCATAGGAGAACCAATTGGTAGGAGTATAATCCGGGGAGAAAAGCATTTTGGCCGAAACCGGTTCATCGGTTACCATGTAAGTATAGGTTGTACCCGATGTCGGTTTATATACTGTTTTGCTCCAGATGTTATCGGCCGAAGTGAATTTACCGCGTATGGTTTCACCTGCATTGATCTCGTTAGGATCTTCATAGTGTGTGAACTGCAAAGAACTTGAAGTGTCATCTTGGGGCATGACAGTCATGGTGAAATAGTCGGGCAGTTCCCGGGCTTGTGTGGAGAATGAGAATGATCCGTCGGCTCGGGTAACCACATCATAAGGAGTCCCGTTTATTTGAACGGTAACCAAGCGGTTCTTGTCGGCTTCCCAAGCAGCTACGCGTTGATTGGCGTCGATGGCTTCTACGGCTTTCTCCACCGAACCGGATATGGTATATTTTTTATTTTCGTCGATTCCATATACGGCCCAACCCGGCAGGTCGTCCGACCAGTTCCTTGTAGATGTAGAAGGGGTGAATTGATAATATCGGCATCCCAGTTCATTCCATTCGGCGGTCGTTTTCTTCACGGTTGACTTAACACTGTATGTGCCGTTCAATAATTGGGTGGCACTTGACCCGATTGTGGGATAGTGGGTGAAGTAACCGACATCTTCGGCAGAAATGGAACTGGAAGCCCATGTTACGGTCGGTTTGTCATCGTCGAACTGTAAAGGAACGGGAATGCTGAAATTGCCATCGGCATCGGTGGCGCCGACCAAAGTAAAGGTATTGCATTGCAACGATACGATTTGATAAGCTCCGCTCACATAGCTGCCATTCCAGAAACTGGTTTCTACCGGCATCATAATCGAGCCCGAAATAGTGGCGCTTCTTTCGTAACCGTCTTTGTAAGCCCAGCCGGCCAAATCGCTATGCCATGTGCTGGGAGCGTTGGTCGGAGTAAATTTATAGTATATGGTACCCAGTTCGTTCCAATCGGTACCCAATTTCTTGATAATCGTACCGGCGGTATATCTTCCTTCCAATATTTGGCTGGTTGTAGCTCCTCCCTTATTGTAGTGGACGAAGTCATCGACTGTAATTGTAGAGGTCGATACATTCAATGTTGTCACATCTCCTTGGTTTTTTAGCGGGATATTCACAGCAAATTTCCCGGTGTTGTCTATCAGCGCTTGGAATGATTTCCCATGTGCGGAGATGGAAACCACCTCACCGGAGGCTGCTTCGTATGCACCTGTTGCAAAAGCTGTCTCTTTGGCCAAGAAGGCTGTTCCGCTTGCCGTGATGGAGTTGCTGTACAATATGTTGTTATTGTCAACGACTTTGACCCAGCCGGCCAGATTGGCGTGCCATGACGTCGGGGCCGAAGTCGGGGTGAATTTGTAGTAGTATGTTCCTACGTCGGTCCAGTCTGCATCTTTCTTGGTGACGGCATGTACGTCGTTGGAATAGGTCCCTTTCAATAATGAAGTCGCCGATGAGTTGTAACTTGTGAAATGCTTGAAGGTATTGGTTTGGTATCCATTGGTTACAAATGAAGTTGTAAATTTATCGGTCTCTTCCTTGATAGGAATAGCGATATTGAAACTACCGTCTTCGGCTACGGGAGCGACGAATGTCTTGTTGCCGATTCCCGTAGGATAAGTTACGGTTATTTCGGCCATTTCATCTTTGGCGCCGATATGGTTGCCGGTTGCAAAGGCGGTTTCTTGGGGGAACATCAGTTTACCTGTAACGATAGCTGTCAAGTCATAGCCTTGTATTCTTTCCCAGCCGGCCAGATTGGCGTGCCATGTTGCAGGCGTATTTGAACTTGAAGGATTGAATTTGCAATATGTCACACCCAAATCGGTCCAGTCTGCTTCGGGATTTTTAATGGTTGTGTAGATGCTGTAAGAACCGTCTTTTAGGAGTTGAGTCCCTTCCTTGGTGTAGTGGGTGTAAGTTACGATAGACGAATTGTCGAGGGATACGGTAATAGTTGTCACCTTTGTATTCGGGTCGCTTACAGGAATTTGAACGCTGAATTTCCCTTCGGCATCGGTGGCCAGAGTAAGGCTGGTCGTGTTTGCTGTTTTTGTCGGTATCCCATTTATTTTGATGGTTTGTATCGCTTTTGAGTATGTGCCTATTCCGTATGCAGTTTCGGTGGCTACCAAAACGCTACCCGATAGGGTGACAGAGCCTTCCATGCCGGCAAATTCTTGTTTCCCGAATGCCCACCCGGCCAAATTGGAATTCCAATTAATCGGATTGGCGGGAGTTGAAATGTCTCCGTTGTAATAGGGTGTGAAGAACAGGTAGGTGTCGCCTAATTCGTAGGGATATTCATCGATGATGTTATTCAGTGTTTTATCCGTTCCGACAATATCTTGGAATTGGTATGCACCGGATAAGGAGCCGCTTTCTGTCGGGCTGGTCCAGTGGGTGAAGGCCGTATTCCCTATACCTGAAACCTTGATATTTTTAATCGTGAACCCCTCTTTTAAGGATTTGGCAGGAATTTTGATTGAATAGTTTCCATTCTCATCGGTCTGTGTCCCGAAGTTGAAATACACCGGTTGATTGTTTTGGGCCTCTCCGTAATCGATTTGGAACTCGACTGCGGCTTCTTTGGCTTTGACGAATTCGCCTTGACGATAGCCGGTCTCTATCGCCAAGTGGATAGTACCTGTTAAGGTGACGCTTTCGTTATACCCGTCCAGTGATACACTGGTGCGGTCGTATTGGATAGCCTCTTCGTCAACAAATTCGCAAGCCCCGGGTTTGAGTGTGGTCAGATTCATGCTCTTGGAGTATCTGTAAAGACTGGTTTTGAATACAGGTTTCCCGGCCTCCATTTTTAAATATTCCGTGTAATTTGCCGTAAAGTCTTCCAAGCGTAATGTTGCATTGATTCCGTTGGCTTTTGTGGGCACTTGAATTGAAAAATGTCCGTTTTCGTCTATGATTGTTTCATAGATTTTTGTGCCTTCTGAGCCGTCTTTATATTGGGAATATGCAATCTCAACGAAAATTTTTCGTCCTGCTGCCGGTTTCAATACGTCGTAGGTGTAGTCTGTTCCTACCGTATCTACTCCTGTACTGTAATACACAGTCCCGCTAATGGTCGCCAAGTCGGAGATGGATTCCAGACTAAATTCGGATTGATCTTCTTGGCAGCCTACAAACAATAATGACGTTATGGCCATTATTGAAAGAAAAATTCTTTTCAAGTTTTTCATGCTTTCAATGTTTTAGTGAATTTTTATAGATAAAAAGTTGACTGATAGATTTCTTGATGGTGATTCGATAGTACGAAAAAAATTATCGGAATATCGTCAAAAAAGGATTTTGAAAATCATACAAAATTAGCCTCCCCCCTCCATAAGGTGTGTTTTTGATATACAATGTGTAAATGATTGAACGATTTGTGTTTCTATTCTGGTTTAATTTAAACTTATAAATTGTTGAAAAATAGTCCAATGTCCCCATTCTTCCCTGTCAAATCCCTTTTAGGGGGATTGATCATAATGAGTTATTAAGCAAATATAACGAAAAAAAAACAATTAATCAATGATTGGGCAAGGAATAATTTTGAAAAAATTTTGTTATAAATGGATTTTATTTGAATTTTTTTCCGTCCCAGTGCAGTAATAGGGTGTCTTGAAGGTAGGGTTTGAGGCGGTCGTATTCCTCTTTGTTGAGGTATTCTTTCCACGATTGGCGGGCACAGAGGCTTCCGTCGGCTTCCAATTTATATTCTACGAGAAAGATATTTACAGGCTGCAAAAGTTCTGCTTGATCTTTAAGCCGGGTGGGAACAACATATATAAACAGAGCCTCACGAAAATCATATTCCCGTGAGGCTTTGTCGTTCCCGATAGGTGTATGCCTATTGATAATGTCGAAAATCATTGAGATAATACAAGACTCGGTTCCCGCCATTCGGTTACTTCTCTCCTTTTTTATGGATTCCCCTTCTGTCGAATACAAGGCACAATGTCTCCTATATAAGTCGGACTTGATGGGAACCTGTTCATTTGATGTCGAACGATAGTCCCACATAAATACTGAGGGCTCCTAACCTACCGGTTACGTCGTCGGCTACAGTTTTATGATTGAATATGTCGGTATAGGGCAATGAGTAGTTCAATCCCAAATGAAACATGTGGAGTACAATACCGGTTTGTATGGTCCAGGAGCTGTTGAAGATATTGAAGTAGTCGTCTGGCAGAGTATCTTTCAAATCTTTTTTCTCTCCATTATATTCGATGGTTCCCCAATAGCTAAGATCTAAATCGAAATTGAATCCAGTTTGCGCATACAGACTCATTTTTGGGGTGAACTGATAGTCGTATCCGATAAAAGACTGGATACGATACCCTATGGAATTGTAAGAAGTTGTCATCGTTTTCCCGTTTATCTCCGCCTCTTCTGTCCATCCTTTGAAGGGGAGTTCTGCACCTACACCTGCGTAGAAGCCTTTGTTTTTCCCGAAATAGCCTCCCATTTGAAAGAGCGAAATGATACCGGTTGTTTTCCCCGAGACGTTGGTCTGGTTTTCGAAGTATGAGCCGGCAAGGGTATTGAACGAGACGGCTCCTCCTATTCGTACGAATGCTGCTACGCGTTTATTATTATTGTTGTTGTAGGAAATAGTATTGTTTCCTGTCTCGTTCCCTGCGCTACTCCATTGGGCCGATGCCGATAGCGAGCCGATGAAGAGTACGATGAGGGTAAGAATCGATTTTTTCATGAATGAGCTATTTTATGGTGGTGTATATATTCAGGTTATGTTCTGCTTCTATCGGAATCGTAAGTAAAAAAAAGTTTTAAACAGAGCTTTGCAAAAATCATATTCTCGTGAGGCTCTGTCGTTCCCGATAGGTGTATGCCTATTGATAATGTCGAAAATCATTGAGATAATACAAGGCCCTGTTCCCGTCATTCGGTTACTTCTTCCCTTTTTTATGGATTCCCCTTCTGCCGATACAAGGCAAGCAATGTCTCCTATATAAGTCGGATTTGAAGGAAAACTGTTTATTTGAGGTCGATCGATAGTCCCACATAAATACTGAGGGCTCCTAACTTACCGGTTACGTCGTCGGCTACATTTTTATGATTGAATATGTCGGTAAATGGCAATGCATAATTCAATCCCAAATGAAACTTGTAGAGTACGATTCCGGCTTGTATAGCCCAAGAGCTGTTGAAGATATTGAAATAATCGTCTTTTATGACATCTTTTAAGTCCTCTTTTTTCCCATCATACTCGATAGTTCCCCAGTATCCTGCAAAATCGAGGTCGAAATTGATTCCAGTTTGTACATATAGACTGTTTTTCGGGGAGAATTGGAAGTTGTATCCGGCAAAAAGAGGGAAGCGATATCCCATGGTATTGTAGGTGGTTGTCATTGTTTTCCCATTTATCTCCACTTCTTCTTTCCAGCCTTTGAAGGGAAGTTCCATTCCAAATCCTAAATAGAAATCTTTGTTCTTTCCAAGATATACACCTACCTGTCCCAATGAAATGATGCCGGTGGTTTTTCCCGAGACATTATTTTGATCCTTGAAATACGAGCCGCTTAATGTATTGAATGAAGCGGCACCGCCAATCCTCAAGAAAGCCGAGGCCTTCTTGGTGTTGATTTCGTCGTTGTGGAAAAAGGCGGAATTTGTCTCGTTTCCCGCGCTGCTCCATTGGGCCGAAGCCGACAGTAAACCAATGAGGAGTACGATGATGGTAAGAATCGATTTCTTCATTGTGCAAAAATTTTGGGTTAAAGATTGAAGTTCATGCGCCATACGTTGAAGAGACCTTTGGCCGTACCCCGTTGGGAGAGGAAGTAGATGCTGCGGCCGTCGGGCGACCATATGGGACAGCCGTCGTTACCGGGGTGGAAGGTTAGCTGAGTGAACTGGCTCCCGTCGGTGCGGACTACAAAGATGTCGAGGTTTTGGATTTGTTTGTTTTTGGGGTTGAAACTGTTGCCCATGCACACAATCCATTGACCGTCGGGCGAGATGCGCGGGGTGGTGAAACTCTGGTCTTGGCGCGAAAGGATAAGGGTCTCGATGCCGGTTTGATAGTTCACTTTCCAGATTTCTCCGATACCCTTGTCGTTGAATCGGGTGCAGAGGAACGTGTTGGGCTCGTTCTTGAGGGGCTCGGGGGTGCAGCCGTTGGAGTAGTTGGTAAAGAGGTTGTCTTTGCGGTTGTAGCTCCAGATGCTGGACAGGCCGTATTCCTGTCGGGCGAAGAACACTATATCGGGGTCATTGACCGAGGCTTTGGGCGCCGCATCGTAGGTGCTGCCGAAGGTGAGCTGGTTGAGTACGCTTCCGGCCTCGGCGTTGATGCTGTATATTGAACTGATGTTGTTGCGCTGTTCCGAGAAATAGATATACTTGCCGTCGGGCGACCACGAGAGGTCGGTTACCCAGTTGCGGAAGGTGCGTTGTGTGGCACCGCTTCCTCCTCGCTCGGTGCTGGCGACCATGACATTGGTCTGCTTGTTTTTATAGGAGAGGTAGGCAATCTTGCGGCCGTCGGGCGAGATGGCGATACATGGGTTGACCCACCATTCGAATTTGCCGTATTCGCTGCGGGTGGATATGCCGTTGACGATGTCGCGGTTTTCGTCGGTGAGTTTCTCAAATCGGATACCGCCTTCTTCGGGAACCGATACGTTGGAGTAAACTATCCGCTTGGTTGTGGTGCATTGTGAAAAGAGGCCGATTACTAGGAGGCCCCAGCCTACAAGTGTAATTCTTTTGTCCATTATGAATCTTGTTTAAGATATATTTGCACAAAGGAATGTAAAGAAAAGTGAATAAATTCTTGATGGGTGTCGAAATAATTATATGGTTTCGTCGGAATAATTGTATAGACGAGGGTTTATCGTTTCTTTTTGTAATGCGACAGATGCTGGCACAAAAGCCGGGCATCGACGATTCCCTCGACGTGAAAGTTGATATGGCACACCGGGGTAGGGGTTTGTGGGAGAGTTTCGGGTGTATAGTATTCTTGAAAGAAGTCGTAGTGCAACACCTCCGAAATGGTGATGAGCAAATCGGTGTCGATGCTTTTGCGTGAGAAGATGTCGTAAACGGTACCTCGGGTACGGTTGATGCGGACAGCAAACTCGGAGACCGAGAGTCCGCTCTCTTTAAATCTTTGATGAATGATGTTGCCGATGTGTATATTCCTCATCTCATCTTAGAGATTGCCGGTCTCTATAAACCGGAATTGTTGAGTAGGTCTGTGTTGTCGGTATGCTCTTGGCCGCTGTTGCCGAGGGAGGCGGTGGGTATATTGTTTCCTTGGGGCGACGAGATAATCGACTGGAAAGAGTCCACGGTTGTGGTACATTGCGAGAAGAGCCCGGTAAGCATTAGAGATACGATGCTTTTCTTCATAGTAAATGTTGTTTAAGAGTTTTTGCAAAGGAATGTAAAAAAAAGTCTATGATTTTCTTGGTGTGTGTCGGAATAATTGTATGTTTATGTCGGGATAATTATACGTTCGGGGCGTTATCGTGCTATTCTGTCGTGCGAGGGAGGTTGATTCGGGAGTCGAGTAATTTTGAGCCGTTGGTGAATGATTGTGTTTCTCATATCGTTCGAGGGATTGCAAGCGTAGGCATGCTCTCGTGAGGACAGGGGCAAGAAAATAGATGGGCTTGTTCTGAGTCTGTCCAATAGTGGCTTTCGCGTTGCAGGAGTGTATAAACGGGAACAACCCCATATAGGTATATCTACATGGACATTTGCTACCTGATTCTCGATGCGTGTTTTCTATTGGCTGAAAACGAAGCTAACCTTTATGCCGGTTTATTGTCCTCTTCTGTCCTCTTTTTTCGGGTGGTTATTAGATATATATAGGTGTCGAATGTCTGGTTATTTTTCGAATCGTTTTCCGTCCCAATGTAGTGAAATGTAATCTTTAAGGTAGGGTTTAATGAGATCGTATGTCTCTTTGTCGAGATATTCTTTCCAAGAATGGCGGGCACAGAGATTCCCGTCGGTTTCCAATTTATATTCTACGAGAAAGATATTTACAGGCTGCAAAAGTTCTTTTTTCTCCGATTCTGTTACGCTGTCAGGAAATGAGAAGAACTGCTCCATTTGTAGGGGTTTTATGTATTTCGAGGCGGGCAGTTCGTTCCATGCGGTGTCGAAAAACCGTATTTGGCTGTCGCCGGCCGGGGCATATACGGTATTGATAAGAGTGATGATCGAATCGTTGTTACGAGTGGTGTATATCCGAATTGCCATTTTACTTTTTGAGGAGAGGTCGATCGATAGTGCATTGTCTTGTAAAACTGTCAAGGTAGCTACTCCTCCCAGTTTTGTAGTCGTTTGAGCACTTTGTCCGGCATGGAAAAGGTCGATGAGATCTTTTCGTCGGTTTACTTCGATTGAGGGTATGAGTGAGTCGGGCATGGAAACCAAGAGTTGCGCTGCCGGTTCGATGGCCGACGATGAAAATATGGCAGCCATTGTGAATATGAGTAGCAGAAATTTAGCTTTCATAACGATCGTTTTATACAAAAGTAATCATTTGCATCGGTAAGCCCAAAAATCTATTCGAAATATTCTGTGATTATCGGGTGCCGAGGTAGAGGAAAAACATACCTAACAATACGAGCAGCAGATCGAGTGATTTGTTGCGGATATTTTTTTCTCGGAAGAGGATCGCTCCGGCGATAAAACTTACCACGACGCTGCTGCGGCGTACCATCGAGACAATCGAAATCATGGACTCGGGATAACTGAGTGCGTAGAAGTAAACAAAATCGGCACAGACGAGAAAGAGCGATATGAAAAATATCGATGGGCGCCACACAAACGGAGTGCTGTGCTTGCGCTGGGGATACCACAGCAGCAACAGTACGACGGCCATCATGGCCATTTGGTAGTAGGAGTACCACACTTGCACGGTCATACGGTCGAAGCCGTGCGACATGAGGTATTTGTCGTACAACCCGCTGGCGGCTCCGGTAATCGTGGCCAATACGATAAAAAGTATCCAAATGTTGTGTTTGAAGTTGATGCCTTCTTTCCGTCCCGAAAAAGAGAGCATGATGAACGAGATAATCGCCAAGAGTACTCCGATCCATTGGTAGAGGTTGAGCCGTTCGCCGAAGATGAGTAATGCCCCCACGAGGGTAAGTATCGGTTGCGACGCTTTGATAGGACCGGCAATAGTGATGGGCAGGTGCTTGGTGGCGAAATAGGCACAGGTCCAAGAGGTGAGAACGAGGGCGGCTTTACCTATTATATAGATGTGTTCGCGCAAGGTCGATCGGGGGACATAGAAAAGTGTGTCGTGCATGAACTCGGGAAACCCGTAGGAGAGTATGATGCAGGGAAGAAACAACAGGCTGCAGAAACAGGTGTTGAGAAACAACACGGGAATGACGGCATTGTTGTCGAGCGATTTCTTTTTACATACTTCATAACAGCCCAACAGGAGGGCCGATAGAAAAGCGAGCGATAACCACATCTTGTTTACCTTTTGGGGATAAGAAAAACACTTTCTCTTTCGGGGGAAACACGTCGCCTCCGGAATTTACAGGCGGCCGGGGCTTCTCCCGATGAGAAATCAATGGGTGCAAAGGTAGTCATTCTTTTCTTTTTTTCGTATGGTTCGGACGAAAGGAGATTTGTACTATCTTTGCACGAAGTGCAAATAAGGAGGCGTTTTGTCTCTTTGTGCGGACAGTATTTTTGGAAACGTGTTCTTTTAAGATCGAGGTGTAGGCCCGACCTGTAAAGGGAAAAATGTAATTTATGGAGTTGCTTTACATTCATTGGAATCCCGACCCGGTGCTTTTTTCGGTGGCGGGAATCGCCATACGGTGGTATAGTATTTTTTGGATTATCGCTATTTTGACAGGCAGTCAGGTGGTATATAAGTTGTATCGGTTGAAGGGGTTGCCTCTCGATACGTTCCAAACTCTTTTCGTATATAGCTTTTTGGGAATTTTTATCGGAGCCCGACTGGGGCATTGCCTGTTTTACGAGCCGGGGTATTATTTGAGCCGTCCGTTGGAGATTGTGTTGCCGATACATTTCCTTCCCGATGGAGGGTGGCGTTTTACCGGTTATGCGGGATTGGCGAGCCACGGGGGGACGCTGGGGTTGATTGTCGCTTTGGCGTTGTTCTGTCGCAAAACGAAGATACACTACCTCGACATTCTCGACATGATGGGGGTTGCCGCGCCGTTGGCGGCAGGGTTCATACGGCTGGCCAACTTGATGAATTCCGAAATTATCGGTATGCCTGCCGATGTGCCTTGGGCTTTTATCTTCGAGCGGGTCGATATGTTGCCGCGTCACCCGGCGCAGCTCTACGAGGCGTTGGCCTATTTCCTTTTCTTTGGGGTAATGGTGTGGATTGCTTGGGCTCGCCGCGACCGTTGTGGACGGGGGTTCTATTTCGGGTTGTGCATCGCCCTCATTTTCTTGTTCCGTTTCTTTGTCGAGTTCCTCAAAGAGCGTCAGGTCGATTTTGAAAACGCCCTGCCTATCGATATGGGACAGATATTGAGTATCCCGTTTGTCGTGCTGGGACTCTATTTCGTGATTACGAGGTGGAACAAACCTGTTGGTGACCGACCGTCGAAAACAGTGCGGAGAGAATCCGCGAAGTAATCTTTTAAATTTTCTTCTTTAAATAAATCATATCGACGAGTTGCCGGCCGTTCTCGAAGATGGGGTGTGGATAGTGGTCGGTAAAGAACCGGGGAATGCGGTGTGAGTAACAGAATCCGCATCGCTCGTAGAAGGGCACCGTGAGGGGCGAATCGCCTGTACCGACTTGCAAGGTAGCTCCCGTGGGGTAGTGGCTTTCCACGTATTTGATGAGTTTGCGGGCATAACCTTGACGTTGGAAAGTGGGATAAGTGGCCAAATTCTTGATTTCGTAAAGCCCTTGCCCCTCTTGCGTGACGACACAGATACTTTTCAACCCTTCGTCGTACAAGGCAAACATTTCGCCCCGTTCGAGGTAGCGGTCTATCATCTCTTCGCATTCGTCGGCCAATAATAGCAGGTCGAGGAAATCTTTTTTATGGTGTGTTATGTGTTTAATCTCCACGAGTCGGTCCTTTATCGGGGCAGAAACAGATGGTCGGGGTAGGTGATGTCGTGTAGGAACAAGGCTTTGCCGGGGACCGAGGTGCCGGCGGCACAGCGGTCTTTCTGCTCGATGATGCGGCAGAAACCCTCGACCGATAGTTTCCCTCGTCCCACATCGAGCAAAGTCCCCACAATGGCACGCACCATGTTGCGCAGGAACCGGTCGGCGGTGATGGTGAATACTTGTTGCTCTCCCTCGCGCTCCCAGCGGGCAAAGGTCACCTTACAGTTGTTGGTTTTGACGTCGGTATGCAGTTTGCTGAAACTGGTGAAGTCGGTATATCGGTACAACTGTTCGGCAGCCTTGTTCATTTTCTCGAAATCTAGCGTACCGCGGTAGCGGCAGGCAAATGCTTCGAAGAAGGGCGACTTGTGGTCGATTAGGTAGTATTTGTAGGTGCGGCTGAGGGCGTCGAAGCGGCTGTGGGCTTCGGCTATGACAGGGCGTATGTCATACACGGCAATGTCGGGGGGAAGAATACGGTTGAGCCGATTGGCTGTTTCGGCGGGATTGTCGAGTGGATCGGGGGTATCGAAGTGCGCAACCATGAGGCGGGCGTTGACGCCGGTGTCGGTACGTCCGGCCCCCGTGACCGGAGTCTCGTGGCGGAATAGTGTGGCCAACGCTTTTTCGAGACACTCTTGCACGGTGATACCGTTGGGCTGTATCTGCCAGCCGTGATACCGGGCGCCGTTGAACGAGAGGTAGATGAAATAGCGTTGCATGCAATGAAAAAGATATGGGTTATCGGAGAACGGTCGTTCTCCGATAACCCATGTGAAAAGTTAGTCGTTTTCAAGATAAGTATATCCGTAGAGTCCCGAGCGGTAGTTCGAGAGGAATTCCCGTCCCTCTTCGGGGGTGATGATGCCGGCTTTCATGGACGAGGTCACCCACGTCTCTACGCTGCGGACCAGTTTCTTGGGCGAGAATTGCACATAGTCGAGCACTTCGGCCACGGTTTCGCCGTCGATGACTTGGTCTATTTCGTAGCGGTCTTTATATACGCTCACGTGTACGGCGTTGGTATCGCCGAAGAGGTTGTGCATATCGCCCAAAATCTCTTGGTAGGCACCCACGAGGAACACTCCTATGTAGTAAGGTTCCTTGTTGTTGAGTGCATGTACCGACAGGTGGGAATTGGACCCGTGTGGAGAGATAAAGTTGTTTATCTTGCCGTCGGAGTCGCAAGTAATGTCTTGCAAGGTGGCCGTGTGGTCGGGGCGTTCGTCGAGCCGGCTGATGGGCATGATCGGGAACAGTTGGTCGATCGACCACGAGTCGGGCAATGATTGGAAGAGCGAGAAGTTGCAGAAGTATTTGTCGGGCAGGAGCTTCGATATTTTCCGTAACTCTTCGGGGGCATGTTTCATGTCCGAAGCGATTTCGTTCACCTCGCGTGCTACCGACCAGAACAGTTGTTCGATTTGTGCCCGTGTGCGCAAGTCGAGAAGACCTAATCCGAAGAGATCGAGTGCTTCTTCTCTGATTTGCAAGGCGTCGTGCCACGATTCGAGCAGGCGGGGTTGGCTCATGTTGTCCCAAATTTTGTACAATTCATCGACCAGTTCGTGAGGATTTTCGTCCAATTCTTCTTTGTCGTCCCATATCGGGAGCGAGGTCGTTTCCAGTACTTCGAACACGAGTACCGAGTGGTGAGCCGTGAGGGAACGCCCCGATTCGGTAATGATGTTGGGCTGGGGCAAGTTGTTTTTGGTACAGGCATCGACAAGGGCCGAAACCGAGTCGTTCACATACTCTTGTATGGAGTAGTTCATGCTGCTTTCGCTCGACGAGGATCGCGTGCCGTCATAATCGACTCCCAGTCCTCCGCCAATATCTACAAATTCCACATTGAATCCCATGTTTTGAAGCTGTACGTAGAATTGCGAAGCCTCTTTGAGGGCATTCTTGATGCGGCGTATTTTGGTAATTTGGCTACCGATGTGGAAGTGTATGAGTTTGAGGCAGTCGCTCATTTTTGCTCTTTCTAAAAAATCGAGCGCATCAAGCAATTCGCTGGAATTCAATCCGAATTTGCTGCCGTCGCCACCGCTCTCTTCCCATTTCCCGCTGCCCGAGCTGGCCAGTTTGATACGAATTCCTATGTTGGGGCGTATTTTCAGACGCTTCGAAATATCGGCGATGAGTCGCAGTTCGTTCAATTTTTCTACGACGAGGAAGATGCGCCGACCCATTTTCTGGGCCAAGAGTGCCAACTCGATGTAATTCTCGTCTTTATACCCGTTGCAGATGATGAGCGAGTTTTTGTCGGTGTTGATGGCCAATACGGCATGTAATTCGGGTTTCGATCCGGCTTCCAGCCCAATGTTGAATTTTTTCCCGTGGCTGACGATCTCCTCGACAACCGGCCGCATTTGGTTTACCTTGATCGGGTAGATGATGAAATTTTTAGACGTGTATCCATACTCGTCGGCTGCTTGTTGGAAACATTTGGATATTTTCTCGATGCGGTTGTCGAGTATATCGGGAAAGCGCAGCAAGACAGGAGCGGTCACATCACGCACTTGTAATTCGTCCATCAACTCTTTCAAATCGACCGATGCATATCCTTCCCGCGGAGTTACCGCAACATGCCCCTTGTCGTTGATCGAAAAATATTTCAGGCCCCAACCGTTGATGTTGTACAGTTCGGCAGAGTCCTCGATACGCCATTTTCTCATTTTTTATAAATGAATAAATTTAGAGTTTTATAAAAAATATACAGGCTACAAAAATAGGGATAATAATTGAATCGAGAAAGCCGAAAGCGCTGTAAAAACAGGCTAAATACCATTGGAGGCGAGAGAAATCGACAATATTCGATATTCCGAGAAAATATACAGTCTGAAAAGCCATAAGATGGAGCCTTTATACCGTTTGTGAGATTAAAAAAGAGAAGTGTATATGTTTTTTATCTCTATTGGTGGAGCGAGTCGGCAAAAAATGTTTATCTTTGCAGTAGAATTTACTAACCTATAATTTATAAAATAAGATGGTAAGCTACAAAGAATTAGGATTGGTAAACACCAGAGAGATGTTTGCCAAGGCTATTAAAGGCGGATATGCTATTCCTGCATTCAACTTCAACAACATGGAACAGTTGCAGGCAATTATCAAAGCAGCCGTAGAGACTAAGTCGCCTGTAATTCTCCAAGTATCGAAAGGCGCTCGTAACTATGCAAACCAAACGTTGCTCCGTTATATGGCACAAGGCGCTGTGGAATATGCCAAAGAGTTGGGTTGCGAACATCCTCAAATCGTGTTGCACCTCGACCACGGCGATTCGTTCGAATTGTGCAAATCGTGTATCGATATGGGCTTCTCGTCGGTGATGATCGATGGTTCTCACCTGCCTTATGAAGAGAATGTGGCTCTGACGAAAAAAGTAGTAGACTATGCTCACCAATATGATGTAACGGTAGAAGGCGAGTTGGGCGTTTTGGCTGGTGTAGAAGATGAAGTATCGGCCGAACACCATACCTATACCGATCCCGAAGAGGTAATCGACTTCGCTACCCGTACAGGCTGCGATTCGTTGGCTATCTCGATCGGTACTTCGCACGGTGCCTATAAGTTCAAACCCGAGCAATGCCACGTTGATCCCGCTACGGGCCGTTTGGTTCCTCCTCCCTTGGCTTTCGAGGTACTCGATGCTGTTATGGAGAAACTCCCGGGCTTCCCCATCGTATTGCACGGATCTTCGTCGGTTCCCCAAGACGAGGTCGATACAATCAACAAATACGGAGGCAAACTCGACGCAGCTATCGGTATCCCCGAAGAGGAGTTGCGTAAAGCTGCCAAATCGGCCGTTTGCAAAATCAACATCGACTCCGATAGCCGTTTGGCCATGACTGCCGCTATCCGTGAGGTATTTGCCACGAAGCCTGCCGAATTCGATCCTCGTAAATATCTGGGTCCGGCTCGTGACAACATGGAGAAACTTTACGTTCACAAAATTGAAAACGTATTGGGTAGTGCCGGTAAATTGTAATTGATACATTTGTGTCATCGCCTTGTTTAAGGGCAGGCAAAATATAGATCCTCGGCAAGAGACATCTTGCCGAGGATTTTGTTTTTATGCATCGGGTTGAAACCGTAAGATTTTTATCGGGTCGATAAGTTAAGATTCGACACCTTCAAGACTTTTTATCGGTTTGATGAAAGGGGGGATTTAAAAAAAGAAAGTTCTGCCGGAACATAGATATCATAAAAAAGGGGACTGATAGTGTAACGATTCACATCGTTGTTTTTCTCCGGCAGAACTTGTCTTTAATCAATTATCTAAATAGTAACTCTTTTGTGGGAGGTACTGTTTCAATTCTTTGACAAAGGTAATATTTTTTGGCGAAAAAACAAAAAAAACGACTTTATTCTGTCGAGAAAATCGAAATTGCATGGGTCGAGCGAGGCGGTGGGAGGAGATAGAGCCTGAGCTTCTGTCGTTTATTCGGTTTGTCCCGCTGTCTCTTTGCATCGATTGGCGACAATTTTTTTTGTCTCGTCCCATAACCACGAGGCCTGTTGGGAATCTTTCAAAGAACCGGGTATGGGGGAATGGCGTTCCTTACGGAATATTTCACCGGAAACTTCACCCGAGTCGGGGAGGGTTGCTGCGCAGATTGCGCTGGTAGCACCTTCGTGAGGAGAACTGATGAACGGGCGGAAGAAGAGATTGGCCAAAGGGTCTATCCACGAATGCATGGTAATCATGTCGGTATCGACGACTCCCGGGTCGGCGGCGTTTACGACGATGCCGCGGGGACGCAATTCCTGAGCCAGTCGCGCCGTGTATAGGGTTAGCGCCAGTTTCGAGCGGCTATAAGCCTTGAATCGTTTATAGCTTGTTGGGGTATCGACGAAGAACGAGGTGTCTATTTTGCCTATATACCGGGTGAGCGAAGTGGTCATGACTATACGGCTGCCGGGTTGCATGAGTGGGAGCAGCAATTGGGTGAGGAAGACAGTCCCTATGTAGTTGACCCCTACTGTCATTTCGAAACCATCGGCTGTTTGTCCAAAATTCTTGCACATCACCCCGGCGTTGTTGATAAGAGCTTTTATGGAAAAATTCTCTTGGGCAAGCCGTTCGCTGAATTGCGTAATGGATTTTAGCGAAGCGAGGTCGAGGGGAAGTAACAAGATGTCGGGTTGGCCGGTTTGGTCGATTATGCGCTGCTGTACAGGTTGCGACTTGGCGATATTGCGGCAGGCCATAATGATGGGTAATCCTTGGGAGGCAAGGGCTTCGGTGATGGCTTGTCCTATGCTGCCATTGGCTCCGGTAACGATATAATACTCTTTATTCATCGAGCAGGCGGTGTTTGACAATGAGACGGACACGGGTAGGCATGGAGGCGGCTAATGGAATGAGCAACCGGTTGAACAACCCGGGAATGAGTTGCTTTTTCCCTCGGAAGAGTGCGTGTAGCGATTTGCGTACCAATCGTTTGGGGGTCATAAGGACTCCTAACCGTACTCCCAATTTCAACAGATGAGGCGGTAATCCGTACAGTCCGGTGGCGGCGCCTCCGGGACATACGACGGTTACTTTCACCCCATAGTCGTGCAACTCGTAGGCCAAAGCGCGGGTAAACACGCGAATGTAGGCTTTGGTCGCCGTGTAGAGGGCGATGCCGGGATAAGGAGTCCAGCAGGAGAGTGACGACATGTTGAGTATGTAGCCCTGTTTTCGTTGGCACATATCTTTGGCAAAGAGGCGTGATAACCGGGTAACGGTGCCGACATGCAATTGGAGCATGGTATCTATCTTTTTCGGGTCGGTACGGGTCACTTCCTTTAAAGAGAAAATACCGGCGTTGTTGATAAGTATATCTATTTGCATCTCTTTCTCCCGACAATATTGATAGAGGTCGTCGGCTGCTTCGTGACGCGCCAAATCCATACAGTAAGTTTCGGCTGTGACACCAAACTCTTCGACGATTTTTGCGGCCTCCCGTTCGAGTTCTTCGCGGTCGATACTTACCAAGAACAACTTTGCCCCTTGTGCGGCCAGTTGTCGGGCAAACTCGAGACCGATGCCCGAACTGGCTCCGGTCACAAGTGCGGTGTACGATGCAATATCTTTATTTCGAGCCATTCCGGTGAATCCTTTCTATTTCCCGAACGATGCAGGGTGGGAGCTCTCCTTCGAGGTGTTTGTGGCAAGCCATGTCGATCGAGTACATGCGGGCAATGCAGTAGTTGGTGTGGTCGCAGCCGCAACGTTCTTCCGCCTCGTTTTTCATACGGTTGACGAAATCGGGCTCGTTGATAAGTGCGCGTCCCATCTGTACGAATTCAAAGCCGTGGTTAAGGACTTTTTCAATCGTCGGGCGGGAAACCAGTCCGCCCACATAGATGAGGGGCAATTTCAAGGCTTCGCGGAATTTGAGGGCATCGTCGAGGAAATAGGCTTCTCGGAACGGGACTTTGGGGATCATGAATCTTCCGGCCAGTTTCACCCCATATTTGAGCCACCATGTTTTCATGTAATAAGTGAGGGTGGTAATAGGCATTTCACCCCGCATGACATACATGGGAGCTTTGCTCACGAAACCGCCGCTCAATACGAGGGCATGGGCACCCAGTTGTTCGAGTTCGCGAGCGATGAGAAGGCCTTCGTCAATCTCGATTCCACCTTTGAATCCGTCTCGCATATTGGTCTTGACGATGACCGCCATATCGTTGCCGGCTGCTTTCATCACCTGTTCCATGCACATGCGCATGAAACGCATGCGGTTGTCGAGCGAACCGCCGTACTCGTCACGGCGGTGGTTGGTATAGGGCGAGAGGAACTGGCTGATGAGATAACCATGCCCGGCATGGATCTCCACCGCATCGAATCCGGCATCGCGGGCCGTGTTGACGGCGTCGCCGAATGCCCGGGCCATTGCTTCGATTTCGTCTTTGTGCATGCCTCGCATGAAGGTCGGAGAGTAGAGGTTGAATCCGGTCGAAGCCGATATGGGGATTTGTCCGGCGGTACTGCGGTGCGACATATTTCCGCAATGCCCCAGTTGGATAGAGGCTTTGGCTCCTTCGGCGTGAATAGCATCGGTAATGCGCCGCAGAGGTTTTACGATTTCGGGACGCATCCATAGCTGGCTCTTGAACGAGAGCCCGTTGCGGGTAACCGACGCATAGGCGAGTGTGGTCATGCCTATACCGCCGGCGGCGACACTGCGGTGGTAGTCATACAACTTTTGGGTAGGAGCATTTTGGTCACACATACCCTCGAAGGCTGCCGACCGAATAGTGCGGTTGCGCAATGTTATGGGGCCTATCGAGGCCGGTGTAAAAAGTATGGATTTTTGTTGTACTTCTCTGTTGTCCATATTGTCAATAGATAAAAGGTATGATTTTTTTCCGTTTTTCTTTTGTGAATTCTTCGCCGAATTCTTCGGTATATCTCTTGTAGAGAGAGGCCGACCGCGGGGCAAGGTTGGCAAATGTCCACCATGCAAATACGGCACCGGCCCACGACCATGTGAGGATTGCGAATCCTACCCATTCGAGGAACTCGCCGAAGTAGTTGGCCGACGATACCCAGCGGAACATGCCGCCCCGCGGTATGTAATGCCGTTTGTCACCCGGTTTGCGCAGGTGGCGTATGATCGAGTCGGACTGGATATTGATAAACATGCCGGCGGCAAAGACGATGACCCCGAAGATGAACTGGGGAGAGTAAAACCATTCGGCCGTATAGTAGTCGAGCGGGGAAACATAGAATATCCAGCCGCCTTGCATAAGCGCATTGAGCAGGTTGAAAACGACACCCATGGTGACAATGCTTAGGGGCATGCGGCTGTTGCCTTTGATGAGGAAGGGAAATATAAAAGAGCGTTGGAAATAGTGCAGTTGAAACAACAGCAGGAAGGCGATGCGTATCGGGTCGAAGCGGTACTCGGCGGGAGCCAATACCCATAGTATGGTCATGGCTATGAAAACCGGAGCCTCCATGGCAATCCACCCGAGGCGGTTGGAGAGCGAAATCCCCCACTTTTTATCGAAAAACATGCCGTAACCCGCATTGACGAAGTGTAAGGCTATAAATACGATAAGTGCTATGACGGCCATAACGACCAAAAAGATATTAAACGCTGTCGTCTCCATTCTGATTCCAAGATAAATAATATATTTTACAAAAGTAGATAAAATTGAAGGAGATGGATTCGTATTTCAATAATTTTCTAAAATATACCCAATTTTTATACAAAGAGAGGACAAGTTTGTTGAACAAAAATATTCGTGAGGCAGTTTTGAAGGAAGGGAATAGGCGAATACTTAAAAATAGATAAATATCCCTCGATTAATCAAAAGAGACTTTAACTTTGCAAAATCAGGAAGGTGTACAAATGAAGATGAATAAGATACGGAGCGTCGCCTCATGGGTCGGCATGATATGGGTTTTCCTGTTGGCCGACAATGCGTTGGCACAACGCGTGGAGCCTATCGCATTCGGCGATTTCGAGCGTTGGGTTACTCGTGAAATCAAGGAATCGGCATTGCTGGGAGGTAAGACGAAAACCGTCTATGCGATTGCCCCGACCCAACGTATCACAGGGAACAAGGCTTATCGGAATATGGGCGGTTCGCCGTGGGCTTCGTCCAACGTGATGGCCAATGTCATGGGGGTGGTGAAAGCCAGCAACACCGTGCGCCCGGAGAAACGGGAGAATGGCGGGACTTGTGCCCGTATGGAGACGGTCATCGAGGATTGCTGCGTACTGGGAATGATGAATCTGCATGTATTGGTGAGCGGCAGTATTTTCTTGGGGGAGATCGACGAACCGATTCGCTCGACAAGCAGCCCGTACAGCAAAATGGAGATGGGTATACCCTTTACCAAACGGCCGATCAAGTTGATATTTGATTATAAATACAAGGCCTCGCCCGATAATTTCCGTACCCAATCGACCGGATTCAGCCCTCGAAAACAATTGCCGGGTAAGGACAAAGCCGAAGTATATATCCTGTTGCAACACCGATGGGAAGATGCCGACGGGAATGTGTATGCCCACCGGGTAGGCACGGGGAGGGAGCGCTATGAGAACAGCACTTCGGGCTGGGTGAACGGGCACTCTATCCCCATTTATTATGGCGATATAACCGGGCAATCTTTTTATAAACCGTATATGGGGCTCATTCCCGCAGAGAGTGCATACTATTGTCGCAACAGCAAAGGGAAACTGGTCCCCGTCATCGAGGTTGGTTGGGGGCAGCCCGACGAGCCTGTAACCCACATGCTCATCATGGCTTCGACCACTTGCGGCACGGCATACGTAGGTGGGCTGGGCAGTGTCTTTTGGATCGACAATATCGCCTTGGGATATTGATATGCTGCCTCTTTTGAAATAAAGAGGTGTACATGGTAAAAAGCCATCGTTTCTACCCATATGTTTTGTCCCCATGGATAGAGGGAATTGTTAATAAATGGCAGGTTTAGAAACGATGGAATATCTGTTTTTGAGTGATGAATCGCAGGAAAAATCCATAATTATTGTAAAAAATATTGGATTTTGTTAAGAGTAAACGGGAAAATATTATCTTTGTAAGTATAAGATAAGGGAATAAACATGCGAGGTTATCGATTTCAATTAATTGTATCCGTCATATTTCTATTGTTGAATTTTGGCCTTCATGCTCAGACTGAATTTTATTTTAAACAAGTCTCATTGAAGGAAGGATTAAGCCACCCGACCGTAACAGATATTTTATATGATACTAAGGGTGATATTTGGATTGGGACAAAATCTGGGCTGAACCGTTTTGATAAGCATGAAATCAAGACCTATTTTAGCGATCTCGATATGTCGGGTTCATTGCCGGGAAATCAGATAATCTTGCTTATTGAAGATTCGTTGAATAATCTTTGGGTCGGCACTAATGGGGGATTGGCTTTATATGACCGAGTGACCGACAGTTTTCAACCTATTATTTTCAATGGGAAAGAGATACATGTATCTACTGCCATGCTATTGGAAGACGGCGTCGTTTTCGGGGGATACAATTTGTATAAATATAGCTATGCTACCCGCCAATTTACAGAAATTACATACGAGCGTAAACTGAAAGGTTACATAACTTTTTTACACCAATGGCAAGAGGGGAGATGGTTGATGGGAACTCGCAGAGATGGGTTGGGGGTCTATGATCCGCAAACGGGAGTAGTTGACCGGACATTTGTCAAAGAGAAAAATATTTCGGCTTATTATGTGGATTCCAATGGCTGTTTATGGGTATCTCCGTATGGAGCCGGCCTGCTATGTTATTCGGCCGGGGGAAAACTGTTGAGAGAGTATCGGAGCGATAATTCACAGTTGACCAATGATATTGTACGGGATATTATCGAAAAAGACGGCAATATGTGGTTTGCAACCGATGGAGGAGGTATTTGTATTCTGGACCGGACGACCGGCCAAATCAATTCGATTCAGCACATCTCGGGTGATATGACCTCTATCCCGGCCAATTCGATCAATTGCCTGTATCTTGATCGGGAAAACAACCCGTGGGCTGGAACCGTGCGGGAAGGATTGCTTTATATTCGAGATGTTTATATGAAAACCTATTGCGGGGTAACCCGCGAGAGCCCTTACGGGTTGAGTGAGAGTGCTGTAATCTGTCTCTATGAAGATGCCGATCGTACTTTGTGGATAGGCACCGATGGAGGCGGTTTGAATTCCAAGAAAATTGGGGATAAGCGGTTTGAACATTATTCTTTCCCTTTGGCCGATAAAGTCACCTCTATTACCGGTTTTTCAGATCATGAACTATTGTTGTCGACTTTTGGAGAGGGCTTGTATGTCTTTGATACACGGCGTCATACGTTTAAACCTTTTTTGTTGGTTAATAAGAGTGTCAACGATCGTACTTGTCGGACGGGCTTGAACATATACCTGCATCAGGTAAACCCGCATAAGATTTATATCTTTGCAGATAGTATTTATTCCTATGATCTTTCGACAAAGAGATTCTCGCACATTCAATATAATATCCCCAAAGATAAACCCGTCGCCTTCAATTCCCTGACTCGTTTTGAAAGTAATGAGGATAAAACTTGGCTGTTCAATGTGAATAATATTTTTGAGTTGGATCATGCAGAAGACAGCCTTACTCCGGTTTATTACGCAGACGAATCGACGACAATCAATAGCGTGAGCAGGGATCCGCAGGGTCGCTTTTGGTTAGGCACAAACAAGGGCCTTGTTTGCTATACGCCGGCAAGCGGTAAGAGCCAAGTGGTAGAGACCTCCTTGTTCCATGAAATTTCTGCCATTATTCTGGATTCGCATAATCGCTTGTGGATAGGGGCCCAAGGTATGTTGTTTACCTACGTTGTCGATGAAAATAAGTTTATCGTGTGGGGCGAGTCTGATGGGGTTTTGTTGAATGACTATTTTTCGGAGGCACTCTTGGAAACCCGTGCTGGTAATGTTTATATGGGAGGTTCTTCGGGGTTGTTGTATATCCATGGCGATATTCGTTTTGAAAATGATTTGCAACCTTCTTTCGGCATCTCTGCTGTTTTACTTGATGGGTCGCCATTCCCGAATATCGGGACCTCGATCCCTGCAAAATTGTCCATACCATGGAATCATACGTCGCTTGCCATTAAAATACAAGTCACCGAAAACGATATTTTCAGGAAAAAAGTTTTCCGCTATCATATTTCCGGGCCAGATAATTCTTACGATATAGAAACCTATGACTATACCTTTACGATACATACGATCGCAGAGGGAAAATATACGATAACCGTATGTTGCAATTTGCAGAACGGGAATTGGAGCGAGCCGGTTAGGTTGATAGATTTGGAAGTGACGCCGCCTTGGTGGGAAAATCGTTGGTTTATTTATTCGTTATTGTTGTTATTATTTATCTCCATTATTACAGTCTCTGTTTATGCGATTCGCCGGAAAGAGAATAGGCTGAAATGGAAGATGAAAGAACACGAAGAAGAAGTAAATAAAGAAAAAATACGTTTCTTGATAAATATCAGTCATGAGTTGCGCACCCCATTGACCCTAGTTTATGCCCCAATGAAACGTTTGTTACAAAACAAAAATTTCGATAATGAGACTTTCAAGCAACTGACCGGCATTTACAAACAAACCAAACAAATGCGCAACATCATTAATATGGTGCTCGATGCTCGCAAAATGGAAGTCGGGAAAGACAAGTTGTATTTGCAGCAGCATGCGTTTAATGAGTGGGTACGGAATATTGTGGAGGATTTCAGGAATGAATTCGAAAACAGAGGTATTGAGATACAGTATGATTTGGGTGAAGAGGTGCGAACAGTCATTTTTGATTCCAATAAATGCGAAATCGTATTGTCTAATTTGCTAATGAACGCTTTGAAATTCAGCGATGAGAACACTGTCGTTTTGATACAGACCATGCTCGACAACGGATTTGCGCGTGTGCTTATCAAGGATCAGGGAATCGGTATAGACGAGACGGCCCAGACTCAATTATTCACGAGATTCTCGCAAGGAACTCATGGCTTGCAAGGAAGCGGTATAGGATTGTCGTATGCCAAAATCCTGATTGAGATGCATC
This sequence comes from uncultured Barnesiella sp., assembly GCA_944320995.1. GTDB lineage: Bacteria > Bacteroidota > Bacteroidia > Bacteroidales > Barnesiellaceae > Barnesiella. Next base: position 46,822 of record CALUJQ010000012.1, on the reverse strand, counting down.
ATGGGCACATTGGCGCATATAACAATCCCGACAAGGGGGCGACTTTCTATTTCGAGCTCCCTCTTTCGGCCGATGAGCAGGTTGTCAATTGTCAAAAAAAGAATTATCTGAACGAATTGGTCGATTTTCCTAAGGAGTCGCTGCCCACAGACGATGGTCGCGTCTTCTCGTTGTCGAACTATATGGTGCTGGTTGTAGAAGATGAAAAAGACTTGCGCTATTTCTTGGTAGAGGCCCTTTCGCCCTATTTCGCCAAGGTGTATAGTGCCGTCAATGGCGCTGAAGCCTTGTCTGTTGCCCGAAATTACCAGCCCGATATTATTGTCAGCGATGTGATGATGCCCCAAGTAGATGGTTTTACGCTTTGTCAATCCATCAAGTCGGACGACAGTTTGAGCCATATACCGGTGATTTTGTTAACGGCACGCATCGATCAGGAAAGTGCGAACTTGGGTTACAAAATGGGCGCCGATGCTTATTTGCCCAAACCGTTTGACGTAGAAACGTTGATGAATCTGATTAGAAACCAGTTGCGTATCAGGGAGCAAATCAAACAGCGCTATAAAGATAATGCGGGGGTATTGCTGCCCGAGGAGGCTGTGTTTAGCAATGCCGACGAAGATTTCATGTTGCGAATGAATAGATATATCAGGGAAAACTTGTCGGATAAAAATTTGGACGTTAAGTTTTTGGTAAATAAGATGAATGTCAGCCGGTCGGCCCTGTACAATAAGGTGAAGCAGTTGAAAGGTATGGGCGTGAACGACTATATTAATAAGTTCAGAATCGAGACCGCCATTCAATTGTTGGAGCATTCTGATATGTCGATTCTGGAAATTTCCGAAAAGGTAGGTTTTTCCAATCAAAGCTATTTTAGCATTACGTTTAAACAGGCTACCGGGTTATCGCCTTCGAAATACAAGGAACAGTTCAAAAAAGGGAACGTATAGGGTCGCATGGGCGATAGCCGATCCATCTATTGGAAAATCTCCAAAAGGAGAAAAAAGTCGTTGCCTCGATAGGGATATTTGAGCGATATAGACACAGGTCTTGAGATTTATTTTTTTTGACGACTTTTTTTTCTTTTTTATATTCATGTCCCTTTTTTTGGACGATTTTATAAAACAAATGGATATTTTCAAAAGAAAAATTAGGGTGTTTCGCCTACTTTTGTATTAAAATTTGTTTAACTAATTTTGATATCATGAAAATTAAATCTTTACTTTTTCTTAGTGCAGCCGGATTGTTGTATGTGGCTGGTGTAAACGCAACAGATTATGCCCCTTCTAATTGGAGGTTCAGCGAGATGCAAGTAGGTAGTGCCGCCGGAATCTTCGAAGAGCAAATGGCAACTGGAAAGTGGAATATTGAATCTTCTTATTTCCAAACGTATTCTAATTGTGTCGGGTTGGCCAACAATTATGCTAATGGGACCCCTTATGACCAAATGAGTGATGCAGATAAGGTAAAGTTCCGCAATTTCTATGAATCGGCTCAGATTGTGAACGGAGGCTCGGAAAATCTGCTGTGTTTGGTTGGTAAAAATGCTCCTGAAACCTATCCTGGGGGTGTGGCTTTTACAGAAACTTTCCCTAATGCTACTCTTTTCTGGCTTAGTGGGACAGAGGCTGGCGGAGAGCCTAACCATTATCGCTTGACCATAGAAAGCAGGGTCATTACCTCTGCGGCGTCATCGAGCATGAAGTTGTCGCTTGCCAATTCACAATATAATGGGGTAAAAGATGGAGGTTATATAGACCTTGTTGTACCTTTTGGCTCTGCATCGAATGACAAATGGTCGAAAGCGATGATCGATTTTACAATGTCCGGCAATTGGCCTTTGGTTATTAAAATGTTGGTTAGCGGCGGTTTGGTTGACAACTCTGTGGTTTTGTTCCGCTCGTTCAAATTGGAGTCGATCGATGCTGTTGAATATGACAACGGTACTGTTGTGGATTCGGAATTTGTAGATAACCCGAACGATGAACCTTCGAATGTTCAATCTGTCTTCAACAACGAGTTGATCGCGTGGGGCGCCAATGGCGTAATCAGTGTTATCGATGCCAATGAGCCCATCGAAGTTTACAATGCAGCCGGTGTATTGGTAAGCCGTGTAAATGAAGTTTCCACTTTGGTAAATATCCCGGTAAGTCAAAAAGGTGTGTTTATCGTTAAATCGGGTTCTGTTACACGGAAAGTTGTTCTTTAATAAATATTTGGAATCAAGAGTTCATAAATTATGAGGTTAACCCCGAAAGGGGTGAAATTCCCTTTTGACCTTATGTAAATAATACTTAATGTTTAACAAAAAATCAAAGTTATGAAAGTTAGAAATTTACTTTTAGTCGCAACAGGTTTGTTGTGTGCCGCCGGTATGAGCGCACAAGATTATGCTCCCGCAGCTTGGAGATTCAGCGAGATGCAAGTAGGAAGTGCAGAAAGCATCTTTATTAGAGAAATGGGATCTACGATGTGGAACTGTAAGGCTCCTTTCCGTTATGCCGATGATGGACAAGGCGGTGTAGGCCTTGCTTGTAATGTCGGAGGCGATTTGGTAGGCCCGAATACAGATTCTTATGCCAACATGTCGGAGGCCGATAAAGCTGTATTTGAAGAATTCTATCAATCGGCTCAAATAGTAAACGGTGGTACTGAAAACCTCTTGTGCCTCGTCGGTAAAAATGCGACCGAATCTTATCCCGGTGGTGTAGCCAATACCAAATCGTTGCCGGCCGCTACGTTGTTCTGGTTGAGTGGCACAGAGATGCCTTTGGCCAGCAACTACCGATTGACGATCGATTATAGGGTTATCGCCAAAGAAGATGGCAATATTTCGTTGACTGTCGCTACCTCGGCCTATGATGGTATAGACCAAGGTACAGATTTGGGCGATGGCTACCGTGAGTTTGACCTGCCTGTATTGTCTGCTTTTAATGCATATTGGACTCGTGGCGTTTTGGATTTTACCGTAAAAGACAATACGGATCCCACCTATCAAGAGTTGCCTATCGCTATTAAGATGTGGTTGGGTGGCAGCATGTATGACAACTCCGTTATTTTGTTCCGCTCGATCAAGTTGGAAAAAATCGATGCCATCGATATGAATAACGTCCCGGGCCAAGCATTGGATTGTGACTTTGAAGATAATCCGACCGGTGGCGTATCGGGCGTATTTACCAATGGTTTGATTGCTTTTGGCAATAACGGTGTAATCAGCGTTATCGACGCCGCAGAGCCCATCGAAGTTTACAATGCAGCCGGTGTATTGGTAAGCCGTGTAAATGAAGTTTCCACTTTGGTAAACATTCCTGTAAATCAAAAAGGCTTGTTTATTGTTAAATCGGGATCGGATTCGAGAAAGGTAGTTCTCTAATTTAAGTTGTTTTTAATAGGTAATCCTTTGTGGTAAAATAGGATTGTGAAATACTGTTTTGGATGAAATGTAGGACTTCGTTTTACATTTCGTCCAAAATGGTTTCACTTACTTGCTTAAGGTTTGTTTTATTTTAAATTAAATGTTTAATATCATGAAAAATGGCTTAGCGTTAGTTTTTGCATTAGCGTTTTCCACATCTATCTTATGTGCCCAAACGACAAATTTTGCATTGAATAATGCAGATGGCTCGGGGAAAGTGTCTGTTTTCACGATTACGGAATTGAATGATAGTCCGGAAGCGACATTTCAAATGTGGGTGAAGCCCACGGCTCAAACAACGGCTACATTGATTGGGCAGGATAATTTTTCCATAGAATTGGAGAATGCTAATCAACTATTGGTAAAATCCGGCAGTAGTGTTGCTACGGCTTCGGTAGGAGATCTAATGAATAAGTGGTCCCAACTGACCATAACGGTGAAAAATGGTGCGGTAAAAGCCTTTGTGAACAATACGGAAGTTTCGGTTTCGGAGACTTTGCCGGAAACCTTTGCCGCTACCCAATCTGCTATTACGGAAAAAAGTTGTGTGATCGCCGAAGGCCTCAGCGGACAAATCGATGAAATTCGCGTATGGTCGAGAGCTTTGGAACAAGACGACTTTTTCTGGAACAATACGTTGAATAAATTTAACCCCAATTACGATGCCTTGGTTGCCTATTGGAAGTGCGATCAGGACCAATGTGAAAATTTGGTGGATTATAAATCGTTCCACCATGGGGTGTTTGACAATATAAGCCGGGAGGCTGTTACCGATAACTCGATACTCAAATATCGTGTAGTAACCGGTTATACCAACTTGATGCGTTTTACCGACCGCCCGAATATCAACAGAGACATGTTCTTGATGACCAATGACTTGATTCTGTTGTCGGCCAAGGTTCAGCAAGACGGTTCTTTGTGGATGGAATACCCCGATAACACGGCTACTCCGACCAACGTCAATTATATTGAAGAATTTGAAGGCCATACCGGTGTGATGGACTTCCAAGGCGTAGGAGCACAAATGGTGGCTGCGGATGCTCGCATTCCTTTTGACCCGACAAGCACATTTGGCCATGGCGACAGCCAAAAAGCTACGATCGAAGGCTGGATATACATCGATACATGGAATGAAGGCGCTGCCATCTACTCCAATTATGCCGCAGCCGACAATTGTGTCGTGATCAAACTGGGAAGCGAAGCCGATAAAGAAATCCTTGTAGATTTGTGCGGGACAGTCGCTTCGTTGAAAAATGAGATAAAAGTGGGCAAATGGCAGTATCTTGCGGTTTACCTTACTCCGACAAAAGGCGCTCTTACTTCCCGTTTCACCAACCCGATACAAATAGCTATCGGCGAGATGGACGGAGATGGCACATTTACCTCGACCAAATATACAAAATCGACGACTCCGGGCGTTACGTTGAGCGGTAATGACGTCGCTATTACGGCCGTACCTTCGTTCTATGATAGCAACAGTACATTGGTCCTTGGTAAGGATTTCGATGGCAAAATGGACGAAATTAAGGTTTGGGGGTCGGAACGCGGAGGTATTGCAGGCGATGCAACAACTCCTTACCAATGGAATGTAGGCGTTTGGGACAATATCTTTTTGAATGCCTACTGGAAAGGCGACGACCCCGATAATATCGGGAAGGATTCTCAAAGCTATTTGGGGATAATAGAGTTTATCCAAAACTACTATAAGAATTATCGCGGATACAAGATCCGTCTCGGTCTCATCTATCCCGATGGAACGAAGTGGGTGAACAATGTATTGAACAAAGAGGAATATGTGGATAACCTGATCCGTGATGCAAAAGTTATCGTGAAAGAATGCGACGGCTTGGATGTCGATTTGGAATGGATGTACTCCACTTCCGACTGGAACGTGTATAATAATGTCATAAGCCGCTTGATCAACGAAGTGATGGTTGATTATCCGGAGAAGATATTCTCCTGTTCGCTGCATGCCGTATCTTATAACGGATTCAACAAAGGTTTGCTCGACGATGTCGATTACTTCACATTCCAGTTGTACGGTCCCCAAACATCTACATACGTATGGGATTACTATTCCAATGCCTACAATAGCTTTAAAAATTATGGATATCCCGATGACAAGATCCTTTTGTCGTATGGCATACTTTTGGTAGGCAACGGAGAGGAAGGTTATAAAGATCTCTTCGAGAAATACGGTATGAACGATGAGAATTACGATCCCGATTTGAACACGTGGAATTGCAACGGTACGACCAAATATTTCAATGGTGTAAATCAAACAAAACGTAAACAAGAGTATATCATTGAGCATGATTGCCGCGGTACCATGTATTTCGATATGGGGAATGACCAACGGGTTGACGATTACAAGAGCTTGATACGGGCACAAAACGATATTATTGCTTCTAATGTGGATACTTTGATCACCGAGGTCGATATGACGGCATCGGCTATCGAACACGTTTCGGCCGCGCAGAAGAGCAAAATGTTTACGGTTTATACCGAAAATACATCGAAAGAACTTCATGTCGTGTTGGCCGACAATTCGGAACCGGTTTCGTTGGAGGTGTATTCGATCGAAGGCCGTAAGGTGAAACAATATACATTGGTAGAAAAAATAAACGTTTTGTCGTGCAATGGTTTGCAGGCAGGCATATATCTTGCCAAAGGCCGACAAGGTAATAAGGATTACACGGTCAAATTTGTTATCCACTAAAATAGAATCGAGATGAAATTAAAAAGTAGTTTTATAGCATTGATATGCGCATTATTTGTCTCTTCGGCAGCTTGGGCACAAATCACGGTGACCGGAGTTGTCCTCGATGAGATGGATATGACACTGCCGGGTGTAAATATTACGGTTAAGGGGGAAAATAAAGGTACGATTACCGATTTGGACGGAAAGTTCAGTATCTCTGTCCCCAGTGCAAAATCTGTTTTGGTATTTTCATACGTGGGTTATACGACGCAGGAACAAAAAGTTTCGACCACGCCTATGAGAATCATTTTGGGCGAGAACAGCAAAGCTCTCGATGAAGTTGTGGTTATCGGTTACGGTACCATGAAGAAAAGCGACGTGACGGGAGCCGTTTCGTCGTTCCGTCCTGATGATAAAGATGCAGCGAAGGTGGTTAGTATCGACAACATGTTGCAAGGTAAGATCGCCGGTCTGTCCATTGGAGCATCGACCGAGGCTCCCGGTGCTGCCTCTTCGGTGACGATTCGTGGTGCTAACTCACTTCGTGGCGATAACCAACCTTTGTATGTGATTGATAATATTCCACAAGCATCGGCCGGCGAGTTTGCCAATACCGGTAACGATGGTACGTTCTCTATTGCATCGAACCCGTTGACTTCGTTAAACCCTGCCGATATAGAGAGTATCGAGGTCTTGAAAGATGCTTCGGCAACTGCCATCTACGGCTCTCGTGGTGCCAACGGTGTAATCTTGATTACGACCAAGCGTGGTAAATCGGGAAAACCGACCATCACGGCATCGGCCAACTTTACCGTGGCCGAGGCTGCCAAACTGTTGGATATGATCGACCTGAAAGAGTACGCCATAGGTCGTATGGTATATGGCGGTAAGGCCGCAAATGCTGTGGGTGACGACTGGATGTTGCAAATTCCCAACAAAGATACCGGAGAATTGGAATGGAACGAGAGTTACCAATATTACATCGACGGAAATACGGTGTACAGACATTTGGGCGAGAATTCCAAACTCCCGGGGAAATGGCGCGCCTTGAATCCTGTAAACTGGCAAAAGGAAATTTACAGCACGGCATTCTCGCAGAATTATGCGGTGACTGTCAACGGAGGTTCTGACAAGGTTACTTACTTTACATCGGCCTCTTTCAAAGATATCGAAGGTTTGGTGAAAGGAACCGGCTTGCGTCAAGGTGACCTCCGTTTAAACTTGAATGCCGATTTGTCCAAGACCGTGAAACTGGCCCTCTCGGTAAACGGTTCGTTGAAAGAGAACAACATGATGGCCGGTGGTAATACGACCGGTGGTGCAACCGGTGCCATCTCGAATGTGGCATTGTATAGCGCACCGTATATCCGTACACAAGAGGAAATGGAGTTGGAGACCCCGAACCTTGCCGACCGTGCTACCGTATGGACTTGGGTAGAAGATTATGAAGACAAGACGACGGAGAAGACATTCAGAGCTTCGTTGGACTTGACTTGGGACATCTGCAAATTCTTGACTTACAACTTGCGTGCCGGAGGTAACATCGCTATTCAAGACAGGGACCGTTGGTATGATATTACGTTGTATTCGGGAAGCCAACAGAACGGATATTTGACACAAACCGATTTCAACCGTAGCAACTACTCGGTTGAAAACGTGTTGAACTTCCGCTATAATGTAGATAATATCGTGGATATTAATGCGGTTGCCGGTTTGACGTATGATGATTACAACTCGTTGAACACCTTGATTGTGGGCAACAACTTCGAAATGTATGATTTTGCTTCAAACGGTCTGCACATGGCTGGTAATACCGAGGTGAAACAACCGATACAAAACGATTATCAATTGTTGTCGGGTTTGGGCCGTGTAAATTTGGGCTTCCTCGACGGCCGTTACTTGTTGACCGCTTCGTTGCGTGCCGATGGTTCCAGCAAGTTCTTGAAAGGGAACCGGTGGGCATACTTCCCCGCTGCTACGGTGGCATGGCGTTTGGAACAAGAATCGTTCATGAAGGATCAACGTTGGCTCGACCAATTGAAATTACGTGCCGGATACGGTGAAACCGGTTCGCAATCGATCGATGCATACAGTACCTTCTCGAGCTATGGAACTTCATTTGTGAATACACCGCAAGGTTCGACCAAACCGTCGCAAGCTGCCAATGCTTCGGGAGACAAACTGATTGGTATGGTAGTGGATAAGCTTCCCAACAATGGGCTGAAATGGGAGCGGACGACTTCTTACAACGTAGGTTTGGACTTCTCGTTCTTCTCTTATCGTTTGGGCGGAACTATCGATTTGTATAGCAAGACTACCAACGATTTGTTGATCCAAAAAGAGTTGCCACCTTCGGCAGGATATAAATCGATTGTGGTGAACCAAGGTAGCTTGCGTAACAATGGATTGGAAATAACCCTTAACGGAGACTTAATCCGTACAAAGAACTTCACTTGGAAACTCTCGGGTAACATCGCCTTTAACGACCCGCGGATTTTGGACTTCGGACTTCCCGAAAAAGAATGGGGGACCAATCAGTTCTGGAAAGCTTATCTGGGTAACAGCATCGGCGACCACTTCGGCGAAGCCAATATCTTTATTGCCGGTGAAGCCCCGGGCTTGTTCTACGGTTATCAGACCGACGGAATTATTCAAGAAAACGACCCGTATTTGGACAATGTCACTTCTTCCATCGGAACGCTTAAAGCCGGGAACTTGAAATTTGTCGATCAGAATAAAGACGGTGTTGTCAATGAAAAAGACCGTGTCATCTTGGGTAATCCCAATCCCGATTTCACCTATGGTTTCCAAACCGAGTTCACTTGGAAAGATTTGACGTTCTCAATGACTTTCAACGGTGTTTATGGAAATGACCTGTTGAATGCAAATGCCCGTTATTTCAAGTTGCCTTCTAACTCGACTTCAATGGTTTACAAGAGCTCGTTCTACGAAATGTACCGTCAGGACAACCCGTGGATAGGCGCTTATGCCAGCAACACCATGCCGTCGTTCCAGTCGGTTACTCCGAAAGTAGTGATGGACCAATATATTGAAGATGGCAGTTTCTTGCGTTGTACCGACATCACGTTGAGCTACAACTTGCCCAAAACTGTGATTTCGAAAATCGGGTTTAAGAACTTGAGTGTTTATGTTTCGGCCAAGAATGCATTCTTGATCACGAAATATACGGGATATGACCCCGAAGTGAACAGTTTTGCGTTTGATGGAACCCGTCCGGGTATCGATATGAGTTCTTATCCTCATACACGTTCCTATATTGTCGGATTCAATGTTTCATTTTAATTAGTGATAAATTATGAAGAGGAAAATCAATAATATAGTATATCTGTTGTCGATTTTGTTCGTTTTCAATTCCTGTTTGGATGAAGAGCCTCTGTACACGACTTCGGAGAGCGTAATTTATTCCAGTGAACAGTCTGCACAGTTGGCGCTCAACGGTATTTATGGTTTGATGACTGTACAAGGTTCATTTGCACAGTTGTTGCCCGAAATTAATACCGAAGCTTCGGGACTGTGTTGGACTTCGTTCAATACATCTGACAACAGATGTCAATATACCAACGGTGTTATACCCGTAGATAATGAGTTTAATAACCTCGTGTGGGGTGCTTTGTATCAAGCCATAGCCAACTGCAACATCTTTATTGAGGCTTGTAACAGCGACCGAAGCGGCGAATGGTCAACAAAAGCCAATATGGTAGCTCAAGCCAAATTCCTGCGGGGGGTATGCTATTATAGCCTTTATACATTTTATGGAGGAGTGCCTTTGAGACTGGAACCGACCGATAAGGAGAATTTGCCCATGGCAAGAGCTTCCCGTCAAGAGGTATTGGATCAAATTGTCAAGGATTGGACGGAAGCTATTCCCGATTTGGATGACCAATCCTCAATATTGAATTCGGCTCCTACGGCTCCTTGTAAGGCTTCGGCATACGCATATTTGACTAAATTGTATTGGTTGATGGGTTGCAATGCATGGGCTGCAGAACAAGGTGATACTTGGGCTACCGGAGAATTGAAGAGCTCATGGCCCGAAATGAAAGCGAGCCGGGATTATTTCCTCCAAGCCAAGACTTACGGCGATTCGGTGATGTCGGCTAATGTATTTGATTTGGAACCTGATTTCAGAACGCTGTTCAATGGACAACGGGTAACCTTCTCCAAAGAATTTGTCTTTGTTCTTGATGCGACGATGAATACGACCGAGAACGTAGGGTATAACTCTTTGCACTGGACTTTCTCTCCCCAAAACTGTTCCCCGGGTGAAACTTGGGGACGTTCACAACCCAACAAATCGTTCTACAACTGGGCAAGAGGTACTTACCAAGATGACCCGCGTTTGGATGTTACGTTTGTTTCTCAATGGGTTAAGTATGTGAATAAAGTCCCGTCGGAAGAGATACAGGTTGCTTATCCTTATGTAAAGAAAAACCGTACCGATACGATCGGGTGGAAAGACTCTGTTATAATTGCCGGTCGTCCGCCTGTACAAGTTCCTATTACTCAACTTGTACAAGTAATCGTTGATTCCATCGATTATTCTGATTTCGAGAAATATGCCGATGTTACGAATCCGCAACCCGATGAGTTGGATTCTTTGGTATTCGAAGCATATTGTAAGACGAAGAGTGCCAGTTCGTGGAATATCAATGACTGGCCCTATTTCGGGAAATACATGACTACCAACTGCTCGGGACGTTATGCCGATAACAATCTGTATGTTTATCGTTATGCCGACTTCCTACTCTTGATGGCCGATGTGGAAAATGAGTTGGGCAATAAGGGAACAGCCATCGATTTGGTTAATAAGGTGCTGACAAGAGCCCGTAATTCGGCCGACCAGCCTGCAACGTATCCTAAGGACTTGGAGGCCTCGATGAGCCAAGATAATTTGCGGAAGTATATATTCCATGAACGTTTGTTCGAATTGGCCGCTGAATTCGACGGCTTTATCGATACACGCCGACGGGGTATAGAGTGGCGTAAAAATGAGATTCTTATGCGTAACAACAACGACGGTATCACCAAGGCTTGTTATGAATATGGCGTGAAAGTGGGATATTCTTCTCCGTGGAGAGAGTATTGGTATCCGAATGATGGAAATGAAGATTGGGATACTTATTTGATACGTAACCAATTGATTCCAATTCCTCGAATGGAAATGAGTTCCAATGATATGATCTCGTTGGAGGATCAAAATCCTGGGTATTAATATTTTTGATATAGAGTAAGGCCAGAGTGTGCCCCAAATTTCTTACCTTGTTACGGCATCTATTCGGTAATCCGGGTCGATGCCGTGACAAGGGGTATTTTAGGACTTCGGATAGCCCGGAATATGAAATAAGATAAGGGGATACTCTGGCCTTTTTTTAAAAGATAGTGGTATGAATACAAGACAATATGTAGGCTTATTCTTTTTGCTGTCGCTCTTTTTCTCCGGGTGTGGAAACAACCCGGAACAAGATAAAGCGACAATTCTTCCTGAACCGAGAAGTGTGGAGTTGCAAAAAGGTTGTTTCGCTTTTTCTGAGGAGACGACATGCGCTTCGGATAGTGAGATATATGAAGATATCTTGTCTGATTTTTCAGGCTTATTTAAGAAATCTGCAGGATTTTCGTTGAAAATACTCGAGAAGAACTCGTCGGCCAATCTTTATATACAGACAGATACTACCCTTCATGCAGAGGCTTATGAACTTTTTGTCTCGCCCCGGCAGATAACGATAACCGCATCGGATACCAGAGGCGCTTTTTATGCTTTGCAGACCTTGCGTCAATTATTGCCTGCTGAGTTGGAGAGTAAAACACCCGTCGGAGATGTAAAATGGGAGGTTCCGGCTTTGACTATAAAAGACGAACCCCGTTTTGAGTATCGGGGGTTGATGCTTGATGTATCTCGTTATTTTGTTCCCAAAGAGACTGTTTTGAAAGTTATCGATGCCGCGTCGATGTTGAAAATAAATAAATTCCATTTCCATCTGGTCGATGATCAAGGATGGCGATTGGAGATAAAGAAGTATCCGAAATTAACCGAAGTAGGTGCTTGGCGGGTATATCGTGAAGGTCCTTTCCCGTTAAGAAAAAATCCTGTGAAGCCGGGAGAACCGACACCGGTAGGCGGATTCTATACGCAAGATGATATTCGGGAAATCGTTGCTTTTGCCGCCCGTCGTCAGATTGAAGTGATTCCCGAAATCGAAATGCCGGCTCATACCAATTCGTCGCTTGTGGCTTATCCCGAGTACAAATGCCCTTCTGTTAAACATTATACGGCCGTTTTGCCGGGAATGGGAGGCGTGAATTTCAATACGGAATATTGTGCCGGGAATGACGAAACATTTGTCTTTTTGCAGAATATCCTTGATGAGGTGATGGAACTTTTCCCTTCGAAATACATACATTTGGGTGGTGATGAAGCCAACAAGGAAGCATGGAAAACTTGTCCTAAATGTCAAAAACGAATGCGGGAACTGGGGATTACCAATGTGGAGGATTTGCAGGGATATTTTATGGATCGCATGACCAAATATGTGCAAAGTAAAGGGAAAGTGGCCTTGGGCTGGGATGAGTGGACGAATAGTAAAATTCCCGAAGGCGCTGTGATAATGGCTTGGCAAGGTTTGGGCAATGCGGGGTATAAAGCTGCAAAGCAGGGGCATCAATTCATCATGACACCTTCGCAAATTATGTATCTGGACTACTATCAAGGCCCGCAGTGGTTTGAGCCGAGGACATATTTCGGGAACAATACCTTGAAAGAAATTTATGAGTACGAGCCTGTTCAGCCGACGTGGGAAACTGATGTCATCGACAAATTATGGGGTGTACAGGCTTCTTTATGGATGGAGTTTATCGAGTCTCCCGAAGCGGTCGAGTATATGGTATTCCCGCGTGTCGCCGCTTTGGCCGATATAGCTTGGGCGCAGAAAGATACCAAAGATTGGCCGTGGTTTGTGCAACGGTTGGACAAAATGCTTGCCCGTTGGGATTACATGGGAATAAATTATGCCAAATCGATGTATAACATTGACCATAAAATAACACCTGATGGAGGAAGTTTGGTGCTTCAAATGTCTTGTATCAGGCCAGATGTAGAGATACGTTATACATTAGATGGATCAGAACCGGTTTCATCGTCCATGCTTTATCAAGATTCGCTACTCTTTTCGGATAGCGTTACGGTGAAAGCCGCTACATTTATGAACGGTGTGCGCAAAGGCGAAATCCTGACATTGCCGGTTCATTGGAATAAGGCTACGGCAAAGACGATTTTGGAGAACGATAATCCCGATGTGTATATGCTTACCAATGGGCTTAAAGGTTCTGACAAGCACACCGATATGGAGTGGTGTGGTTGGTATGACATGGACATTTCGTTTGTTTTGGATTTAGGTGAAACAACTTCTATTGATAAGGTTGTTTTGGGGCACGTTGTAAATTATGGTATGGGTGTCCATTATCCTGCTTCGATAGAATTGCTTGTTTCGGCGAATAACGAGAATTTCAGTTCTCTTCGTTCGATTACATTCTCTCAAGAAGAGATTTTCAAAGATGGTATCTTCACCGATGAATTTGTCTTTGATAGCTTGTCGGCAGAAGGACGGTATTTGAAATTCGTAATAAAAAGTCCGGGCCAAACTCCGGAATTCCACCATCGGGTAGGACAAGGCGTTTGGTTGCGTTTTGATGAAATAGAGGTATATTGAGATATTATTATGATTCTTGATATTCAGAGAGATTTAATAAGATTCTGAGGAGAAAATATCGTTGCTGATATAAGGGGCTGTGTCGAAATGAGAATTTGGGCATAGCCTCTTTTGTTGGTAAGGTTTTTTAGATGGCAATCGTAGGAGGCCAGCCATCGAAAGGCGGCGGAGAAAAGTAATGATAAAAAAGATTTGTCCTTAATCAATTCTGTTTGAAGATATAGACGATGACTCCGGTTTGGTTGGCACTGCCCGATGAGCGTTCGAATCGCGATTTGCGGGCGGCAGCTTCGGCCGAGGCTCTCAGTTTGGGATTGGAGAATGCCGTGCCTTTGCTTCCATTGACCGTGGCAATAGCGCCGATAACTTCACCTCGAGGATTGACGGTGATGGATACGGCTATGGTCCCGGCATCGTTGCTGTTGTCGTATTGGGGGTATGGGAGTGACCCTACGAGGCCGCGTCCTCCGAGGTTATAACCTCCGTAGCCTCCTACGCCGGTGATTTCGCCTGTCGAGGAGTTCCCGAAGAGATTGCCTTGTGTGCCGGCTTCTTCATCGCTGTCGCCCCGGCTGCCTTCGTTGGAGGCTCCTTTCCCGAAGGCATTTTTCACTTGGTTGGCTATCCGGTCGTCTTTGGGGGTTTCTTGGGGTGCTTTTTCTTTTTTCTCCTCTTTCTTTTCGATTTGGACACTCTCTTCGTCCGATTGGGTAATCAGTTCGTTGTCGTTTTCTTGCGGCTGTGCAGATTGGGTTTGTTCGGGTTGGTCGGCGTTTGATTCAAACATGCCCGATGCCTCGTCCACAAATCCTATTTGCACCAGTACACCGCTTCCCTCCCCCATAGGCTCGGGGCCTAAGAGTGTAAACCACAAGATGAGCAGCACGGCCAAATGCACGGCAACGGTAGCGGCGATAGCTTGTATTTTATCTCTTTTTTGAGGTTCCACGGGGAATGGGCGAATGGGTTAAGGATTACGTATTGGCTTGGTGGCCAATACCATTTTTAAGTGGTTGTCGTTGGCAATGTTGAGGACCTTGACAATTTCGCGGTAGGGTACCGTTTCGTCGGCATAGAGGGCGACAAAGCGGTCGGTGTCGTCCATCGGGGTTTCGGCCAGTCGTTGAGCCAACTGGTCGTAAGTGACGAGTTGGGCGGCTTCGTTGCCGTAAGCAATGTAATAGTTTATATTCTCGTCGATAGTCACCCGGGTGAGCGGTTTGGCTGCGGCCTGCTGGTTGCTTTGCGGCAGGTTCACCTTGATGGAGTTGGGGAAGACAATCGTAGAGGTGATCATGAAGAATATAAGCAACAGGAAAATGACATCGGTCATCGATGCCATACTGAAAGTTGCGTCTATTTTGTGTCGTCGTTTCAGTGCCATGATACCCCGATTATTCGGCCGGCTCATTGAGCAGGTCCATGAATTCCATAGTCTTCGATTCCAACTGGTTCATCACTCCATCAACGCGTGAAACCAAGTAGTTGTAGGCAAAAAGTGCGATAATACCGACAATAAGACCTGCCACGGTAGTTACAAGAGCTTCGTAGATACCGCCCGAGAGGGTCGAGATGTCGGCGTTGTTCCCGGCCGAAGCCATGTTGTAGAAGGCCCGGACCATACCGGTGACGGTTCCGAGGAATCCCAGCATGGGGGCTCCGGCGGCGGTGGTTGCAAGCCAAGGGAATCCTTTTTCGAGTTTGGCAATCTCGATGTTGCCTACGTTCTCGATGGCGACCAACACGTCGTTCATGGGGCGTCCCAGTCGTGAGATGCCTTTGGCGATGAGCCGCGAATAGGGTGTATTGGTTTTTTTGCAAAGTTTCAACGCGCTGTCGATGTCGCCTTCGTGGATATAGTCTTTGATACGCTCCATAAAGGTGTTGTCTTCGCGGGCGGCACGTCTGATGACTTGCAGTCGTTCGACAAAAATGTAGATAGACAACAAGGAGAGGAGCAACAGCGGTATCATGATAATACCACCTTTGCAGGCTAAATCCCAAAGGTTCAAATCGCTCGCGGTTTCGATCGTGGGGGTCAAGACGGGAGGCGTGGTGAGCGTGTCGGTGGTTTGCAAAAGCAATGTCAATAGGTTCATGACGTTTGGTTTAATGGGTTATTTGAGACACTCTTTGTATTGTTTGATGGTTTCCTTCAATCCTAAATAGAGTGCGTCGCAAATGAGGCAATGGCCTATGGAGACTTCGCTTAGGAAAGGAATGTTCTCATGCAGGAATCGAAGGTTCTCGAGACTTAAATCGTGCCCGGCATTCACGCCTAATCCCAGGCTGCGGGCATGCTCGGCCGCTTTGACAAAAGGGGCAATAGCGGCTTTGCGGTCTTGGTGGTATTGCACGGCATAGGGCTCGGTATATAGTTCGATGCGGTCGGCCCCGGTTTTTGCGGCGAATTCGACGATTTCGAGGTCGGGTTCTACAAAAATCGAGGTGCGTATGTTGGCCGATTTGCAGAGGTCGACCACTTTGGAGAGAAAGTCGAAATTGAGTTTGGTATCCCACCCGGCATTCGAGGTGATTACGTCGTGGGCGTCGGGTACGAGGGTCACTTGTGTGGGCTTCACTTTAAGGACCATGTCGAGGAATTTTTCCGAAGGATAACCCTCGATGTTGAATTCGGTGCTTACTGCCGGTCTTAACTCATAAACATCGCTGTAACGAATATGTCGTTCGTCGGGACGGGGGTGAACCGTGATTCCTTCGGCTCCGAAGGACTCGCAATCGAGAGTGACTTTCAATACATTTGGGAGATTCCCACCTCTTGCGTTGCGCAAGGTGGCTATTTTGTTGACATTTACGCTTAATTTTGTCATTTTCTTGTTTTACCTTAAATCTTGTTCCGGTATGGAGGACTACCGTATCGTTCGAGAAGATTTCAACTAAAAGAACCGTACGAGTTCATCAACCGAAAAAAATAGCTATATTTGACTCCTATATTTTGTATATAACTTTCGTGCAAAAATAATACGAATTACAGAAATATGAGCAAAAAATGAAAGCAAAAGATATGATATTGCCCGAAATCCCTTTTTTGATACCGGGAATGTCGGTGGCACAGGCTTCGTCGGCTATGGCCTCTTCGGGACAGTCGAGTCTGCCGGTGGTCGAAGGTGGATTGTATATCGGGGTTATTCATGAGAAAGAGTTGCTTCGGGGATCTGTTTCGGGAACGGTTGGTCGTGAATCTTTACGTACTCCATCGGTGCGAGAGGAGACCCATTTGCTCGACATTGTGAATCAATTTGCCCAATATTCCGATGATGTGTTGCCGGTAGTCGATGGTTGCCGTCGTTATGTGGGAGCCATTCCTATTCATGCGGTTATGGTAGCTGTCGCCCGTCTGTGCCAGACCTCGTCATCGGGTGCGATTATCGAGTTGGAGATACCTCGGGCCGATTATTCGGCTACTGAATTGACCCGTTTGGTTGAAGACAACGATTGCCGGGTAATGAATTTGATGATACGTCCCGACGAAGAGACGGGCATGTGGCGAGCCTGTTTGCGAATAGACCGCGAGGACGCCACTGCGGTGTTGCGCTCGTTGGAGCGGTTTGACTACCGGGTGTTGAGTTGTTATCAATTGCATGGCGTGATGGACGATCGGATAGAACAACGTATCAAGGAGTTGATGTATTATTTGGAAATGTGACGCAAATTATGAAAATTTTATTGTTCGGACATATCTATCAAGGTTCCCGGCTGGAACGGGTGCATCATGTATTGCGGATACTCTCCCAGACGAGTGCCGAACTTGCGGCATACCGCGATTTTTATGACTTCCTTTCGAGAGAGTTGCCCGATGTCTGCCGGGGAATCGAACCTCTCGACTGTTGCGGCGATTATGATGCCGATATGGCATTGAGCATTGGCGGTGATGGAACTTTTTTGCGGGCGGCCGAGAAAATAGGCGCCCGGGGTATTCCTGTTTTGGGGGTGAATATCGGGCGGTTGGGCTTCTTGGCCGACGTGCGTGCCGAGGAGACCGAATCGGTCTTTTCGGAAATTATAGAGGGAAAATATAAAATAGAAGAGCGGTCATTGCTTCAAGTCGAGGTGAATTGTATCCCGGAGGATTTTTGGCCTTTTGCACTCAACGAAGTGGCCGTGTTGAAGCAAGATACTTCGTCGATGATTTCGATTCATACGACTGTGGGCGAGAGTTATCTGAATACCTATCAGGCCGATGGCTTGATCGTGGCGACTCCAACGGGTTCGACCGCCTATTCGATGAGTGTAGGAGGTCCTATCCTTATGCCGCAGGCAGCCAATTGGGTCATCTCGCCGGTCGCGCCGCATAGCCTTACGATTCGGCCTTTGGTCGTGAATGACGATATGGATATTGTCTTGCGCGTAGATAGCCGCAATCACAGTTATTTGCTGAGTCTCGACGGGCGTTCGATCATGCTCGATACCGATACTCAGGTGGTTTTGCGCAAAGCTCCTTTCTCTATCAAGGTAGTGAAGCGGCTGGGGCATAGTTTCTCGGCGACCCTTCGGGCTAAATTGATGTGGGGCGTCGATAAACGTGAGTAAACGGAAGAGCGGAAGAAGAAAATAAAAACGCCTCGAAGCACGTGCATTTGCCGTCTGCGAGGCGTTTCGGGTTTTAATTATGGAGCTTTATATATTGAGCAATGGTTCGCCGGGGATAAAGACAAATGTCGAAACGAACATCCCGACGAGGGAAAGTATCCACAGAACCAGTAGTAAAATATTGAGAGCCGTGGACTGAGGCTTCCAGTGGAATATCGAACCTAATACGGCCCGAAGTATGGCATACAAGGGTATGCCGAAAGTGAGTAGTAACGAGACGGTAAAGACGATAAGTTCCCAATGCCCGTTGATAACATCGATATGCCCCGGGAAAATCGAGATAAACGGGGTGGTAATGCTTGCCGTCCCTATAAAGATGAATGCCAGCAGGGAGATGATGCAGGTGACCAAAGCTCCGAGAACCGAAAGGGCGATAACCGCTCCTATGCAGATGAAGAAAAACTTAAATATACCGCGGAATATTTCGCCCAACGTGTGGCCGAACGAGTGGGTGGCCGCTGGTGAATTGTCGGTTTCGTGGCCTTCGACCGCCCGGCGTATATTGTCGATGGTGGGCGTTTCGCCCCGCATCTCTAATTTTTGCGAGGTGGTACGGGCTTCGGGAATACATACCCAAAGCAGCAGATAGATCCATATCGACGAAGCCCACAAAGGTAAGAGCAATACCATAATGACACGTATGACTACGGCGTCGATTCCCAGATAGTATCCGAGTCCCGATGCCACACCTCCCAATATGCGGTTGTCGGGGTCGCGGTAGAGTCTACGGTGGCTTCGTTGTGTGCGGTCGTTGGTCGAATCGGACGAAACGGAAGATTCGGACCTTTCGTCCGTTTCCGATTCCGTATCGAGCGGATTTTCTATTTCGTCGGGATTACCCATGATGGCAATGACCTCGTTAACCTCATTCAAGGTAATTGCTTGCATGCCAAATCGTAACCGCTCTTTGAACAGTTCGGCGATACGGCTCTCTATATCGCTCATGATCTCTTGCCCGCCCTCCTCTTGCTCGAAGTGGTTGTACAGGGTTTTCAAGTAGGCGTCGAGAAGTTCGTAGGCATCGTCGTCGATATTGAAAATGGTTTGGTCGAGATTGACCGTTACGGTTTTTTTCATAAGGCGTATAAATAGGTTTGATTTATGCTTCTTTAATGTGGGCGACAACTTGGTTCAGTTCGTTCCATGCGACGTCCAGTTCGTTTAAAAACAGAATACCTTCGGGGGTGAGTTCATAATATTTGCGTGGAGGCCCTTGGGTGGATTCTTCCCAAACATAGGTGAGCAAGCCCGAGTTTTTCAGCCGGGTGAGCAGAGGGTATAACGTACCTTCCACGACGATGAGTTTCGACTCTTTGAGCGATTGGATAATATCCGAGACATAGGCTCTCCTTCTTTGGAGGATCAACAGGGTGCAATATTCGAGTATCCCTTTGCGCATCTGTGACTTTACATTGTCTGTATTCATGTTCAGTACCTTTTACGACACAAATATATGTATTATTTAGTAGTATGTATTGCATAGTACTAATAAATAATATTTTTTAACAATGATCGTCTCTCATGAAAAGCGTGGAGTGCTTTTTGAAAGAAAGGGCGACTTTCTGGTATGGAAACGACTCTTTGCCGAGAGTGAGGCTTCCCGGGGATATGCCAGTCTTCCCGTTGAATAAGTTTGTTCCTATGGCCAATTCATTTATCTTCGCAGAAAAAAAGAGGAGCAAAAGCGATGATTGCATATCGAGATGAGGAGTTCGGGATTGTGCGGGTTCATTCGGACAGTCGGGCTCGTCGATTGATATTCAGGATGAAAGATGGTGAGTTGCGGGTAACCTGCCCCGCAGGTTATTCCGAAAGCCGGATACAAGCTTCGGTCGAGGAGAATCGGTCGAAATTGAGGCGGTTGGCAGCACGCAGTTCGCTGTTGCAATCGAGTCGGACTTTGTCGGTAGGCGACCGGGTACCGTGCTACGGAGGCGATATATTGTTGTTGCCGGGGACGGTTCCAAACCGCTTCCTTTTTCGATACGAAGGTGATTGTTTGCAGGTCTTTTGCCCGCCGGGAGTCGATTTGAATCTCCCCGTCGTGCGCAAACGGTTGTCGTCAGGCGTGTGCCGTTTTGTCTATCGTCGTGCTCAGGAGCTTTTGCCTCGCCGCCTCGAACAAGTCGCTTTGAGGCTGGGCGTGTCGGCTGCCGGTGTGTCGATAGGCCGGGGGCGTCGTAAGTTGGGCCATTGTACGGCTCGGGGAGAGATCCAATTATCGCTGTATCTCATGTTTCTGCCCGAGGAATTGATTGATTATGTGATTTGTCACGAGCTTGCCCATCTCACCTATATGAATCATGGACCTCGATTTCATGACTTGTGCAATCGTTATTGCGACGGGAAAGAACTTTTATTGCGTAAGCAAGTGCGGACTTTTACCTTCTTGTTTAGTTAAATAGGGTTGTTGATATTAAAAAATATATAAATTATAGGTGCGGATTATTCTATTTTCAGCCGGTGTTTGTCGGTAGAGTTGTGTAATATATAATAATGTATTATCTTTGTGGCGATGGAATGGAAGAGGGGGCAAGGTTGTCCCCTCGTTTTTTTCCTCATTGGAATCGTTATGATAGATAAAAAAGAGTTAGAGGCATTGGTTGAAGAGGGGTTGACAGGGACCGATTGTTTTCTGGTCGATGTACAGGTGAAACCCGATAATGTGCTTGTAGTGGAAATTGATAACGAAGAAGGGGTAGATATAGATCGCTGTGTGGCATTACACCGTTTTTTGGAATCGAAACTCGATCGAGATGCCGAAGATTATGAGTTGGAAGTTGGCTCGGCCGGAATTACTGCTCCATTCAAGGTACTGGGGCAATACAAGAAAAATATAGGCAACGAAGTAGAGCTCTTGACCAAGGCGGGAGTAAAACTTTCGGGGGTATTGAAAAGTGCCGAAGCCGATAAGTTTGTCGTGACGGTGACGAAAAAAGTGAAAAGCGAAACCAGCAAACGCAAAGTGGAGGTAGAGGAAGACCTCACCTTCGGATACGATGAAGTAAAATATACAAAATATCTAATCAGATTTAAATAGTATGGCAAAAAAAGAGGAGCTCGTTAGCATGGTCGACACCTTTGCAGAGTTCAAAGAGTTGAAGAACATCGAAATAACGACGATGATTAGTGTGCTGGAAGAATCTTTCCGCAACGTATTGGCTAAGATGTTTGGGACCGATGAAAACTTCGATATAATCGTGAACCCGACCAAAGGGGATTTTGAAATATGGCGTAACCGCGAGATTGTGGAAGACGGTGCCGTAACCGACAGCAATTTGCAAGTGTCGCTCTCGGAAGCTCGCAAAACCGATCCCGATTTTGAGGTAGGTGAGGAGATGACCGACGAGGTACACTTCGAGAAGTTCGGTCGCCGGGCGATCCTGAATTTGCGTCAAACGTTGGCTTCGAAGATCCTTGACTTGCAAAAAGATGCCATTTATAATAAGTATAAAGATAAAATAGGCGAGTTGGTCAGTGCCGAAGTTTATCAAATTTGGAAAAAAGAGATGTTGTTGATCGACGATGATGGTAATGAATTGCTGTTGCCCAAAACCGAGCAGATACCTTCGGATTTCTATCGGAAAGGCGAGACGGTGCGTGCCGTTGTGCTTGATGTCGATAACAAGAACAACAATCCTAAGATTTTGGTATCCCGCACCTCCAACGATTTCCTTCGCCGGCTTTTCGAACTGGAAGTGCCCGAGATTCACGACGGCCTTATCCTGATAAGAGCCATTGCCCGTATCCCGGGAGAACGTGCTAAAATCGCCGTCGAATCATACGACGACCGTATCGACCCGGTAGGAGCCTGCGTGGGCGTGAAAGGTTCGCGCATTCACGGCATCGTGCGGGAATTGCGCAATGAAAATATCGATGTGATCAACTATACGTCCAATCCGTCGCTGTTTATACAACGAGCATTGAGCCCTGCCAAAATCTCGTCCATACGGTTGAACGAGGAGGAGAAAAAAGCCGAGGTATTCCTCAAACCCGAAGAGGTTTCACTGGCTATCGGTAAAGGCGGTTTGAATATTAAGTTGGCTTGTATGCTCACCGGATATAACATCGATGTATATCGCGACATCGACGAGGACGAAGAGGAAGATATTTACCTCGACGAGTTTAGCGACGAAATCGACGGTTGGGTAATCGATGCATTGAAAGGGATCGGTTGCGCCACGGCGAAGAGCGTATTGGCGTTGCCTCGTGAAACCTTGATCGAGAAAGCCGACCTCGAAGAGAGCACCGTAGACGAGGTTATTGCTATTTTGAAAGCGGAGTTTGAAGAATAATCCGTTTTTGCGGAATCCCGGGAAAGTCCCGGATTCCGAGCCTGTCACAGGCATCATTTAATTCTTCCATTATTTATAAACTAAAACTGAGTATGTCGATAAGGTTAAATAAAGTAGCAAGAGACTTAAATGTAGGAATTCAGACCGCAGCCGAGTTCCTTCAAAAGAAAGGTTTTACGGTTGAGGCTAACCCCAACACCAAAATAACCGACGAACAGTATGCCCTGCTTGTTAAAGAGTTCAGTAAGGACAAGAATTTGAAACTCGAATCGGAGAGCATCAGTCTGGAACGCCATAAAGAGAAAAATAAAACTATGGCAACCCCGACCGATGCCGAGGAGGGTAACGCTTCATCGGTGGCAAAGGAAGAACCGAAAGAGTTGAAAACGATTATTCCCGAGACTCAGCGCCCGAAAGTTGTCGGTCAAATAGACCTCGCAGCATTGAATCGTCCGAAATCTCCGCATAAAGCCCAAGAAACTCCGGCAGAGAAGAAAGAAACGGTAAAACCGGTTGAAAAGAGTGCCGAGGAGAAAAGCGAAGTTATTATTCCAAAGGAGGCCGCACCCCAACAAGAGGAGCTCTCGGTCGAGACAGAGAAAACCGAAGAGGTTGTCGAACACCCCGCAGCTACACAAACCTCGCAAGATACTCATGTTTCTGAATCGAAAGAAGAGTCCTTCATGGCCGAACAAGATGACGAGGAAGAGCCGGAGGAGGAAGGACTTCAAGACGATGATATCTTTACGTTGGATCGACCCACATTTACATCGAGTATCAATGTGGTGGGCCGAATCGATCTCGATGCCTTGAACCAACAGACTCGTCCGAGGAAGAAGAGTAAAGAAGAGAAACGTAAAGAACGGGAGAATAAAGAGAAAATGAGACAAGAGGCTCATCGACCCTCCAATACCGACGATCCCAATCTGCAAGGCGGTGAGCGTCGGAAACGTCAACGTATCAGCAAAGAAAAAGTCGATATATCGAAAAGTATTTCGTCTATGGGAGGCCAGCCTGCCCGGGGTGGAAACGCCAAAAATAACGGAGTGGGCAGTAAACCGAGTAAACAAAAACAACGCCCTATCAAATCGGAAGTAAGCGAAGAAGACGTACAAAAACAAATTAAAGAGACATTGGCTCGCCTTACGACGAAAGGGCAAAAGAAATCGGCTAAATGGCGTAAGGAAAAACGCGAGGCTTTCTCGAACCGTGAACGGGAGTTGGCCGAGATGGAAGAGGCCGAAAGCAAGGTATTGAAATTGACCGAGTTCGTTACGGCCAACGATTTGGCTTCGATGATGGATGTACCTGTCAATGAAGTTATTGCTACTTGTATGAGCATCGGTATGATGGTGTCGATCAATCAACGGCTCGATGCCGAAACCATCAATATCGTAGCCGAAGAGTTCGGATTTAAGACCGAATATGTCAGTGCCGAGGTGGTAGAGGCTATCCAAGAGGAAAACGACAAAGAAGAAGATTTGCAATCTCGTCCGCCTGTTGTAACGGTGATGGGACACGTCGATCACGGTAAAACCTCTTTGCTCGACTATATACGCAATTCGAATGTCATAGCCGGCGAAGCCGGTGGAATTACCCAGCATATCGGGGCTTACAATGTGAAACTCGACGACGGTCGTCGCATCACCTTCCTCGATACTCCGGGTCACGAGGCTTTTACCGCCATGCGTGCCCGTGGAGCTCAAATGACCGACATCGCCATTATTATCGTAGCGGCCGACGACAATGTGATGCCGCAGACGGTCGAGGCTATCAACCATGCTTCGGCTGCCGGTGTGCCCATTGTGTTTGCCATCAACAAAATCGATAAACCCAATGCCAATCCCGACAAGATTAAAGAGGAGTTGGCCAACATGAATTACTTGGTAGAAGACTGGGGCGGGAAATACCAGTCACAGGAAATCTCGGCCAAGAAAGGGACCGGAGTCCCCGAATTGATGGAGAAGGTGTTGCTCGAAGCCGAGTTGCTCGACTTGAAAGCCAATCCCAACCGCAAGGCAACGGGCTCGATTATCGAATCGACTTTGGACAAAGGCCGTGGATATGTCGCTACGGTTTTGGTTCAAAACGGCACGTTGCGCAAAGGCGATATTGTATTGGCCGGGACCAATCACGGTCGTGTAAAAGCCATGTTCAACGAGCGTAACTCTCGTATCGAGGCAGCCGGCCCGTCGGCTCCGGTACAGATTCTCGGATTGAATGGCGCACCTCAGGCCGGTGATATATTCCATGTCATGGATACGGAACAAGAGGCAAGAGATATAGCCAACAAGCGTGAGCAGTTGCAACGCGAATTAGGCCTGCGTACCCATAAATTGCTGACTCTCGACGACATAGGCCGTCGTATCGCTGTGGGTAACTTCCAAGAATTGAATTTGGTAGTGAAAGGCGATGTGGACGGTTCGGTCGAGGCGTTGAGCGATTCGCTTATCAAACTCTCCACCCCCGAAATACAAATCAACGTGCTGCACAAGGCTGTGGGACAAATATCCGAGTCGGATATTACGCTGGCCGCCGCTTCGAATGCCGTGATTATCGGTTTCCAAGTGCGTCCTTCTGTCGCCGCCCGTCGATTGGCCGAGAAAGAGGGTGTAGATATACGTCTCTACTCGATTATCTACGATGCCATTGAAGAGGTGAAATCGGCGATGGAAGGCATGCTGTCGCCCGAAATCAAAGAAGAGGTTCTGGGTACTGCCGAGGTATTGGAGACCTATCACATCACCAAGGTGGGAACAGTTGCCGGTTGTGTCGTGAAAGAAGGCAAGTTGAAACGGTCGAGCAAGATACGGTTGATTCGCGACGGTATCGTTATTTACAGTGGCGACCTCGGCTCGTTGAAACGGTTCAAGGACGATGTGAAAGAGGTTACTACCGGATTTGAATGTGGATTGAACATCACCAACTACAACGATGTGAAAGTAGGCGACCTTGTGGAAGCCTATGAAGAGGTGGAGGTGAAGAAGACACTCTAAGCGTATAAAACGCAATCTGCATACAAGGCTGCCCCGTCAAGACGGGGCAGCCTTTCTTATCGTATTTAACGGATAATAAGAGTGAAATGCCGACTATTCAAAATAAAAGCAGTAATTTTGCAATCCTAAGAAGCAGGCTTTTGAGATGAATTATATCGATTTTGTCATTCTGTTGATAGCCGTTGTAGGGGCATTATATGGCCTTATCAAAGGAATATTGCGGCAACTCGGTTCGCTGGGCGGATTTGTCGCCGGCGTGGTTGTGTCGCGGCTTTTCGGGCAATCGGTCGCATCGTTAATGCAGCAGATGTTCGATTTACCGGTCGGGGTGAGCCGCATTATAGCCTATTCGCTGTTGTTCCTACTGGTTTATCTGGTGTGTATCCAGTTGATGAGGCTGATGCACCATATTACCCATAAAGTGGCGCTGGGGTGGCTCGACCGGTTGGCCGGGGCTTTGTTTGGAGCCGTCAAGTATTTGGTCGTATTGAGTATTTTGCTCAACCTCGTTCACATTGTCGATCCCAAAGGGAAACTCCTCCCCTCGACAATTACGGCGTCGTCGCAGTTCTATGGGTATACCATGCGCATAGCACCGATGCTTTTTTCGATAGCCCAAGAGCAATTTGTCTCGGAAACCAAACCTGCCGCCGAGTTGTTTATTCCGTATTCGATAGGCGACAAGTCGTATCTCTGTTGCCTAAATAATAAAGCAGATTGAAAATGAAACAGGATAACCCGAATGAAATACTAAACGACGTTACCTCCAACGATTATAAATATGGATTTGTAACCGAGATAGAGACCGATATTATACCCAACGGCCTCAACGAGGACATTATCCGACACATCTCGCAAAAGAAGGGTGAACCCGAATGGTTGCTCGAATTCCGCTTGAAAGCTTATGCTCATTGGAAAACGTTGGAGATGCCCCATTGGGCTCACTTGACCATTCCCGAGATCGATTATCAGGCAATAAGCTATTATGCCGCCCCCAAAACGAAGGTTGCCCCCAAGAGCCTCGACGAAGTGGACCCCGAGTTGCGGAAAACCTTCGACAAGCTGGGGATTTCGCTCGAAGAGCAGATGAAACTCTCGGGAATAGCCGTCGATGCGGTAATGGACAGCGTGTCGGTACGGACGACCTTCCGGGAGAAGTTGGCCGAGTTGGGAGTTATTTTCTGTTCGTTCAGCGAGGCGGTGAAAGATTATCCCGATTTGGTAAAACGCTATTTGGGTTCGGTCGTGTCGTATCGCGACAACTTTTTTGCAGCACTCAACTCGGCGGTTTTCAGCGACGGGTCGTTTGTCTATATCCCCAAGGGGGTGCGTTGTCCCATGGAGTTGTCCACCTATTTTCGCATCAATGCCGCCAATACGGGACAGTTCGAACGGACATTGATTGTAGCCGATGACGACAGTTATGTGAGCTACCTCGAAGGGTGTACGGCCCCCATGCGTGACGAAAACCAGTTGCACGCCGCCATCGTCGAGATTGTGGTACACGACCGTGCCGAGGTGAAATATTCGACGGTACAGAACTGGTATCCAGGCGACAAGGAGGGGAAAGGAGGAATCTATAATTTTGTGACGAAGAGGGGTATGTGCAAGGGCGACCATTCGAAACTGTCGTGGACTCAGGTCGAGACCGGGTCGGCCATCACTTGGAAATATCCCAGTTGCGTGCTGGCCGGTGACCATTCGGTCGGCGAGTTCTATTCGGTGGCCGTAACCAACAACTTCCAGCAGGCCGACACCGGCACGAAGATGATACACATCGGCAAGAATACCCGCAGTACCATCGTGTCGAAAGGTATTTCGGCCGGGCGCAGCCAAAACAGTTACCGGGGGCTTGTGAAGGTGTTGCCGGATGCCGAGAATGCCCGTAACTTTACCCAGTGCGACAGCTTGTTGCTCAGCTCCGATTGCGGGGCGCACACCTTCCCCTATATGGAGATTCTCAACGACACGGCGGTGGTCGAACACGAAGCGACCACTTCGAAGATAAATGAAGACCAGATATTCTATTGCAACCAGCGGGGTATCTCGACCGAAGATGCCGTTGGCCTCATTGTCAACGGTTATGCCAAGGAGGTGATGAACAAGTTGCCGATGGAATTTGCCGTCGAGGCGCAGAAATTGTTGCAGATTTCGCTCGAAGGCTCGGTCGGATAGCCGAGAGAGGCAATGGCGATTGGCCGGGAAGTTCCTATTCCGGTTATGGATGCCGATATGGAAATGGAAAAAATAAAAACAAAATATCTATGTTGAAGATTAACGACTTGCATGCCAATATAAACGGCAAAGAGATATTGAAGGGAATCAATCTCGAGGTAAAACCGGGTGAGGTCCATGCCATCATGGGACCGAATGGTTCGGGGAAGAGCACCCTTTCGGCGGTGTTGACCGGCAATCCGGCTTATGAAGTGACCCGCGGGAGTGTAGAGTTTTACGGGAAAGATCTGTTGGCTCTCTCGCCCGAAGACCGTTCTCACGAAGGACTCTTTTTGAGTTTCCAGTATCCGGTTGAGATTCCGGGGGTAAGCATGGTAAATTTTATGCGAACGGCGGTAAACGAGCAGCGGAAGTACAGAGGCCTCGAACCGTTGTCGGCCACCGATTTCTTGAAACTGATGCGAGAGAAGCGCGAGATTGTAGAGTTGGATAACAAATTGGCCAGCCGCTCGGTGAACGAAGGCTTTTCGGGCGGTGAGAAAAAACGGAATGAGATTTTCCAAATGGCGATGCTCGAGCCTCGCCTCTCCATTCTCGACGAGACCGATAGCGGACTCGACATCGATGCCCTGCGTATCGTGGCCGGCGGGGTGAACAAGTTGAAGTCCGAGAAGAATGCGACAATCGTGATTACCCACTACCAACGGCTGTTGGACTATATAGCACCCGATTTTGTCCATGTGTTGTACAAAGGGCGTATCGTGAAATCGGGAGGCCCCGAGTTGGCTCTCGAACTGGAAGAGCGCGGGTATGACTGGATTAAAAAAGAGTTGGGCGAAATATAGGTCGATATGAATGCAGTACAGCAATACATAGAATTGTACAAGTCGCAGAAGAATTTGATCGATACACATTCGTCGGAGGTGATGAATGGATTGCGTGATGAGGCTGTGGCTCTGTTGGAAAGCCGGGGGCTGCCTTCGCTGAAAGACGAAGAGCATCGCCGCACCGATATAGAGTCGATTTATGCACCCGATTACGGGTTGAATTTGGGGAGAATTGAAATAGAGGTCAATCCGTATGAGGTTTTCCGGTGCGATGTCCCCAATTTGAGTACATTACTCTATTTTGTGGTGAACGACTCGTTCTACAAGTCGGTTCAACCGGCCGCTGCGAAACTTCCCGACGGGGTTTTGGTCGGAAGCCTGCGTGAAATGTCGGTAAAATACCCCGGGTTGGTGTCGCGTTATTACGGCCGGATAGCCGATATGAAACGCGACGGGACGGTTGCTTTGAATACCGCCTTTGCACAAGACGGATTCTTTCTGTATGTGCCTGATGGCATGGTACTCGAGAAACCTATCCAGTTGGTGAATATCCTGCAAGGTAATGTTGATTTCATGGTAAATCGCCGTTTGTTGATTGTCGTGGGCAAGGGGGCGCAAGCCAAGTTGCTGGTGTGTGACCATTCGGACGATGCTGCGGTGAAATTCCTTTCGTCGCAGGTCTGCGAAATTTTTGTGGACGACGATGCCGTGTTTGACTATTACGATATGGAGGAATCGTCCGAGAATACCACGAAAGTGGCGTCGGTATTCGTGCGGCAGGGTGCCCGGTCGAATGTGCTGGTCAATGGCATTGTGTTGCACAATGGGGTTACCCGCAGCAACTATTATACCGAATTTGCCGGTGAGCATGCCGAACTGTCGCTTTGTGGCATGGCCATTGTCGATAAAGAGCAGTCGGTTGACACTTATACCTTTATCGACCATGCCGTTTCGCATTGCCATAGCAATGAGTTATTTAAATATGTATTGAACGATTCGGCCCGAGGTTCGTTTGCCGGTCGGATATTGGTGCGTCATGGCGCACAGAAGACCGAGGCATACCAAAGCAATAAAAACTTGTGCGCTTCGCCGCTGGCCAAGATGTACACCAAACCGCAACTCGAAATTTATGCCGACGATGTGAAGTGCAGCCACGGTGCTACCGTGGGACAGCTCGACCAGAATGCCCTCTTTTATATGCGTTCGCGGGGTATTCCCGAGGCCGAAGCTCGCATGTTGCTGATGTTTGCTTTCACCAACGATGTCATCGAGCAAGTGCGACTCGATGCCTTGAAGGACCGTTTGCGCCAGTTGGTCGAGAAACGTTTTCGGGGCGAGTTGGCTAAATGTTCGGGTTGTCGGGCGTGTCGTTAAGAATAAAGAAAAAGAGAGGAATCGAGCCATGTTTGATGTAGAGAAAATCAGGGAAGACTTTCCTATTTTGAAACGAGAGGTCTCGGGGCGTCCGCTTATTTACCTTGATAACGGAGCTACGTCGCAAACCCCCAAGTGTGTAGTCGATCATATCGCCGATACCTATTATCGGGTGAATGCCAATGTGCATCGCGGGGTCCATACGCTCAGTCAGGAAGCTACCGATGCTCACGAGGCGGCACGCCGGCGCGTACAGCAGTTTATCGGTGCCGGGTCGTCGAGCGAGATCGTTTTTACCCGGGGAACTACCGAAGCAATCAATCTGGTGGCTTCGTCGTTTGGTGACGAGTTCCTGCACGATGGCGACGAGGTGATTCTCACGGTCATGGAGCATCATGCCAATATCGTTCCGTGGCAGCTTTTGCAACGTCGGCGCAACATCAAGTTGCGGGTGGTGCCGATTAACGAGCGGGGTGAACTCGAACTCGATGTATATAAGCAGTTGTTCAACGAGCGTACCCGTTTGGTAGGGGTTACCCATGTCTCGAATGTCTTGGGCACAATCAATCCCGTAGCCGAGATGATTGCCTATGCCCATTCGCAAGGTGTTCCCGTTTTGGTCGATGGTGCGCAGGGAATTCCCCATTTGCGTGTGAATGTGCAGGAACTGGATGCCGATTTCTATGCCTTTTCGGCTCATAAGGTTTATGGCCCTACGGGAATAGGCGTGTTGTATGGCAAGGAGAAGTGGCTCGATGCCATGCCTCCCTATCAAGGGGGTGGCGAGATGATTGCCCATGTCGATTTTTCGGGTACGACTTTTGGAGAGCTTCCTTTCAAATTCGAGGCGGGGACTCCCGATTATGTAGGTACTGCGGCTTTTGCCTCGGCACTCGACTATGTCGATAGTATCGGACTGGAAGCGATTGCCGCCCATGAGAATGAATTGCTGCGATATACGACCGGCCGTATGCAGCAGATCGAGGGAATGCGTATCTTCGGGACTTCGTCGCACAAGAGTGCCGTAATCTCATTCTTGGTCGATGGCATACACCACTACGATATGGGCATGCTGCTCGACAAATTGGGGGTAGCCGTCCGCACGGGGCATCATTGCGCACAGCCGTTGATGACTACTCTCGGGATAGAGGGGACTGTGCGGGTATCGTTTGCCGCCTATAATACCCAAGCCGAGGCCGATACTTTTATCGCGGCGTTGGAACGGGTAGTGAAGATGTTCCGTTAAGGAGCGCAACGGCTAAAATCGTTTTTTCCGTTTGAGAAAATAGTCTATGGTTATATTGCGCCGGGTCTCGGGGAATGTACCCAACAGGTTCACCTCGGGAAGCCGGGTGTATGCTCTGCGCATTTCCCTGAAATCGTTATGGGCCCGGAGTATGGCCCGTGCATGGGGAAATTGGCCCAACAGGACGAAGCGGACAAACGCCAATGAGTCGTACAGTCGGCGTATAAACAAGATACTTTTTCCCTCTTTGCAAGGCAGATTTTTGTGCAACATGAGCAAATTGTTGCGGAAATTGAGGTAGGTTTTCTTCGGGTTGGCCGCATCGAGCGAGGCCCCTCCCTGATGATAGACGGTACTTTGTGGTACGACGGCGACCCGATAACCGGCAAGGTGTATGCGCCAGCAGAGGTCTATCTCTTCCATGTGCGCAAAAAAGAGCGGGTCGAGACCTCCAACTTCCCGATAGACAGCGGTGCGGACGAAGAGGGCGGCACCGCTGGCCCAAAATATGTCGCAAGGTTTGTCGTCATATTGTCCCCGGTCGGTCTCTATCGTGCCGAATATCCTCCCCCGGCAGAAGGGATAGCCGTAACGGTCGATAAATCCGCCGGCCGCACCGGCATATTCAAATTTGCCACGATTCTGCAAGGATTTAATTTTGGGTTGGCAGGCAGCCACGTCGGGGTTTGCTTCGGCAAAATCGAGTAGAGGTTCGAGCCAATGGGGAGCGGTCTCCACATCGGAGTTGAGTAGTACGGTATATTCGTAGTCGAGAGTATCCAATGCCCGGTTGTACCCCTCGGCAAATCCGTAATTTTTGGGGAAAAGCAACGTGCGTACCTGTGGAAATTCCTGTTTGAGCAACTCGCACGAGTTGTCGTTCGACCCGTTATCGACGACGATAACGTCGGCTATCTCGGTGTTGGTGTGTGTGCAAACCGAAGGGAGGAACCGGCGGAGCAATTCGGCCCCGTTCCAGTTGAGAATGACGACGGCAATTTTTTTCATATCAAGAGTCGGGGAAGTTTTCATGTTTGTATTTCCAGCGTTTGTGAGTCCATAGCCAAGCCCAAGGGTTGCGCAGTATGGTTTGCTCCATCAAGGACGTGTAGCGGTCGGTAATCTCGAACTCGGAACATTCGTTGGGTTGCAAAGCGACCTCCCGTACCGTGGTCTTGTAATATCCTCGTTTGACAATCTCAACATCGAAATAGAGTACGGCGAAATCGGTTTTACGGGCGATTTTTTCGTATCCGGTAAGTACCGGCGAGTCTTGCGACAGGAATTGAGCCCAGTGGTGGATATTGGCCGGTGAAGGGGTTTGGTCGGCCATAAATCCGGTAATCGAGGGTTTCCCGGAGCGTTTCATCTGTAAAATGGCGCGTAGCGTCTCTTTTTTTGCGATACCTACAGACCCGAACCGGGAACGTAGTCGCAGGAAGAAACGGTCGAACCACTCGTTGTTGAGCGGACGGTATATTTGGGCAAATATGACTCCGGTCGTTTGAGTCCATAGGGTAATGGACGGTATCCATTCCCAATTCCCGAAATGCCCCAGTAAAATAATGATGGAACGGTTCTGGTCGAAAAGACGGTCGATGATTTCGACCTGCTCGAATACCATGCGACGACGCATCTCTTTGTCTGAAATATGCAGGAGTTTGATGGTCTCGACGATGTAATCGCAAAAGTGGTGATAAAATTTCTTCTCGATTATCTTCAATTCCTGTTTGTTTTTTTGAGGAAAAGCATTGCGCAGATTTTCTTGCACCAGTTTCCGCCGGTAATGTACAAGGTAGTAGAGCGGGAAAAACAAGATGTCGGACAATACATAGAGCATGCGCATGGGCAACAGGGCATGCAGTTTGAACCATACATAAAGCGGGAAATAGATAATATTTTGACAAGTCTCTTTCTTCATGGAACAAAATTTATATTTGGGAGGCAAGGAGTGCATCGCCCGTTTCATTGAATGCTCCCAGTTTTACTGTTTGGCAAGTGTTGACCCACTCTTTGCGGTAGGGCATTTCGACCCGTATATAGTTGTCGGTAAAGCCGTGCATGGGCGCCCCTTTACGCGGTTGCTCAAACAGTACGGGGCGGACCGTCCCCCGGTATCGGGTATAAAACTGGTGTAGTTTCTTTTCCGATATTTCGAGCATGCGTCGGCAACGGTCGTGCCGCTCGGGAATGGGAACGACAGGTTCTATTTTCAAGGCTTGCGTACCGGCTCGCTCGGAATAGGTGAATACATGCAGTTGAGAGATGTCGAGGCTATCGACGAATTGCCGGCTCTCTTCGAACAATTCCTCCGTCTCTCCTCTTACTCCGGTAATGAGGTCAACCCCGATGAACGCATCGGGTATCATCTGGCGGATTGTCGCTATCTTGTGGGCAAATAGGGCAGTGTCGTAGTGACGCCGCATTAGTTTCAAAACAGTGTCGCTCCCCGATTGCAGGGGTATATGGAAGTGTGGTGCGAAACGTTTTGAAGCGGCGACAAATGCGATGATTCCGTCGGTGAGCAGATTGGGTTCAATCGAGGAGATGCGATAATGTTCGATGCCCTCCACCTCGTCGAGCGACCGGATCAGGTCAAGAAATGTTTCACCGGTTTGCTTGCCGAAGTCGCCGATGTTGACACCCGTGATGACAATCTCTTTCCCTCCTGCGGCCGCCACTTCCCGAGCCTGTTCGGTGAGCTGTGCGATGGTCCCGCTGCGGCTTCGCCCCCGGGCGAAAGGGATTGTACAGTAAGTACAGTAATAGTCACACCCGTCTTGTACTTTCAAGAAATATCGGGTGCGGTCGCCCCGGGAACAAGATGGGGAGAACTTTTTTATATCTTTGGTGGGCGTGGTGATTATCTCGCCGGTTTGTTTATGCTGCAAATCTCCCAAGTATTGCAGGATGTCGAGTTTCTGCTCGGTCCCTATCACTAAATCGACCTCGGGAATATGGGTGATTTCCTCGGGTTTCAGTTGGGCGTAACAACCGGTAACAACAATAAAGGCCCCGGGATGCCGGCGGGCTATCTTGCGGATTGTTTGCCGGCATTTTTTATCGGCCAATTCGGTGACGGAACAGGTGTTGACAATGCAGATGTCGGCGATTTCTCCCGGTCGGGCTTTGCGGATACCGTTCTCTTCGAGCATTTTACCAATCGTGGAAGTCTCGGCGAAATTGAGTTTGCAACCCAGTGTGTAGTAGGCCGCTGTTTTATTTTGAAATGTATGAATATCTATCATCTTCTACCGGTCGAAATGCAAATATAGGTGACAAAGTTACGCATTTCGTTTGAAAATGTGCATTTAGGAATTCTAATAGTTAGGTATGAATGAATGATTTTACAAACAATGTTGTATATTTGCCCTTGAACAATTTAATTTTTTTATATGATTCCCGAAAATTTTATAAAAATATACGAATCGAGTTTTCGTGAGAATTGGGAGTTGCCTGCTTTGACAGACTATAACGACCAGCGGACTTATACTTATCAAGATATGGCGCGGGAGATTGCCAAGTTGCACATTCTCTTCCGGCATTGTCAAATCCGACGGGGCGATAAGATCGCCTTGGTCGGGAAGAACACCCCCAACTGGTGCATAGCATTTATGGCGACTATCTCGTATGGCGCTATCTTGGTACCTATTCTCCAAGAGTTCAATCACCATGATATACACCATATCGTCAACCATTCCGATTCGATATTGCTGTTTGTGGGCGACCATATTTGGGAAAATATCGAGATGGAAAAGTTGCCCGAGGTGAGGGCCGCAATCTCGTTGCAGGATTTCTCGTGCCTTGTGCAACGCGATGGAGAGGAGATTGCCAAGTGCTTGCGGGATATGAAACGTCGGTTTAAGTCGACCTATCCCAATGGATTCAGCCGTGAAGATATAAAGTATGCCGATCTGGACAACGACAAGGTTATCCTGATTAACTATACCTCGGGCACGACCGGTTTTAGCAAAGGGGTGATGTTGACCGGGAATAATCTGGCGGGAAATGTCATGTTTGGTGTTCGTTCGCATCTGCATTATCGAGGCAGTAAATGTATCTCATTCTTGCCACTGGCTCATGCCTATGGTTGTGCGTTTGACTTGTTGGTCCCGCTGGCGGTAGGTACACATATAACTTTGTTGGGAAAAATCCCTTCGCCCAAGATTCTGTTAAAGGCATTGGAAGAGGTAAGGCCCAACCTGATTATTTGCGTACCACTCATTTTGGAAAAGATTTACAAGAAGCAGATACAGCCTTTGCTCAATAAAACTCCTATGCGTTGGGCCTTGAATATCCCTATACTGGATAGTCGTATCTACGGGCAAGTAAGAAAGAAGTTGATCGATGCCTTTGGCGGACGATTCGAAGAGGTGATTGTGGGGGGGGCTCCTATTAATCGCGAGGTCGAGGCTTTTCTACATAAGATAAAGTTCCCCTTTACCGTTGGATATGGAATGACCGAATGCGCGCCTTTGATCAGTTACACGCCACATCGCGAGTTCAGACCCGGGTCTTCGGGACGTACGCTCTTTGGGTATGTAGAGACTAAAATCGATTCGCTCGACCCCGAGAATATCCCTGGGGAAATATGTGTGCGTGGTGAACATGTGATGAAGGGCTATTATAAAAACGAAGAGGCGACGAAAGCCGTACTCGATGAAGAGGGCTGGTTGCATACCGGCGATATGGGAACGATGAGCGCCGACGGTACAATTTTTATAAAAGGACGGTACAAGACGATGATTCTTACCTCGAACGGACAAAATATATATCCCGAAGAGATAGAGACAAAATTGAACAACATGCCGTTTGTGATGGAGAGTCTTGTTGTCGAGCGCGAAGGGAAACTGGTCGCATTGGTATTCCCCGATTATGAAGCGATGGACAGTTATGGCGTGTCCAATAGAGATTTGCCGATGACGATGGAGGAGGTCCGCAATAACTTGAATAAAATGTTGGCTCCGTATGAGCAAATTTCGCGAATACAACTTTATCCCAATGAGTTTGAAAAGACACCAAAACGGAGTATAAAGCGATATTTATATGATAATTGACCTTTTTTGAGGGATTTTTTACAGAAAAAATAAAAGATTCTGAAAAAAAAGTAAGATTAGAAGTACAACTTATGAAAAGAATATATACCTTTGTAGCGTTTTTGAAGCAAAAAAATATTGTTTTATCTTTAATTTGAAGGAAATGAAAAAGTTAGTTTTGTTCTTCGCTGTTGCATTTGCAATGTCGTTCGCTTCTTGTGGCAATAAAGCCGCTGAATCTACAGAAGCTACTGATAGCGTTGCTGTTGTAGAAGAAGTTGTAGTAGAAACGGTAGATTCTGCTGCTGTTGACACTGCTGCTGTTGATACTGCAGCTGCTGTTGTTGCTGAATAATTTGCAACAGTAATCAGAAAGAATTGGAGCTGCTCCGACGGAGTTAGCTCTTTTTTTGTGGAATTTTTTGGAAAAGGCTATGAGAGGAGGTTAAACATAGAGAGGAGATCCGGCAAGATCTCCTCTCTATGTTTTTTTTGAGGGAACTACTCGATTCATAAACGAACTGTTGAGTAGATTGGAAGATTTCCATGTTTTACTTTATCTTCGTAATTTTTCTTACGGTATTGGGAATTTCGGTATTGTCATTTACCGACCCGAATTGGTTGGCTTCACAACCAATGGCATAGAATGGGACGACACTGCCGGTATGTGAGAAAGTTGTCCACCCCACACCTATTTTTTTGTTGAGAAGAGCGATAGCTTCGGCAACGAGCGGTTCGCTTTGAGAATATAGTGTAATCTCTTTTTCGGAACTTTTTTTGACAATAGTTTCGTAATAGCATTGCATGAGTTGAGCCTCTTCACCTGCATTTACAGGAATTTTATCCCAAAGTCCTGTGTTTTGGGCGAGTATGTTTTTAGCTTTCTCCCATGTGTCTATTTCGCCGGTTTTCCTCATTCCGCTAAATAATTTGGAGAGCGACTCTTTGGATCTTTTTTGGTAGTTTACATACTCCAAGTAAAGGGGGCGTAAAGTATTCTCTCCTATGGTAAGGCCACCGGTTTCGTGGTCGGCGGTAACGATGATGAGCGTTTCGTCGGGGTGCTTTTTATAAAATTCGTATGCTAAACGTATGCTTCGGTCAAATTCGATAGTCTCTTTGATGGCGGAAGCAAGATCGTTCGGGTGGGAGGCATGGTCTATACTTGCGCCTTCGATCATCATGAAAAATCCTTTCTTCTGTTTTTTGTTGTAGAGCGTTTCGATGCCAGCTTTTACCATAAATTCAAGTCCAAATTGGTCAGGCTCACGCTCAATAAAGTAGGGCAACCAAGAGGTAAGAGTGGAATCGGCGTCGAGCAAGAGTATTTTGTTGTTGTTTTTTTGGGTATTGTAGCCATCGATTCCTCGGCATATCGTATACCCTTTTTCTCGATAATAATCGTATAGGCAGGGTTGCGATGAATCTTTGGAGATAGGTTGTTTCAATGTGCTTCCGGCAAAGAAGTCAAATTGGCTGTCGGCTCCTTCTTTCCCGATGAGATAAGCCTCTTTTCTCATTTGTGAGGCAAAAAAGGCGGCAGGAGTAGCGTCGTTGAGTTGCCCGCTTGTGATGATTCCCACACCATAGCCTTTGTCCCGTAATTGTTTGGCAATAGAGGTGAGCGGTTTTTTATCGGGGTCGATGCCGACGTATTCCAAATTGGTTTTATGTCCGGTTGCCAGTGCCGTGCCGGCGGCAGCCGAACAGGTGATTATGCTGTTGTTGGCATGGGTTCTGATGGCAGAGTGAATGGGAAAGTCAAGAAATATCAAGGACTCTTTGCCATCGTTGTAGCCTCCGCGTTCATAGAAAAGTTGTGTCATTACCACGTGTGAAAAACTCATGCCGTCACCGATGCAGTAGAAAATATACTTGGGCGTTTTGGCCGATAGGGTTGTCGTGATGAATAAAATCAGGGTTACGATAACCCATTTTTTGGAAAATGTCTTCATAAGCATAGAGATGTTTTGTTGTGAGGATATTTTGATATATGGATTTAAGTGCCGGTTATCTTTCAGGAGAATTTCAGAAATGGTAAGTTGGGACGGTCGACTTAATGTTGGTATAATGGTTCAGTTAGTGCAAAACGTGAGTCGCTTTCCCGGAATCCGGTTCGATATTTTCCCTTCGGCGAATACTTCGTTGCCGTTGACTAATGTCCGTTCAATAGAGACGGGGAACGTATGCCCTTCAAAAGGTGACCACTTGCATTTCGTCAGGATATTGTCAGGGGTAACGGTACAAGGTTTGTAGGGATCGACGATGACAATGTCGGCATAATAGCCGGGGCGGAGGTATCCTCGTCGCTCTATACGGTAAAGTTGGGCCGGAGCGTGGCACATCTTTTCGACAACCAGTTCGAGCGGGAATTTACCTTTCATCGAGAGTTCCAACATCACTTGCAGGGAGTGCTGTACAAGTGGGCCTCCCGATGCGGCTTTGAGGCACGAGCCCTGTTTTTCGCTCCACAAATGGGGCGCGTGGTCGGTGGCGACGACGTCGAGCCGGTTGTCGCGCAGTGCTTCGAGCAGAGCTTTACGGTCGCCGCAGGTTTTAATGGCGGGATTCCATTTGATACGGTTTCCATATTGGGCATAGTCGTTGTCGTCGAACCACAGATGGTGTACACACACTTCGCCCGTGATGCGCTTCTTGGCGAGAGGTGCGTTGTCGAGCAGGGTGGTCTCGCGGGCCGTAGAGAGGTGTAGCAGATGCAGCCGGGTGTTGTATCGTGTGGCGAGTTCCACGGCTTGGACCGAAGAGGCATAGCAGGCCTCGGCACTGCGGATAAGGGGGTGGAAGAAGATAGGCAGATTTTCGCCGAACCGTTGGGTATAGCGCTTTTTGTTGGCTTGTATGATACTCTCTTGTTCGCAATGTACGGCGATAAGGGCGGGAATTTCGGCAAAGATTCTCCGCAGGGAGGATTCGTTATCGACAAGCATGTTGCCGGTCGAAGAGCCCATGAATACTTTTACACCGCACACTTGTGAGAAATCGACCTGTTTGAGAGTCTCGAAATTGTCGTTGGTGGCACCGATGTAGAATGAATAGTTGGCCGGAGAGACTTCGGCGGCCCGTTTGTATTTCCATTCGAGGGTTTCGAGAGTAGTCGTTTGGGGCGAGGTATTGGGCATGTCCATGAACGAGGTGACCCCTCCGGCGACGGCTGCAATCGATTCGGTAGCTATTTCGGCTTTGTGGGTAAGGCCCGGTTCTCTGAAATGAACTTGGTCGTCGATAACGCCGGGCAGTATCCATTTTCCCTCGGCATCGATGACTCGATGGGCCGTTTGGGTAATCTCTTCGGGAAGTTTGCTCGGGATAATCGACTCGATGAATTCACCATCGATGATAACCGACCCGACAAAGTGAGTACCTTCATTGACGATTGTCCCATTCTTGATGATTGTTCGGCTCATGGTCGGTAAACTATTATACGGGGAAGTCCCCGCTTGTTTAGGTTATTTGGGATATTTTCGGAACCAACTGTCGATTTTCAATTTAATAACACCGAATACGGCCTCACCGAAGATGCTGCTGTTCATTTTGCTTTCGCCCAATACCCGGTTGATAAATATGATAGGTACCTCGGTAATGTGGAAGCCGCATTTGTAGGTGGTAAATTTCATCTCGATCTGGAAGGCGTAGCCTTTGAACCGGATAGAGTCGAGCCCGATAGTTTCGAGTACCCGACGACGGTAGCATACAAAGCCTGCGGTCGTGTCGTGGATTTTCATACCGGTGATGAAGCGCACATATTTCGAGGCGAAATACGACATCATGACGCGGCCCATAGGCCAGTTTACAACGTTTACTCCCGTCACATAGCGGGAGCCTATGGACATGTCGGCACCTCCGGTTTTGCAGGCCGCCAACAGTTTCAAGAGGTCTTGTGGGTTATGGGAGAAATCGGCGTCCATCTCGAAGATGTATTCATATCGATGTTCGATAGCCCATTTGAAGCCTGCGATATAGGCCGTTCCAAGCCCTTGTTTCCCGGCTCTTTCCAACAAGTGGAGCGCACCGGGGAATTGTTTTTGCAAGGATTTGACAATTTCGGCCGTTCCATCGGGAGAGTTGTCGTCGATAATAAGGATATGGAACGGGCGAGGTAGTTCGAATACGGCATGGATAATTGCAGCAATATTCTCTTTCTCGTTGTAAGTGGGAATGAGAACGATACAATCTGATCTCGAAGATGCAATATTGTCCATATAGCTCTTTTTTGAGTGTTTTTTGTAGCGTGTACAGACCGAGACCGTTTCCCCGGTTTGGATTTTTGTGGAACTCGTCTGTGATTTCTTACCACAAATATAGTGACTTTTTTTTAATCGTTCTTGTGCCGAGTATTAAAAAGGTGTGAATGAATGGGATTATCGGTATTAGACTCTTGGTTGTGTATCCTTGGGTGGGTTTGACTTGTGGTTGGGTATGCGGGGTATGTTGTGTCATGCGGATTTCCCGTTATCGGAGGGCGATACCGTGTTGTCCGAAAGCCCGCCGGTCTTCTTCGTCGAAAGGGATATGCTGCATGGGTACGGGGGTGTTGCGTTCTCCTAAGTAATATCTTTCCCCGGGGTGGAACGCGTGACTTACCAGCGAAAGGCTGTCGTTGCGATAGTCGGTCTCTATGCCGCCGATAGCGAGCAGGGTATGAAAGGCGACTCGCGAATCGAAAGGGGTGTCGTGGTGAGATTGAGCCAGTTCCGCATCGAGAGGGAACAGTTGCCTATATTGTGGCGAAAACCAGAGAATACAGGGTACATGCAATTGGTAGTAGGTGGGTAGAGGCGAGGCGTGGAGAAATCGTTCCCGGGAGTCGTCGAGCAAATCTTCGCCATGGTCCGAGAGATATAGTAGAGCCGCTGTGTGACCGGTATGGTCGAGTAGGGCGATAATCCCATCGAGCAGGCGGTCGGTGGCCACGATGGTGTTGTCGTAGGCGTTTATCATAGCCTGCCGGTTTTTTCGGTCTATTTTGTCGATATGGTCGGGTGTAAAGAGCCGGTTCTCAGGGCTGTATCGCTCACAATAGTTAAAGTGGGATCCGTAGGTATGCAGGATAATGAGTTGTTTTTTTACCCCACAGTGGAGTAGTGAATCGACCAAGGGCAGCAGAGCATTGTCGTATCGATGTGTCTCTTCGGGGCGGGTGGTAAGATAGCGGGTATAGTCGGCCTCTTCGGCAAAGAAATCGGTGAATGAGCCGTTGTGTAACTGGTTGGAGAGAAAAGCCGTGTGGAAGCCCGCTTGTTTGAAAGCCGTGATGAGGCTCTTTTGCCGGTAGATTTGCTGGAAGTCCAACGCGTTGGCCGGACAGAGCATGAGCGGCACGCTTTTGTGGGTGGCGTTGATGGGCGTGAGTACGTCGTCGAAATGGATTATGTCGTGCCGGGCGCAGAGCCGGGGAGTGGTATTCCGTTCGTATCCGTATAGACTCCAATTGGCGGCCCGGGACGTTTCGCCGATAATCAATACATAGACCTCGGGCAATTGGGACTCCCTTGTCGAAGAGGCTCGATAGTCGAAATCTTTGGAGGTTTGGCGATATTTTTTCGCTGCTTCCCAGCTTTTGATTGCGAAACGGGCGTTGTTGAAGGCATTGATGGGATAGAGGTTGTCGAGACGTGCCACTTGTGGATCTTCGTGGTGCGCCGAAGTATAGCATGCGGCCCCGCCTCCTGTCATGAGCATGGCCAAAATGAATGCCCGTTTTCGGAACGGGGAGGTGAGCTCCTTGGTACTACGTAGGGAATAGATGGCCACTACCAATGCCGGGATATAGAGCAGGAGTACCCCGATGACGGCCGGGGCCAGTTTGTCGAGCAACTCGAATGCTTCGCCACTGTTGGTGGTAAAGATATTCAGATACATGTCGGAGGCTATGATCGAATGTCCGAAGAGATAGAGCAATACCAATTGTACCGCTCCGATGAAGTGGAGCGGGAGGAGCGACAGAAAGACGATACCCGGCTTGCGCGACAGGTTGAGCAGAAGCAGGTAAAAAGCCCCCGGGAGGAGGATATAAGCCCCTTTGAAGGCAAGGGGAAGCGGTTCGGTAAAGCACAGAAAAATGTTGGGAACCAGCATGATCCCCAAGAAGATGACAAACAATCGTTGTGGCGTGAACAGTTCGTTAAAACGCTTCATTGATGTTGAATATGAATCCCGATTGTCCGTTTTTCCCAAAACCGTAGTCGAGGCGCAAGTTCACCCGGTCTTTGAATTCCCAGCGGTAGCCGATTCCATAGTTGGGCAATGTCTCTTTCCATTGGAAGTGAGAGAACGAGGGGAACACGTTACCGGCTCCTACCCAAAGGGCTATTCCGTTGCGGTGCCAAATGTGTTGGCGTAGTTCTAATTGAGTCTCTATCAGGTTCTTGTCGCGATACCTCCCTTCGTAATATCCTCGCATGCGGGAGGATCCGCCCAATGTGGCCAGCATGTTCCAAGGCACATTGCCGTAGTTGAATTCACTGTGCAGGTCGAAGGCGAGAATAGCCCCTTCCCATAACCGGTGGTAGCTGTCGAATGTAAAGTCGGTATGGGAGAAGATGTTCTTATTGCCGATGATTCGGGGGTAGTAACGTTGGTTTATTCTTACATAGATACCTTTGGCCGCATTGGGTATGAAGTCGCGGCTGTCGTATATAAGGGTGACTCCCAGACTCGAACTGATTACTTCATGGGCTTCGCCGTTGAGCAGTTGGGGTTTGGTGAAGTCGGAAGCTTTCACCCAATTGAATCCCGTGGAGATGCCTCCGTAGAGATATTTATGAAAGCGGGCCAGCCAATCGATGCGGATAATCGTTTCGAGTCGGTTATAGGTGCTTTTGTTGGCGTTGTTGTTCCCGTTGGCATAGCCTATTCCCCAAAAATCGCTGGGGAAAGTGTAGAGGAAAAAGTCATAGTCGATACGGTACCGGTTTTCGGGGAAGATGTTGTTCCCGCGTAAGCCGATCAACAGGAAACCGCTGGTCGTTGCATCGCCGTAAAGCGAGACATTCGAGCTGCGTGTCAAGGAATCCCTTCGCATGCGGTATGTGCCCGAGGCTACCACCCCGAGTCCCAGTTTGGTCGTCGAGGAGTAGTGCGGACCGCCGATAATGCCGAAGTCGAATTTTTTGTCGGGTTTCGGTTTATTGGAGTTGTTGAAATAGGTCAGTATCTTTTGAAAGATATTCGACTTTGGGGTCGGATCGATTGCCGGCATGCTGTCGATCGTCGTATGTGTGCTGTCGGTTGGGCTTTGTGCGTGGGCTTGAATGGGTATGGCCGCAGTCAGGCCGAGACACAATAAGGAGGTGTATAGGGCAAATCGTTTCATAAATCAACAGGGTTCTCTCGTGAGCAGTGTGAATATTATAAGTTTGTATATGCTATTTCTCTAAATGTAGGATTGCCGGTACGGGTGGTGTCGGTTTTGATTTCAATCTTATTGTCGTTGTAGAATAGGCTTCGATAGTTCGAGCCCTTTTAGAGGAATAACAATTTAGCCAGTGGAAGGTTCGAGTAGATATACTCCTTCTTGCGGGGAGGGACAAGTTGTCGATTTGTCTTTCTTTGAATAAAGGTCAGGTTTAGGGTTGAAAGGGAAATAAAAGGAATAATTCTTGCCGGGTCGTGTACGATTTATTTGTTACAACTTCCGATTTGTATTACATTTGTGTAGTAAACAATATAATTTTTTTCTTTATGAGTATATTGGAATCGGGGAAACCGGTAGGATTGGCATGCGATCATGCCGGATATGAAATGAAACAAGTGGTTATGCAGGAACTCGACGCCCGCGGGATCGCCTATAAAGATTTTGGAACTTATTCGACGGATAGTTGCGATTATCCCGATTTTGCCCACCCGTTGGCCCTTGCGGTAGAGGCTGGCGAATGTTACCCGGGTATAGCCATTTGCGGTAGCGGCAACGGTATCAATATGACCCTGAACAAGCATCAGGGTATTCGGGCCGCTTTA
This sequence comes from uncultured Barnesiella sp., assembly GCA_944320995.1. Taxonomy (GTDB): domain Bacteria; phylum Bacteroidota; class Bacteroidia; order Bacteroidales; family Barnesiellaceae; genus Barnesiella. The sequence goes on along the minus strand of CALUJQ010000012.1, from coordinate 2,442 downwards.
TGTTGGATACCCGAGATTGCCTCGTTGGCTCGTCAGCACAACGACGCCAATGTGCTGGTCATGCCGGGACGTTTTATTTCGGCCGATTTGTGCCGGCAGATGGTCGATCTGTTTTTGAACACTCCGTTTGAAGGCGGCCGCCATCAACGCCGTATAGACAAGATTCCTGCCGACCGATAGGCAAAACAGTTACCACTCGACAATCACCGATACGTCGCGCACATCGCCGGGTATAGGTGGTTTCTCTTTGGTGATGATGAGTTTCCCTCCTGTAATCTGCGGGAACTGCTGCCCGACAGAGGTGATGATGCGTCCGGCCACGTGTTCGAGCAGGTGCGAGGGACGGGCCATTTCGTCGGCTATGGTTTTACATACTTCGGCATAGTTGACCGTATCGGTCAACGAGTCCGACATGAGCGCACGGGAGAAATCGGTGTAAAGGGTAACTTCTACCCTGAAATAGTTCCCGACTTTTTGCTCTTGCGGCAGTACGCCATGATAGGCATAAATGCGCAGCGAGTCGATGTGAATGGCTGTTTTCATGAGGGGAATAGTTGTTGAGTAACAAAGATAGGAAAAAAAGCTGCCTCCCACCTTGTGGGAAGGCAGCTTTTTAATTAAACCCGATTTTTGGTTATCGAGTTATGAACAAGTGTTTATTTAGAATTGGAACATCAAGCGGGCTTGGATAGTGTGGAAGTTTTCGTCGTAAACGTATTTGTCGCGATCCAAAATGTTGTAAGTGTAACTTACCATGAATTGGGCGAATTTGTTGAATGCATAGTTTACGCCGAGAGTAGCCGAGTGCATGTTACCGCCACCGATGCTCAACGAAGTTGAGGGATAGTCGGCCAAAATACCGTCGGGATAGTATTGGTCGCGGCCCAATACATAGCGCTCTCCGGCTACGATGTCGTTCAAGCCTACATAGCTGTAACGGGCAACGATTTCCAAAGCTTTGCCGTCCAAACCTTTCAAAAGACCGTCGGAGTTGCTGTATTGATAAGCCTTGCCGAAGATTTTGTAACCGGCTTCTACATAACCGCCATGGAATTTGTTCGATCCCAGAGGATTACCTTTTTGCCAAGATTCCAGCGATCCCCAAGAGTCGATTGACCCCAAGTTGGCTTCGAATAAAGTTTGGTCGTCACGTTCTTTGGTGACATATTTGTACATGTATTCACCGCGAACAAAGAAGTTGTCGTTCTTGTAAAGAAGTTCGGCAGTAACATCATATACGTTTTTAGCCCAAGGCATCGTAGCGGTCACAAATTGTTTGGTCGGATCGACATATGTTTCGAGTGAGGTGCCGATTACATATTCGGTCATCAAGGTGTTGTTATAAACTTCGCCGGTTGCGATATTGGCATAGCGGAAAGTCGCACCGATGTGGAAAGTGTTGTTTTCGTTGTTGATGGGACGCCACAACCAACGGCCGCCGAATGTCATGCCTTGGAATCCGGCGAGTTGATCGTTATACATGTTCTCGGCGAATATACCTTGATTGGCGAAGAAGTGGGTGTTATAGAAAATATAACTGAGGCCCAGTTCACGACCCGGAGACATGGCGTTTACCGGTGCTGCACGGGAGATGAAGTGCAGGCTTCCGCGGCTGGTGTTGTTGCCCATCGAGGCCGGGTTGTTGTAGTAACCGGCTTTGAAGGCGTGGATACCGTGATCTCTTTTCAAAGAATATTGCAAGAAGAGGTTCTTTTGGGCGAATTTTCCTTTCGAGAAGTCAAAATCGGCATAGAAATACCAATCTTTATAGGTCATGGAGGTGCGGATACGGGCATCGGTCAAGGCGGCACCCGATTTAACCGGAGTGAAATCGGAGTGATAGTATGCCACATCTTCCATCATACGGGCACCAACGGTGAATTTAACGTCTTCGTTTTGAATCTTTACAACCGGGTCTGTGTCGAAATCTTGAGCAACCATTCCTGAAAAAGACAGAGCTGCCAATACCGGTACTAAAATATATTTTTTCATATTCTTGTTATCTTTTTTGTGTGTTTAATAGTAGTTCTGTTTTTTTTATTTGTAATAGCCCAGTCTTTCAAGGGTTTCAACTGCATCGGGAACATCTTGGGGTGCAGGAGCAGGGCGCAAGTCGTGTTCGATGAAATATTTCAAGGTCATTTCGGAACGGTTTGTAAATGCACCGTCACCGTAAACGCTGGTCGATAATGCTTTCCCGCTGATGTCCGATTTCAACAGGTCATCAAATTCGGTGGTATTCCCCCAGTTGTATTCTCCGAAGTATTTACCCATTTGGGCATACGAGTCGAACGAGTAGGGGTGGTTGAGCATACCGGCTTTTCTGATGAGGTAGGCTTGCCACGGAGCATTCATTTCGGGATAGTCGTTGGGGGCACCGGCGATGCAGGGGCCGATGATGTGAGCTTTGTGCTCCAAACCCAAGTTGATGAACGATGCATA
>CALUJQ010000011.1 GCA_944320995.1 uncultured Barnesiella sp. | reverse complement strand
TTTGTACCCCCGCCGAGAATCGAACTCGGATTTAAAGTTTAGGAAACTTCCGTTCTATCCATTGAACTACAAGGGCGTTTCGGGGGACAAAAGTAGTATAAAATTTTGTATTCGCCAACCTTTGAGGGAGATGAGTCGCAGATTAGTCAAAGATAGCCCGCAATATTTCGGGCGAACGCAATTCATCGATTCCGGGCTGGTGCAGCCGGTAGTAAGTGAGAATGCGGGATAGCACGGCATTCCGCTCGCCTCGGTTGAAGCGGAAATAGCGCAGGTTGTTGAAATCCATGCGGGTGAGTTGGGCAAATACCTCCGACTCCCGGGAGTCGAGCGTGTAGCTGTGTGCCGGGCGGGTCGGTGAGAAGACCCCGTTGAGCATGTCGAAAAAATATTCCGGTCGATAGCTCTCCATGTTGGGGCTGAATCCAAGGAAGTTACACAGTTGTAGCAAAAAGCAAAGGTGAAAATTGGCTTTCCCCTCCTCCATGAGATTGAGTACTTGTATGGCGCGGACGATAAATGCAAATAGTTGTGGGTTGGATTCGGGCTCTTTGATTGTCTGGCACAACACCTCGGCGAGGAAAAGAGTCTCGGCATTTTTGATGGGGTCGGAATAGATGTTTTGAAGTGGTACTACCGTATGCGTCTCGATGATTTTTTGCAGTTCGCGACTGTTGCGATAATCTATATCGAGTTCCAGAATCGAGAATGGCATGAACAGGGAGCGTTGCATGCGAGCCTTCTTCCCGCTCCCTTGTGGGAACAGGTAAGAGGCTCGCCCATACCGTTCGGTGTAAAGATGAGCTACTGCTATTTTGTCGTTGTAGGGAATAATGTGCAGTACGATTCCCAAAGTCTTTTCGAGCATTCGGCAAGTAGTTTTGTACAAAAATAGTGTTTTTTGTTCAAAAACACAGGCTCAACTCTCGGGCGGTAGTCCGTTTGGGGAAGCACATCTCCCTTTAAGAGACGCTAAATGAAAGATTTTTAGGGAAAAATTTTGCCAATTCAAAAAACCGCTCTATATTTGCACTCGCATTTGGAAAGGGCGCCTTACTTTATATATCTAAGGCGCATTTTTATCAAGGGCCCATTCGTCTATCGGCTAGGACGCAAGATTTTCATTCTTGAAAGAGGAGTTCGATTCTCCTATGGGCTACAAAGTAAAAATAAAAATATTTAGGAGACTATTGAGATGGCAAATCATAAATCGTCGGAAAAAAGAATTAGACAAACTCAAGTAAGAAATTTGCGTAATCGTTATTATGCAAAGACAGCTCGTAACGCTGTTCGTAAATTGCGTGCTACTACTGTGAAAGAAGAAGCAGCAGCTCTGTATGTAAAAGTAAGTTCGATGTTGGATAAACTGGCCAAAAAGAATGTAATTCACAAAAATAAAGCCGCTAACCTGAAATCGAAACTGGCTTTGCACGTAAACAAACTGTAATTTCGTAGAGAATTGATTTTCGGCCGGGATTGAATCCCGTCGAGTGATAGGTATGGCCCATTCGTCTATCGGCTAGGACGCAAGATTTTCATTCTTGAAAGAGGAGTTCGATTCTCCTATGGGCTACTGGAAAGTGCGACAGAAACAACTGCCGCACTTTTTTATTTTCGGGATTCTGTGCTTTGGGAGGCTGTTTTTTGTCTGGGGAGAGCTCTCCGGAACAAGCCTGCAAATTTGTGATGAATCATTGTATTCACGGAGTGTTATTTCTTGTTTCGATATTTCGTCATTCCAACTTTTTTTCGTATTTTTGTTTGTTGGTGAGAAATTGGCCGATTAGACCAATTTGAAAGCATTTCCCGTTGATAATCTGGTAGTAAGCCGAGAGGGAGTAACACCGATAAAAATAAAAAAGATTCGGATAATATGTCAGAAGAAACAGCAAACAAAAGTTATTCAGCCGATAGTATTCAGGTGCTCGAAGGGCTTGAAGCCGTGCGCAAACGCCCGGCCATGTACATTGGCGATATTAGTGTCAAAGGATTGCATCACTTGGTTTATGAGGTAGTCGATAACTCAATCGACGAAGCCCTTGCGGGTTATGCCACACATATAGAGGTGTATATCAATGAGGATAACTCTATCCGGGTGGTCGATAACGGTCGTGGGATTCCGGTGGATATGCACGAGAAAGAACATAAATCGGCTCTTGAAGTCGTATTGACGGTGTTGCATGCCGGAGGAAAATTCGATAAAGGCTCCTATAAAGTTTCGGGAGGTCTGCATGGTGTAGGCGTTTCGTGTGTGAATGCGCTTTCGACTTATTTACGAGCAGAAATCCGTCGGAACGGGAAGATTTATATGCAGGAATTTTCTTGTGGGAAACCGTTGCACGATGTCGAGATAATAGGCGAAACCGACGAAACGGGAACGACGATTATTTTCCAGCCCGATGGTTCTATTTTCACGACAACGGTTTATGATTATAATATTTTGGCCAATCGTTTGCGCGACCTCGCCTTCTTGAATGCGGGCATTACTTTGACCCTGACCGATAAGCGGGTTGTCAACGAAGCCGGCGAGTACCGCAAAGATGTGTTCTACTCGAAAGAGGGATTGAAAGAATTTGTGCGGTATATCGATTCGAGCAAAGAGCATCTTATCGACGATGTGATTCATATCTCGACCGAGCGCCAAGGTGTTCCTGTAGAGGTGGCGATGACCTACAATACGACTTATAACGAGAATGTCTATTCCTATGTAAACAATATCAATACGATCGAGGGAGGGACTCACCTGACCGGTTTCCGCCGTGGATTGACACGTACACTGAAAAAGTATGCCGAAGATTCCAAGATGCTCGATAAGGTGAAAGTGGAAATCAGCAGCGATGACTTCCGTGAAGGGCTTACTGCCGTTATTTCGGTGAAAGTAATGGAGCCTCAGTTCGAGGGACAGACCAAGACCAAGTTGGGAAACAGCGAAGTGATAGGAGCTGTGGATACCGCTGTAAGCGAGGCTTTGGCAAATTATCTCGAAGAACACCCGGCACAAGCCAAAGCAATCGTCGAGAAGGTGATTATTGCCGCCACAGCCCGTCATGCAGCCCGTAAGGCCCGTGAATTGGTTCAGCGGAAATCGCCCCTCTCGGGTGGAGGTTTGCCCGGTAAGTTGGCCGATTGTTCCTCGCGCAATCCCGAAGAGTGCGAGATATTCCTCGTCGAGGGAGACTCGGCAGGCGGTTCGGCAAAACAGGGCCGTGATCGTATGTTCCAAGCAATTTTACCGCTGCGCGGTAAGATATTGAATGTAGAAAAAGCGATGGATCATAAGGTATTTGAAAGTCAGGAAATCAGCAATATGTTCAAGGCGCTGGGCGTGACAATCGGTACGGAGGAGGACTCGAAAGAGGCCAATATCGAGAAATTGCGTTACCACAAGATTATTATCATGACCGATGCCGATGTCGATGGAGCCCACATCGCCACCCTGTTGCTGACCTTCTTCTTCCGCCGTATGCGGCCGCTGTTGGAACATGGGTATGTCTATTTGGCGACACCGCCGTTGTACAAATGTAAGAGTAAACGGGGCAAAGCCGAGGAGTATTGCTGGACCGACCAGCAGAAAGACCAATTCTGTGTGAAATATTGCGAAGGCAACGAGCAGTTGATGGAGACACAACGTTACAAAGGTTTGGGTGAGATGAATCCTCACCAGTTGTGGGAGACCACCATGGATCCCGAGAATCGTATCCTCAAACAAGTGACTATCGACAATGCCGCCGAGGCCGACCGTATCTTCTCGATGCTTATGGGTGAAGATGTGGGACCGCGCCGCGAGTTTATCGAGACCAATGCCACTTATGCCAATATCGACGCTTGATATAGAATGAGATTGTAGCAGTCAGCCCGGTGTTTTATCGGGCTGATGCTGTTTAAATAGTAATGTGTTGTAAAACCGGTCGGGCAGAGGGAGATGCGAGAAACGGAGACCGTAGGGGCACGATCGTAGAAAACAGGAAAGAGTATGGAACGAAAAGCATTGAACAGCCTCGGCTACATGGAGCTGGTCGCATTCTTTATTTTCGGGATATTTTTATTGGCGCTTTATTTCGGTGTAGTCTGGCTGCAAGGAGCTATGGCAGTGCTGTTTGTCGTACCCGTAGCCGGGGTTTTACGTTATCCGGGGCGCTGTCGGGCAGCGGGAGAACCGTTTGTCAAAGCCCGTTTCGCATGGTCGTTGATTACGATGTTTCTCTATTTGGGTATGGGGTTCGGATTGCTGATGATAGTGTGAATCAATGGATACAGAGGTTAGCTTCATTCTTTTTTCCGGCGAAGGAAATCGAACCAGTGAGTTTTTCTTTCATAGGAGCCATGAGTGTCGTGTAGTTCTACGAAAGTAAGTTCTGGCGAAGTGCGTGCATAGCTGTCGGGGAAAAGGAGTATGAAATTTTTCTCCGTATAGTAAGTATTGATTTGATACGGTACATGTTCAAGAGAGGGCCGGAATGAAACGGACCCGTGACGGGCCATGATGATAACCATAAGATCGTCGGGTTGCATGATGGTCGATAGCTGTTTCAATTCATTCCCCCCGTCGGTTTCGCACATCTCTCGCAATAAACTCGTGTGATAGCGTTGCAGATAAACGTTTATCAAAGAGAGCGTTTGAGACTGTCCATGCCAAAAGATCCGGGAGTTTGTATTTTTTCCTATTCGGGCGATTCGTTCTATCCAGCGATAGAAGCCGGCTTCGTATTCGGCATTTTGGGGAATAGCCACATGAATATTGTGTATTTGGTTTATGGGGGTGAAAGCATGGAGAATCATAATTTGCCGCTCCATTTTGTTAAGGAGGTTGAGCAGTACGGGACCGAAGAACGATTCTCCTTGTGAGGCCCGTATGTGGAGGCCAACGATGATTTCGGAGATGTCGTTTTCTTTTGAAGCATGCAGTATCCCGTTTGACAGGTTGGTAGCCAATCGGTTTTGTACCTGTAAAACCACATCGGCCTTGGCCGCAATCTCTTGTGCCTGCACCAACAACTCTTTCCCTTGCTCCCGGTCGGTTTCGTTACAGTCGTCATAGAGGACATGCAGCCCTATTAGAGGTTGGTTCTTTTTGGGATTTCTTGTCAGTAAAGCTAAATATATGAGATTCTTGACATTTTTTTGATTGCTAAATGCAATTAATATTTTCTCGTTATCGGTTCTGGATTGCGGGTTTTCTGGGGGTAGTTCGCTAAGCGCCATTTTACGGGCGGCGAGGTCGGTTGTTATGGAGCTGATGATACAAGTGACCAAAATGAGAATGATTGTACCGTTGAGGACATCTTCATTCAATAACCGGCTGCCGTCGGGCAGAAATATATTATATCCGACTAAAACTGCGGCGAGGGTAGCGGCCGCTTGTGCATTGCTCAATCCGAACATCAATTGACGTTCGATTTTTTTCATGCCATAGATTTTCTGGGTGGTCCATGCCGCAATCCATTTAGTGCTTAGTGCCATGACTGTCATTACGGTTGCCACTTTTAAAGACTCGATATGGCCGAAGAATACCCGTAGGTCGATGAGCATTCCCACACCAATGAGGAAATAGGGTATGAACAGGGCGTTACCCACAAATTCGAGGTAGTTCCTGAGTGGGGAGACATAGGGAATAAGCCGATTGAGAACCAATCCGGCGAAAAAAGCACCGAGAATGCCCTCCATACCCACCAGTTCCATTAATCCGGCTGCGAGAAATACCATAGCCAAGATAAAGATGAATTGGACAATACTGTCTTCGTATTTTCGCAGGAACCAGCGTCCGATGCGGGGAAAGGAGTAGATAATGAAAAGCCCCATCAGGGAGACTCTGAGAATGAGTTCTATCCACGACCAATTACCAATGTTGTCGCTTTTGTAAAGGCTCCCGATAATAGCGAGGACCAATAAGGTGAGGCTATCGGTGATAGCCGTTGCTCCAACGGCTATACTGACACAGCGATGCCGGGCAATCCCGTATCGAGCGGCGATGGGATAAGAGATGAGGGTATGAGAGGCATACATACTGGCGAGTAAAATGGAAGAAATGATTCCGTATTTCAGTATGAATATGTTACTGAAAAAACCTAAAACAAGAGGTATGACGAAGGCAAGAATACCAAATACGATGGCCTTGCTCCGAATTGCCTTAAAATCTTCCATGTTCATTTCCAATCCGGCAAGGAACATGATGTAATAAAGCCCTACTTGCCCGAATAAGGAGAAACTGCTGTCACGGGCTAAGATGTCGAATCCGTGTTCACCGATAAGAATTCCTGCCAGAATCATGCCTATGAGGTGTGGAATTTTCAGTTTATTCAGCAATATAGGGGCGAACAGAATGATACAAAGTACCAAGAAGAATATCCAAGTAGGGTTGGTTATCGGCAGGTGTTCTCCGAAGGCGAGTAGGGTAGTCATTCGTTTTATTTTTAGCGTGTAGGCAAATGTAACTATTTTTGGTGTGTTGCAGAAGTTGCGAAAGTCTCTTCTATATATGTATTTGTTTATTTTTGACGTTATGGAGAATCATTCGTGAAATATTTTAAATAACAACATTGGGGAACATTTGATGGTGTCGAATTTATTTGTTTCTGTCGTTGTTTGTACTATCTTTGTATATGGTAAAGAAAGTGTTTAACCCCCATATCATGAAACAGATGAAAAAGAAAGAATCGAAGCGAATCAAGAAGGACGATATGTTGGCTTTGGTGGTCGAGTTTTTCAATCAAGACAGAAAGCGAGCTTTTAATTATAAACAAGTTGCTCATGGGGTTGGAGCTACTACCACACCTCAGAAACAGATGGTGTTCCAGTTGCTCGAAGGTATGGCGGAACAGAATTTCCTCATCGAGGTTTCGCCCGGGAAATATAAAGCCAACAGCCGAGGAACCGAGGTAGTGGGCCGTTTTGAACGTCGTTCCAATGGTAAGAATCATGTGATTACCGACGAGAATGAATCGATATTTATTGCCGAGCGAAACTCGATGCATGCCATGGACGGAGACAGGGTACGGGTATTGGTTTATGCCAAGCGCAAAGGACATGATTCGGAAGGCGAGGTGGTCGAGATTATCGAGAAGAACCAGCAGACTTTCGTGGGAACGCTTGAGGTTCAGAAACATTTTGCTTTTCTGTTGACCGACAACAAAGTATTGGCAAACGATATATTTATCCCGAAGAATGCCCTGAAAGGAGGTAAAACGGGTGATAAAGCTGTCGTACGTATTACCGAATGGCCCGACCGTGCCCGCAATCCATACGGCGAAGTGATAGATATTTTGGGACCGGCGGGAGAGAACAATACCGAGATACATGCGATATTGGCCGAGTTCGGATTGCCTTATCGTTATCCCGATGCAGTGGAGAAGGCTGCCAATAAAATTCACGATGTGATTGCTGCCGAGGAAATTGCCGCACGGGAGGATTTCAGAGACGTGACTACGTTTACGATCGACCCGAAAGATGCCAAAGATTTTGACGATGCCCTGTCGATTCGCCGGTTACCCAACGGGCATTGGGAGGTAGGTGTACATATTGCCGATGTGAGTTATTATGTGAAGCCCGGCAGTATTATCGACAAGGAGGCCGAGAGCCGCGGCACGTCGGTTTATCTCGTGGACCGCGTGGTTCCCATGTTGCCCGAGCGGTTGTGCAATAATATATGTTCGTTGCGCCCCGATGAGGATAAACTTACCTTCTCTTGTATCTTCGAGTTGAACGACAATGCCGAGGTACAGAAATCACACATTGCCCGTACGGTGATACGCTCCAATAGACGATTTGCCTATGAGGAGGCACAAGCCGTAATCGAGACGGGCGAGGGTGAGTATAAAGAGGAAATCTTGACGTTGAACGATTTGGCCCAGAAGTTGCGCAAGCGGCGCTTCGACCACGGCTCGATCAATTTCGACCGGCACGAAGTCAAGTTCGATATAGACGAGAACGGCAAACCTTTGGGAGTCTATTTCAAAATCTCCAAAGAGGCCAACAAACTCATTGAAGAATTCATGCTGCTGGCCAACCGTACGGTAGCCGAGTTCATAGGAAATCCCAAAGACGGGCGCAAGGCAAAAGCGTTTGTCTATCGGGTCCACGATTTGCCCGATCCCGATAAGATGTCATCTTTTGCTTCGTTCATTACGCGGTTTGGCTACAAAATCAATACCGAAGGAAATAAATCCGACCTGTCGAAAGGTATCAACAACCTGCTGTCGAAGGTACAGGGAAAACCCGAGGAGAATCTGGTGGAGACCGTTGCCATACGAGCTATGGCCAAAGCTATCTATACGACGGTGAATATAGGCCACTATGGGTTGTCGTTTGATTATTATACCCATTTCACCTCTCCGATACGCCGTTATCCCGATTTGATGGTGCATCGGTTGCTCGAGCGTTATATGGCAGGAGGCCGCAGCGTGAATGTACAGTCGCTCGAGGATGAGTGCAAACATGCGTCGGATATGGAGCAACTGGCAGCCAATGCCGAACGGGCTTCGATTAAATACAAACAAGTAGAGTTTATGAGCGAGCGGTTGGGCGAGGAGTACGACGGCGTCATTTCGGGTATTACCGAATGGGGATTGTATGTCGAAATCAATGAAAATAAGTGCGAGGGGCTTGTGCCGATACGCGATCTCGAAGACGATTACTATGAATTTGACGAGAAAAATTATTGTCTCATGGGACGCCGCAAACGACGCATATATCGCTTAGGCGATCCTATCCGCATCAAGGTAGCCCGTGCCAATTTGGAACGGAAACAACTCGATTTCGCTTTGGTGGAAAAGTAGAGCTTTTCCCGAAACAAAAATATAAAGGAGCCTGCACGAAAAGAGAATACGACGGTGCGGGCTTTCTTTTTATTTCTTAAAAACAGGGTAAAAAGGGAGATATTCTTTTTTTACTCTTTTTTTAGCGTTATCTTTGTGAAGAAAGCCGATAGAAATCGGTGAACGATAGAAATTTATGGAAGAAAACACGAATATAAGCACCGAGTTTGAATATGGCTCAGACGCCATTAAAACCCTCGATTGGAAAGAGCATATCCGTCGTCGTCCCGGTATGTATATCGGTAAGTTGGGCGACGGGACCCATGCCGACGATGGTATCTATGTACTGTTGAAAGAGGTCCTCGATAATGCCCTCGATGAGCACATGATGGGCTTCGGCAAACAGATTGTCGTAGAAATCTCGAGCGAAATCGTTTCGGTGAGAGACTATGGCCGGGGTATTCCCCTCGACAAGGTGAAAGATGTTTCGTCGAAGATGAATACGGGAGGTAAGTACGATTCGAAGGCATTTAAGAAATCGGTGGGATTGAACGGCGTGGGAATCAAGGCCGTGAATGCGTTATCGTCGTCGTTCTTCATACAGTCGTATCGAGATGGCATGAGCAACTCGGTTTCGTATGCTTGTGGTGATGTCGTTTCGGAGAGCGGATTGACGCCTACCGACGAGGCTAACGGTACATTGGTTCAGTTTGCACCCGATAGTACGATTTTCAAGAACTATGCTTATCGGGAAGAGTTGATAGAGCCCCTTCTCAAAAACTATGTATTCTTGAATACAGGTTTGACGATTTTGTTGAACGGGCGTAAATTTCACTCCCGCAACGGCTTGGTCGACTTGCTCAACGAGTATATGACTACCGAACCGTTGTATCCGATTATCCATCTGACCGGAACCGACATCGAGGTGGTCATTACCCACAGCAACCAGTATGGTGAGGAATATTATTCCTTTGTAAACGGGCAGCATACGACACAGGGCGGTACGCATCTATCGGCATTCCGTGAGGCGGCAAGCCGTACAATCAAGGAGTTCTATAACAAGAATTTCGAGTACACCGATATTCGCAACGGTATGGTGGCGGCAATCAGTATCAAGGTAGAAGAACCGGTATTCGAGTCGCAGACCAAAACGAAGTTGGGCTCAAAAGATATGGAACCCGACGGCCCGACAATCGCAAAATTTATCGGCGACTTCATGAAGAAAGAACTGGATAACTTCCTGCATAAGCATGGCGATATGGCTGAGGTGATGCTGAAAAAAATATTGGCATCGGAGAAAGAGCGCAAAGCCATTGCCGGGGTGACGAAACTGGCCCGGGAGCGTGCCAAGAAAGCCAATTTGAACAACCGCAAGCTACGCGATTGCCGTATCCATTACAACGATACCAAAGGTGACAGGCAGGAGGAGAGTTGTATTTTTATCACCGAAGGAGATTCGGCGAGCGGGTCGATTACAAAAATTCGTAACGTAGAGACACAAGCTGTCTTTTCGTTGCGAGGCAAACCGCTGAATACGTATGGGTTGACCCAAAAGGTCGTTTATGAAAACGAGGAGTTCAACCTCTTGCAGGCGGCCCTCAATATCGAGGACGGTATAGAGGGACTCCGGTATAACAAGGTGATTATCGCTACCGATGCCGATGTCGATGGCATGCATATCCGTTTGTTGATGATTACATTCCTTTTGCAGTTCTTCCCCGATTTGATCAAGAAAGGTCATGTCTATATTTTGCAAACGCCGTTGTTCCGGGTGCGGAATAAAAAAGAGACCTATTATTGCTATACCGACGAGGAGCGCCTTGCCGCTATAAAGAAATGCGGGGCAAATCCCGAAGTGACCCGGTTCAAAGGTTTGGGCGAGATTTCGCCCGAGGAGTTCCGCCAGTTTATCGGTCCCGATATGCGTCTCGACCGGGTTTCGCTACGGAAAGAAGATTTGGTCAAAGACTTGCTCGAATTTTATATGGGCAAGAATACGATGGAACGACAAAACTTTATTATACAAAATCTGGTTATAGAAGATGACACCAATCTCGTCTAAACGCATTGCCGTATTTCCCGGGACTTTCGACCCTTTTACGATCGGCCATATGTCGATTGTGAACCGGGGGCTCGAATTGCTCGACGAAGTAGTGATAGCTATCGGTATCAACGATTCGAAGCGGACCTATTTTACAGTAGAACAGCGGTTGGATATGCTGCGGGCGTTTTTCCATGACAATCCCCGTGTGCGGGTCGTGGCGTATGACAGCTTGACCATAGATCTGGCGAAAGAATATAATGCCCGGTTTATCTTACGGGGAATCCGGTCGGTCAATGACTTTGAATATGAAAAAACGATTGCCGATGTAAACCGGAAATTATCGGGGGTGGAAACCATTATCTTGTTTACCGAGCCCGAGTTGACCCACATTAGTTCTACCATCGTGCGGGAACTTCTGCGGTTTGGACACAGCGTGGAGGAATTTGTCCCCAAAGGATTGAAGTTGGTATAATTTAAGCAGGAAATGAAACGATTGTTATTGATAATACTCTCTCTGTCGGCGATAGTAGGAGTGGTGCGTCCACAAGGTCAAAGCGAAGGTATGCGCAAGTTGAGTCTGGCCGATTTTGCCATTACGAATCTTTATGTCGATGAGGTCGATGAGAACCGGTTGGTCGAGGACGCCATACGGGGAATGCTCGATAAACTCGACCCTCATTCGACTTATACGACGGCCGAGGAGACCAAAGAGATGAACGAACCTTTGCAGGGGGATTTTAGCGGAATAGGTATCCAGTTCAATATGAACAAAGATACGCTTTACGTCATACAAACCATCGTGGGAGGCCCCTCGGAAAAGGTGGGGATTTTGGCGGGAGACCGCATCATCACGGTAAACGATACGGTTATCGCCGGGGTGAAGATGAAGAATACCGATATTATGAAGCGGTTACGGGGAGAGGCCGGAACCGAAGTGCGGGTGAGTGTCCTGCGTAAAGGGGTACAAGAGCCTATTGATTTTAGAATCATACGGGATAAGATACCCATTTACAGTATCGATGCTTCTTACATGGTCGATAAGAAGACAGGTTACATACGGGTGAGCCGTTTTGCCGCAACGACCGACAAGGAGTTTTCCGATGCCATTAAATCACTGAAAAAGAAAGGTATGAAAAACCTGATTGTCGATTTGCAAGGGAATGGCGGAGGCTATCTGACCAGTGCGATTGCTATGGCCGACGAATTTTTGGATGAGGGCCAGTCGATTGTTTATACCGAGGGACGTCGGTCGCCCCGCGACGATGCTTTTGCCACAAAGCAAGGTTTGTTCCAACAAGGGAAGTTGGTTTTGTTGGTTGATGAAAGTTCGGCATCGGCCAGTGAAATCCTTTCGGGTGCTGTTCAGGATTGGGACCGAGGAGTAATCGTGGGTCGTCGCACGTTTGGGAAAGGGTTGGTTCAACGACCCATTCCATTCCCCGATGGCTCGATGATACGTCTCACGGTAGCCCGTTATTATACGCCGTCGGGAAGGAGCATACAAAAACCTTACGACAAGGGGCATGAGGCTTATGAACGCGAATTGCTCGACCGCTTCAACCATGGGGAGCTTATCTATACCGACAGCATTCACTTCCCCGATTCGTTGCAATTCGAGACCCTCAAAAATAGACGTACGGTGTATGGCGGCGGGGGGATTATGCCCGATGTATTTGTCCCGTTGGATACGACGATTTATACCGATTTTCATCGAGACTTACTGGCCAAAGGGGTGCTGAACCAATATCCCGTGAACTATCTCGACGAGCATCGCAAGGACCTTGTTAAGCAATACAAGAATATAGAACGATTTGCCGAGGGATTTACCGTGACCGATGAGATGTTGGCCGATTTATTGAAGATGGGAGAATCGGAAAAGGTGAAGTATAACGAAGAACAGTATCAAAAATCTCGTGCGTTGATTGCTTTGCAAGTAAAAGCACTTATTGCTCGCGATATGTTCGACACGGCAGCCTATTTCCGCATTATGAATCCCGAGAATGCCTCGTTTATGAAAGCGATGGAGATTATCAACGACGATGCTCAATATAATCGACTGTTACAACAACGAGAGTAACTTTTGATCGAGGATATAACAAAGCCGGAGTACGATGGAGTTGAAAACTTTCGCACTCCGGCTTTGTTATGGAGTTGAATCACGATTGCCGTTTCTTCCCGACAGCCCACGGAATATACTTGTTGACTACCGGTATAAGCAGGTAGATGATAAGCAGGGTGAGGGTTACGTCGATGTATCCCGTAAATACTTCTCTATGTCCAAATATTCTCATAAGAATTCGTTGAAAAGGAATTTGTATGAGAATATGAACGCACAAAATGAATAAAGTCGATGTTCCCAGTGTGCGGATAATGTCACAAATTTTACTCCTATTTTCATTGAAATAAGCCAAGAAGGTCATTATACAAAGGAAGAATAAAATTGCTTTTATGAAAAAATAAAAGGGAATATCGCAGTCGATAGCTTGTAATCCTATAAATCCGATGAGTGTGATTAGGACAATAATGTATTTTGATTTATATTCGAAGATACGACGTGATAATTTCAGTCCGAACAAATTTCCTATGATGAAATATGGAAGCCATTGTACGGCATTGTTTATCATGAAAATAGTAGGATACTCTTTAATCTCGTTATTCCAAATAAGGATTATTGCACTTATAATGAGATATATTGTAATCCTATGTTTTTCAGGTGTGATTTTATTCATGCACCAATAGATAAGTTGCATCATGAACAGGCAGAAGATAAACCACAGAGGGACATTCACAAACAAGTAGTCGCTTCTGCTGGCAATATCGAATACATCGAAGATACACCCCCAATCAAAGTTACTCAATGTACGACAATCCCAAAAATTAACGATAATGCGGAAGGGATAGGAAAGCAGATAGAAAAAAACAAATGGAATGATGAGAGTTTTGATTTTCTTATCCAAGAAAGTTGAGAATGGTTCTTCTTTGAAGAAGAAGCCGGAAAGGAAAAAGAAAAGAGCGTTGATATAGGTTACGTTATACCATTGAGGGTGTACGGTGTGACTCCATACAACTCCGATAATGGCAACCCCTTTTACAAGATCGATGTAATCGATTCTTTTTGAGGGGGAAGAAATTACCCCCCCCCAATTTTGTTAAATTTTGTTTATTTTTCATAAGTTTCTAATTGATCCTATTTCATTTCTATCGTTTCTTCCCGACAGCCCACGGAATATACTTGTTGACTACCGGTATAAGCAGGTAGATGATAAGCAGGGTGAGGGCGAGGCAAATAATTCCGGCTAAGATATTTTCTTGACCGATGAGAGTGTATATTACGGTTTGTAAAGGAGCTAATATGATTACGTGTAATCCCATGATGAGCAAGGAGGATTCGCCGCATGTACGCACAAAATTGGCAATGGCCGACCGATTTCCTTCGGCATAAGTAAGTAATGTGAGTAATGCTGTGAAAAGGGAGATCGATTTGATAAAGGGGAGTATAGAAAGGTTGGACGGTAAATATTGGAGGCCGGCGAATAAGGCTATTGAGATTGCCGCGATGATAAATCGCAGATGGGGCTTTTCGACCAAATAACGGGACACAGTCAATCCGAAAAGGTTTCCTATGATAAAATAGGGAAGGCATTCAATGGCGGTATTGAGCATGAGTGGAGTGCGCCAATTCCCGATAAATCCGAAAAATATATATATGGTTGCAATGACCGCTAAAAAAGCGTATGTGCGTATCTTTTTCCCTATGACTCTATTTATACCCCAAAAGATTATTTCCATAACAAAGAGGCAAACAAGAAACCACAACGGGATATTTACCGAGAGATAGAGCGGACTGTTGGATATTGAAAATAGATCCCAAAAGGAATCCCACTCAAATCCGTATAGTGTACGGTGATGCCCTATATAGAAGAGTAGGCGAGCGAGATATGAAAGGAGATAGAAAAAGAGAAAGGGGATGAGTATCGTTCTAATCTTTTTTTTCAGAAATGGGAGAAAAGGGGCGTCTTTGATAAAGAATCCCGATATAATGAAAAAGAGCGAACTTACACTTATGAGGTCGAGGCATTGCGGGTGGTATGTATGTTTCCAAGCAATGACGATAATAGCTATTCCTTTGAATAAGTCGATGCTGTCGATGCGTTTTTTTACTGTCGGATCGGTTGGGTATTCCATCTTTTTTGGTTAAGCCAGTGCAAAGATAGAACAATTTGGCCGAAATGAGAAAAGGGCTGCTCGACTTTTGTCGGCAGCCCTAATATGTGGCAATGTGGAGGTTTGGCTTATTTCAAGCCTCGGTTGCGCAGTAAGGCATCGGGGTTGGGGTCGGCTCCGCGGAATTGTCGGTAGAGGGTCATAGGCTCTACGCTGCCGCCTTTTTCGAGGATATTCTCACGGAAGGCTTTTGCTGTGGCGGGGTCGAATATGCCGTGTTCGATAAATGCGTCAAAGGCATCGGCATCGAGGACTTCGGCCCAAATGTAGCTGTAATATCCGGCACAGTAGTCGTTGGTAAAGATGTGTGAGAAGTAGGTACTGCGGTAGCGGTAGGTAATTTCGTCGATAAGTCCGATGGATTGGGCTACCTCTTTTTCAAATTGACGTACGTCGTACTCTTGGGCTTTGTCGATTTCGTGCCAGCGCATGTCGAGAATGGCAGCAGCGAGGAATTCGGTTGTCGTGAAACCTTGGTTGAATTTAGAGGCGGCTTCCATTTTCTCGATTAGAGAGTCGGGGATTGTTTCTCCTGTTTGGTAATGCTTGGCATAGAGTTTCAATACCTCGGGGTGTGTGGCCCAATGTTCGTTGATTTGTGAGGGGAGTTCCACGAAATCGCGGGCAACATTCGTCCCGCTTACCGACGGATAGTGGCAACGGGTGAGCATGCCGTGCAGTGCATGGCCGAATTCATGGAAAAGAGTCTGCACCTCGTCTATTGTCAGCAACGAAGGTGTATCGGCAGTCGGTTTGGTGAAGTTGGCAACGTTGTACACAATGGGACGAACTTCGTTGCCGTCTTGTACATAAGATTCGCGGAAGTTGTACATCCATGCGCCGGCACGCTTTCCGGGGCGGGGGAAGTAGTCGGTGTAGAACACGGCCAGATGTTTGCCGTCGGCGTCCTTTACCTCGAAAGCCCGCACATCGGGGTGATATATCGGCATATTTTCGAGCTCGGTGATTGTAATTCCATAGAGTTTGTTGGCTACCATGAAAGCCCCTTCGCGTACGTTGTCGAGGCTGAAATAGGGTTTCAGCTCGTCTTCGTTGAGGTCGTATTTGGCTTTGCGCACTTTCTCGGCATAGTACCACCAGTCCCACGGGGCGAGTTTGAATCCGCCGCCTTCGGCATCGATAATTTTTTGCATATCGGCAACCTCTTCTTTGGCGCGAGGGATTGCTGCACTCCACACGCGGTCGATAAGGTTGTTTACATTTTCATCGGTTTTTGCCATGCGGTCGTCGAGGGCAAAATCGGCATAGGTCTCGAATCCCATGAGTTTGGCTTTTTTCAGTCGGAGGTTGACCATTTTCGAGACAATCGCTTTGTTGTCATACTCGTTATCGTTGTCGGCTTTGTTGATATAGGCTTTGTACACTTTTTCACGTAACGCGCGGTTGTCGGCATATTGCAAGAAAGGAATGCGGCTGGGGGCATCGAGGGTGAATACCCATTTGCCGACCATGTTGCGGGCGGCAGCTTCGTCGGCTGCGGCGGTAACGACAGCCTCGGGCAGTCCGGCAAGCTCGGCTTCATTGTCGATAACCAGTTGGAAAGCGTTCGACTCGGCCAGTGCGTTATCGCCGTACTGAATCGATAGCATGGCCAACTCTTTGTTGATTTCGCGCAAGGAGTCTTTATCGGCCTCGGAGAGCAGGGCTCCGGCACGTACGAAATCTTTGTAATGATTTTCGAGTACTTTCATCTGCTCGGGGTCGAGGCCTTCGTTTTCGCGGTTCTCATATACGGTTTTGATACGGGCGAAGAGGTCGGCGTTGAGCGAGATGTTGTCGTAGTGTTCGGTCAATCTCGGTGAGATTTCTTTGGCAATCGCTTGCAACTCATCGTTGGTCTCGGCTTCGGTGAGGCTGCTGAATATAAGGTTTATCCGGGTCAATAACATGCCGCTGAATTCGAGCGGTTCGATTGTGTTTTTGAAAGTCGGCTCTTCGGGGTTGGCTACGATGGCGTTGATTTCTGCATCGTGCTGACGGATAGCCTCTTCAAAGGCGGGCATGTAGTGTTCTGGTTTGATTTGTTCGAAAGGCGGTACACCGAACGGGGTGTTGAATTCGCTGAGGAGCGGATTCTCTTTTTGGCTGCAAGAAATCATCATAAAACAAGCTAATGATGTGACTAAAAGTTTTTTCATGAGATTAATATTATTGTGTTAATGATTTGCGGGTTTTTCCCAAATGAACCGTGCGACGAGCGGATAATGGTCGGAACTTTTGTAACGTTGTCTCGTGAGCCATTGAGCCTTCATATCGCCTTTATAGAGGATGTGGTCGATGCGGAACCAAAAACGGTTGGCGTGGTAGGTGATTCCGGGTCCTAATCCCAATTCGTTGTAGGCGTTACGGAATCCCATGCTGCGGAATCGGCGTACGGAGTAGGATAACGGGGAGTCGTTGAAGTCGCCGCAGACGATGACGTTTCCGGGGGTCTCTTCTATTTTCTGGGCCGTAATGTCGGCTTGTCGGTTACGGGTCGAGGCGGCCTTTACGAGTTTGGAGAGCAGGTGTTTTTTTACTTCGTCGAGATAGTCGGTGTTGGGGTGTGCTGTTATTTCTTGATAAAGTTCTTTGTCGGTTTGGGTAAGCCCGATGGATTCCATGTGCTGGTTGACAATCGTGACCTCCTGCCGGTCTATTTTTACTCGATAGATGGCCACTGCGCTCGATTCGGAATATATGGTGTCGAACAGCAATTCTGCGGGGTATTTCGAGAGGAAATTCAATCCGTGTTCGGTAGGGATACGGTATGGATACCGTGAATGTATGCTGTCGATTTGGCTCTGTGTCATTTTTAATCCGGGGTTTGGTCCGGCTAAATCTTGGCATTCTTGCAAACAGACAATGTCGGCATTTTGCGAAAGGACATGAGTGAGTGTGCGGTTTTGTGTAGTTTCTGCCCCTTCATAATCGAGGAAGAAATAGGTATTGTAAGTCATCAAAGTGAAGCCGGGTTGATGGTTGTCGAGGTGTGACGGCTTGTGTATGGGACAATATCGGGCAATCCCCCCCCAAGATAGTATCAAAGCGGCCGCCGGAATCCAGATGTATCGGGGATTGAAAGCGAGCCAGACAAAAAGGAATGCGATACAAACAAAGAGGGTCAAAGGGAATAAAAGTTCGATCAACACCCCTATCCGAGTGGGACAGTAGGCCGAGTAGGCTCCCATGATGAGGAGAATGCCCCATAGGGTATTCAGCAAAATCAATATGACTTTGACAACGTGTTTCATCTCCGGTTATTTCTTTCCGGCTTCGAAAAGCCTTTTTTTCTCTTCGGCCGATAGCGAGGTGTATCCCGATTGTTTTATCTTGTCGAGAATAGCGTCGATTTCATCGCTTTCTCTCTTTTTGCGGGCGCGGTATTCCATGTCGGTCTCGGGGCGAGCCGAGGTTTGTGTCGAGTTGCGGCGAGCCGAAGGTCTTGAGATTCTTACCCGTGGGCGAGGTTTGAATGCGGTGACTATTTTGTCGATTATCCGGTTGATTGGGGCGGTAATGTCTTTCCCTTTTTCCCAGCGCGCAATAAACCAATATCCGAGCAGAGCTCCTCCAAGGTGGGCTATGTGGCCTCCTCCGTTGGCCGATGTAACGCTGAGCAGATCGATAATAATCGTAATGATCGCAATGTATTTCAGCGATATGGCACCGAGGAAGAGTAGGTTGATTTTGTAGTCGGGCATGCGGAATGCGGTAGCTACCACAATGGCGATAATAGAGGCCGAGGCTCCGCACATGAGCCCTTGTTTCCCTTCAAAATAGGGGAATAGATTGTACGAGAGCAGGTATAGTAGTCCGCCCGCAATACCTCCCCAGATGTACAGCCCCACCATTTGCTTTTCGCCGAAAGCCATAAGAAATATTTGCCCGAACCAGTAGAGCCATAGCATATTGAAGAGTATATGCCATACATCATAATGGACAAACATGTAGGTGAGTAGCGTCCACGGGTGGGTGATAAATTCGTAAGGTGCCGACGGCATCTCTATGTAGGGGAATATGGCCGATATGTCGATGTTGAACAGCAAGAGTATGACTCCTGTGATACGCAGCAACAGGAATACAGCCACATTGATATAAACAAGTTGCAGCAATACCGAGCCTTGCTTGAATTGCTGTTTAAGGTGATCAATAATAGAAGCCGCCACCGCCTAACCCTTTCTTTTTCCAATAACGAATTAAGAAGAAGCCGAAGAGCATACCGCCTAAGTGTGCGAAGTGGGCTACGCTGCTCATGGTTCCGCTAATCCCGAATACCAGTTCGAGAAGCCCGTAAAATATGACGAAATATTTTGCCTTGATCGGTATGGGAATGAATATGATAAAGAGCGGGGCATTGGGGAAGAGCATACCGAATGCCAATAAGATACCGAATGCGGCACCCGAAGCTCCTACGGTGATAAATTGGTTGAGCAGGTGCGATGTCTGTTCCCAACCCAATTGGGCGACCGTTGCCTCGATGGCCGAATGCAATTCGAAGTACCAAGCAATCTCTTGTGTCAAAGCCGCTCCTATACCGGTCGTAATGTAATAGAACAAGAACCGTTTGCCTCCCCACACGGCTTCGAGCGTCCTACCGAACATGAAAACCGAAAACATATTGAAAAAAATATGGTCGATACCGTTGGTGTCGTGAAGGAACATGTAGGTGACCAATTGTATGACGTTGAAATCGTCGGCTTCGAAGTAGTGTAGTCCCAACCAGTAATTCAAATTTATGCCGACAATTTTGGGTAGCGTCAACGCCGCCAACCACACGATAAAGTTGATGATGATCAAATTGAGCGTGACCGGCGGGATTGACCCGAAAAATGATCTGTTTTGCATATAAATACGTACTTTCTTAATAGCGTATAACTCTTTTGTTGACTGAACTATAAAATCGGTTATACTCTGATTTTGCAAGCAAAAATAGTGAATTTTCGAGGATTTAGTCAAATGTGCCGTGCTTATATTATAAATTCAAGGCTTTTATTATAATTTTTTACTTTATTGTTTGCACTATTTCATTTTAATCTTTACATTTGCGTACTGCTCTTCATGGAGATTATTTACTTAACTTTAAATTATACGTGTTATGAACAAGACTGAATTGATCAATGCCATGGCAGAAAAAGCCGGATTGAGCAAAGTTGATGCTAAAAAAGCATTGGAAGCTTTTGTAGATGCAGTTTCGGAATCTTTGGTTAAAGGTGACAAAGTCGCTCTTATCGGATTCGGAACATTTGGCGTTGCTGAAAAAGCCGCTCGCACTGGTATTAACCCTGCTACCAAACAAAAAATCACTATCGCAGCTAAGAAAGTGGTTAAATTCAAAGCCGGCGCTGAATTGGCAGACAAAGTAAAATAAGAGTTTATTTTATGACGGCATAGAAAGGGAGGGCTGTAAGAGTCTTTCCTTTTTCTTTTTTATATATGGATCAATTCCCGGTCAGATAGGCTGTTTAGAGGTCTATCTTTTTTTTGCGATTGCGGTGAGTCCACCGCTTTTTGTAGGCGATGAGTTGGCGGAAGATTTTTTCGAGCCCCAAGATTTCGGTATGGCTGAGCATATCATGCGACATCGGTTCGATGAACGATGCCGGAGCCGGTTCGGCTGTCCCGAACTGTTCGGGATATAGAACGATCAAGTTGTTGTTGGCGAAATACTTCGAGAGGAACGACGGAATGTTGTCGGCGTCGGAGTTGAACGATACCGAGGTGGGTCTTGCGCTCACGACGATGAAGAGGTCGTCGTCGAGAACGACATTGGCAAGGAGCAGAATGTCGTCCCAGCTTTCCAAGGTTTCAAACTCGTTGCGGATATTGTAACGGCCGGCACGTAAACGGGCCTTCAAGTAAGGGATTGTTTCGGCATAGGCGTAAAAGATGGCCCGGCAGCCTATTTGTTTGGCCATATTGGCTACGCGGTCTATCCAGCGGGCGAATCCGGTTTCGTACTCGGCTTTGCGGGGAACGGCGATGACAATACGGGTAATGGTGTTTATGGGGGTGACACACTTCGAGATGAGTATCATTTTGTTGGTGTTTTTCAGCAGCGACTCGATTTTTGCTCCGAAGAAGGTATCGACAATATTTGCCTTGTGGTGCAATCCGAGTACGACCTCCGTGATGTTTTTCTCCTTCATGGTGTGGATAATGCCGCTGGTTATATTCATGTCGTATCGGGCAATCGGAATCAGTTTCGTATCGGCCGACGAGGCCACTTTCCCAGCTTGTTCGAGCAACGCCTGTGAGAAGAAGTTGCTTTTTTTCTCATCGTCGGTTACATGCAGGGCATAGAGTGATGATTTTCGTTGAGGCGACTTCAACAGTAAGGCCAAATTGATGAGGTTCTCGATTGTATCGGGGTTTGCTACGGGAATGAGTATTTGTTCGTTTTGTATGGGCGATTTGTAGTTTGCCGGTTCGTTGTTTTGGATTTCGATGACCTTGCGACGAGCTGCTTTTTCGGTGACGAGCGTACTGATGATGCAGGTCACGAGAATCATGACGATGGTCCCGTTGAGAATCTCTTCGTTGAAAAGCCCGATGTCATGCCCGATGATGACGGCCGCCAAAGTGGCTGCCGCTTGCGCATTGCTGAGCCCGAAGATAAGTTGCCGGTCGAGTTTCGTCATGTGGCAGCTCTTTTGGGTGAGCCATGCCGCGAACCATTTGCAGAAGGTGGCTACGACCGACATGTTTGCGGCCACGATAATCGTCTCGGTGCTATTGAAGATTACCCGTAGGTCGATGAGCATACCCACCCCGATGAGGAAGTAGGGAATGAACAGTGCGTTTCCTACAAATTCAAGGCGGTTCATCAGCGGCGATACATTGGGAATGAACCGGTTGAGAACGATTCCGGCGAAAAATGCTCCCAAAATGGCTTCCAGCCCGATGACTTGTGCCGTGTAGGAGGCAAGAAAGACGAGTGCAAGTATGAATATAAACTGGGTAACGTTGTCGTTGTAATTTTTGAAAAACCAACGGGTGAGGCGGGGATAGATATACAGTATGGCAAGGCTGTAAATGGTGATATTGACCGATAGCCTGAGCCAGAAAAATTCGGTGAGGTCACCTCGTACCATACCCGAGATCACGGCTAAAATAATTAAGGCCCCCAATACCGTAAAAATAGTCCCTGCAATTGTGATGGGCACCGCCCGGCAGCGGGAGATGCCGTATCGGCTGATGATGGGATAGGCGATGAGGGTGTGCGACGCATACATACTTGCCAGTAAAATGGAGGTCATCAAATCGAGATGCAGGGTATAATAGCTGATCGTTGTCCCCAAGATCATGGGTATGAGAAAGGTGTAAAGCCCGAATATGATACCGTCTTTCTTGCTTTTCTTGAAATCATACATGTCAATCTCGAGCCCGGCCAAAAACATAAGGTAGAGGATTCCCACGTTGCCGAAAATCTCGAAACTGCTGTCCCGAGCCAATAGATTGAGGCCGTTGGGCCCGACAATTACGCCGGCAATGATGAGACCGATGATGTGAGGTATGCGTATCCGGTTGAGAAGTATGGGGGCTAACAGAATAATAGCCAGTACGATAAAGAAAATCAATACCGGATTTTCAATCGGTAGAGTCGTGATGCCGCCCATAACCCTGTGATTTTAGATGCGAAAACAATAAATTTGCAACAAAAATAGTAATAAAAGTTATCTCTTGCAAGGATTCGCCTCCTTCTGTTTTAAAAGTGTAGCCAATGGCGAAAATATAGGAAGTGTAATATAATTTATTCGTTTTGTTATAAAATCATCTGAATTGTTGTATATTTGCACAAATTTTTAGAATTTCGGAACAAATTGGATTCCTAAGTAAAATTATAAAGAAAAGAAGATGAAAGTCGCTATTGTGGGCGCCAGTGGTGCCGTCGGACAAGAGTTCCTGAGAGTTTTGGAAGAGCGGAATTTCCCGATCGACGAGTTGTTGTTGTTCGGGTCTTCTCGCAGTGCTGGTCGTGAATATACCTTCCGAGGTAAACAGATTGTTGTCAAGGAGCTGAAACACAATGACGATTTTAAGGGCGTGGATATAGCCTTTACATCGGCCGGCGCCGGGACTTCGAAAGAGTTTGCCGAGACGATAACCCGTTATGGAGCTATCATGATCGACAATTCGAGCGCTTTCCGTATGGACGAAGATGTGCCTTTGGTCGTTCCCGAAGTGAATGGCGACGATGCTTTTGTGCGTCCCCGCGGGATTATTGCCAATCCCAACTGTACGACCATACAAATGGTGGTCGCTCTTCAAGCGATCGAGTCGATTTCACATATCAAGCGGGTACATGTAGCTACCTATCAAGCTGCCAGCGGAGCGGGAGCTTCGGCAATGGACGAGTTGAAGAAACAGTATGAGCAACTCATTGCGGGCGAAAAACCCACGGTCGAGAAATTCTTTTTCCAGTTGGCTTATAATTTGATTCCTCAAGTCGATGTCTTTACCGATAACTTGTACACCAAGGAGGAGATGAAAATGTATAACGAGACACGCAAGATCATGCATTCCGATATTGCCGTGAGTGCCACATGTGTGCGTGTGCCGGTCATGCGGGCCCACTCCGAGGCTATCTGGGTAGAGACCGAGCGTCCTGTTTCGGTGGCCGAGGCTCGTGAGGCATTTGCCCATGCGAAGGGAGTCGTATTGGAAGATGACCCGTCGAATCGGGTTTATCCCATGCCGTTGGAAAAAGCCGGTCACGACCCGGTGTATGTGGGACGTATCCGAACCGATATTTCTAACCCCAACGGATTGACCTTCTGGACAGTGAGTGACCAGATTAAGAAAGGCGCGGCGTTGAATGCCGTACAAATTGCCGAGTATTTGCTGGCACATGCCAAATAGCGAACCGCTCGGGATATGAATTTTTGAAACCGCATAGAAGCGATATGACAGGACGAGAGCCGCATGGTATCCATGCGGCTCTCGTATTTAGGATATTTCGGGGTAAGGTCAGTTATGGAAAGAGGTGACGAGACTCTCTTTCCCGAGGTAGAAGAGTTTGGCCTTGACCACCTCGGCATTGCATGCTACGGGCGATTCCCAAAGGGTTGAATTGGGTGTGGGGTCGGTCCCGTCGGTAGTATATCGTATTTCGGCCTGTGGGATAGGCGAGTTGGCATACAACTTACCGTCAACGATTTTGATTCCGGGTTGGGCGATTCTGAAATTCACATGGTCGAGAGCCAGCCGGGGCAATTCTATTTGTGCGATTTTGGCGTTATAGGCAGCCCGGGCTTTCTCGTATAGAGCCTGTTTGTCGTCGTTGGGGGCAGGAGCCCAGTCGGGGTAGCTGTTCCAGCCTCGTTCCACCAATCCGAAAATCTTCGGGAAGGTATAATATTGCACCATATCGAAACTGCCGATGGTCTCGGAGAATAGTTGCGCCTGTACTCCTTTGATGCGGGAACGGGAATCCCCGGTAAGTTGTATTTTCCCTTTCCCGGCCGTTTTGAGGTTATTCTTTTCCCCTGCCCTGTTTTCGCGGGCCGAAGCGTAGACGTTGTAGGGAAGCATGTTGAACGATGCAATTTCGTTGACATAGCCGCCCCAAGTGAGCCCCGGTTCATCTTTGTGCGGGTTGTATGCCAAGTCGAGGTAGAAGTTGTTTACGTTGCAAAGTATCACGTTATAACCTTCGTTGGCTACGGAATAGGGTATGATGTCGCTTTTCTCGATGGTATTCCAGCAATATACACCGGCAAATCGGGGTGCGATGCGCTGGTTCAGTTCGGGAGAGTGGTTCAGGGCCACCTCTTGCCAGCCCGAAGTGGCAATCCCTTTCTCCGATAGCATTTGTGTGACGTTTTCCAAGAAATATTCGGCAAGTTCGTGGGGTTCTTTCATCTGATGTTCTTTCATAAACCGATGGCAGAGGGGAGAGCCGGTCCACGACCCGTGAGGGACTTCGTCGCCACCGATGTGAATGGTTTCGAGGGGAACGCCGGCCTCTTTGTACATGGCAATGATTTCGCTGCTCACTTTATCCATGAAGCGATAGACCGATGGCATGGCTACGTTCATGACATTGTCGGTATAGGCTTGTGCCGACACATATTTCGAGGTATCGGCCTCTTCGGAGAGAAGATATTCCCGAGCCGCTTCAATATCGGTATCTTTTAGCCGGTCATATCGGGCTTTCATAGCGATGATGGCCGCGCGGGCATGTCCCGGCGATTCGATTTCGGGAATGACGGTAATGTGCCGTTGGGCCGCATATTGGAGAATATCGATGAAATCTTCTCGGGTGTAGTATCCGTTGGCTGTTGTAGTCGTGTCGGCCGGATTCCACCCTCCGTAAAATATGGGATAGAGCCATTGGCTTTCGTCTCGGGTAAACCCTCTTCGGGAACCTATGTCGGTAAGTTCTTCCAGCCCGGGAATTTCGAGCCTCCATGCTTCGTCGTCGCTGAAATGGAAATGGAATACGTTTATCTTATAAGCGGCGAGGAGATCGAGCAGTTTCAGCAAATCGGCTTTTTTCGTGAAGTTTCTCGAAATATCGAGCATCATGCCCCGGTATAGCAGGTCGGGATAGTCGTTTATGGCTACGTTGTCGAGGCGGGCAGGAATGTTTTGTCTTTTCAGCAACGAGAGCAATGTTTGTGTGCCGTTGAAGATGGCGTGCGGAGTCTCTCCGCTGATGGTTATGTAGTTGTTCTTAACGTCCAGCCGGTAATGCTCGTTGTTGCGAGCTTGCATGTTCCGAGGGAAATGACACAAGGCAATGACGGTTTGCCCTTTGTCGGTGACATTGTATCCCATTGCGGTTAATTGCCGGATCAAGAGTTGGGCCTCGTTGGCGAAACCCTCCTCGACACTTAGCGAGATTTCTTTGAATACGATGCTTGTCCCTTCTCTCGGGGCGATTTCTTTGAGCGAGGGGAGCATGTCATAGGGTTGTAGGGAGTAGTCGGTTTGGAGCGATTGGTTGTCGGCATAGACTTTTTCCCCGTCGGGATAGGGCGGCATTACCTTGTTGGGAGCGACCCATTGTTCTTCGCGAGAGAAAGGGGCGATTGTCAACGGGACAGTGATAGGTTGGTCGTTGCCTGTGACAAAGAACGGTGTGCGGGGAATGAACTGGGTCTGTGTAAAGATGCCCTGATTCAAATAATGTATGGTTATTGAATCGCCCGGGGCAAGGGTTTTCCAAGAATCCGAGGGTGCTATTTTGTAGAATCCGGGGTTTACCATTTCGAGGATTACGGGCGACTCCCCGTTTATCTTTACCTGATGAGGCGAGAGTTGGGTGAAATATATTTCCCAGCCCGATTCGAGGGGATTATTCGAGGTGTTGGTCAGTGTAAACGAACTCCCATAGAATCCGGGTTCGATACCGTTTTCCCCCATTTCCCATTGTAAAGAGACAGGGCTTTCCTGTGTCGAACAGGCGCATAATAAGGCGGCTGCCGATGCGAGGAAAAAGTAATGCAGTCTTTTTGTTTTCATGGTGTGTATAAATCGTTAAAGAGTTTTGTGGTTTACCATCCCGACGAGGCTCCTCCGCCACCGGTTGCTCCTCCGCCAAATCCACCTCCGCCGAACCCACCTCCCCGGCCCGAGCCTCCGATTATCGGAGCAGCGGCAATAATGGGGATAATGTAAGTCTTGCTGTCGATTTTGCGGCAGTGGGCGCAGTGGTAGCGTTTTTCGCCCAACCCGGTGTTTACGGTCGTGGCTTTGCGGAGAATGTGGTCTCCCTCGAAACTGTATGCACGGCTGTGGCAATGAGGACACTTTTGATATTGGGTAAACTGGTTTTCATAGGGATACACCAGTGTGTTCCCGCACTGATCGCATAGCCATACGTCGTAGTCGACCGAGTGGAGTTGTTCTTCGGTGTTCTCTTGTGGAGTGAGGTAGAGGTTGTCTTCTTCTTCGTTAAGTTTTCGCATGGTGCTGCCGCACGATTCGCATCTGCGAGATTTATTGCGTAGCTTTCGGAGTCTTCTTTTGATTCCGAAGTAGAGAAGTATTACAAAGAATGGAAAAAGGAAACAACAAGTCAAAAAGAGGGTGCGTAGTCCCGATAGCCGTTTGTAGCGTTCGTAGGGTTCTTCTTTGGCATGACGTATCATTACCCCGATCATGTAAAATAACAGGATATGCGAAACGACGAGTGAAATGGTCATGTAGATATTGAATATCTTTCCCCAGTCGGTTGCCTGCTTCGGGGCTGGCGAGGCGGTAATTTCGTCTATGGCATCGGGGGTGGTGAGTATCTGGCTAATGGCCGAGATGCCGTTGAGGAGTCCTTGGTCGTAATTGCCTTCGCGGAATAGCGGTATGATGTATTGCGATTGTATCCGCTTGCAGATGGCGTCGGGGAGTACCCCTTCCAGACCGTAGCCGGTGCGGAATGTGATTTTTCGCTGGTCAAGCACCAGCAGTACGAGCAGGCCGTTGTCGTTTTGCTTGCCTATGCCCCAACGGGAGAAAAGCTCGGTGGCGAAGAGGTCTATATCGGTATCGCCGATGGATTGTAGGGCAACGACGGCGACTTCCGACGTGTTGGCCTCTTGCAGGGCGAAGAGCATTTGGTCGAGTTTGTTTACGGTTTCGGTTGACAAGACTCCGTCGGGGTTGCTGACGAAACGTCGACCGTCATTGAGGTGTACGTTGGGGACCTGTTCGACGGTATATTCGTTGGCTTGCACGAGTGTGCAAAAGAGTAGAAACAAAAGTAGTATGTCGAATCTTTTCATATGCGTTTTTTAGAGCGACGGTAAACTCATACCATTGATTTTGCGATAGAGGTCGAGGGCGTAGACGTCGGTCATACCCGAGATGTAATCGATAACGGCCTGTACTTTCCCGTAGAGTGAGTTTGCCCGGACTTCGTATTGCTGAGGGACCTTGTTGAGCAATAGTTTGGAGTAGGCTTTGTCGGGAAACCGTACGGCATCGAGAAATTTGTCGAGGAGTACCGAGATGATGCGATTACCGGCCAATTCAATGTCTAATACGTCGGACGATTTATATATTTTTTCGAAAGCCGTGGCGGCACAATTCTGGTATGCTTGTCGAGGCCGTTCAGAGATATGGTCGACCAACGCTCCGGTAAATTTACCCTCCAAGAAGGATTGTTCCTCCCGACAAAAAAGTTCGGAACATTCGTCGATGAGAGTCCCGATGACACAAGAGCGCAGATAGACAATCTGTTCATTGAGGTCGGTAACCATTTTCAACACGTCGTTGATGTGTTGTCGGCGCTTTTCTTCGAAGAAGTCGAGAAATAGCCCCTTAACGATCTCGGTAGTAAGTATTTTTAGTTTGTGGGCATCTTCGATGTCCATGATTTGATAGCAGATGTCATCGGCGGCCTCGACCAGATAGACCAGCGGGTGGCGGTGGTAACGTTCGCCGCTGTCGCCGTCGGGCAGCAGGCCCAAATCGTCGGCAATGCGCAGGAAGTCTTTTTTCTCGGAGGTAAAGAATCCCAATTTCCCTTTTTGGGTCGATTGAATCGAGGAGTAGGGGTACTTGACAATCGAGGCGAGAGTGGAGTAGGTGAGGGCAAAGCCTCCGGGGCGGCGCCCGTTGAACTGGTGGGTGAGCAGGCGAAAGGCATTTGCGTTGCCTTCGAAGTGGGTGAAGTCTTGCCAATGATGCTCGTTTCTCAACTCTTTTTTCAATATTTGCCCGTTTCCTTCGGAGAAATAGGTGGCAATGGCTCTTTCGCCCGAATGGCCGAAAGGCGGATTCCCCAAATCGTGCGCCAAACAGGCAGCCGAGGTGATAGCCCCTAAATGGTAGAGCTTGTGACTCCACGGCTCGTTTTTGTATTTCTCGCAAAGCGTGGTCGATACGTTGTTGCCCAATGAACGGCCTACACAAGAAACTTCGAGGCTGTGTGTCAATCGGTTGTGTACAAATATGCTACCCGGTAGCGGGAATACCTGCGTCTTGTTCTGTAATCGGCGGAACGGGGCGGAGAAAACCAATCGGTCGTAGTCACGTTGGAAGTCGGTGCGGGTGTGCCGCCGGTCGTCGTGGTATTTCTCCATGCCGAACCGTTTGGAGGTAATAAGTTTGTCCCACTGCATTTTTGAGGGAGATTCTTTGGGGTGCGCGTTCATAAACGATTTGTATCATCAATTTTTGCAAAAGTAGTAAAAAAGAGGGATAAAATATTGCAATAGGATAAAAACCTATCTGCTTTTGGCGGTTCATTGCATTAAAATATAAAAAAATCGGCTGCTGTTTGATAGGATTTCGTTATTTTCGCAAATTAAAAGAGTTCTGTATTAAAAGATTCATTTAGATGAAAGTTTCTGTCAAGGTAGTTAATAAGTCGCATCACGCACTGCCCTCTTATAGCACGTTGTTTTCGGCGGGTATGGATATTCGGGCCAATTTATCGGAGCCGGTAGTGTTGGCGCCATTGGAACGCAAGTTGATACCCACGGGACTCTATATCGCTTTGCCCGAAGGTTATGAGGCACAGATACGACCTCGCAGCGGGTTGGCCTTGAAACATGGTATCACGATTCCCAATACCCCGGGAACTATCGATGCCGATTACCGAGGCGAGGTGGGTATCATCGTGTTGAATGTATCGGATAAACCTTTTACGATAGAAGACGGTGAACGCATTTGCCAAATGGTGGTGAAGGAGTATTGCCGGGTAGAATGGGACGAGGTGGAGACGCTGGACGAAACTGAACGTGGTGCTGGCGGATTTGGCCATACGGGTGTAAAATAGAACTTCCCGCAAAAAGATGATGATGGGGATAAAAATGCGAAAATATAAGGTTATGGGGCTGTTTTCCCTGCTGGCAGTCCTTTTCTTGTCGGGGTGCGCCTTGCATAAGGGAACAGCGAGGGATTCGGAGATTCTCTCTGCGGACGAGTACCAAAAGTTTGAATATTTTTACTTGGAAGCCGAGCGTATGAAAGCCATTGGCGAGAACGATGCCGCTTTCGACCTGATGCGACGAGCGGCCGATATTGATACGACCAGTGCTGCCGCCCGTTTCTTTTTGGCTCCGTATTATTTGCGAATGGGATTGTACGAACAGGCGCGAAAAGATTTGCACTACGCCGCCGAGACCTACCCCGATAATTACTGGTATAATGTGGTGTATGCCAACTTCTCGCAGCAGAGCGGGCAACACGACGAGGCGATAAGAATATGGTCCCGACTGTTGAAGCAAAATCCCGATAAGAGCGAAATAAATTCGGCATTGGCCGAGGCTTATACCGCCAAGGGTGACTTGAAGTCGGCTGTGGCCTGTTATGACAGCATGGAGATGGCGATGGGTATGATGGAGCCAATCACGATCGAAAAGTTGAGACTTTATGAACACATGCACGATATGGAATCGATGGTTTCTGAGGCCGAGAAGTTGCAACGTACCTATCCCCACAATACCGATTATATGAAACTGTTGGGAGATATTTACCTCGAAGCGGGACGCGACTCGTCGGCTCTATCCATGTACGATCGAGCTTTGGAATTGGAGCCTGAGAATGGATATGTTTATCTGTCGAGAGCCGGTTATTACGAGAAAAAAGGCGACTCTATCGCCTATAACAACGAGATACGAAATGCCTTGATGAATCGTCATATTGATGTAGATACAAAGTTGAGCATTTTCAGTACCTATATCGTGGATCTGATGAAAAAAAAACAGGAATTGAACCGGGTCGACTCGTTATTTGCCGAGATGCTGGAACAATATCCGCAGGAAGAGCCTGTACATCGTTTGTTCGGTATGTATCTGTCGAGTCGGAAAGAGTTTGCTCAAGCCGAAGAACAATATGCGATAGCGACCGATTTAGCACCTTCCAATCCCGAAAACTGGTTGCAGTTGATAGGCTTGTATCTCTATCAGGAGAAATATCCCGATGTGATACGGGTGGGTAAAAAGGCAATCCAATATGTGCCCGACCAAAACGATATTTACATGTATGTGGCCGTGGCGAGTATGCAGACCAAGAGCTATGACGAGGCTCTCGAAATGTTGGAGACGGGATTGTCGTATGTCGATGAGGGTGATACCCGGACAAAATCGTTCTTTTACGGGCAGATGGGCGATGTATATCATGCGTCGGGAAACCGTGAAAAGGCTTATGAAATGTATGATAAAGCCTTGTCGTATAATGCGTCGAATATTGCCGTATTGAATAATTACAGTTATTTTCTTGCCTTGGAGGGGCGCGACTTGGGTAAGGCCGAGCGCATGAGCGCACAAACGGTGAAAGCCGAACCTGACAATGCGACCTACCTCGATACTTATGCTTGGATATTTTTCAAGCAAGGGAATTACACTTTGGCTCGTCTTTATATGAAGAATGCATTGGATAAGGCCGAGGAGCCGAGCACCGAACTTTTTGAACACTATGGTGATATTCTGTTCATGTTGGGTGAGGTCGATGAGGCGGTGGAGTATTGGCAGAAAGCGCTCGACATGGGTAGCGAGTCGGCCGATTTGTTGAAAGAAAAGATTAAGGAAAAGAAATATATCGAACCATGAACAATATACGGATAGCAGTCGGTTTACTCCTTTTGGCCGTTTTGGCCGGTTGTAAAGGGGGAAAAGAGGTAGTTGCTCATCGAACTGTTTCACCAGAGGTCGAGAACAATTTCGAGTTGTTGATGGCCTCTTATCCCCGGTGGAGTACTTTCTCTGCAAAAGGATCGGCCGATTTGTCTTTCGGCACGGGAAGTTCATTGAGCGCCACCACACAGGTACGTATGGTTCGGGGAGAATCATTGCAAATTTCGGTACGGGTATTTTTAGGAATCGAGGTGGCTCGGTTGTATATGACTCGCGACAGCTTGTTTTTGGTCGATAAAATGCAAAAACGGTATATGGCCGAGTCGTTACGCAGCATAGGAGAACGGCTTTCCAATCCGATTTCTTTGCAGACGGTGCAAGATGCTTTGCTGGGGCGTATCTTTTTGTTGGAGAGTGAAAGCAATACGTATCGGTTGGACGATTTCGAGGTAATCGAGTCGGGAACTTCCCGATGGTCGCTTGCCCCTCGGCGGCAGGATAGCCGGTTTGGATACCGGTTCGATTTGGAGGGGACGAAACTGCTCTCCACGACATTATCCTCGTCGAGCGGAAGCAGTGCGGTCGAATGTGTCTATTCCCGGTTTCTTACACAGGGGCAAAACGGTAATTTCCCCACGAATATGAAAATTACGTTGAGGGGATTGAATGTGCCGGTATCGTTGGATTTAAGGTATGATAGCTCTTCTGTTTCGTGGAACGGGAATTTGAGTATGGAGAAACCCGAGTTGTCGAAATACAGACAAGTCTCGGCAACACAGTTGTTAAAGGAGTTGTCGTTATGAAAAGATTCTTGATTATCTTATATCTGTGTGTGGGTGTTTCGTCGATGCTCTTTTCGCAGACTCTCGAGATGGAGCAGTTGCGTAAAAATCGGGAGCAAACTTTGAAAGAGTTGAACGAGACCAATAAAAAAC
The DNA here is from genome assembly GCA_944320995.1 of uncultured Barnesiella sp. Classification (GTDB taxonomy): domain Bacteria; phylum Bacteroidota; class Bacteroidia; order Bacteroidales; family Barnesiellaceae; genus Barnesiella. Next base: position 44,333 of record CALUJQ010000011.1, on the reverse strand, counting down.
TCGACAAGACGTTGCGTAATGCCAAGAGTTCGCTCAACGAATTGAACAGCATCACGGCCGAAATAAAGCAACAACGAAACCTTATTGCAAAAATAAACAAGGAGATTGCTGTCATCAATCGCAAGCAGCAGGCGGTGAAAGATACTATTTATCTGTTACAAAAAGATTTGACGGCCAAGAAACAGAGTTATGCCAAAGCGGTGAAACGCATGGGGCATCGGCGGTCGGAATATGATGAGTTGATGTTTATCTTTTCGGCCTCGTCGTTGAGCCAATCGTATCGTCGGGCGCGCTATCTGAAAGAGTATTCGGCGTGGCGGAAACGGCAAGCCGCCGAAATAACCGAACGAAAACAGCAGTTGGAGGAGTTGCAGAAAGAGTTGGCCAAAAGCATTGCCGAGAAAAATGCCGTTTTGAAAGAACGGAATGCCGAAGCCGAGGTGCTGAAAAAGCAAGAGGGTAGTAAGCGGACTTTGATCGCAGGGTTGAAGAAACAGGAAAGGCAACTGAAAAAAGAGATTGAGCGCAAGCGCAAACAAGCCGCGGAGCTGGACCGTAAGTTGGAGCAGCTGATTGCTGAGGAGGAGCGCAAGTCGTCCGACCGTGCCGACAAGGCCGAGGGTGGGACTTCCACAGCCAAGCGCTCGACCAAAGGATACAAGATGACCAAAGAAGAGCTGGCCTTGTCGGGCAGTTTTGAAAAGAATAAAGGGAAGCTGCCATTCCCCTTGTCGGGGAGTTATAAAATCGTGGCCCATTTCGGTCGTCAACAGCACCCCGAGTTACGGTATGTGCAGACCGAGAACAGCGGAATCGATATAGAAACCACACCGGGGACAAAAGCCCGGGCGGTATTCAACGGAGTGGTTTCGCGTATTTTCGTGACCCCGGGATACAACAGTACGATCATTGTGCGGCATGGTAACTATCTCACGATTTATGCCAATCTGAGCGAGGTATATGTACAGGCGGGTGAAAAGGTGACTACCGGACAAAATTTAGGGAAGATTTATTCCGACTCGCAAGATGGGAACCGCACCATTCTCACCTTCCAGTTGTGGAAAGAGCGCACGAAACTGAATCCGGAATCGTGGCTTAATCTGTAAAAAAGAGGAGAAAGCTATGGAAATATATCGGTACACTGCGGCTTATCATCGGGATTGGAACGATTTTGTAAACGAGTCGTCCAACGGGACTTTCTTGTTCTTACGGGAATATATGGAGTATCATGCCGACCGTTTCGCCGATTATTCGCTGTTGATTTACGAGGGGAAGAAATTGCTGGCGTTGCTCCCGGCCAACCGCACGGGCGATGTGTTGTATTCGCATGCCGGGCTTACCTATGGCGGGCTTATCGTAACGACCCGTAACACTGCGGTGCAGATTCTGGCGATCATGCAGCTTATCGCCGACTTTTTAAGGAAGGATGGATTTGTCAAGTGGGTGTACAAGTGTGTGCCTCATATTTATCATCGTTACCCGTCGGAGGCCGACTTATATGCATTGTTCCGGTTAAATGCCCGGCAGGTAGGGTGCAATATCTCTTCGACCGTGCAGTTGGATTGCCCGTTACGGTTGCAGACCAATCGGCGCAGGTGTATGAGGAAAGCTTTGCAGGCCGGGTTACGGGTGGCCGAGACGACCGATTTCGAACCCTTTTGGGCTGTATTGGAAACCAACTTGCAAGAGCGATTTCATGTGAGCCCGGTTCATTCGTTGGCCGAGATAGAGTTGTTGCACAGTCGTTTTCCCGACCGGATACGCCTTTTTGTGACAATGCGAGGAGATGAGGTCCTGGCAGGAAGTGTGATATACGATACGGGCATTGTGGTGCATGCACAGTATATCTCAGCTTCGCCCGAAGGAAAAGCATTGGGGGCCCTCGACTTGTTGTATGTAAATCTTATTAGCGAGGTGTTTGCTAAACGGAAGTGGTTCGACTTCGGCCAATCGACCGAAGATATGGGGCACTATCTGAACGAAGGTCTCATTGCCCAAAAAGAGGGATTCGGCGGTCGGGGTGTCGCCTATAATATCTACGAAATTATGTTATGAGCGAAGGTGGAGAAAAAAATATTTACCGTACCATCGTAAAGGCTACCGGTCTTTTCGGGGGGACACAAGTATTTACTATTCTCTGCTCGATTATCAAAACCAAGTTGGTGGCGGTGTGGTTAGGCGCCGAGGGGGTCGGGATTATCGGGTTGTACAACAATACGGTCGAGATGATTTCTTCGTTGACGAGGTTGGGTATCGGGACTAGTTCGGTACGTGACTTGTCGAAGGCTTTCAAGTCGGGCAATTTGGACCGATTTGCCGAGTTGGTAACAGTTGTGCGTCGCTGGATTTGGTTTACAGGGTTGCTGGGAGCGGTGATTATGCTCACCTTTGCCCCGATGTTAAGCCGTTATACCTTTGGAGACGATACCCATATTTGGGGATATGTATTTTTATCGTGTACGTTGTTGTTTACTACGCTTACCGAGGGTGAACGGGCTGTGATACAAGCCTCGGAACGGTTAAGAGTGTTGGCTCGATGTTCTGTTTTAGGGTCGTTTCTTGCCTTGGTGTTGTCGTTGCCGCTGTTTTATTTTTTCGGTATTTCGGGAATTGTACCCGCGATTATCGCCCACACGTTTTCAATTTGGTTGGTTGTAGTCTTGTTGGGGCGGCGTATGAAGATCAAACCGGTGAAGATGAGTTGGACCGAGACTTACCGACAAGGGAAACATATTGCTTCGCTGGGAATTTACATGACGGTAAGCGGTTTTATCACCACATTGTATTCCTATCTGTTTGTCGCTTGGCTCAACCATCGTGGAGGAACTGGCGAAGTGGGATTTTTTCAAGCCGGATATACTTTGGTGATGCAGTATGTAGGTTTGGTTTTTACGGCGATGTCGATGGAGTATTATCCTCGTTTGTCGGCGGTTTGCGAGGATAGACAATTGCTGTCGAAACATGTTTCGCGGCAAGTGGAAACGTCGTTGTTGATTTTGGCCCCTTTTATTTCGCTGTTCTTGATATTTCAAGATTTGATTATCCATCTGTTATATACGCCTGCCTTTTTGGCGATAGGCGGTTATATTTCGTGGGCCGTATTGGGTATGCTTTTCAGAGCGCTGTCGTGGAGTGTGAGTTTTGTGCTGCTGGCCAAGGGGGCGGGCCGCCTTTTCCTGATTACCGAGGTGATTACCGATTCACTCATGTTTGCCTTGTATCTCGGAGGATATATTCAATGGGGGCTGGCCGGAGTGGGGGTAGCCTATTTGCTGGCCTATCTGATTTCGGGGATTGGCATTTATTTGCTTTGTCGGATAAAGTTTGGCCTTTGTATATCGTCGAGTCAATTTCTATATCTGGCCGGTTCTGCTGTTTCCTGTTATGTAGTTCGGCTGCTGTGGTCGAACGATTGTCTGATAGGAGCCTATGGCGTGACGATTTTAATTTGTCTCTTTTCGGGCATTCGGTTAAAGAAATGTATTTCAAGCAAAGAGTAGTCAGTGTTTCTTCCAAAAATCGAGATATTGCCGGGCTACTTTTATGTGGTCGTGATATTTCTCAATAAACATTCGGCTTGTAATCGATAGTTTGGGAAGTTGCTCCCGATGTATAATTAAGTTTTCCAGTTTATGGAATATGTCGTCTCGGTCGGGTAGGACATTGATGATCGGGTGTAATTGTTCCTCTCCGATGAATTGGTAAAACTCGGGCTCGGCTCCGCTTACGGCTACAATACCCCGGGCCATGGCTGCCAATGCATTGGTTGCGGGGGTATAGGAGTAGAGTTGATCCAAGATAACATGACAGTCGTGTAGCCTTTTGTAATATTCGGCGAAAGGTAGAGAGACGACTTTTTGTATCGAACTTTTTTTAGGGTATTTATTGTGTACTTCTTGCAGAACTTCGAGTAGTATGTCGGTACCTTTGATTGCGGTGCGATGTTGCTGTATCCCGATGAAAAATTTGACTATTTCAGGAGTCTGCCCTATGGGCTGAAAAGGGTTGTTGGACAGATTGATAGGTATGGGGATATAGGCCAACTTTTCGGTGTATTCGGGTTGGTATGCCGCATAGTACTCATAAAGGCAGGCAATAATTCCGTTAGCCTCTTTGGCCATTTCTATGTTGGGTTGTTCGTTGGGCCCGCCTATCCAAGCGGCGAGCATCTTTTCCCGTTCGGGGTGGTGCAGCGGTCGGTCGCCGATAAAGAAATCGGAATATCGAAATGTTTTACGGTCTAAGCAGGCCTTTACATAATAGTGGTCTGTGGCGAGAGCGGCGAGGAATATTTTTTTATTGTGTTTTTTCAGGTATTTGAAAATTGCCAGATTCTTTTCGGGGCGTAAATCGAAAAAGACGGGATTGGTGATTTGAACAATATCGTATCCCTTCATCTGAGGCAAGTATTGTAGAATCTCAAATACATATTTCACGGAATGAAACAAATCGTATCCTTGGCGCACGATGCTGACGTCACGTTGGTTGTTAAGCCAGTGACTGCCATGGGAGACTACTGTGACGGAATGACCGTTGGCTCGAAGGCCTTCGGCTAATGTCCAATGCAAGTTGCTGGCTTCACCAATGAGTAGGATTTTCATGTACCGTTATGAATTAAGGATTTGTTTGTAAGAAGAGATTGTTTTTAGGGTAATGGTTTTTGTTCCCATGTATCTGTGTGCGAACTCGGCATTTCTTTCTCCCAGTTCTTGTGCTTCTGGGCAGGATATTTGAGAAATGGCATTGACTACCGATAAACTGTCGGTGAGGTCGAATGTGGGATTCCCCGTTTGGCGGAGCAGCTCGCCGATGTTGCCGAATTTGGGCCCGGCAACAGGCTTGTGGAAAAAGAATGCCATGGGAACATTGCCCGAGTTGAGTATGCTCTTGCGCTGAATGAGAACGATATCGGCGGCCGAGAAATAGTATGGAAGTTGTGTATTTGATATTTTGCCGTGTTGCTGCAAGGCCAAGTCTTTATCGAGTTGGAATTTCTTTTTTTTGATATGATGTTTCAACAAGTTGTGAATGGGTGTCTTGCGATTGATAAAACAATCGTTGTAGAACCCGGGAGCGAGCAGGTATTTGTCGGGAAGGGGGAGCAACTTGAAGGCTTTGATGATTAGTTCTTGCTCCTCTTCGTCCCGATAGCTCCCGAATGTGAGTATGACAAATTTCCCGGCAGGGATTTTCAGCCATTGTTTGGCTTCGTCTTTTGACGGGAATGTATATTGGCATAAATCGTATATGTGATGCGGTATGACAAAATGCTGTATTTTGTTTCCGGGATATGTGCGGTTGAAATCTTGTCGGCTGTATTCGCCTAAGTGGATTATAGCATCGCATTGAGTTTCGACGATGCGGAATAGTTCCAGTTTGTTTTTGTCGGAACAGTAGTGTGGAATAGCGTCGTGCCGGGTATAAACGATTTTTGAACCTTGTTGTTTGAACCAGTCGATTCGTTGTTGTAGTGTTTTTAATTCCTCTTCGGAAGCTTTGCGCCACTTGAAAATGACTTCGGGAAATTGAATGTGAACGATGTCATATTTCTTGCGGGTATTCCAAAACGTGTCTATATCGCATTCTACCGTGTAGCCTTGCCGTTGTATTTCTTCGTACAAAGAGCGGATATATAGATTATCATTGTGAATGATTTGTTTGAAATAGACGAAGAGAATGTTCATGGCTTCACCTTGAAGGATATTGTAATTGCGACAAAAATAGTAAAATTTTGCAGAAAACCTTTCGATCGGGCTGTTTGAAATAGAGGCCTTTGTTTTTTTTCCTTCGTTTCGGGTATTTCTCAGACTATCGCATCGGTTTTTATTTTTCTCCGGTAGGCCATGGGAGGAATCTTTTTATATTTCTTGAAGAATTTACAAAAGGCTGCTTGGTCCGAGAAATGGAGGTGTTCGGCAATATGGGCGACAGGTATCCGGTCATCTTCGAGTTGGGTCATCGAAAAATGGATTATTTCGTCGCAGATCACCTCGTGAGGGGTTTTGCCTATCATCTCTTTAATGACCCGGGTGAGGTGCTTGGTCGATATGCACAAAGCATGGGCATAGAAATCGACATGGTGTTTTTCGGCAAAATGCTTGGATACCAGTCTCATGAAGTTGAGTGTGATGAAATCGCGTTTACTGATGTAGGCCGGTTCATCTTTTTTGTTGCCCAGCAGGGAGAACATGGAGTTGCCGAGTTCGAGGTTGAAACTTTTGAAATAGCAACTCGAAAGCTCTTGACGGTAATAGTGTTTGGTATTTCCAAGGAGTTTGTTTAAGAGTTTCAGTTGTTCTTCGAGTCGGGTTATCTCCTCTGTCGGGAAATGCCACGTGGGTTTGTCGGTTCGGTTCAAGGCATAGGCCAGAGGCCCGGGACGTAGATTTTTCAGGGATTCGCTTGCAAATTCGAAGGTGACACACATTACCCACGCTCGCAAGTCGTGACTCGAACGGACAAATTTTACCGAGGAAGTCTCCCAAATATCGAGAAAAGAATGAGAGACGACTTTCTGTACTTTTCCATTCAACGCTATTTCCATATCTCCGGCACAGATCAATACAAACAGATGGGTGTCTTTAATAAGCAACCTTTCCAATTTATAGAATTGATCGGGCGGTACCAATAAAAACTGATTTTCTATTCGACAAGAGGGAGAAAAAAGAGTTATTAATTCGGGAGGAATCATAATGCGATTGATTTATGTAGATAAAACCTTATTACAAAGGTAGGCAAAAAAGTCTTAAAAAGGCAATCCTATGTACCAAATAGACATGTGATTTACTAATAAATTTTAATATCGAACCTTTTGGACAAATTCATGCGCTATTTGTCCAAAAGAGAGTCGGGGGCGACAGGTTACTTTTATGCCCGAATAACAAATTTAACTAAAAAATGAAGGTGAAGAACATTTTTGTATTAGGTTTATGCGTGGGGTGCATGTTGGCTGCTTGTCAATCGAATGCTCCACGGCAGGGGACGGCAGGGGACTATCCTCTCTTGACCGTGAAGCCCGAAGATCGCCGACTCGAAGTTAAATATTCGGCGGTAATGGAAGGGAGACAAGATGTGGAGATTCGGCCGCAAGTTTCGGGAACTCTTACGCAGGTTTTGGTCGAAGAGGGAGCACATGTGCGCAAAGGCGAAGTGCTGTTTGTTATTGACCAGATTCCCTATAAGGCTGCCGTAAAGAAGGCCGAGGCGGCAGTGGCTACGGCCGAGGCGGCAGTGGCTACGGCCAAACAGACGTTGGAAGGGAAGGAGCTTTTGTTTGCCGACCATGTGATTTCCGATTTCGAGTTACGCACGGCACAGAACGAGTATAAGAGTGCGCAAGCTGCTTTGCAACAGGCACGGGCCGAATTGACCGATGCCCGCAATAATCTTTCCTATACCGAGGTGAAGAGTCCGGTGGACGGATATGCCGGTATGACCTCTTTTCGAATAGGGGCATTGGTAAACTCGTCGATGACCGAGCCGCTTATCCGGGTGTCGGATAATTCGCAGATGTATGTCTATTTTTCATTGACCGAGAAGCAAGTGTTGGCTCTCACGGCACAATATGGTTCGCTCGATAAGACTCTTGCTTCGTTCCCGGCGGTACGGTTGGAGTTGAACGACGGAAGCCTGTACGACCAAGAGGGGCGTATCGATGTAATCAGCGGTATGATCGACAAGACTACCGGTACGGTGAGCCTGCGGGCGGTATTTGACAACAAGGACAAGCGATTGTTGAGCGGAGGGTCGGCCAATGTTGTTATCCCGTATGAACGCAAGCAGTGTATTGTTGTTCCACAGGGTGGGACTTACGAAATTCAAGACCGTATTTTTGTCTATAAGGTTGTTGACGGGAAAACGGTTTCGACCCCCATCACAGTGTTCGAGATAAACGACGGGAACGAGTATATCGTGGAGAGCGGTCTGCAACCCGGCGATGTGATTGTGTCGGAGGGTGCAGGTTTGTTGCGTGACGGTGTGGAGGTAACTGCCGGGGCAGATGACAGCCAAGCGAGTGAGGAGGCACGGTTATGAGGTTACAATATTTTATCGATCGGCCGATTTTCTCGATGGTGATTTCGGTCGTAATTCTGGTGGCGGGATTAATAGGCCTTTATGCCTTACCGATAGAACAATACCCCGATATTGCCCCGCCTACCATACGGGTATCGACCACTTACAGTGGCGCTAATGCCGAGGCTGTACAGAAGAGTGTAATCGTTCCTCTTGAAGGGGCTATCAACGGGGTGGAGAATATGACCTACATGACCTCTACCGCCAGCAATACGGGGAGTGCCGAGATTACGGTTTATTTCAAGCAGGGCAGCGATCCCGATATGGCAGCGGTGAATGTGCAAAACAAAGTCTCTACGGCCACCTCGCTGTTGCCTGCCGAGGTGACTAAGGTAGGTGTCACTACCATGAAGCGGCAGAGCAGTATGTTGAAAATTTTCGGGTTGTATAGTCCCAATGGCACGTATGATGAAAGTTTCCTCACCAACTATTTGAGTATAAACATAAAACCGCAGATACAGCGTATCTCGGGAGTTGGCGAGGTGAATGTGATGGGTGGAGACTATGCCATGCGTATATGGCTCAAACCCGATGTCATGGCACAGTATGAGTTGGAACCGAGCGATGTGGAGGCCGCATTGTCGAGCCAAAATATCGAGGCTTCGACAGGCGCGATCGGTGAGGATTCGGAGAATGTGTATCAATATACATTGAAATATCGCGGCCGGTTGGAAAAGGAGCAGGAGTTTGAGGAGATTGTGATCAAGGCCTGCGACGACGGTCGGGTGCTGCGGTTGAAAGATATTGCCACAGTCGAGTTGGGGGCGCAAAGTTATTCCTATACCGGGACGGTGAACGGTGCCCCCGGCAGTACCTGCATGATAAACCAGATGGCGGGGACAAACGCCAACGAGATTATCACGAATATCGACAATTTGTTGGACGAGTTGCAAGAGTCGTTGCCGGAGGATATGGAGATTGTGGAGCTGATGAGTACCAAAAACTTCCTCGATGCCTCTATCGACGAGGTGATTAAGACTTTGCTCGAAGCTATAATTCTGGTCGTGCTGGTGGTGTATGTATTTTTGCAGAATCCGCGCTCGACACTTATCCCTACGATCAGTATCTTTGTGTCGCTCATCGGTACGTTTGCCGTTCTCTATTTAGCCGGATTCAGTATCAACCTGCTCACTCTGTTTGCCTTGGTATTGGCTATCGGTACGATTGTCGATGATGCCATTATTGTGGTCGAAGCGGTACAAGTACGGTTTGACGAAGGGTATAGATCCCCTTATAAAGCCTCTATCGATGCAATGAGCGGTATTTCGTCGGCTATTGTCACTTCTACACTCGTGTTTATGGCGGTATTTGTTCCGGTCTCTTTCATGGGAGGTACGTCGGGAGTGTTTTATACCCAGTTTGGTATTACAATGGCGGTGGCGGTAGGTATCTCGGCGATTAACGCTTTGACGCTTTCGCCGGCGCTTTGTGCATTGCTCCTCCGCCCTAACGAGATTTTGGTAGATGGGAGGAAACCCGAATTTTCGACTCGTTTTCGCCTTGCTTTCGATGCTGTATTTAAACGGTTGGTGTTGAAGTACAAAGTGGGGGCAAAGTTTTTTATCAAACGTAAATGGCTGGTTTGGACGGCTTTTGCAGCGTCGGTGTGTTTGCTTCTCTATTTTATGGGTACGACCAAAACCAGTCTTGTGCCATCGGAGGATACGGGGTCTATCTTTGTAAGCCTTGATACGCCGGCCGGTAGTACGCTGGCCGAGACGGCGAGCATCATGGACAAGGTGGAGGCCGAGTTGAAACAGATTCCGCAGATCGAGAATTTCAACAATGTGGCCGGGTTCGGTATGGGTACGGGCAGCGGCTCGTCACACGGTATGTTTATCGTGAAACTGAAACATTGGGATGAACGGCAGGGTAAGGAGAACAGTGTCGATGCCATTATGAGCGAGATTTACAAACGTACGGCCCATATCAAAAATGCACGATTATTTGTCTTTTCGCCGCCGATGATTGCGGGTTATGGCACGGGCAACAGTTTCGAACTTTATATCCAAGACCGTTCGGGTAAGGGTATCGATGCTTTGAGCCGGGTAACAGATGACTTTTTGACCGAATTGAATAAGCGTCCCGAGATACAGATGGCTTACACTTCGTTCAGTGCCAACTTCCCGCAATACAAAGTCGATGTCGACGAGGCCCAATGTCAGCGGGCCGGGATTACGACCGACCGGGTCCTGTCGGTTTTATCGGGCTATTTCGGTAGTATCTATGCTTCGAACTTTAACCGCTTTACCAAACTCTATCGGGTTATCATACAGGCACCTTCGGATAGTCGCAAGAGTATTCAGTCACTCGACAATATTTTTGTCAAGACGGCCGATGGTATGGCGCCAGTCAGCCAGTTTGTCAAACTGTCGAAGACCTATGGCGCAGAGTCGTTGACCCGTTTCAACATGTTTTCGGCGATCAATGTGCAAGGTATGCCGGCCGAAGGATACAGCTCGGGCGACGTGATCAATGCCGTGAAGGAGGTGGCGGCCGAGACGTTGCCTACCGGTTACGGGTATGAGTTTTCGGGTATGACCCGTGAGGAGGAGCAAATGGCCGAGTCGCACGATACGGTGATTATCTACGGGGTTTGTATTTTGTTTATTTACTTGATCTTATGCGCTCTTTATGAGAGCCTGTTTATTCCTATGGCGGTGATTTTGTCGGTACCGTTCGGTTTGATGGGAAGTTTCTTGTTTGCCCGAATATGGGGTATCGAGAATAATATCTATTTACAGACGGGGCTGATTATGCTTATCGGGCTGTTGTCGAAAACGGCGATTCTGCTCACCGAATATGCGACAGAACGCCGCAAAGAGGGCATGTCGTTGACACAGGCGGCAATCTCGGCGGCAGGTGTGCGATTGCGCCCTATCTTGATGACGGCCCTCACGATGATTTTCGGATTGCTCCCCTTGATGTTTGCGTCGGGGGTAGGAGCAAACGGGAACACTTCGTTGGGAGTAGGAGCCGTAGGAGGTATGTTTATAGGGACTATCGCCCTATTGTTTGTAACGCCTGTATTTTTTATCGCATTTCAGTACATCGAGGAACGGGTTATGGGTAAACGAAAGGAGGACAGAAGAATATGAAAAAGATATTATATATAACCATGTGTGTACTTCTGTTGAGCAGTTGTCACATTTATCGCCAATATGAACGGCCGGAGGAGTTGCCGGTCGATAGCTTGTATCGCGGTGCCGAAGAATATACGACCGGCGATTCGCTCACTTGGGGCGATCTCCCGTGGGAAGAGATTTTCAATGACTCGTTGTTACAGGAGTTGATTCGTTTCGGATTGGACAACAATACCGACATGCAGACTGCGCTGTTGCGTGTGGATCAGGCAACAGCACAGCTGAATGCCGCCCGGTTGTCGTTCCTCCCGTCGTTGACGTTGGCTCCACAGGGTGCGGTGAACCGAACCGGCGACGCGAAGGCTGTGAAGAGTTACGAGTTGCCGGTGCAAGCCAGTTGGGAAATCGATTTGTTCGGGAACTTGCTCAACGCCGCCCGGGGTTCTCGGGCTACCCTGTTGCAGCAGGAGGCCTATCGGCAAGCAGTCCGGTCGGAATTGATTGCTACGATTGCCAATGATTATTATACGTTGATGATGCTCGACGAACAAGTGGCATTGAGCCAATCGACTTTGTCGATTTGGCAGGAACAAGTGCGCATGATGGAATCGTTGCTGAAAGTGGGAGAGGAGACCGAAAATGCCGTGACCCAAGCTCGGGCCAATCTGTATGAACTGGAAGCGACCCACAACGACCTGTTGCGACAGCAGCGTGAGGCGGAGAATGCGCTTTGTACCCTTTTGGGGGTGACTCCCCGGACTGTCGAGCGGGGAGTGTTGTCTGAACAGCACTTCCCCGACATATTCAATGTGGGAGTCCCCTTGCGGTTACTCTCCAAACGCCCTGATGTTCGAGAGGCCGAAATGACCTTGGCCAATGCTTATTATACGACCAATCAGGCCCGCTCGGCTTTTTATCCGAACTTGACGTTAACAGGGAGTGCGGGTTGGACCAATTCGTTGGGCGAGGCGGTGACCAATCCCGGGGGGTGGATTCTTTCGGCAGTGGCCTCGTTGACACAACCGATTTTCAATCGGGGGAAACTGATTTCGAATTTGCGGGTATCGAAAGATGAGGAACAGATCGCGTTGCTCAATTACAAACAGACTTTGCTCGATGCAGGACAGGAGGTGAGCGATGCCCTCTATGCCGTAGAATCGGCACAACGCAATCTTGCTATTCACCAGCAACAGTGCAAGGAATTGGAGCGTACGGTGGCCACCTCGGAAGGTTTGTACACGACGGGTAATGCGACTTATCTCGAATTACTCACGGCCCAACAATCGTTGTTGAATGCCCGGTTGAATATGGTTTCCGACAGTTTTACCCGTTGTCAGGCCGTAATCGGTCTGTATAACGCATTGGGCGGAGGTTGCGATTGACAACTTCCGCCCAATGGTAAGCCTCCGTCGGGAACCCCCTTGTTCATGTATTCACTGCGGGGTGAGAAGCGAGGCCCTCAGGGAATAAATGGGGGATTTGCGGCTCGCGGGAATAGTTTTCAAGTTTATATTCGCTTCTTTTCTTTATTCTCTCTTGCCGTAGCGGCATATCTTATACCCACTTGTTTTTAAGGGCGCGATGTCCATAGATACATACGACTATGTAGCATATAAGAGGCAAAACAAAGGACAAATTGACCGCAGGCATATTCAGCAGTACTTTTTGGTCTATGATTGTTGCCTGTAACGGAGGAAGTATGGAGCCCCCGAGGATAGCCATGATTAGGCCGGCGGCACCGAATTTCGCGTCATCGCCCAATTCGTTGAGTGCGATGCCGTATATCGTCGGGAACATGAGCGACATACAGGCCGATACTCCTATCAGACAATACATACCCCATATATTTTGAAAGAAAATGACTCCGACGGTCAACAGGCATGCGCATATAGCCAATGTACGCAGCAACATGCCTGAGTTGATATAGCGTAAAAGGAATGTGCAGATGAAGCGGCTTGCACAGAACAGAGCCATGGCGATTATGTTGTATTTCTGGGACAAGACTTCGGCCTGCTGTTCCCCCATACCCATTCCGGTAAATAAGTGTGTGCCGTATTGAATGATGAAAGTCCAGCACATGATTTGTGCTCCAACATAAAAGAACTGTGTGAGTACGCCTTCCCGGTAGCGCGGAATTGAGAAGATTCTTTTGAGCGTTTTGACAAAATCGATATTGTGCGATTGGTCATTGTTTTTCGGCATCTTCGTCAAGCGTATCAATATCAGGACCGCCAGAATGACAATCCCGATGAAGAGATACGGGCCGATGAGCGTACTCAGATCGGCATCGCGTATTACTTCGAATTCCTCATCGGAGAGGGCCGCACGTTGTACGGAATCCATGGGATGCAGGCGGTTTTGAATGAAATTCATCGCTACGTACATGCCAAGCAGTGACCCTATCGGATTGAAGGCTTGTGCAAGATTAAGGCGACGGGTGGCTGTTTCTTCGGAGCCCATGGATAGAATGTATGGGTTGCAACTGGTCTCGAGGAACGACAGTCCGCATGTCATGATGAAATAGGCCATCAGGAACGGGAAGTAGTCGCCTGTCAGTTTTGCCGGGAAAAAGAGCAATGCTCCTACCGCATATAGTCCCAGCCCGAGCATGACCCCGGCCTTGTATGAGTATTTGCGTATGAAGATGGCTGCGGGGAAGGCCATGGCAAAGTATCCGCCGTAGAATGCGACTTGAACCAAAGTCCCCTCAGTCACGCTCATACGGAATATCTTCGAGAACGCTTTCACCATGGGGTTGGTTATATCATTGGCGAATCCCCAGAGTGCAAAGCAACTTGTAATGAGGATAAACGGTATTATGGCTTTCCATGACCCATCTCCGATGACGGGTTTTTTGTCGATGTTTTCCATGTTTTTTTTGAGGTTTTTTTAATTGTCGTGTGTGGTGTTTCCGGGAGTTCTTAATACAGGTGGAACATTTTTTCCATAGGTTGCCACTTCTCGTCAGAAGTCGCGTCCGAGTCTGCCATTTGGAATGCGGACATATAGGTTTCCCATTCTTGTTGCCTCGGCAGGGTGGCAAGGCGCGACATGGCTTCGTCCCAGTCGAAATCCAGCGGAGTCTCCACAATCATGAAACATTGGGTTCCGAATATGTAGATTTCCATTTCAAGGATACCGACTTCACGGATACCTTTCAGGATTTCGGGCCATACATTTTCCCGGGCGTGCCGGTTCCGGTATTGGGCAATCAGTTCAGGATTGTCCCTCAATTCCAAAGTCCGGCAGTAACGTTTGACCGGGATGTCATGTTGTTTTATGGGATAACCTTTCATAGTCAAATTATATTCTTTATCTCTTTTTTATTTCGAATGGTTCCGCATGCTTCGGCTTGTACGAGCAGATTCCCGATAGCCGTGGCTTCTACCGGGCCGGACGATACCGGGATGCCTGTAGCTTCTTCTGTCAGGCGGTTGAGCAGTTGGTTGCGGCATCCTCCGCCTATGATATGCAGCCGTTGTATAGGGGTCGGTAATAGCGTGTTCAACTGTTCTATGCCTTTTCGGTAGCGTTCGGCCAAGGATTGTGTTATGCAACGCATATATTCTCCTTGTGTAGTCGGAGCCTCCATTCCGTGCTTGATACAATAGTCGGTTATGGCTTTTTCCATATCGGCAGGATGTTGGAATTCCGGAGCATCGACATCTATGACGGTCTTTATGCAGGCTTTTTCACCCTCTGCCACGAGAATATTGTAATCTGTCGTCCATCCCCGTTCTCCCCATTGTCCTACAAGGCACTGCAAGATCCATAAGCCGGTGATGTTTTGCAGGAACCGGATATTGCCTCCGACACCGCCTTCATTTGTAAATCCAGCCTTTCGTGCTTCTTCGGTGAGAATCGGGCTGTCAAGCACTACTCCGAGCAGAGACCAAGTACCGGAGCTTAGGAATGCGCTTGTGCTTTCCATGCCTTCGGCAAAAGGTACTGCATACACGGCACTGGCCGTGTCGTGAGAGCCTACGGCGATGACTTTGACGGTTGCCGGAAGTCCCACTTCGGCTGCCACTTCGGAGAGCAAATACCCGCGTATGGTTCCGGGATTGAGAATATTGCCGAAAATATGATTCGGCAATCCGAGCCTCTGTATCAGAGGCCGATTCCATGTGCGGTTGCGGGCATCCAAGAGTTCCGAGGTGGAGGCTATGCAATATTCGTTACCGGGCACACCGGTCAGAAAATAGGAGAACAAATCCGGCATGAACAGCAGGTGATTGGCCTCATTCAACCATGCTTCATTCTCTTTTTTACGCGCAAGGAGCTGGAACATCGTGTTTATGGGCATGACCTGTATCCCTGTTTCCTCGTAATGGGTTGTGGGGTCCATGCGACTGAATAGCTCCTCCGGGAGTCCATAGGTAGATTCATCTCGGTAGCAGATGGGATTTCCCATCAAGTTGCCGGCTTTGTCGATTAGACCGTAGTCCACGCCCCACGTGTCGATGCCGATACTTTCAACATCGTCGTATTTGGCCGCCGCACGTCGCAGTCCCTCTTTCATCTCGCCGAAAAGAGCAGGGAAGTCCCAGTAAAGATGTTTGCCGATACGTATCTGCCTGTTTGGGAATCGGTACAACTCGTCTAATACGAGAGAATTCCCTTCAATTTTACCGGCGATTACGCGACCGCTGCCGGCACCGAAGTCAACAGCAAGAAATGTACTCATGACTTCTTGCCGAGAATGTAGGTTTCCAAATCGTCGATTTCCGCCGGTGTCAGCACTTCGTATCGCCCTCCGGTCAAGATGATGATCCGGCAGGCCATCTCGAAAAACATGGCACGTTCGAAAGCTTGGTCGAAAGTCTTGCCGCACACGACTTGTCCATGCTTGCGAAGAAGGCAGGAGTTATGGTCTTTGAGAGCGTTTATTACCTCTTTGGCAAGCTCGGGTGAGCCCGGGCGGAAATACGGTATGACCGGAATTTCACTCCCGACATGGCAGGGGACTTCGGCCGTAACATTGAAGTTCGCCGGAATTTCGCTCATGCATGCCACTGCTGTGGCATAAGGCGATTGGAAATGCAGTACGACATCTACATCGGGGCGCTCCCGCAGTATACCGAGGTGGAATCCGCTTTCCATGGAGGGTTTCACTCCGTTCAAGACTTCGCCGGTCGCCACACGGCAAAGTGATACTTTCTCTTTTTGCAGCGAAGGTACCCATGATCCTGTCCCCGACACGATGGCCTCTTCTCCTATTCTCCATGACAGATTCCCGCTGCTGCATACAGTCAGGCCCGCATCTCCGATGCGGTGGGCCTGAGTGATGAATTGTTCGATATGTTCTTCTGTAATCATAGGATACTGTTATTTATAAATGGGTCCGTAATTGGCGCAGGCACGATAGTCTGCCCCTTCCTTGTCCATACCGAAGGCGTTCCATGCGGCCGGGCGGAATATCTCGGATTCTTCGACATTGTGCATGCAGACGGGAATGCGCAACATAGATGCGAGCGTAATCAGGTCGGCGCCTATATGTCCGTAACTGATAGCTCCGTGGTTGGCGCCCCAGTTGTTCATTACCGAATAGACATCGCGGAAAGCGGGCTTGTCGCATAGCCGGGGAACAAACCAAGTCGTAGGCCATGTGGGATCGGTACGTTTGTTCAGTATATCATGGATCTCGGGGTCTATGTCGGCAGTCCACCCTTCTGCAATCTGCAATACCGGACCGAGGCCTTTTATTAGATTGAGTCTGGACATGGTGACGGGCATTCCGCCTTTTGAGAGGAAGTTGCTCGAGAAACCGCCTCCTCTGAAATAATCACGGTCTGCCGGCAGCCAGTTAGTTGCTTTGAGACAGGCTTCGGCATCTTTTTCGGTCATTTCCCAGCACGGTTTCATGCAAGGCTCTCCGGCCGAATTGATACTTTCGCCGGTGGCGTCCAATGTTGTGGCACCGGAGTTTATAAGGTGAATCATGCCGTTTTGGGCCAAACCGGTCAACTCTTTCCCGGTTACTCGCTTCACGGCCTCCGGACTCCAATATGTGCGTACATCGCTAAACATCTGTCCGCAACCGGTCAACAGATTGCCGAACAACATGGCGACTGCGTTGCATGCATCATTCTCGGTGGCGAGGACATAGGCTTTTCTGATTCCGTTCCAGTCGAAAGTGCTGCACATCAATGCCTCTGTGAAATCACCGTTCGGTTTCCAGTCGGTCCATTGGCGTTGGCCTTGGAAGCCGGCGGCAATGGCGTTGTGCCCGATGGCCTCCTCTTTGAAGCCCATATCGCGCAATTTGGGGTTGCCGTTCATCAAGTCTCGAACGATGAGGGTCATTTTGACTATGAATTCCCAGTCGGCATCTTTCTGTTCTCTGGTTTTCTGCCGGTCGGGACGGTTCTTGTCCCACCCTTCGTTGGGTTTGCAGTATTTCTCGGTCCACGCCATGGCTTTTTCATATTCTTCATGGTCATATATGCCTTCGTCCATACGGCGCAGTATTTCCGTCTCGTCCACGCTTTCGTTGCGCATCCCGAGATAATCTTGGAAGAAACTCTGGTCCACGATACTTCCGGCGATTCCCATACATTGGCTTCCGATGGAAAGGTAGCTCTGCCCACGCATTTGAGCTACGGCGATGGCGGCACGAGCCCAACGTAGAATTTTTTCCGCGACATCTGCCGGAATAGTGTTGTCTTCGATATCTTGAACATCATGGCCATAAATACCGAAAGCAGGAAGGCCTTTCTGCGCATGGCCGGCAAGAACGGCTGCAAGATAGACGGCTCCGGGACGTTCTGTGCCGTTGAATCCCCAAACCGCTTTCGGCCAATACGGGTTCATGTCCATAGTTTCAGAGCCATAGCACCAGCAAGAGGTCACGGTGATGGTGGCCCCGACTCCTTCGCGCTCGAATTTGTCGGCACAAGCTGCGCTTTCGCCCACACGGCCTATGGTGCCGTCGGCGATGACACAGGCTACGGGGGTGCCGTCGGAATATTTTACATTGGAAGAGATTAGTTCGGCCACAGCTTTGGCCAGATTCATTGTCTTGTCTTCAAGACTTTCACGCACGCCGCCTTGACGACCGTCGATAGTCGGGCGGATACCGATTTTGGGATATTTACTCATAATTTTATGTGATTTGTGATTGTACGACAAACGTGTATGTAAAATGATAATATGGTATTAGTGTTTATTTGTTGCAAAAATAGATGATTCCTTTTGGGGAGGGATAGTACTTATCCGTCAAAAAAATGGATAATATCGATATTTTGTGAGAAGTTTTCTCTACATATTTTTATATAAAGGTGAAATAACTTCTTATATTTGTATTGTTAAGCAAAATTTAGAGGGTATGTACAACGATATAGATCAAATGCATTTTATCGTCCTTCATATCGGTGAAGCATGTTGTTGCGAGGAGTGGAATTATAAAAACATTTGCAGTCCGTTTACCCGCCTTTATTATGTGACAAAAGGCCATGCGCAAATCGAACTCCCGGATAAGGTACAGGATTTGCGACCCGATTTCATGTATATCGTACCTGCTTTCACTACACACAGTTACATTTGCCATGAAGAGTTCTGTCACTATTATATTCATATTTATAATGAATCGGCGCATGACATTTTGGAGGATTGGTTGCTGCCGAGCGAGATTCCATCAGGCACGGAGACTTTGGCTATTATAAAAAGGCTTCATGAGCTTTGCCCGCAAATGTCGTTGACCGATACCGATCCCAAATGTTATGAAGTCAATCCGGAGCTGAATATCAACATTATGAAAAATAAAAGGCGGGATTTCTATGCAAGGGTGGAATCTCGTGGAATTGTGTATCAGTTGTTGGCGGCATTTCTGAGTGGGGCACGGCCGAGGCAATATGTCGGGGATAGCCGTATTACCAAAATCTTAGATTATATCCGCGCGAATTTGGACCGCAAAATAGACCTCGATTCACTGGCTTCCGTATCATGCTTGTCTAAGGACCATCTGATCAGGGTCTTCAAACGTGAAATCAAGATGACGCCCGGACAGTACATTATTAAAAAGAAAGTAGAGAAAGCTCAGTTGTGGCTCTTGACGGAGGACGATCCTGTCAAGGAAATTGCATATCGTCTCGGTTTTGATGATCAAACCTATTTCAACCGTATCTTCAAAAAGACTTCGGGGCTGACGCCTGCTCATTATCGGGAGTTGTGCCGCAATGCTGTCCTTTGATTTTTGGACTCTTATATTTAATATGGGAGTCGGCTCGGCATAGTCCAACTTGAAAACTTCGTTTTCGTTTGTCTCTGCACTCGCCTTTCACTATATTTGCACAGATGAAACGAGCAGGAATAGGGATAGTCATTCCCGTGTATAATCGGGAAAAGGAGTTGCGGCGGACTTTCGAGTCGGTCGTGGCACAGACGTATCGGCCTTTGCATGTGGTGCTGGTCGATAATCGTTCGACCGACGGGTCGTTAGCTTTGTGCCAACGGTTGAAGGGGGAGTACGAACGACCCGATTTTCGGGTTACAATTGCAGAGGAGACGACACAAGGTCCTTCGGCGGCCCGCAACAGGGGCTTGAAATATGTCGAAGAAGAATTTGTCTCTTTTTTCGATAGCGACGATACCTATGCACCCGAGGCTATCGCCCGGTATATGCAGGCTTTTGAAAATAATCCTTCGGCCGATATTGTAGGGTGTACGGTCGAGATGGTCCCGGAACATGGACGCCCTTATGTAGCCAAGGCCGTTTTCTCGAACCGGGTGGAGCCTCATTTGTTTCATTGTACGTTGGGGACTCAACGTTATGTCGCGCGGACGGCTTTGGTGAGGGCTGTCGGTGGCTGGCACGAGGATTATATGCGTTGGGAGGATTGGAATTTGGGCATACGTATGCTGCTGTTCACCGATAAAATTGTTTGGATTAAGCGGCCTCCGCTGGTAAATGTTTATCTTCATGCCGACAGCATCACTGGCTATCGTTATGCTCCTAATGCTCCCGATATATTGCGGGCTGTTGCCCATGCACACGATGATGTGGAGCGTAGCGGCCGTCCCGACAAACGTCGCTTGCACCGGTTGTTGCGCTATAAACAGATGGTTGTGGCCGGATTGTGCCGCCGGGAGGGCAGTCCGTTGGGGGCCGAGATTTATGCCTCGACGATGAAAGAGTGCTGTGGTGATACCCTGTTGAGATGGTTTCTGCCGCTGGTTTATCGATATGCGGCTTGCGGGGGGCGAGGATCGGCTATACTGGCCGATCTGTTGTTACATTGATTTCCCGATTTGAAGTTGGTCGAGCAGGCAAATGTAAAGTTCGATGGCTTCGCGTATCTCGTCGGTGACGATGTATTCGTCGGCCGTATGGGACCGCGACGACTGGCCCGGTCCTATCTTTACCGAGGGGAAGGGCATGAGGGCCTGATCGGATAGGGTAGGAGACCCGAATGGTTCGCGCCCGGCCCATATACACCTTTTGATAAAGGGGTGTTGCATCGGGAGGGACGACGAGTTGAGCCGCAGGGAGCGGGGGGTTATCTCGGTATCGGGGAAATCGGCTCGCAAGATTTCCACGATTTGTGCATTGGCATAACGGTCGGTGGTTCGTACATCGACCACGAAGGTACAGCGGTCGGGAACGACATTGTGTTGAGTTCCGGCCTGAATTTGGGTGACGGTGAGTTTTACTTTTCCCAACCATTCCGAAACGAGCGGGAATTCATACCGCCGTAATTTTTCGATGACCTCGGTTGCTTTGTAAAGGGCGTTTATCCCCTCTTCGCGGGCGGCATGTCCCGCTTTGCCGTAAGTGGTGCAATCGAGTACGAGCAGTCCTTTTTCGCATACGGCCGGATGCATGCCGGTAGGCTCTCCCACGACGGCGAAGTCGATAGGCGGTAACTGTTCCAGAGCTTTGGCAATCCCGTTTACCCCCGATACCTCCTCTTCGGCCGAGGCTAAAAAAATAAGGTTATAGGGTTGAGTGGTTTTGGCAAGATGGAGGAATGTGCTCAACAGGGCGACTACGCTCGCTCCGGCATCGTTGCTGCCCAATCCATAAATACGATTCTCTTCTTCGGTCGGGACGAATGGATTTCGGGTCCAGCTTCCGGCAGGCTTCACCGTGTCGATGTGTGAGTTGAGCAGGATAGTAGGTTTGTCGGTATCGATTTTATGGGCCAAAGCCCACACGTTGTTCCCGGCGCGATGCGGCTCGAATCCGTTTTTTTGTAATGTCTCGCAAATGATTTGTGCCGCATTGCCTTCTTCTCGACTGATAGAGGGGGTTTGGATAAGCCGGCGTAACAAGTCTATGGCCGAGTAGTAGAGTTCGTCTTTTAAATCCATGGAGATTTCGATTTCCACAAAAGTAACTTATTTTTATCGGATTCAATAATTTTCTTGTTGATTTTGTGGGGAATCGATTGTTTTTGCCTCCAAATTATTAACCAATATTAACAATTTGAAATAGACTGGTTGTTTTTGCAAAATGTTGATGAATAAATGGGGATAGACGGATTTTTGCTATGTGGAGTTGGCAAAATGACAGGGCAAATCTGTTTAAAACTTATTAAAATGGGAATCGAGCCGATATAATGCGTAACTTTGCAGCGGATTTATAATTCAATTTATGGTAAATCAACTGACCGCTTTGGTCCGCAGCCAAGCTGCAAAATATGGCAACCGTGAGGCGTTTAGCCACAAGGACTATTCAAAAAACCAATGGGTTCCCACTTCTTGGAACCGTTTTTCAGAACAGGTATCGCACATAGCCAAGGCTATGGTAATCTTAGGTATTCGAGAGCAAGAAAACATTTCGACATATACCCAGAATAAACCGGAAGGTCTCATTGTGGATTTTGCGGCATTCGACAACCGTGCGGTAGTCGTACCGTTGTACCCCACCAGTTCGCTGGACCAGATCAAGTATATCATCGATGAAGCCGAAGTCCGCTTCTTGTTTGTAGGCGGGCAGGTACAATATGACAATGCGATCATCGCTTTGCGCGAGTGCCCTTCGTTGGAGAAGTTAATCCTTTTCGACCCTGCTATCGAGCGGGCAGCCGACGACCGCACGTCGATCTATTTCGATACTTTAATGGAGCAAGGCCGCAATGCCGGCGCCGAGGTAGCTGCCGAGGTGGAACGCCGCCGCAATGCCGGTTCGCCCGACGATTTGGCTACTCTCATTTATACTTCGGGGACGACGGGAGAACCCAAGGGCGTGATGCTGGCCCACTCCAATTACGACGAGGCCATGCGCATACACCAGCAACGGCTGGTGACTTGTTCCGACCGCGATGTGTCGCTCTGTTTCCTGCCGTTGACCCACGTGTTTGAACGTGCTTGGTCGTACTATTGCCTGACGGTGGGCATGCGCATCGCAATCAATGTCGATCCGAAAGATATACAGAACACGATTCGTGAGGTGCGTCCCACGATTATGTGCAGTGTGCCCCGTTTTTGGGAAAAGGTCTATTCGGCCGTGCAAGACAACTTGTCGAAGATGAAAGGTGTGGCCCGTTATTTGGCGGAGCGGGCTTTCGTGATCGGTCGTCGTCGGAATGTGGAATATTTGCGGGCCGGCAAGCGCGTACCGTTGTGGCTCGAATGCCAATACCGGTTTTACGACAAGTTCGTGTTCTCGAAAATACGTCGTGCCGTGGGTGTGGAGAACGGGAATATATTCCCGACTGCCGGAGCGCCGCTTTCCGACACGATTAACGAATTCCTGCACATTTGCGGGATCAATATCGTTTACGGATATGGCTTGTCCGAGACAACCGCCACGGTAAGTTGTTTCGATCTGGTCGGTTATGAATTTGGGACCGTGGGCTCTTTGATGCCCGATGTGCAAGTGAAATTAGGCGAAAACAACGAGATACTGGTTAAAGGCAAGACGGTGATGAAAGGCTATTACCGCAAACCCGAGGAGACGGAAAAAGTCTTTACCGAGGACGGTTGGTTCCGTACGGGCGATGCCGGTAAGATAAACGAGCAAGGCGCTTTAATCTTGACCGAGCGGTTGAAAGACCTCTTCAAAACCTCGAATGGCAAATATATCGCTCCGCAGGCGTTGGAGACCCGTTTGGGCGAGGATAAATATATCGACCAAGTGGCGGTCATCGGCGATCAGCGCAAATATGTGACGGCGATTATCATTCCTGCTTTTGAGGCGTTGAAAGAGTATGCCGCCCAAAAACAGATAAAATACCGGAATCTCGAAGAGTTGGTTAAGAATCAAAAGATACAGACCCTTATTTCGGAACGCATCGACGCATTGCAGAAGAATTTTGCCCGGTTCGAGCAGATCAAACGGTTCACTTTGTTGCCGCGGGCTTTCAGCATGGAGAAGGGCGAGTTGACCAATACGTTGAAGATTCGCCGCTCGGTCATCAATTTGCTTTACAAAGATGAGATTGAGGCGATGTATGCCTAAAAACGAAATCCGAAATTTGGTAAATAAAACGAGGGTGTATAATTTTGTACACCCTTTTGTCGTAGATAAAGAATTTGAAAAGATATGATTACACAAGAACAATTAAAAGAGACGGAAGAACGCAAGTTGGCGTTGAGGAGGTATCTTTGACATCGATTCGAAGAAAATCGAGGTAGAAGAGGAGGAGTTGCGCACCCATGTGCCCGATTTTTGGGAAGACCAGAAAAAGGCCGAAGCGCAAATGAAAAAGGTAAAAGCACTTCATTTCTGGATAGATAGCTATACCGAGATAGAGAAATCGGTCGAGGAGTTGAAACTGGCTTTCGATTTTGTGAAAGAGGGCATCGTCTCGGAAGAAGAGGTGGACGAAATCTACAACCGTACCGCAAGACTTATCGAGAACCTCGAATTGCGTAATATGTTGCGCCGCGAGGAAGATAAACTCGGTGTCGTGTTGAAAATCAACTCGGGCGCCGGCGGAACGGAATCGCAAGACTGGGCTTCGATGCTGATGCGTATGTATTTGCGTTGGTGTGAACAGCATAACTACAAGACCTCTATCGCCAATATACTCGAAGGCGACGAAGCCGGCATCAAATCGGTGACGATACAGATCGAGGGCGATTATGTCTATGGGTATCTGAAAAGCGAGAATGGCGTGCATCGGTTGGTACGGGTATCGCCCTATAACGCACAAGGCAAGCGCATGACCTCGTTTGCATCGGTTTTTGTAACCCCGTTGGTCGATGATACCATCGAAATCAACATCAATCCGGCCAATATCTCGTGGGATACCTTCCGGTCGAGTGGCGCCGGCGGACAGAATGTAAATAAGGTGGAATCGGGAGTACGGTTGCGTTACCAGTTTAAAGACCCCTATACCGGTGAAGAGGAGGAGATACTGGTCGAGAATACCGAAACCCGCGACCAGCCCAAGAACCGCGAGAATGCCATGCGCCAGTTGCGCTCTATTTTGTACGACAAGGAGTTGCAGCACCGTATGGCCGAGCAGGCCAAAATCGAGGCCGGCAAGAAGAAAATCGAATGGGGTTCGCAGATTCGCAGCTACGTGTTTGACGACCGCCGGGTGAAAGATCACCGTACCAATTACCAAACCTCCGACGTGCAAGGTGTCATGGACGGCAAGATCGACGAGTTTATCAAAGCCTATCTGATGGAGTTTGCCGGCGAGGAGAATAACGGGGATTAATGGAACGGTTGACACTTATAAAGGTTGGAGGCAAGATTGTGGAGGAGCAAGAGGCATTGAGCCGCTTGCTCGCTTCGTTTGCCGCAATTCCCGGCCGCAAAGTTTTGGTACATGGCGGCGGTCGCTCGGCTACTGCGATGGCAACCCGGTTGGGCATCGAGAGCCGTATGGTCGCCGGGCGTCGTATTACCGACAAAGCCATGCTCGAAGTGGTGACGATGGTTTACGGCGGGTTGGTGAACAAGAATATCGTGGCCGGGTTGCAGGCCGCAGGTGTAAATGCACTGGGCATGACGGGAGCCGACATGAATATTCTTCTGTCGGACAAACGTCCGGTCAAGGAGGTCGATTACGGATATGTGGGCGATGTGCGCCGGGCCGACGGGAAAGCCCTTGCCGGGTTGGTTGAAATGGGTGTTGTCCCGGTGATAGCTCCTCTCACACACGACGGGAACGGCTCCATGCTCAATACCAATGCCGATACGATGGCGGGCGAGACGGCCAAAGCTTTGGCCGCCTACTATGATGTGACTTTGATTTATTGTTTTGAGAAGAGGGGGGTATTGCGCGACGAGAACGATGACAATAGCGTAATTCCCGAAATTAATTACCCGCTCTTTCGTGACTATTGCGACCGGGGGATTGTACAGGGAGGTATGATTCCGAAACTCGAAAATGCTTTCGACGCTATCCGTCACGGAGTGTGTGAGGTGATTATTACCCGTGCCGATGCGATCGGGCACGAAAATGGGGGGACAAGGATTGTGGGATAAAGAAAGGGCGCAAACTTGTCATTGTGATTTGCTTGAATCCCATGCGTCTGGTGATAACATAAATTTATGACGCCATTTGTGTGGAAAGTTTTTTGCCTTTTTAATATGCGGCATATACTTGTGTCTAAGTTTTAGTCGATTAGCATTTACATGTGTATAAAAAAACGGGATACTGCATATTGTCGTATTTGTTTTAATTTAAATATTATGTTGTCTTTTTTATGATAGACTGTTATCTATACTTATCTTTTTGTGTTAAAGTTTGAATTTTTTTTTTGAGTTTTTGAAAAATATTCCGAAATTTGCAAAAGAAAATTTTTACTGTTTTATAAATAATTGATTTTTGATAGTTTATTTTGAGGGTGAAGAGAGAAGAGGGTTATCTGTTTTTTGATCATTATTCATTATTAATTTATATATTATGAGAAAATTTTTACTTTTTGCATTGATGCAAATGTGCTGTTGCGGTTTGTTCGCACAAACCACTGTGGAAACAGCATTGGAATTACAGATTGGCGATAATAGTTGCGATGTGACTGGAACGGGTTATGTATCGGCATATTTCAAATACACGGCCCCGGCAGAGAGCGGACAGTTGATAACAGTTACTTGGGCAAGTGGCTCGTCTTTTTATTTTAATATGTCGGAAGACGGGACAAGTTCTACTATGATATCTCCTTTAAGTTCGACCTCCGAAAGTTCCGTTTTTCTGGTAAAGGCCGGGCAAACGGTCTATTTGGTAGCCCAAGGGTATAATATGGGACATGTCGAATTTACAGTGTCGGCCGAGAATGCCATTCTCGAAGGTGGAGCCACCTGCGACGACCCTGTTGAGATTGAGGAGGGTGTACGAACAGTCATTCCCAACAATTATGATTCATCTAACTATAAATCTGTTACCTATCTGTCGTATGCTTGTCCCGAAGATGGAGTACTCGAGATGGTTTTTTCGGGGTATGTAACCGTTGGTGTCAGCGAAGGATGTGATGGAACAGCTACTACCGTTTCGACATCTTATTCCGGCGGTTCTTACATCGGGAAAGTTCAGGTCGAAGGCGGCAAGAATTATATCCTTGCTGTTACATGGTCCTATAAATCAATAATATTTGGGACTTTTACGTTGACTCACCCGACCGTGGGGGCTTCGTGCGACATGCCGTTTACCGGGGCGGAGACAGGCAATGTATTGCCGGCCGCCGCAGGGACCTATTGGTATAGTTATACTGTTCCCGCCTCTGGTTATGTAAGTTTGACTTCTACACCGAGTTTGCCCGGTGGCAGTGTAAGTGTTTATACTTCTTGCGGGGCTTATAGTGCTGATGCCAGTGTCGATGGTTGCATGTTGTTGCGATTCAGCGTGTATAGCGGCAATACCTATCTTATTTGTGTAGAAAAGAACGAAGCTACCGATAGTGACGAAACTTTCGATATTACTTATGCGGCCGAATCGGCAGGTGATTCATTTAGCAATCCTATTGAAATTCAACTCGGTGCTACCACCGTGTCGGATTATAACGGACGCTATTATTATAAAGTGACAATCCCCGGCGAAGGGGCCAAATTCTTGAAAGTGACTACCGATGCCGATGCCGCATTCTACAGTACATTGACTGGTGTTTCGATTATGTCGGAGAATAATCAATACAGCACATTGGCATCGGGAACAACCGATGTAAAAGCCGAGGTTACGGCCGGTGAGTCTTATGTTATTTGCTGGAATCTCGATGAAGATATTAACGGGTTCGGATTTAATGTATCGGTTGAAGATATAGCTCCGGGCGAAGTCGCTTCCAATCCTATTCAAGCCGTGCTTGGGAACAATACCTTGACGGCCGGGAATGATAAATATTACACCTATACGGCGACAAAGAACGGTTGGTTGAAAATTACCCCCGACGATATAAATATAACTACTGCTATATCGTTCCCTATTGTGGGTTCCTATGTTTCATATCGCACGGCGGTGAAAGATGGCTTTGCCACCAAAACCGAGATTCAAGAAGGAGAGAGCTATCTTATCCAATTCTCGGGCATGTCTATGGATGGAACGTTTACCCTCGAAGAGACCGATTATGCAGCCGGAGAATCGAAAGAGACGGCTATCGTAGTTGAAGAGAATACGGTTGCTATCCCCGAAAAAGCCCAAACATACTGGTATCAATATACGGCTCCTCAGACTGGTATGCTTACGATAAGTGCCAATATAGATTATGTGATGGGAGCATCATATCAATATCCTACAGTAGATGTCTATCGTGTGGGTGATATTTATCCTACTACAATTATGCAAACGAACAGCGAAGGTACTACTATATATAAAGGATCTTTTGCAGCAGCTGAGAACGAGGTATTTTATGTGAAGGTCGTTATGGTAACGGCACAGAGCGACAAGTCACTTCAGTTTGAAATACGCGACTTTGAGCCGGGCGAAACGAGTGCCAATCCTATTGAGTTGGTAGAGGGAGAAAATGAACTTCTCCTCGCTTCTCGTACAGTCCCGGTTTGGTATTCGGCCTACTTCAATGAAGGAGAGGTGAATATCTCTTCGACAGATTATTTCCTGATGTCGATGTATAAGGCCGATGATTTGAATACGTCGGTGGCAACTTCGGAATACATATATGGAACTGCTCCCGATTATATAGGATCTTATGAGTTGAATTATACGGTTACAGAGGCCGGTCTCTATTTGATTAAACTTGAGATGACGTATTCAGCAGGAGTTGTAGTTAATGTATCGGCTTCGATCGAGACCGGTATAGACAATATCGGTGCAGCAAGCTGCAATGTAAAAGCAGGAGCTAATTCGATTGTTGTTACTCCGGGAGAAAGTGAGGCGTTTGTTGCCATTTACAATATGGCCGGTCAATTGATCAAGGCTGTAACGGTAGGCGAAGATACCGAAATTCCGGTAGAAAAAGGCTTATATATTGTAACTGTCAATGGCCAAGCTGTTAAGGTGATTGTACACGATTGAAAACATAGAAATATTTAATATCGGTAGAGGCTTGAACAAAGCCTCTTCCGATTTTTTTGTTTAATCAATAATCCTAAATCAATGTCAAGATTAAAGAAATTTATTCCTTTTGTATTTGGTTTCTTGTTTGGTTTTTCGGGGAGCGTCTATGGCGTGAAGTCGAATCCCAATCCAGTGACCGTAGTACAGCCCGATGGCACGTCTTTGACAGTTCGCATTCATGGTGATGAGAACTTTCATTACACGACAACCGTAGATGGGTTTCTTATCCGAAAAGATAAGGACGGTTTTTATAAATATGACCGGTTGGATGCAACGAAAAAGGTGCGCCGGTTGTCAAACCAACGGGTGAACAATGTTTTCAACCGCAGTGCCGAGGAGCAGCAGTTGATAGGAGAGTTGACTCCGGTGCGCAAACAGATGGATTTGCTCATGTCGTTTGACAAGGGAATCCGTAAAGCTCCTGCACAAATCTTGAAAAAGAGCGTTTTGTCGCCCCAAGTCGAGGCCGGGACTACTGTTGAAGAGAGCCAGTATTTGGTTATCTTGGTCAACTTCAAAGATAAAGAGATGGTTTTCGATCAGGCCGATTTCGATGCTTGGCTGAATGAGCCGGGCTATTCGGTCGATGGGGGAACAGGTAGTGTGAAGGATTATTACAGAGACAACTCTATGGGGCAGTTTATTCCCAATTTTGTAGTTCTCGGTCCTTATACGCTGGCACATGAACAGGTTTATTATGCGGCCAACGACGAGTCGGAAGGTGGAGATGTGAATCCCCGCGATATGGTTGTCGAGGCTTTGACGATGGCCAAAGAGGCGAACCCGAATATCGATTTTGCCCAATTCGATAACGATTGCGACGGGTATATGGATAATGTGAATATTATTTATGCCGGTTATAGCGAGGCCAGTACGGGGAATGCCGATGACATGTGGCCCCACTCGTGGACTCTTGGCGATCAGGCTTTTGAGATCGACGGCGTGACTTGCAACAACTATGGCTGTTCGGCCGAGTTGGTAGGAGCTTCGGGGGCGAAGATGGACGGTATAGGAACTTTCACGCACGAGTTCGGCCACGTGCTGGGTTTGAAAGATATGTATGACACCGATGAATATATCGACGGTTACGGGATAGACCCGGGTGCCTATTGCTTGTATGCTTCGGGTAGTTACAACAACGACAGCCGTACACCGCCGTGTTTGATGGCTTTTGAGCGTATGCAAATGGGGTGGTGTTCGCCGGCAGAGTTGAAGGATGCCGAAGATGTGGTTTTGAAACATGTCGCCGAGAATGAAGCCCGATATATAAATTGCCAACCCGACAGAGCTGCCGGCACAGGCGTCGAGTGGTTCTTGCTCGAGAACCGTCAGCAGACAGGGTGGGATACCTATATCCCTGCTCACGGGTTGCTCATTTATCACTATGACTATACCGACGAGATGGTCGAGAAATATTGGTCGATCAATGGCCCTAACAACAACTCGAAACACCGTTGCATGTATATTATCGCCGCCGATGGCGTTGACGATACCAACTCGCGTGCCGGCGATACCTATCCCGGACGTTCGGGCAATACCGAGTTCTCGGCAACCTCTTCGCCGGCAGCCATAGCATGGAGCGGCGAGCCCGTAGATGTGGCGGTGACAAATATCAATGAAATGGAGGGGCTGGTCTATTTCCAAGTGAATGGCGGAGTCGTGCCCCAGTCGGTAATTCGTACCGAGGTCCCCACCATTGTACGCGACTCTTCGATTGTGGTCGAGGCTACTGTGGTCGAGCGTTTGCAAGAAATAGTAGAGATGGGTTTCTGCTGGGCCTTGAACGATGAGCCTACCAAGGATGGGAATCATGTGGAAGTAGATATTGCCGACCAGATAAACACAACGATCAATTCGCTCGAACCGGGATCGCTGTATAATGTGCGTGCCTATATGGTTATGGCCGACCAATCGGTGGTCTATGGGGCTGCTATCCCGGTAAAGACCGAGTGCAAGATGATGGTAGCTCCGTTTATTGGCGATTTCTCGTCGTGGACAAACGGGGAGCTGGATTGTTGGACTATTGTCGATAATAATGGCGACGGGACGACGTGGATTTACGACGAAGCGGTCAATGCTATTTTGTATCAGTTCGACTATTGGAACGATGCCGATGACTGGTTGATTTCAAACCGTATGTTGGTACCCGAGAACGGAGCATTCTATTTTGTTCGTGGGGTGACAGAAGCTACTACGGTCGAGGATCTCGATGTATATATATCGACACAGTCAAAAAATATCGAGGATTTCCATTTGCTTAAACGATTCTCTTTTGCCGATGGTTTCTCCCAAGCGGTTGCCGAAGAGGTGGATCTGAAAGAGTATGCCGGTAAAGAGATTTATCTGGCATTGGTATGCAAGTCGAAAAAACTGCAAACCAACCTCAGGTTGTTTGAATATTATTTGACCCAAAAATTAGGTACCCCTCAAATCACATCGTTTACGCTCAATAACTCTAAGTTCTATGTAGAGTGGACACCGGTGCCGCAAGCCACCTCTTATTATCTCGAATTTAGCGAAGTTACCGACGAGGTGTATAACAATATGGTATTCGTGCCCCTGAACGATATGGAGAACGTGACCGGCGATGTCGATGCACGGGCCGGCTCGTTGTCGTTCTACGGCGATGGGGTTATGGAAACACGAGATTACCCCGATGGGATTACCAATTGTCTCTTTATACTCTCTTCGGGAGGTCCGTTGGGAACAAGTACGTTGAAGATCGAAGGTACTGCCGATGGCTCGACATGGGAACAAGTGGGAGCTGTTACGACCATATCGTCGGTAGATACCGAAGGCTCGGAAGTGAGGTTGGAAAGCTATATAAAAGACAAGAAGTATCGTCGATTGCGTTTTACCTGTAAGTTTGGAGGCCGCATGGTGAATATAAGCTATCTTACGTTGGCCTATAACGATGGCTATGTGTGGGACGTGCTGGCCGGGGGGACTACGGGAAAAGCGACGTCGATTACTGTCGAGGAGACCTTCTCGGGCGAATTCTCGCAAGGTAAGAAATATGCTGTCCGGGTAGCCGCGGGCGACGGGGCACTCTATTACGACTTCTCGGAGCCTGTTTATTACGACAGTCCGTCGGGCGTCGAAGAGGTTGAAGATTCCGCCATTAACATTAAGGCAGAGAACGGTTATGTGATGTTAGACGGGTTGCAAGGCGATGACAAGGTTACGTGTGCGACGGTAGCCGGTGTAGTCTTGTTTGCCGGCGAATCGAATCAAGGGACTTGCCGTTTTGCCTTAGGAGGTTACAAAGGCGTGATACTTGTGAATGTGTCGGGAAACCGAGGCAGTGAGATTTTCAAAGTGATAGTAAAATAATTATTGATAAATAAACAATGAAACATATCGGATATTTTTCTTTGGCATTGATGTCTATGGCCGCTATCGGCTTGCTGGCCAACGACAGTGTGGAAAAAGTGAAGCCCAAGCAAGTTGCTCCACCGCCTGCCGCTCAATCGTGGGAGGCACCTGTTCGCCAGTCGCTTAGCGGGACCGAAGATGGAGTCCCCGATGGCCTTCATGTCGTCGATATAGATAATAAGGCCATCACGCTCCAATGGAACAACCCGGAGCCGATGGACGGTTATTTCGATGACTTCGAGGGACATTCGGATTTTGTGGTCAATTCGCCCGGCTCGGTAGGGTGGGATTATCTCGACATGGATAATGCCAATACCTATACATGGTCGGCAACGTCCTTCCCGAATCAAGGGTCTAAAATGGCGTTTATCGTTTTTAACGTGGCGAAAACATCTCCGTCGATCGCCGATTATCCTGACGCTAAACCCTATTCGGGAAATAAGATGCTTGTCTCTTTTGCCGCACAAGATCAAAGTAACAATGATTATATTATTTCGCCGGAATTGAGTTTTACGGAAGATTTTCAAGTAAGTTTCCGTGCCCGCAGCTATACCGATAAGTATGGATTGGAGCGCATTCGCGTGGGATATTCCACAACGGGAAAGCTGGTTTCGGACTTTATTTGGGTGTCGGAAGGCGATTATGAAGAGGTACCGGCCGCATGGACATTGAAAAGCTATACGATTCCCAAAGAGGCAAAATATGTCACGGTGAATTGTGTTTCCAATGAAGCATTCATGCTGTTTATAGATGATTTGTTTGTCGGGACCAACCAAATACGTCCGAAAGCAAATGCTGTTAATAAGTTGATCGGGTTTAATTTGTATCGCAACTCGGAGAAGATAAATACGGAGCTATTAACCGAAATGGTATATGTCGATGAGGTCCCCGATTATGGCGATTATACGTATGAGGTTTCGGCCGTTTATGCGAATGATAGTGAGTCGGCTCATTCGGAACCTCTTACAATTAATGTCCCTGATATTCGGTTATTACCTTTTGAAGATGATTTCAGTTCATGGATTATCGATGAGGACAAGTGGTCCACTCCTGTCGATGATAAGGGAAATGCCAGCAAATGGAGTCTCGACTATTATTCCTATGGTTTAGTCGATCCGTGTGCCGCATATCAATATTCGTCGCTCACCAACTATTCGCAGTCGCTTGTTTCTCGTGAATTGCATACCACCGATAGGTCTAACACTTATTTGCGATTCGATTTGCGCACGCTTAATTATCAAAGTGAGACGGGCGACACACTCTCGGTAGAGGTCTCTTGTGACAATGAAATATGGAACGAAGTAGCGGTGTTCTTAAACGATGAAGGGACTTATCCTTGGCGACAAGAGTTGATGGATTTGAGCCCGTATCTTACCGATGACCTTTTCAGGATACGATTCCGCGCCCATGGAGCAGATGCCCGTTATATCGACTATTGGTATGTAGATGACATAAAGGTGTGGAATCCGCAGTGGACTACGGCACAACTTACCATCGAAGCCGGCGGAGCACCGTTTGCCAACTGCCCGGTTACGATTGTCGGTAAGAATGGTGCTCGTCAATCGGTCGTTTCGGGAAGTGACGGTACTTTCTCGTTCTCCCAAATAGAGGTTGATCATTATACGGTGAACATTGACGTAGAGGGGTACAATCTTTATAAAGGAGAGTGGGACGTCCTCGCTTCGGGTCCCAATAATAACACGATAACGGTAACCCGTCCCAATCTTGTTTTCTCGACCGACAATTTGCACAAAGAGCTTGTCGCGGAGGAAAAAGCTGAGGGAATCGTCACTCTTACAAATACGGGCGATGGAGAGGCCATGTGGCGTTTGGAGCAGAAGCCGGCTACCGGTACGGGAGACACTTCGAATTGTTTCAAACTCCAACAAAGTTTCAATGCTTCGGGCGACCTCCAATCGGCCGTAGTATTTGACGGCGATTATTTCTATACCTCGTCGTGGTATAATATAGGCAAGTTCTATAAATACGATCGCAATGGAGAATTTATCGAAGAGTTTGAAGTAGAAGGTATGTATTATAAACTCGACGATATGGCATTCGATGGCACCTATTTTTATGGGAGTGACGATACCAATGCCATTTATCAGCTCGACTTCCGTAACAAACGGTTGGTTAAGACGATCACGATAGTTGACGATCCCAATATCAATATCGCTCACATTGCGTATGATCCGCGTAGTGACGAGTTTTGGGCCGGAGCTTCGAATACGATATGCCGTATCAATCGCGAGGGCCGTATCACTGTAAGTTCGAGATCGATTTCCGACACGGAAGACTTGGACGTTTACGGCTCGGCCTATGATGATGTTACTCCCGGAGGCCCTTATTTGTGGTTCAGCCATGAAGAGATGAGTTATAACGGAATCGACTATATCGTACTTCGTCAATATAATTTGAGTACTCGTCGGCTTACTTCTGTCAGCCATGAGGTGACCGATTTGCCCGATTATCAGCATATCTACATGACTTATGGCGCCGGTATAGAGACCACGACCAGTCTGGTAGATGGTACTCTCTCGCTTGTAGGTATCATGGAGCAATCGCCGGCTCGTATATATGTATATGAGCTTTGCCGGGTTGACGAGTGGTTGTCCTATTCGCCCAAGACCGGAATCCTGCAACCGGGCGAGACACAAGATATAAAAGTCTCTTTCGATGCCCGTAACGGAGTAGTGGGTGAAAGTTATAGTACAAACCTCGAAATATATAATATCCCTGACCTTGCCGACGATTGCAACTTGACGGTGGGTTATGAGGTGACTGGCCCCTGTGCGACGCCTCGCCCTTTGGGGCTGACGGCAGTATGTACCGATGATGTAAATGTAAATCTTGCATGGGAGAGCGGCGAATCGGCTTCTATCCCTTCGGGGTATTACGTTTATCGCGATGGTGTGAAGCTCAACAGCACACCGGTTACGGAACTTTCCTATGTAGATGCCAATGTGATTAGGGGTGGTTATTACTATGCGGTTACTGCTTTATATGGTGAGCAGGAGAGTAATCCCTCCGATTCGGTCTATGTCGATATGCTTGTAGGTGCTCCTTATTTTGCGCCTACCGGTTTGACGACATCTGTTTCGCAGAACAAGACCGTCTCTTTGTCGTGGAGAGAACCCGGAGAAATCAGACAATCTGAGACCGTTCTTCGGTATGACGACGGCGTTTTCAGTACGGGAGTAGGACTGGCCGATGGTGGCTATTTCTTTGCCGGAGTAAAATGGTCGTTGGACGATTTGAAAGAATACCGGGGTATGGTGCTTGACAAGGTCGATGTTTACATAAATGATATTTGTACGGCGTTGTCGTTGAGAATATTTAAAGATGGGAAAATTGTAACAAACCAAACTCTCGATTTGACAAGTGTCGTTTATGGAGATTTCAATACGTTTACATTGAATACCCCTGTGACGATTGAGCGCGGGCATGAATATATGGTATCTTTCCTTGTTGTTCATGATGCCGGCGTTTTGCCTATCGGTATGGACGACGATACGGCTGTCGAGGGAATGAGTAATATCATCTCTACCGATGGTGTAAACTGGACGACTTGCCGTCGTATGGGCTGTGGTACGGGTAACCTTAATATTGCTGCTCATTTTGCTCCGGCTTCGGACGAGGAGGAGGCTCCGGCAGGATATAATATTTATCGCGACAAAGTAAAGATAAATGGCGAACTCGTTACCGATACCCAGTATGTCGATGAGTTGACAGAGCCGGGAGTATATGTGTATGCCGTGAAATCGGTCTATGCTTCGGGTGGAGAGTCGGCATTCTCATCGGAGTCCCGAGCCGAGATATTGGAATTGGGACAACCGATAGCGCCGTCGCAAGTGGCAGCCGATGTAGAGTTGAATCGTACAGTTCGCTTGCGCTGGAATTATCCGGTTGAGGGCGAAATGAATTTCCCGGTCGACCTGAATACATTCAAGGTAACGACCAAAGCTGGTTATCCCGAGTATGTGAATCAGTTCAGAGGATACATTCCTAACGAGTTGGCCATTGTTTCAGACGGTGAATACATCTATTCTTCGCTCTATTCTACGGCAGGGGCCATTAACAAATATTCGCTCGATGGCGAGTTTATCGAATCGATCGTCATCGGAGACATTGAAGATGGAATATGGGACATTGCATATGATGGCGAATATTTCTATGCAACTACCTTGGAGTCTTGTATCTACAAGATAGATATGGCACAAAAGGCTGTTGTGGAGACTCTTACCATATCGGAGATTGCACGGCATATTGCTTATATCCCCGAGCTCGATAACGGGCGTGGTGGTTTTGAGGTTGGTGACTGGGAGTCGAGTATCTTTGTGAACAAGCGGGGAGGAAAGCTCGCTTCTGGCCCGACTTATAAAGGCGCTGCCGGAACAGCCTATTTCAATGGAACGCTCTATGCTTTTGAACAGGGATATGAGAGTCATTATGTCTTGACTCTTTATGATCTCGAGACGAACAACCTCATCGCGACTTACGATTTGGGTGAATATGTCGAGTTGGGTCTCAACTCGAGTATGAGTGCCGGCGGGATGTCGGTCGTAGAACAGCCCAACGGATTGACCTTCTTGGCCCTTTTGGTACAAGATCTCAGTACGCCCCGTTTCGTCTTCTTGGATCCCGGGACTCTTCAACTTAAAGGTGTAGAAGGATATAATGTGTATTGCAACGGAAGTCAGGTTAATGAAGCCCCGATCAAGTATCGTGCTTTTGAAACCGAGGAGACCGAACCGGGTGAATATAAATATTCGGTACAGACGGTTTATATCGACGGGTCGGTATCGGCCCTTTCGCCCGAAGCGGTAGTGGTTATCAACGAGGTGGCCGAGGCGGCTGTTCCTACCGATGTGAAAGTTGTGCAGGCAACTTGTGGGTATAATGTGAATATTTCGTTTGTTGACCCGGCAACTGTCGAAGCCGATATTTATGAAAGTGCCGAAGATATTGCCGATGGCGACCCCTTCTCGCATGAGGGTTGGACCAACCAAAACGATTCGTGGAAGGTTACATCGGCTACGGCTTACGAGGGAGAGCGGTCGATTGCCTCTGCTCCGGCCGATGAGGCTATTCTCTTTATCCCGATAGAACATACCGATGACGCCGACAGAATATTCTCGTTTGTCGCCCGTAATGCCGATGACCGTCAAGGCTCGGGACGTATTGTGGTTTATACCACGACCGAAGAAACGATGTTGATGGAAAACTTTGTACAATATGCATCGGTTTCCACGACCGAGGCTTGGCAGAAATCGACATTTACATTCCCGGCATCGGTACGTTGTGTGGCTCTTAAACATGTGGCTGGAGATCCGGTACAGTATATAGATGCCATATCGATGAGCGACGAATCTCTCGGACAGATACATGGATATTATATATATCGCGACGGAGAGAAACTCAATACCGAAGCCGTGGCATCGGTAAGTTATACCGATTATAACCTGTTGCCGGGAACATATA
The DNA here is from genome assembly GCA_944320995.1 of uncultured Barnesiella sp. GTDB lineage: Bacteria > Bacteroidota > Bacteroidia > Bacteroidales > Barnesiellaceae > Barnesiella. Next base: position 6,916 of record CALUJQ010000011.1, on the reverse strand, counting down.
AATATCAAGTGAGTGCGTTGTATAACTCTTCGGCTGTGAGCGAGCTGTCGCCCGAGGTAACGATCGATGTCGATTACAGCAACAATTTCCAAGCCCCGGGCCATCTCTCTGTCGAAAGGGAGGACGAAGGGTTACGCCTTAATTGGAGTGCCCCGGCTTTGGGCGATGCCGTGAATTTGAAGTGGCATAGCGGTACGGTTCACGATGCTGCCGGTCTTCCCAGTGGAGGTGAGTATTTTGCCGGTGTACAATGGTCTTCCAGTGAACTCGCACCTTATGCATCGCTTTCGCTTTCTGATGTCGAGGTTTATGTGAACCAGATACCGGATCAGATGTTCCTCCTTGTTTATGAAGGAACCGATTTGGTACGTATGCAGTATGTGCCAAGTGTCAAGCAATATAGTTTCAATACCATAACGCTTGAATCTCCGCTTAAAATCAATCCGGCTCGTACGCTCAGAGTGGTAATTTATGTGGAACATAATGAAATCTCGGTACCGCTCGGCTATGACGAGGGTCCTGCTCGGACCGGACGCGGCGATCTCTATTCGGCCGACGGCGTGACTTGGGAAACGCTTACCGATAATGATATAGATGGCAACTGGAATATCACATTGCTGCTCAGAGCTTATGCCAATTCGCCTGTTGCTACGGCCGAATCGCTGGCTTTGCCCGATTTCATCGCTCCCAGAGCGAAAGCAAGTGCAAGACAAAAATTGCATACGCTCTCTGTTGCTGAAACTTCATCGTCGCTCTTCGCTTTTGACGGGTACAATGTCTATTGCAACGGGGATAAATTGACCGATGAGCCTATATCGGAAACGACTTATCTCGACCGAGGCGATAAAGGAACCGGTTATTATGAGTATCAAGTCAAAGCCGTGTATACCGGTTATTGCGAGGTAGGATCGAATGTCGTTCGCGTCATGACAAGCGGTATGGACGATATTGATAACGATGGTGTGAACATTACGGCCGCCGAAGGTAATATTTATATTACCGGCCTCAATGCCGGCGAGCCTGTATTTGTTTACGATCTCTCGGGTCGTATGATTGCTGCGACCGTGTCGAATGGCGACAGAACGATCTGTATGGAGATGTCGGCCGTACCCGAAGGGGTTTATATCGTGAAGACATCGGCCAAGGTCGCTAAACTTTGCGTGACACAACGTTAATATCATAATCGGCTTCATTGGAGAGGCCATATCGGTATCAACCGATATGGCCTCTTTGTTTTTTTACAAATCAAGAATAGCCGCATAGACGGGATTTGTTTGTCTTTCCGTCTATCATGGATAGAACAGAGGGAGCACTCCGCAGGAGTGCTCCCTCTGTTCTATAAGGTATTCATTAAGATGTTGTCCGTTTGGTACTTCTGCAAATGGTGAGTTATTTCAATTGTTCGGCTTGGTTGTAAATAGCTTCGAAAATTGTTTTGTCGGCATCGGTCAATATGCGGCCGCGGCGAGCCATCATCTTCTCGGCGATGGCGTAGAATTTAGGTAGTTGCACGTCGGTAAATCCGGCGGTCCCACCCTCGCTGAACGAGGCGACAAAGTTGCGGGGAAATCCGGCCCCGTGTATGTTTACGCCTACACCTACGACCGTAGCGGTGTTGAACATGGTGTTGATACCGGCTTTGGAGTGGTCGCCCATGATGAGCCCGCAGAATTGCAAGTGGGTACGCAGGAATCGGCGGGTAGGATAGTTCCACAGTTTTATTTCGCTGTAATCGTTTTTCAGGTTGGAGGCAACGGCTCCGGCACCCAAATTACACCATTCGCCTATGACGGCATTGCCGAGGAATCCGTCGTGGGCTTTGTTGGAGAAGCCGAACATCACCACGTTGTTCAACTCGCCGCCTACTTTGCAGTAAGGACCGAGGGTGGTAGCTCCGTAGATTTTGGTTCCCATGTTGACTACGGCGTGTTCGCAGGAAGCGAAGGGGGCACGGATACAACTCCCTTCCATCACTTCGCTATCGGCTCCCAAGTATATGGGACCGTTAGTCACGTTGAAGATGGCGCATTCGGCCCGGGCTCCCGGTTCCAAGAATATTTTGGGGGTACCGTCGGGGAAACAGGGGTCGCCGATGATGCGGTTCGACTCACTTAGTTTTTCGCTGGTACGGCCGGCGGTAATCAGTTTGAAGTCGGCTTCAAGACATTCTCCGTTTTGCAGGAAGATGTCATAAAGATGTCTGATGCAATGGGGCTCTTGTGTGCAAGCGATTGTATGGGTGTATTGTTGGTCGTGGAAGTTGGTTTCACTCCCTCTGAATGCGATAAGTTCTGCGTCGTGGAGGAGGGCTTCGCCGGGATTCAGTTCGGCGATTTGTCCTGTCAACGAATTGTCGGGGAGGATGTGGCCGGCCACGAATAGATTGTCGTCAGTGTATGAGGCCGGATATTTGGCGGCCATGTATTCGGGGGTCAAATAGGAATAGTTGCCGGGGAGGTAGCGTTCCCATTTTTCTCGTATGGTGAGGATTCCTATGCGAATGTCCGAGACTGGGCGAGTGAAAGCCAGTGGCAAGAGTTCGTGGTGCTGTTGATCGCTGTCAAAAAGAATGATATTTTTCATAATCGAATGTATTTATCGTACTTCAAAGGTAGTGTAATTCTTATGTAAAATCAAAATATTAGGAGTTCTATTCTTTTTTTTGCGTTTCGTATTGTAGTATCCGATCGGTTGAACAAATGATGTTGAATAGTCGTTTATGCAAAAAAAGAGATATGGAAGAGAATCGTTTTGTACAGTTGGTCGCCGATATGTTGTATCGCACCAATCGGGAGTCGGTAACTCTGGATACGAGTTATAAAGGATTGAAGGAGTGGAATTTTTTGTTTGAAGTCTCTTTGGCTATGATGCTTGAAGAGGAGTATCATGTAGAGGTTACGCCGGAAGATTTTTCATGTACGAAGACTTTGGGTGAATTGTTTCACCGGGTTTGTGAGCCGAGCCTTTTGGATAAAAATTAAAAACAGGAGGTGGAAGATTATGTGCGGTTTGTCGGGGATTGTGGGAGAAGTTGAACTTTTGGAGCAAGTTCTGCTCCGCATGTCTGAGGCGCAGAATCACCGTGGGGAAGAGGCTCCTAATTGTTGGGTCTCTTCTTTTGTCGATGCCCGGGTGGGATTGATGCATAACCGCAAAAAAACGATTGATTCGGCGGTGGCGCCGAGACAACCTTTTGAAGATGTAGCTACCGGACAGGTCGTTATGCTCGATGGGGAGATATTCAATTATGAGGATGTACGGAAACAACTTGAAAATTATTACGTTTTTTCGACCCGGGGCATGTGTGAAGTCGTTGCAAAAGCATACGATCGGTGGGGCGACGATTGTTTTTCCCGGTTTGAGGGTTATTTCTCGGTAGTCATATATAATTATCGTTCCGAAGATTTGTTGCTTTGCCGTGACCGTTTTGGGATAAAACCGTTGTATTATGCCACACAGCGGGGCAATTTGTTTTTTGCTTCGGAGATAAATGCCCTGTTTGCAGGGGGAATCCGCCCGTTGTTGTCGGCCGAGCGTTGGGCGAGTTATCTGGCATATTCTACCTATGGTTCTCCGTATGAAACATTTTGGGAGGGAGTTCATCAACTTCCTCCCGGTTTTTTATTACACTACAATGGCTATTCGCTTGTCGAGAAGCGGTGGTATGAATTTGAAAAACGGGTAGCGCGTTGGAGCGAAGAGTCTCCCGAGCGTTTGTCGGAATTCTTTTTGTCACAAATGCAGCGGAGTGTGGGGTATAGCCTTATGGGTGAGATGTCGAAAGGCCTTTCGTTGAATGGGAGTCTGGAATCTGCATTGTATCTTGCCCTGATGAAAGGGGAACGAACGCCGAAGTATTTGAAAAGCTACATGCACTATCGAGGTAAGTTGCATCGTAGCAGCGTGTTGTGGAGCGCCGATATGTTGTCGGAAACTCCGCTCCCGATGGAGCAGGTGAAGATTACGAAACTGATGTTGCTGAAAGAACTCGATTATTTGACACGGTGGCAGGAGGAACCTGTCGATGGGTTGGATATGGTTACGTTCTCGGCTTTTTTCAGGGTTATGCGTAAGCGAGGTGTCGGGGTATTGAGTGGAGGCTGGGGGCTTTATCACTTTTTAGGCGGAGCTTTGTTGCCGGGAGACCGGTTTACGCCTTTGGCCCCGTCGGAGATTCTTTCTGCCGAGTTCCGGCAGTTGGCTCGCAAACCCGTGTATCGACATTTGTTCGACTCGGAAAATGACAATTTGAGATTTTTTGATTTGTGTTATGAACGTGTGCCCCATTTGTTAAGGAGTGCCGATAAAATGAGCATGTATTATGGAATTCAGATAAGGAATGCATTTTTGAATCATAATTTGCTCGAAATCGTTTTTGCTTTGGCCGAAGGCTCACCCTCGGGGAAAAATCGGAAAGCGTGGTTCTCCGATAGAATCGTTACGCCTTTGCTTTCCGAGAGAGTAAGGTTGGCTCCGAAGCAAGAGCCGGAGGGGTTGTATGACTTTCCTGAGGAATTAAAGAGATGGGCCGATGAGGCCGTTTTGGATTTGCGATACGCTCGGGTATCGGAGTGGTTCGATTTCCCTCGTTTGGAGCAGGCTTGGAAAAGTATGGAGCGAGGTGTTTTCTCGGATCCAGTGAAGGTGTGGAAGTTACTTTCCTTGTCGTTGCAGTTGAAACGCCTGCTTTGACGGTAGTTGTCTGTGTCGTATCGGGTTATTCTCCTTTTATGGCTACTTTGATGATTCCCTCTTCTCGGGACTCAAATACCCGATATGCCTCTTCGAGGTTTTCCAAGGAAAACCGATGAGTAATAAGAGGTGTGGTGTCTATTTTGCCGGTTTCGATTAAACGTAATATTTCGGCACAGTCGCAACCATCTACGCCGCCGGTCTTAAAGACCAAGTTTTTCCCATACATATCGGGCAAAGGCAGGATTTGCGGTTTGTCATACAGGGCCACAATGGTGACAATGGCATTGGGCCGTGCACATTTCCAAGCCAAATGGAAGGTGTCGTCGCCTCCGGCTACTTCCAAAACGACATCGGCGCCTCCGTGGTCGCTGTTTGCAAGGACAAAATCTGTACAGTCGTCGGGTGTCGTAACCAACACTTCGGGATAGTGGTTGCGTACAAACTCTGCCCGTTCGAGCGATTTCTCACAGACGATAATACGTCGGGGATTTTTTAACATCGTACACAGCAAAGTGCAGATGCCGGTGGGCCCGGCACCGATGATCAATACCGTATCGTCGGGGGTAATCTCGGAAATACGTGCGGCCCAAAAGCCGGTGGACAAGATGTCGCCTACAAACAGGGCCTGCTCGTCGCTCACAGTTTCGGGGATAGGGGTAAGTCCGGTGTCGGCATAAGGAACGCGCACATACGGGGCTTGACCGCCATCGATGCGGCAACCCAATACCCAGCCGCCATCAGGAGCTTCGCAATTGTTTACATAGCCGTGGCGGCAAAAAAAACATTTTCCGCAAAAAGTCTCTACATTTACAGTTACCCGGTCGCCGGGTGCAACCGAGACAACTTCGGGCCCTACGGATTCTATGATGCCGACCATCTCGTGCCCCACCGTTATGCCGGGAATAGCCCGTGGTACATGACCGTGTTTGATGTGTAAATCGCTGGTACAGATACTGCTTAGGGTTATTCGTACGATTGCATCGTGTGAATCACGCAACTCGGGTTTGGGCTTTTCTCTCCATTCAAAACGTCCCGGTTCGATATATGTATAGGCACGCATAGAAACAGTATATTAAAAACAGGATTACAAATATACATATTTCGATTGCATATCGGAGGGATAAAAGGCAAAAGGTTGGATGTAACCGATACATGAAAATTGCGCGTCCATTTTGTTTCTGTGCTTGCCATTTTGTATTTTTGTAAAAAAATAACAGTCATGAAGTTTATAGAACAGAAATTAAGAGGGGCTTTTGTGATAGAACCGAAGGTGTTTGGCGATAGCCGTGGTTATTTTATGGAGAGTTATAAAAAGGAACTTTTCGACAAATACATCGGGCCGGTCGATTTTATACAGGATAACGAGTCACGATCGAGTTATGGGGTACTTCGGGGTCTCCATTTCCAACGGGGTGAGTGGTCGCAAGCCAAGTTGGTGCGGGTGACCGAAGGACGCGTGTATGATGTGATCGTCGATTTGCGCCGCTCTTCGCCCACATTCGGGCAATATATAGGAGTGGAATTGTCCGATGAAAATAAACGGCAGCTATTTGTCCCTCGCGGGTTTGCCCACGGTTTTGCTGTGTTGAGCGAAACTGCACAATTTTGTTACAAGGTTGATAATGTCTATGCTCCGCAGTTCGAGGCAACGCTGTTGTATAACGACCCTCGCGTGGGGGTGGAATGGCCCGTCAAGCCCGAGGATATGTTGCTTTCGGAGAAAGATATGAAGGGCCTCCGGTTTGAGGAAATAGAGCCGTTTGAATAGGGCTTCTGAAAATAATATCCCGATTGAGTCTATTTGTGGCATAAAGATAGAAAGCTAAAAAATAATCCCAATACGTTTGGTTTTTAATGATTTAGTGTTTATCTTTGCACCACTTTTGATGCTGTAAAAGGTCAATATTTTTATATAATCGGTTGATTGTGTGAAAGTAATGGCCAATTTTGGTGTCTTGGACTAAGAGAAAATAAAAGGAATTTATAAGTAAAAGATTTTTTTAAAAAAGTTCTAAAAAATGCCTACGATTCAACAATTAGTAAGAAAAGGACGGGTTGTATTGGAAGACAAGAGTAAATCTCCCGCATTGGATTCATGTCCTCAAAGACGTGGCGTTTGTGTGAGAGTTTACACGACGACTCCTAAGAAACCTAACTCTGCCATGCGTAAAGTAGCTCGTGTGCGTTTGACCAACGGAAAAGAGGTGAACTCTTATATCCC
>CALUJQ010000010.1 GCA_944320995.1 uncultured Barnesiella sp. | reverse complement strand
CTTTTCGCTATCTTTGCATACTGCGAACATAGGATGCGGCTCGGCATAGCCAAACTTGAGAACTTCGTTTTCGTTTGTCTCTGCACTCGCTTTTCGCTATCTTTGCATACTGCGAACATAGGATGCGGCTCGGCATAGCCAAACTTGAGAACTTCGTTTTCGTTTGCCTCTGCACTCGCCTTTTCCTATCTTTGTCCCTCGAAAAAGAATGAATAGTTGTTTTTTGAAAAAGAGAGTTTTATGGTTATAAGTCCCGAAAATGTGTTGTTGGTAGGAGCGATATTGTTGTTTCTGAGTGTACTTGTGGGGAAAACCGGGGCCCGTTTTGGAGTCCCTGCCTTGTTGTTGTTTCTCGGTGTGGGAATGCTTGCCGGGTCCGATGGGTTCGGGATTCATTTCGACAGTCCCCAAATCGCGCAGTTTATCGGTACGGTAGCCCTTTGTATCATACTTTTTTCGGGAGGTATGGATACGCATTATCGCGAGATAAGGCCTGTCCTCGCACCGGGCGTGACGTTGGCTACGCTGGGCGTTTTGATGACAACCGTGATCACCGGTTTTTTTATCTATTCTCTCACCGATTTCCTCCCCGGAGATTTCCAGTTGGGTATGCTTGAATCGATGTTGTTGGCTGCGGTGATGTCTTCGACCGATTCGGCTTCGGTTTTCTCTATATTGCGGTCGAAAGGAATCTCTTTGAAAGAACGGTTGCGGCCTACGCTCGAATTGGAGAGCGGTAGTAATGATCCCATGGCCTATATGCTTACTTTGCTTTTGATACAGGTTATCGAGATCGGCACGGTCGATTGGGCCGACGCTGCCGTATTGCTTCTTATGCAACTGGCGGTGGGAGCCGCTGCCGGTTTTGCGTTGGGTTATGCGATTGTCTGGATTATCAACCGTATCAATGTGCCCAATGAGTCGCTTTATCCCGTATTGCTTTTGGCTTGTGTCTTTTTTGTTTTTGCCTTTACGAACCTTTTGCAAGGGAATGGTTATTTGGCTGTCTATATCGCAGGATTGGTCGTAGGGAACCGCAAACTGGTACATAAACGTAGCCTTTCTACCTTTTTCGACGGATTTACATGGTTGTTTCAAATTGTCATGTTCTTGACCCTCGGGTTGTTGGTGAATCCGTCGGAGCTCCCTGCTGTGGCAGGAGTGAGCCTGCTGGTTGCCATTTTTATGATTGTCGTATCCCGTCCTATTTCGGTATTCGCCTGTTTGTTGCCGTTTCGCAAGTTTTCGGCTCGGGCCCGGGTTTATATTTCGTGGGTGGGGTTGCGCGGGGCTGTTCCCATTATATTTGCGACTTATCCGCTCATGTCGGCCGAGATACCCAACTCACGCATGATTTTCAATGTGGTCTTTTTTGTGACCATCGTATCGCTGTTGGTCCAAGGGACTACGGTGAGTGCCATGGCCCGTTGGTTGGGCTTGATTGGCAAGAGTGAGGAGAAAGAGATTTTCAATGTGGCTCTGCCCGACGAGATTAAATCGGCCATGAGCGAAATCGAGTTGACCGAAGCATCGCTCTCCGGTGGGAACAAATTGTTGAACCTCTCTTTGCCCGACAATACGTTGGTGGTCATGGTCAAGCGCGATACGCAATATTTCGTCCCCAAAGGGCACACCCAGTTACAACCCGGCGATAGGCTGTTGGTCATTTCGGATAATGACGAGGAGTTGCGGCGGAGTTACGAGAGTTTGGGAATCAGCCGATATACCATGCGGAAAAATCGTTGATTCAACCGTCCGGCCGAGCTTTCGCTGGTTAAATGGACCGAGGCGGGAACGAAAATAGACCATGTCCCGGACCGGCAGATTTGAATGTCATTGTCCGAGGCATGGTCGTCGAGGTGGTATGTCGTCAAGTAGCTTTCTATCGTTGTTATGCAAACTCTTTTTGCAACAGTTTCGCCCAATGGTTCAACCGATTTTCGGTCTTCTCGGGTTCGTTTACGTCGTCGATGAGCAGCCCGATGAAATGCCCGTCGATAAAGGCCGATGATTTGTCGAAGGTATAGTCTCCGGCCTCGAAAGCTCCGCAGAAACGGGCCCCTGTTTTTTGCAGCCTTTTGTAAATCGTCCCTACGGCATTGCAGAAAGTTTCACTCATCGACTGGTCTCCGCAACCGAAGATCGCGATGGTTTTGTCATTGAGGTCGAGCGCCTCGATTCCGTCGAGAAAGTCGTACCAATCGTCTTGCAAGTCGCCGTTCCCCCATGTGGAGGAGCCGAATAACAGCAAGTCGTATTTGGCAATTTCCGATGGCTTGCTTTGGGCCACATCATGTAAGTCGGTTTTCTCTACGTGCATCAGTTCGGCCAGTCGGGAAGCTACGCATTCGGTGGTCCCGGTGGTGGAGCCATAGAATATCCCAGTCTTTTTCATATCGAGTTACATTGAACAGTTTGTAAAATAGGAGTCGAATTTATCGGGTTCCCCCGGCCCACCATACCGGTTCGGTAGTGACATAGTCGCCATTCCCGTAAGCGTTGGCTACGTTGTTGTTGCTCACGACATCGCTGTTGCCATAGGGCAACCGCAAGGGGAAGGGCAGAGGATTGTCGAGTTTCAAAACAGTTTCGCCCATTGCCGAGAGCCGCCGGTAATCGTTATAAGCTTCGAGGACTTCACCTTCGTAGCAGGCCAAATATTTTTGGTTGATGATTTCGGCAATCGGGTCGGCTTCGAAGCGGGGAAGGACTTCGGCTTGGAAATAGTCGGCTGCTTGTTCGGTTGTCAGCCCCACATTGACAAATGCAGCAGAAACCGCATTGTAGAGTGAGGATAGAGCGTCGCCGGTAAGTCCCAAGCGGGTTTGGGCCTCGGCCTTGATGAACTGTAATTCGTGATAACTGAGGAGCAGGGTGGGACGCGTAGGCGACAACAGTCCCGATACGCCGTAATATCCCTGCCGTTGTTCGGGGGAGCCGTTGGGGGCGAATACGAGTTGGCCGGTCCCGGGATAGGGCTTGAAAAACACACTTTCGCGGGGGTCGTTCCTTTCCGTGAGTTTTTGGTGCAGGCTTTTGCTGGCCCCGAAATAGCGACGGTTGATGTAAAAGGCATAAAACGGATTTATGGACGTACTGCCGTCGTAACGGTAGGCACACTGCTCGTCGGCCGAGGCAAAAGATTGGTCGGCAAAGGCAATGGCATCGGCATACTCGGGATTTCGATACGAGAGTCGGAGTGTATAGCGAGCCTTCAATCCGTAGGCCGTTTTAATCCACAATTCGGCTTGTTTGTCTTCGCTCCGGTTCCCGTAGATGAGGTCTTGACTTCCTACCGGAGTGAGTGTGGCGAGGTCCTCTTTTTGCAGATTGGCGATGGCATCGTCGAGCAACGCAAAAATATCTTTATAGATCGATTCTTGGCTATCGAGTTTCGGTTGATAAACCACGCCCGGTTGCAACGCCTCGCTCCACGGAATATCACCCATTAAGTCGGTGAGCGTGGCGAGGTTCAGAGCGGTGAGAACTTCGGCCATACCCAATAATCGGTTGGAACCGGCCTCTTTCCCGCCGGCGGCACATCGCTCCCGTATGATTTTGAGCGACCTGAGGTTGGCGTAGGTGTTGTCCCATGTATTGTCGAATGTGGTTGATGAATAAATTTCTGAGAGCCTCATTTCGGCATTGTACATTTGGTTGTATATCCCGGCCTGTTGCTCCATGTACACCCCGGTGTAGAAGGCAAACTCTCCGGAGACGACGTTGACCGCCGATGCGGTTTCGGCATCGGTGAAAAGGAATCGGGAAGGGACATCTTCGGGATCGTTTTCGTTTCGGTTCAGCCGATCCATGGTATCCTCGGAACAGGCTGTCAGTAACCCGATTAAGCAGAGGGGAAATATTATTTTTTTCATGTCAGTATCTTGTTTGAGAAATTAGAAATTTACGGTCAATCCGCCGCCATAGCTCGATGTTTGGGGCATGGAGAAACGCTCGAATGTACCGCCCATGTTGTTGTTACCCTGAGACGACTCGGGATCGAGGTTGGGCATTTTGGCCCATATCAGTACGTTGCGCGCAAAGGCAAAAACCGATAGGTCGAAGATGCCGATTCGGGGAAGTTGATATTTTACGGTAAGGTCTCTCATCTTGAAGAAAGAGGCGTCGTAAATATAGGACTCGTCGATATTGCCCAAGACGTCGGAGTAGAGAGTCTGGTAAGCCCCGGCATCATCGGCTCCGCCGCGGACGATGTCGTTGGGTGTCCCGTCGGATTTATAGCCGGGGTAGATGAAGGGCGTCGTTCGGTCTTGGGTCTTTTCGCTGACCCCGTACAGGTCCATCAACCCATTTGTACCCGAGTACATGTCGCCCCCGTGTTTCCACGAGAAGGTGGCATTGACCGAAAATCGCCGATAGCGAAACGAGGTGTTTATCCCCATGGTGAAATCGGGGGCACACTCGCCGATGACTTGGGGATTGCCCGAGGCCAGCGGCATGCCGTAGGTCGAACTCTCGGGATTTTCATCTACGAGTATCCTGCCTTGGTCGTCACGGCGGAAGGCGGTCCCGTAAATGACGGGGAAATAATCGCCTACTCCGGCCCTTACCTGCGGAGTCACGAACCCGCCGAGGAAGATATTGGTCACACCCGGAGCCAGTTCGTCCACTTTGTTGCGGATAATCGTGAAGTTGACTCCCAAATCCCATGTGATGTCTTGAGAAGAGTATAATTGACCGCTCAAATTGATTTCGTGGGCATTGGTGTGTATCTTGCCGCCGTTGGTAAGGTATTGCGACGCTCCGGTCGAACCGGCCAAAGGAACCGGGAATATCTGGTTCTTGATGTTCTGCCGGGAGAAGGTATAGTCGGCCGACAACCGGTTGTTGAAGAGCCGAATGTCGAATCCCGCCTCGAATGAATTGGTATTCTGCGGTTTTAATTGGGGGTCGTATAATTCGGCATAGGGTACATACGCAGTAATCCCGTTTAATGGATAGATGACCGGTGGATTGCTCCAAAACCCACCCGAGTAGTTAGGCTTCACGTAGAAGTCGGTATAATATTTCCCGGCTTGCCCCACTTGTGCGAAAGAGCCCCGTATTTTTGCAAAGGTGAGAATGGGGTTTCCCCGTAGAGCCTCGATTTCGGTAAGCACATAGGCCGCCGAGACCGAAGGGTAGAAAAACGCCCGGTTGCCTCTCGGCATGGTCGATACTACGTCCTCACGGCCGGTGAGGTTCAGGAACAGTTGGTTTTTCCATGTGAAAGTGGCATTCCCGAAAAATCCCACGGTGCGGGCCCTCGATACGGTTGTCGAGGTGCTTTGTATGGCCGTGTTTTGTATGGTCGGATTCCCGCCGAAGTTGAATGCTTGCCCGTAGTCCTCGTAAATCGATTTGTTTTCTTGATTGATTTCGTTCCCGACCATGGCCGTCAGTGCCCAATCTTCCGAAAGGTCCATTTCATAATTGACCGTAAACAGCGAGTTGAAAATGAGATTGGTGACACCGTTCGATTCGATGCTTCCGCTCTGTCCCTGCGTGCCGTATTCGTAGATGTTCTTGTAGTGCGAGGTATAGGCGTCGATACCGATTTGCCATCTTGTAGAGAGTTTTTTATCCTCTCCCCAATCGATTTGCGGGGTATATTCGATGAAGGTATTCCCAAAAAAACGGTGGGTGTTCTCGTTGAAAGAGTTGTTCTTGGTCGCCCAATAGGGGTTGTTGAAAACCAACGAGCGGTAACTGATTTGAGTATAAGGGTCCTCGGGCAGGGCATAGGGTATCCCTTTCAAATTGTAGCTGGGCGGAGCTCCATATACCGTGGCCAGTACGCCCGTGTTGGCGGTGGGTGCTTTGTCGATGTTGTTCCGAACGAAATTACCCGAGAAGCCGGTTTTCCACTGTTTCGACAGGTTTACCTCGGCCATACCCCTGATGGAGTAGCGGGTAAGCCCGGTAGAGGGAATTACACCCTCTTGGTTGGCAGTACCTATCCCGAAAGAGTAGTTGCCTTTGTCGAATTTTTGGCTGATATTGAGCGAGGTGTTGAACGTGAAGCCGGTACCGAGGAAGTCGTTGATGTTGTCGTAAACCTGTGGCGTTACCCACGGGTTTTCTCCCGCCTGTGCCAGTTGGGGAACATAATAAAGCCCTTGTGTGCCGGAGGTGTCGAAGTTGTTGAGTTTCGAGGCTATATTCCCTCCATAAGTGGGATCGTTGGGCAGATCCTCGATGCGGGGGCCCCAACTCATCGATGACGTGGGGTTGAAAAGCAAAGCATTCTCACTCTCGCTGTAATAACCTTGTGCCCATTGTTTTTGAACCTTGGGAACGCGCGAGGGAGTCTCGGCACTCAGGTTGGTGGTGAAAGAGATTCTGGGTCGGCCCGCCTCCAAACCCCGTCCGCTTTTGGTCGTAATCACGATAACTCCGTTTGAGGCTCTGATGCCGTAAAGAGCCGCCGCGGCCTGCCCTTTCAGTATATTGATAGTCTCGATGTCGTTGGGGTCGATGTCGATAGAGCGGTCGGCAATGTCGGTACCGGTTACACTTTGTCCGGTCGAGAAGTCGGGAGTGGATTGGATAGGCATTCCATCGACGACATAAAGCGGAGTGTTGTTTCCGGTAAACGAGCGGGCTCCCCGAATGACAATTTGCGACGAGGCCCCGGGCATACCGCTCGAAGGGGTTATGTCCACGCCCGATAATTTCCCTTGCAGGGCATCGGACAGGCCGGTGCTTCCGGCTTTGTTCAAATCGCTTCCTTTCAAGTCTTGGGCGGCATAGCCCAGCCCCTTCCGGTCGCGTTTCATGCCGAGGGCGGTGACCACTACCTCGTCTATTTTATGATCGGCATTCTCCAAGACGATATTCATTTGGTCCGAGATGGGAATCTGTCGGGTAGCCATGCCTATGTAAGAGACGATGAGATTTTGGGCAGAAGAGGGAACTTTCAAGGAAAAATTCCCGTCGATGTCGGTACTGGTACCTATATGAGTACCTTGTACGAGAATAGTCGCTCCGATAATAGGTTCATTGTCGTCAGCGAAGATTACTTTCCCCGTGATGGTACGGTCTTGCGCCGAAAGGGAAACCGTTGCCAATAAAAGAATGGCAAAGAATAAAAATAGTTTTTTCATATAATTCTCTTTTTTGTATGCTTAAAGAGTTTATGTTATCAGAAAACCATAACAATTGCAGTTGTATTTTTGTTTGTGAAAAAATAGGGAATTGTGGTAGAAAAGATTCGAAAGGAAAAGATTTGCAACTTGATGAAAACTTTCACACATTATGCAAGGCAAAACCTATATATTTTTGTATTTTTGTGGCCAAATAATATAGTGCGATGCTTTATGCTTGAAAATAAGAAAATTAAAACAGCACTTGTCTCGGTTTTTCATAAAGATGGCTTGGACGAGATTTTGAAACTTTTGCATGCCGAAGGGGTGAATTTTATCTCTACCGGCGGGACACAGTCGTTTATCGAATCGTTGGGAATCCCCTGCGGTGCAGTTGAGGATCTGACCGGGTATCCCTCTATTTTGGGAGGTCGGGTGAAGACGCTTCACCCCAAAGTTTTCGGCGGAATATTGAACCGTCGGGAGAATGAAGGCGACCAACAGCAGATTGCCCAGTATGAAATACCTTCGATCGATCTGGTCATAGTCGATTTGTATCCGTTTGAAGAGACGGTGGCCTCGGGAGCCGACGAGAGTGCGATTATCGAGAAGATAGATATAGGCGGAATCTCTTTGATAAGAGCCGCTGCCAAAAATTATAAAGATGTCGTTATTGTGGCTTCGAAAGCCCAATATGCCCCGTTGTTGGCGATGCTGAAAGAGAAGGGGGCCAACTCTTCGATAGAAGACCGCCGTTGGTTTGCCAAAGAGGCATTTGCCGTATCGTCGGGTTACGATAGCGCCATATTCAACTACTTCGACGGAGGGGAAGGCTCTGCCTTCCGTTATGCCGGCAATCATGCCAAGACACTCCGTTATGGCGAAAATCCTCATCAGAAAGGCGTTTTCTTCGGCAATTTCGACGAGATGTTCGAGCAACTTCACGGGAAGGAGATTTCTTACAACAATTTGTTGGACATCGATGCTGCCGTGTCGTTGATTTCGGAGTTCGACGAAACCACCTTTGCGATATTGAAGCACAACAATGCTTGTGGTTTGGCTTCTCGCGATACGCTGGTAGAGGCATGGAATGCCGCATTGGCGGGCGATCCGGTCTCGGCTTTCGGCGGTGTGCTGATTACCAACCGTCCTATCGACAAGGCGACGGCCGAGGAGATGCATAAAATCTTCTTCGAGGTATGTATCGCTCCCGGGTATGCTCCCGAAGCACTCGAAGTCTTGGAACAGAAGAAAAACCGCATTATTCTCGTACAGAAACCGTTCCAAGCTCCGGCCCGTCAGTTCCGTTCTTTGTTGAACGGGGTATTGGTGCAAGACCGGGACCTCTATCGCGAGAAACCCGAAGAGTTGAGGCAAGTGACCGAAAAGGCGGTGACCCCTGCCGAAATAGAGGATCTGCTTTTTGCCAATAAGATTGTGAAACACAGTAAGTCGAATGCCATCGTGCTGGCCAAGAACCGCCAGCTTTGTGCCAGCGGTATCGGCCAGACTTCGCGGGTTGACGCCTTGCGACAAGCGATTGAAAAGGCACACTCGTTTGACTTCGATTTGCAGGGCGCCGTTATGGCATCTGATGCCTTCTTCCCCTTTGCCGATTGTGTGGAGATTGCCCATGGGGCAGGAGTAACCGCTGTAATTCAGCCGGGCGGTTCGGTACGCGACAACGATTCGGTAGAGTATTGCAATAAAAACGGCATGGCCATGGTGATGACCGGAATACGGCATTTCAAACACTAATATAAACTTAAAAATAATCATATATGGGATTGTTTTCTTTCACGCAAGAGATTGCGATCGATTTGGGTACAGCCAACACGGTAATTATCCACAACGATAAGATCGTGGTCGATGAACCGTCGGTGGTTGCGTTGGACAAGCGCACCGACAAGTTGTTGGCTGTGGGTGAAAAAGCTCGTTTGATGCATGGTAAAACCCATGAAAATATACGCACGATACGTCCGTTGAGAGACGGTGTGATAGCCGACTTCTATGCTGCCGAGCAGATGATCAGGGGCATGGTGAAGATGGTTAGCTCCAAGAGCCATTGGTTCTCGCCTTCGTTGCGTATGGTGATAGGTATTCCGTCGGGAAGTACCGAGGTTGAGATTCGTGCGGTACGCGACTCTTCGGAACATGCCGGAGGCCGCGATGTCTATATGATTTATGAGCCTATGGCTGCGGCGATAGGTATCGGTCTCGATGTGCAGGCACCCGAGGGAAATATGATTGTCGATATAGGAGGTGGAACGACCGAGATCGCGGTGATTTCGTTAGGCGGTATCGTCTCGAACAATTCGATACGGGTAGCCGGCGACGACTTGACCAACGATATACAGGAGTATATGGGACGCCAGCACAACGTAAAGGTGGGCGAGCGCACGGCCGAGTTGATAAAAATCAATGTAGGTTCGGCCTTGACCGAATTGGATAATCCCCCCGAAGATTATGTCGTTCACGGGCCCAACCGCATGACCGCCCTGCCGATGGAGGTGCCTATTTCGTATCAGGAAATTGCCCACTGTATCGAAAAATCGATTTCTAAAATCGAGGCTGCCGTGCTGAATGCCTTGGAACACACTCCGCCCGAATTGTATGCCGATATTGTGCGTAACGGTATTTGGCTGGCCGGAGGTGGTGCTCTGTTGAGAGGCCTTGACAAACGGTTGACCGACAAGATAGGCATTCCGTTCCATATCGCCGAAGACCCGTTGCATGCCGTTGCCAAGGGTACGGGTGTCGCTTTGAAAAATATCGACCAGTTCTCTTTCTTGATTCGATAAATAGAGTGTGAAATAATGAACCGATGCGGTTGAGTCGGTCTGTTCAGAATAGGCGAGTTACAAAAGTAAGATTGCTTTTGTAACTCGTCGTTGGTAGTCGTGACGAAGAGATGCGCAATTTGATCAACTTTTTGTGGAAGCATAGCTCATGGATAGTTTTTGCTGTCTATGTGGTGATCTGTTGTATCCTGTTGTTTGGGCGTAATCCCTATCAACGAAGCGTCTATTTCTCTTCGGCGAACCGGATTTCTGTCGTGGTTTACGATTTGCAATCGGAGTTCTCTTCGTATGTGGGATTGCGCACGGCAAACCGGGATTTGCAGTTGCGTAACGGGGAGTTGGAATTGGAGGTTCTTAATTTGAAAGAGCAGTTGAATTACTATCGTTCAACCATCGGGATCGATACTATTCCCTCCGACTCGGTGATGCACAATTATGATTTTATTGTAGCTCGGGTAGTCAATAACAGTGTGGCGCAAATCAACAACTATATTACCATAGACAAAGGCCGGGCCGATGGCGTGAAACCCGAGATGGGTGTCGTGGACCAAAATGGCGTGGTGGGTATCATCAATGTCGTGGGCGAACACCATGCGGTAGCTTTATCGGTTTTGAATCCGAAATTGCGCCTTAGTTGCAAAGTGAAAGGAAGCGATTATTTCGGCTCGTTGGTTTGGGACGCGGTGAATCCCCGATATGCCGTTTTGGAAGAGATGCCCCGGCATGTCGAGTTTGCCCCGGGCGATACCATTATCACGAGCGGTTATTCGTCGGTATTCCCCGAAGGCCTTATGATCGGGGTGATCAGCGATTACAAAAAACAGCGCGACGACAATTTCTATGCCTTGCGGGTAAAGTTGAGCCCCGATTTCGGCTGTCTGGGATATGTGCGCATCATCTCCAACCGCATGAAAGAGGAACAAGACCAATTGGAGAAGGAGGCCCGGTATGAGTAACTGGTTACGATACATACTCCTGTTTGCCGTAGTGGTATTTTTGCAAGTTACGGTCGGAAACAGCATACACCTTTTCGGGGTGGCCATACCGTTCCTGTATATCTATTTCCTCGTGCGGCTGCCTCTTTCGTTGTCGGTAAACTGGGTGATGACTCTTGCTTTCCTTTTGGGGCTTACTATCGACACGTTCTGCAACACGCCGGGCATGCACGCCTTGTCGTGTGTCGTCTTGGCCGTTTTGAGGAAACCGGTGTTGAACCTTTATACGCCGCGGGGCGAAGATTATATCGAGGCGACGCCCTCGATTCGCAGTTTCGGCATGTCGTTGTATGTGCGTTATACCCTTACGCTCTCGTTCTGTTTCTGCTTGACACTCTTTTTGATAGAGTCGTTGAGCTTTTTGAATGTCGGGCGGCTTTCCCTTCGGGTGTTTGCCAGTACGATACTGACATTCCTTATGATATTGGGCATGGATAGTTTAACGAGGTCGGGCCGTGAGAAAAGATTATAAACTGGCAAAACGCAAGTATGTGATAGGCGGTATCGTGCTGGTAGTGGCCTGCATCTATATCGTGCGCTTGTTTTCGTTACAAGTACTGAATGACGAATACAAACAGTATGCCGACGGAAACGCATTCCTCAAAAAGACCCAATATCCTTCGCGCGGACTTATCTACGACCGCAATGGCAAGTTGTTGGTATTCAACCAACCGGCATACGATGTGATGATGATTGTGCGGGAGGTGAAACCGTTCGACACGCTCGACTTTTGCCACACGGTGGGAATCACCCGGGAACAGTTTGACAAGCGCATGGAGGATATGAAAAATCCGAGGTTGAATCCCGGCTACTCCTCTTATACCCCTCAGACATTTATGACCCAACTCTCGGCGCAGGATTACGGCCGCTTGCAAGAGAAACTTTATCGGTTCCCCGGCTTCTTTATCCAGAACCGCATGCTTCGGCAGTATGCCTATCCGGTAGCTGCTAATGTGTTGGGCAATATCCGGGAGGTATCGCCCCGGGACATCGAGAAGGACGATTATTACAAGCGGGGCGATTATACCGGCGATTTGGGGATAGAGCGTTCG
The DNA here is from genome assembly GCA_944320995.1 of uncultured Barnesiella sp. Classification (GTDB taxonomy): domain Bacteria; phylum Bacteroidota; class Bacteroidia; order Bacteroidales; family Barnesiellaceae; genus Barnesiella. The sequence goes on along the minus strand of CALUJQ010000010.1, from coordinate 67,418 downwards.
TATGAGCCCTTCTTGCGAGGGGAAAAGGGGGTGGAAATTTTGCTCCGTGATGCCCATGGACGCATAAAAGGACGGTACGAAGACGGCCGTTACGATGTGGCCCCGGTATCGGGCAAGAACCTGAAACTCTCGATCGATGTCGAATTGCAGGCCTATGGCGAGAAACTCATGCAGAACAAGATAGGAGCCATCGTGGCAATCGAACCCTCTACGGGCGAAATTTTGGCCATGGTGTCGAGCCCTACCTACGACCCCTCTATGCTGGTTGGCCGGGAGCGCGGCAAAAATTATCTGAAACTGAACAGGGATAAATACAAACCGTTGTACGATAGGGCACTTATGGCAGCCTATCCGCCGGGTTCGACGTTCAAGCCTACTCAGGGACTTATCTTTTTGAACGAAGGGATTATTACCGAGCATACGATGTATCCGTGCCATCATGGGTTCGTATCGGGAAGGTTGAAGGTAGGGTGTCACGGCCATGCCTCTCCGCTGCCGTTAATGCCGGCGTTGCAAACCTCGTGTAACGCCTTTTTCTGTTACGGGTTACGCTCGATGATCGATAACCGCAAGAAATATGAATCGGCCGCCGAGGCCTTCAATATCTGGAAAGACTATTTGGTCTCGATGGGATACGGCTATCGGTTGGGAGTCGATTTGCCGGGTGAGAGCCGCGGGTTTATCCCCAACAGCAACTATTATAATAAGATATATGGCGAGAACCGTTGGAGCGCATTGACCATTATCTCGGTCGCCATCGGGCAGGGCGAGGTCTTGGCCACCCCGTTGCAAATTGCCAATCTGTCGGCGACGATTGCCAACCGGGGATATTATTATACGCCCCATTTGATTCGGGAGATACAAGACACGACGGTCAATGCCGAATTTTCCACGCCGAAACGCACGTTGATCGATTCACACTATTACGATTATATAGTGGAGGGTATGCGCATGGCGGTGACCGGCGGAACCTGTCGCATCGGAGCCATTCCCGGGATAGAGGTGTGCGGCAAAACCGGTACGGCACAAAACCCGCACGGAAAAGACCACTCGGCTTTCATGGGATTCGCCCCGATGAACGATCCCAAGATTGCTATTGCCGTGTATGTCGAGAATGCCGGATTCGGGGCGACTTATGGCGTGCCCATCGGCAGCCTGATGATGGAGATGTATCTGAACCGGAAGATTGCACCGGAACGGAAATATCTGGAAGAACGTATGTTGCAATCCAATACGATTATATACAGTGGCGTCAAGAAACACTAATATATGGCGGTCGATCGACTGGGTGACGGTGACCCTCTATCTGATCCTTGTCTTCTGCGGGTGGGTGAGTATCTATGCCGCCAGTTACGACTTCGACAATGCCAGCATATTCGACTTTGCCGAACGGTCGGGCAAGCAACTCATGTGGATAGGCCTCTCGGTTGTATTGGCCTTTATGATATTGATGGTCGATTTCAGGGTGTACGAGACGTATGCCTATCTGTTTTATGGGATTATCCTCTTGCTGTTGGTCGCCACGATATTTTTGGCTCCCGATATAAAGGGCTCTCACTCTTGGCTGGTATTGGGTCCGGTGAGTTTGCAACCGGCCGAATTTGCCAAATTTGCCACGGCCCTTGCCCTTGCCCGCTCGTTCGGGACGTATGGATTTTCGTTGAAGAACCGGGGCGATCTGTTGCGGGCGGTACTGCTTATCCTTTTGCCCATTGTCTTGATTATCGCCCAAAAAGAAACAGGGTCGGCATTGGTCTTCGTCTCGTTGATATTTGTCCTTTACCGCGAAGGGTTGTCGGGGCTGTTCCTGTTTTACGGGTTATGTGCTGTTGTCTATTTTGTCGTTGCCGTGAAGTATTCGGGTATCATGTGGGGTACGGTGGCAGCTGGTGAGGTGTTGGTGTTTATCCTTATTCTTTTGGTGGTGGCGGGCATGCTGTTGTTTTACCAAAAGAACGAGAGGGCCGCCCGCTACCTGATGTCGGGTTATTTGGTAGTAGCCGCCGTATGTGGAGCCTTGCTCTATTTCGATGTGCCGGTCAATCTGCTTTATGTATGTATCGGGGCGACCGTAGTCACGGCGTTTTATTTGTTGTTTCTCTATTTTTCGAGCCATTCGTTGCGCCTTCTCACTATCTTGGCAACCGCCATTGTATCGGTGGCTTTCCTGTTCTCGGTTGACTATGCTTTTAACGAGGTATTGGAACCTCACCAACAGATGCGTATTAAAGTGGCGTTGGGTATGGAGGAAGATTTGCGGGGAGCCGGCTACAACGTGAATCAATCGAAGATTGCTATCGGCTCGGGCGGCTTTTGGGGCAAAGGTTTTTTGAACGGTACGCAAACGAAACTGAAATATGTGCCCGAGCAGGATACCGATTTTATCTTCTGCACCATAGGCGAGGAAGAGGGATTCTGGGGCGCAGTGGGAGTTATACTCCTTTTTGTGACGCTTATTTTCCGCCTCATCGCTATCGGCGAGCGGCAACACTCGGCATTCGGGCGGGTCTATGCCTATTGTGTGGTGTCGATACTCTTTTTCCACCTTGCGGTGAATGTGGGCATGGTCATCGGGTTGTGTCCGGTCATCGGTATTCCGCTGCCCTTTTTCAGCTACGGCGGTTCGTCGTTGTGGGGATTCACGATTCTGCTTTTCGTGTTGTTGCGTATCGATGCGTCACGCACCGAACGGCATTGACCGGCTTGCCTGTTTCGTAGGATCAAACGTATTTGAAAGGGACCATGTTTTCATTTCATGGCCCCTTTCTAAATTTCAGTCGTTATGTGATTACCGTCGGATAGCTTTATTTGAGCTTGAAATTGATGGGCAGGGTGTATTTTACGTTCACCGGCTTGCCGTCCTGCCTGCCCGGCTGCCATGCGGGGAGAGTATGCATCACGTCGATGGCGGCTTGGTCGAGTTCGGGAGTCATGCCGTGCAATACTTGAATATCGGTCACTTTGCCCTGCTTGTCAACGACGAATTGCAAGACTACCCGTCCCTCGATTTGACTATCGACCGCCTCTTTGGGATATTTGAGGTTTTGTGAAATCGTTTTATATAAGGCTTGTATGCCTCCGGGAAACTCGGGCATCACCTCGGCAACGTCGAGTACCGCTTCTTGGGAGGTGCCGATGGTGGCGGTATCGGCTGTTATGTTCTCCGAAGGGATAGGCGTGTTTGCCGTATTAGATGTTGTAGCTCTTTTGGCCGGAGATGACTCCCGGCAACTTTGACTTCCGATAACCAGCAGGAGGCAGAGCGGTGCGACCAACAGGTAGCGGAACAGCGAAAGGCGTGAAGAGTGGTGCCGGTTGATCATGGCGATGCGCTCTTTCAGGAATGAGTGGTTGAAGGGTATTGTCGAGGACGCCGACGGGTTTGGTTTGGAGCAAGCGAGGTCGAGCAGCAGGTATTGGTACGATTTCTTTTCGGTTTCATGGTCCAGCGCGGCGCGGTCGGCCATGTATTCGAGATTGAGCCGAACTTCTTTCAGCAGTAACCATGCCACGGGATTTATCCAACAGAGGGCGGCGAAGGTTTCGGCCAGCAGAATATCAATCGAATGCATTTGCCGGATATGTGCTTTCTCGTGTTTGATAATCGGGGTATAGATTGCGGGATTTTCGATGGCCGAGGCTGGCAGGAATATCCACTTGAAAAACGAGCAGGGCTGAATCCTGTCGGGGCAAGCAATGATGGATTCTCCTTCGAGGTGCACCCGATTGCCTTTTTTTCGCAACGCGGCAATGGACATTACTCCGATTGTGGAGCGCAGCATCAGCAGCAAGACGATGGCTGTGTAACACCATGCTACCCAAGTGTAGGGGGTGAAAGGGGTTGTGTCTGATGCCGTGCCCGGTCCTACCCGTACTTCGGGCAATGAGAATTGCAGCGTGGCAGACAAGGCGGTTTCGATAGGCAGAATGCGGTAGAATGGATAGGAGACCGTAAACAAGAGCATGCCGAGGAGCAGTAGCCGCCGGGCCACAAAGTGGGTGTCGCGAGCAAAGAGTGTCCGGTAGGCGATATAGAGCAGGGTGAGTGCAATGTGTACTTGCAGCAGGTAGAACAACAAATTCATGGACTATTGTTTTTTCTGAGAAGTGGATTAACTGTTCTCTCGTTCGATGATTTCGATGATTTGTCGCAGGTCCTCCTCCGACAGTTTCTTTTCGTGGGCAAAGAAGGTGACCATCTCTTTGTATGAGTCGGAAAAATAGCTCTTCACAATTCCCGACAGGAATTTTTTCTTGTATTCGTTTTGGCTGATGCGGGGAGTATAGAGGTAAGTGTTGCCTATTTTTTCACTCGACAGGTAGCCTTTACGATCCAGATTTTTTACAACCGAGGCGACTGTGGTGTAGGGTGGTCGTGGTTCGGGTAGTCCTTCCAAAAAATCCTTGATGATTCCCCGCCGTTTGTTCCAAATGACGAGCATGACTTCTTCTTCTTGGTGTGTCAGTTTTTCCATGAGAGATAGAATAATTACGATTTCTTCGCAAATCTACGAAAATTTCGTAAATAAACAAACAAATCATTGAAAAATTTCAGGATAAAAGAGGAATGGATAATGTATCTATTTTATTTGTAGCTAGTTATCTGTCCTTGATTGGCTTGCCTCATGGCGACCCGGCGGTTTAGTCCTCCTTCTTGGCGACCCGGGGAATGAGGATAGCCGTATAGAGTTGCAAGGCGGCGGCGACAGTGAGTAGCATTATCCAATCGGGGTCGTTGCGGAACATGAAATAGGACGAGGCAACCAGAAAGAGCGACGAGAAGGTCTCGATATGGAACAGCCGTTTCAATCGGAAGTTTTTTCCTTTGTACCGGAATGTGAGCCGGCAGATGGCCATGCCGGCAGCACCGCAGGCATAAAGGTAGGGAACCCACGGCAATTTAATCATGAACAGAGGCAAGGCAGCCCCGATGATGACGGCAATGGACGATACCATGAAAAGCATGTTGCGAGTATTCTGTTTCATGTCGGTGTATTTAATGGGTTATTCTTTGGAGTCGATGATGTAAATATCTTCGTCGGGTTTGCTCATGAGGTATTGTTCACGGGCAATCTGTTCGACGATGTTTTTGTCGGACTTTAACTCTTCGATACGGCGGTTATAATAATCGGTCGTATCGTTTTGTGCTGCGATTTCCCGGCGGAGTTTGTTGATTTCGTTGTCGTATTTTATGCGCTGGATACAGCTGTTTTCGTCGATAAAGATGATGAAAATGACGAATATGGCAAGGAACAACTTCCCGACGGAAAGCCGGTGGCGGATAAAGTCGAGTATTTTGTGTTTGTCGAATTTCATCGAGACAAAATGATAGTCGTATATTTTTGGGGTAAAAGTACAAAAAAAAATTTACCCGGCCAATCGGGAGTGAAACTTGCTGTATGAAAGGACAAACACGCCTCTGGGGAAAATCTCCCGGAGGCGTGTTTGGTGAACAGTTTAAGTAATGGTTTGATTAGAAGCTGTTGTCGGAGAATAGTCTCGATTCGGACACTTTCACCACTTTACCATATTTTTCGAGGGCTTTGGCGTCGAAGTCTTTGGGGTTTCCTACGATAGCGATGACGATGGGTTTCCCTTTGATATTCTCGTTGTAGTAGTTGACAATGTCTTCAAATTTGAGGGTTTCGATTTTCTTCATCTTGTCGATGGCCGGGTCTTGGGTATATCCTTTGCGTTTCCATGCCTCATATACGGCGCTAGCCGAACGGAATCCCGGTTTGGCACTGAGGATAGACTCTTTGATGTTGGTTTTTACCACGTCGAAATGTTCGGGCATTTCCGGCATATTGTTCAACAGGTTCATGTAGATGTCGATGGCGTCGATGGTTTTGTCGCCTTGTGTCCCGATGAATCCTTGGAACAAATTGTTACGTCCGGCGACGGCCGGTGTGGTGACAACTCCGTAGGAGGTGTAGGCCATGGCTCTCTTTTCACGGATCTCGTCGAGTACGAGGCTACCGAATCCGGCACCGAAGTAGTTTGAGAAAGCTTCGATGAAAATGTCGTCTTTTACATCGAAGGGTTGGCCTTCGATGAAGAAGTATATTTTACTTTGCGTAGCCTTGCTATTGGGCAGGAAGAAGATCGTATTCTCTCTGTATTGTTCGCGGGGACGTAGCTCGGGCGAGGTCGAGGGCATCTCTTGGGCCTTCAACGGGAGGTTTTGGCTCAATACTTGATATACTTCATCGAAGGGGGCCGTACCGGTGTAGTAGATTTCGCACTCGTAGTTGGTAGCCGATTGGAACTGGGTCGTCAAGTCGGTAATCGAGAGAGTGATCAAGTCGTCGATGGGAAGTCGTTGCAGGTAGTCCGAACTATCTTTGTAAAGGACATACGAGGTGAGGGCGTTCTCCAGCGTGCTGATGTCGTCTTTTTCCATTTGGCGGGATCCGAAAGCACTACCGATGAGGCTTTGCAACTGTTTGTCGTCGAGTTTGGGGAATAGGATCTGTTTCGAGAGGAGTTGGCAGGCTCTTACCAAATCGCGTTCATAGCCACTCATCATCACATACATGTAGTTGTCGTCAACGGCGTATGTGCAATTGGCATTCAGTTCGCTCATAGCCCGTTTGAAGGCGAGCGGTTCGATGTCGGGCAGCATGCCGGCATTGTTCATCAATTCGACGGCATATTCGAGTTTGGGCATCTTCTTGGTCCCGATACCATATTTAAGGGTCATGGTGAAGACGTCGTTCTCGGGGTTGAAGTTATAGAAGAGTTTGCTGCGAGTGTTGATTTTCTTTTGTTGAATGGAATTGAAGTCGCAGTATTTCACTTCGGGTATGGTTACGGGAATGCTTTCTACCCATTTGGCATATTCCGATTTTTCGCCTTTTTTGGTTTCGATGGGTTTGTAGGCGGGCTTTTTCAGTTTTTTGCTCTTGTTGTCGAGTTGCTTGGCCTCTTGAATGTTCAAAGCCAAGTAGTTGTTGGTAAAGTATTTCTTGGCGACGGCTTTTACCTCGTCGATGGTTACGGCATTTACCTTCTCTTTGTAATTGATAATGTCGGCGGGATCGGCCCCTGTATTGAAAAGAGACGCAAGAATGTAGGCTTTGGTTTCGTTCGACTCCATTTGTAGGTCGTATTCACGGACCATGTTTTGTTTGATGGCGTTGAGCGTGGCTTCGTCGAACTCGCCGTTTTGCAACTGGGACAAGGTCGATAAGAGTAATTTTTCTACTGCTTTGTGGCTATCCCAACGGTTCTGGTTGGCGTCGAAGTAGGGGATTGCGTTGATCATGAGGATACCGGCATCGCGCATGGCGTTCTGTCCGGCGCCTACGCTCATGAGGTCTCCATCGAGTTGCAGTTTGTCGAGTATACCGGTTCTTTGGGAGTTGGAGAGTAACTCGCAGCAGATCTCCAATGCGATTTCGTCCTTATCGTTGGAGGGGACTCCGTTATAGATAAGGGCCAACATGGGATAATAGAATATCTTTGCGCTTTTTTCGGTGCGGCCTTTGAACTGGTGTACCGGTTTTTTCTCCCGATGGATTTCGGCCCGGCGGGGTACCCGCTCGAATTTCTCGCGAATCATGGGTATAGCCTCTTTGGCATCGATGTTGCCTACCAAGATAATCGACATGTTTTGAGGCCCGTACCATGTGTTGTAAAAGTCGATGAGTTTGCTCAGTTGCGGGTTTTTCAAATGTTCGGCCAGCCCGATAATGGGACGGGCGTAGGGGTGGTCGCCAAAGGCTTGTTCGTAGATGAACTCTTGCAGTCTCGAACTGCGGTTGTCGCTGTACATGTTGTACTCTTCGTAAACGGCTTCCAATTCGGTTTGGAATCCGCGGAACACGGGATCGATGAGCCGTTCGGAGTAGATCTCGAGCCATTTTTCGAGTTGCGAAGGCGGGAATGAGTTGTGATACTCCGTTTGGTCGTATCCTGTGCTGGCGTTCAATCCTTTACCTCCCATGTGGTCTACCAGAAGCGAGAATTCGTTGCCGGCGGCATATTGGGCGGCTTCGCGGGTAAGTTCGTTGATTTCCAAATCTATGGCGTCGCGTGCGGCTTGGTCGGTCAATGCGGCCCGTTCGTCGTATTTGGCAATGATTTGTTCATAGATGGGTTTCTCTTTTTCCCAGTCGAGGGCGTCGATGGTTTGTGTCCCCTTGAACATGACATGTTCCAAGTAGTGGGCCAGACCAGTATATTGTTCGGGGTCGTCAACCGAGCCGACTTTGAATGAAATCATACCGAATACGTCGGGCTGACTTTTGTCTTCCCAAATGTAAACCGTCGCACCGTTATGTAAGGTCATTACACTGAATTGTTGAGCTTTACTCGGAAACCACAAAAGGCATAACGAGATAAAGCACAAGAGATTTTTGATTTTCATGCGGTTAAGTTTTTGTGTGGTTATTATTTTTAAATATTGTATTTCAAGTAAGCAAAAGTAACACAAAATTACTAACTTGTGGACGTTTTTGGACAATTTTAATTTTTTAATGTTTATAAATGTATGTATATGAAAAGAATTATGTTTGTTGAGCTGTTGTTGTTGCTCTTTTCGACCCAGCTTTTTGCGTCGGAGCCTACGACGATGTGGCCCTATTTGTTTGACGATTTCCAAGATGCCGTGTTTTATACCCGTGACGGGAATAAAGGTGAGGCAAAAGTAAATATCCATTTGTTGCGCAATGATTTACATTATTTGAAAGGTTCGCAAATATACAGTCCCGACAATCAGAACGACGTGGCCCGGGTGATTCTTGCCGACAGTAGTGTGTTCGTGCGTTGTGAAGACTATTTTATCGAGGTGTGGGGCGAAACGCCGCAGGCTGTTGTGGGGCGCCGGGTGACGGGCGATTTCGACCGTTTGTTGCAAACTCCCGGAGCCTATGGAACTTCGTCCTCGACTTCGGCCGTAAATAAACTATCGAATTTACAGATCGGGGGAATTTCCAATTTGAACCATGATCTTATTCGCGTGGAGCGGGAGAATGGCGAGACGTTGCCAGTGACCGAGAGAGTTTATTTTGTAGTGGACGGTAAGTTGTACGGTGCCAATAAGCGGACGATTTCGAAACTGTTGCCCAAGTCGGGACAAAAGGAGTTTGACAAATTCTTGAAAGAGAATAAAATCAAGTGGAAAGAACAGGAGAGTTTGTGTAAGGTCCTGCAATATGTTTCTCCCCGGTTGGCGCAATAATTGGACATATCGGGTATTTACACAAACGGAGCAAAGGAATTATCCCTTTGCTCCGTTTGTGTTGGTATGAATTTGATTTATTCAAATCGACGTTGCCAGAACCACATTTCGTTGAAGGTGAGGCTCACCGATATTCTGAAATGGTCCTCAGTGATAAGTTTTACGGGAGAACACTGGCGATTGATATACTCGAATGCGACGTTTACGACTGATTTGTCGGTAGCCAATGGGAATCCAAAACCGCAGGTCGCTCCGATTTCGTTCAAGTCGTTCCCGTTTATTTTCAAGTAGGAACGGTTGTAAAACAATCCGGCCCGGTAATTGATGTGCTCGAAATAGTTGCCTCCGATTGTTTTCGGCCGGAATTCGGCTCCTAATGCCACTTTCAACCGGTTGTTGAATTGCCCTTTCGAGGACTGGATAGCTCCGGCGTTGAGGTTGACAAACTTGGCATCGGCCCAATTTTGATAGGTCACATCGGCCGCTATGGTAAGCCGCTTGTCATAGTTGTAGCTGATACCGCCTCCGTAGGTCGAAGCCAAGGAGTAGTTGCCCTTCATGTTGATCGTATCGGCTTCGATGATGGTGCTGGAACTTACGTCGTAGGTGCTGGAATAGGCTTTACCCAATACATCTTTCCCGGGCGAATAGACCACACCGAGGGTGAGAGTGTGCTTTTTGTTCCATTCTATGGCATATTGGGCTCCGAATGAGAGGTGGAAATCCCTCACTTTCATGTCGGTTTGGAAAACTCCGTTGCTCCCGCTTTTGGGGAGGACAGTGTTGGAATTAGTGAGGTTGCCGAAGAGGTAGCTCACATTGGCTCCTAAGGAGAATCCTTTGAAGAGTTTCCCGCTCACGCCCACATAGGCTTGCGAAATGTTGCCTTCGCCCGACCGGCTGTCGGTCCCGTTGTCGATCGAGTTGGAAAACGAGTAGCCTACGTTGGTGTAGGGCAGCAATCCTATGCTACCGGCCATGTGACGCCCTAAGGGGAATTGCATGACGATGTAATCGAGCGACCCGGATTGGCTCCTTTCGCTCAAATCACCCTCTTTGGTGAGGAGGTTTTGATAGGTAAGTCCTATGTCAAACAGGAAAGTGAGCGAATCCATACTGGTGTAGGAGGCCGGGTTCATAACGTTGATTTGCCGGTTGTTATGCAAGGCGTATCCCACGCCGCCCATGGCCCGTTGCGCCCCTATGGCGTTATCGCCCAAGATACCGTATCCAAATCGAGAATAGGGTGAGTTTGTTCCGTTCTGAGCGAATGCGGCCAATGTCATCGCCAAACAGATGAAGAGCGTTTTATATTTTAACATTTTCTTCTAAGATTCTATTTAAACCGGTTAATACCAAATTTTCGTCCACAAAGATGCGACTTTTTATTTTTGCAGCCAATTTTAAGGCATCTCCCCCTGTTAAAAAAACGAAAAGGTCGGGATAAACCTCCTTCAACCGGGCGATATACCCTTCTATTTCATAGACTATCCCGAGAACGGCTCCGGCTCGCAAGGCGGTTTCGGTACTGAAACCCATCTCGGGCAAGTCGCCATCGGGTTCTATCGATGGTAATTTGCCGGTGTGCTCGTGCATGGCTTGCAGTCGCATTCTGATACCCGGGGCGATATTCCCTCCAAAGAAACACCCCTCTTCGGTAATCAGGTCGTAGGTGACACACGTACCAGCGTCGATAATCAAAGCCGGTTTTCCGGGACATTGCAGGGCGACACTTATAACAGCCGCGATTCTGTCCAATCCTAAGGTCTCAGGAGTGTGGTATCTAATGCTGATGGGTATTCTCGATGAATGGTCGAAATAGTGAAATGCGGGTATCTGTTTTCGCAATAGCTCTACCGCTTCTTCATCGGGCAGGGTCACGGTCGAGAATATGGCGGCATCTATCGGGTGAGTCTCCAAAAACTGCATGACGACACTCTTGTTCCATTGGGGATAGAATTCGACATTTTGTAACCTCCCGGCCTCAAAAATTGCCATTTTGGTTACCGAGTTACCTTGATCGATGATAAGATTCACGCTCTGAAATTTTAGGCAAAAATACAAAAGAGAATGAGGATAGGCGAATGAACCGGCGTTTTTTTTCTCAGATTTATACCAATAGGGCAATTTTATCTACTTCTTTTTATATTTTACGCCATTATCTATCATTTGAGAGAGATGTATGGTAAGATGAAATAATAAATTGTTAATGAAAAGAGGATGCTTGATTAAAATTTTTATAAGATTTGATATATTTGGTAATAAAAAATTGTTCTTTTGTGGCCATTAGTTTTTATTAACGATTCTATCCCGGAGATTTTCCTATCTTTTTTGTATGAAAAATTAAGCTAATCTATAATATTGTTTTTTAATAAGTTAGTTGTGTTGTAAAAAAGTGTATCTTTATAAGATTTTGAAAATCGAGGAGTAGTTTTATCAAAAAGAGAAGTTCAGAGGCATATTTTCTTTCAATTTGAATTTTATATTGCGTTTTTTTTTCTATCTTTGCCTGCTGAAATTTGCGAGAGTGAAAAAGAAAGAGTAGAATTCGCCGCATATTATACATTTATTATATAATAAGGTTTAAAAAGAGAAGAGGAGTTTTAGCGTTAGAAGAGTGATGTGCAAAGTATGAAAAAATAATCCGGTAAGGATTTTTTAAGTATGTAATGTAAAAAAAGAAAGAATAATCGTTTATTTAAATTTAATTTCAGTCGTATGAGAAAACTAACATTGTTATTGTGCGCTCTTTTGGCTGGCATATCTATGGCGATGTCTCAAACGAGCATCTCCGGTACGGTATTGTCGGCCGAGAACGATGAGCCGGTAATCGGTGCGTCGATCTTGGTAAAGGGTGCAAATGCCTCTACTATTACCGATACGAACGGTAAGTTTACAATCAAAATTCCCGAGGGAGCCGGAAGAACCCTTGTTATTTCTTACATAGGTATGGAGAAACAAGAGGCTTTTGCCCGTAACGGTATGGTCATAAGATTGAATTCAGCTGACCAGACTCTCGATGATGTGGTTGTAGTCGGTTACCAAACCATTCGTAAAGAAGCTAAGACCGGTTCTATCGCTACGGTCGATGGTGACGAATTGGCTTCGATTCCCGAGACTTCTGTTGACCGTATGCTCTCCGGTAAGATGGCCGGTGTGTCGGTATCCTCGACCAACGGGCAGCCGGGTGCTGCTACTGAAATTCGTGTGCGTGGTACCAGTTCAATCGGTGCTGGCAACGAGCCTTTGTATGTGGTCGATGGTATTCCTGTGGAGAGTGGTGATATGGCAGCTTATTCCAATAGTATGAATGCAATAGCCTTGATTAATGCCAGTGATATTGCTTCAATTACAGTTTTGAAGGATGCTGCTGCTGCTTCTATTTACGGTTCGCGTGCGGCTAACGGTGTGATTTTGATTACCACCAAGTCGGGAGAGGCAGGCAAGTCGAAGATTACGGCTCGAGCCCGTTATGGTATCTCTACGCTGGCCAATGATAATAATTTTGAAATGGCCAACCTTCAAGAGTATATACAATATCAGCGCGATGCCCGTATCAATGCAGGTTACGATGTAGATAACCCTACTTCGGAATATTATTTCCCCGAATCTTTGGCTGCTAAAGGCGGAACGAACTGGTTGAAAGAGTTGACCCGCAATGGCAGTTTGCAAGAGTATGAGTTGATAGCTTCGGGTGGTTCCGGCAAAACGACCTATTATACCTCGTTGTCCTACAACAAAACCGAGGGTATCGTGCCTACCGTAGGATTTGAGAAGATGCAAGTCCGTGCTAACCTTGATACCGAACTCAACAAATGGTTGAAATTGGGAACTCGTCTGCAAGGTGGTTACATGAAGGCTTCCGACGTGGAAAATAGTTTGTATAACGGTAATGGTTTGGTTGCTACGAATCCCTTCTATTCCGGGTTGGCTTTAGCTCCTACAATGCCTGCATACAACGAAGATGGCAGTTATAACTTCGATCTTCCTTTTGTATTCAACATTAACCCGTTGGCTGCAATGAAAGAGTCGGATAAATACGATAAGCAATATAAATTTAATGGAACGGCTTATTTGGAATGGAAACCTATCAAACAATTGACATTCCGTACCAACAATTCGGTTGAGTTTGCTTATACCAATAGCCGTGCATTTTCACCTTCTTATGTGAATGAAACCGATTATGGAGCTTCGTTAGGTACAGCCGATATTCAATATCGTTTGTTGACCACTTCAAATACTATTACTTATGATGATATTTTTAATGATGTTCACTCATTTAATGTGTTGTTGGGTCAAGAGGCCAATACTTACGAGTACTCTTATAATCAAGCTGTATCGTACCACGTAAACGAACAACGTCCGTATCACTCGGTTGGTGTTTCGGTAGAGGATCAACGAGCTTATGATGGTGTTACGCAAACGGCGATGGTTTCGTTCTTCGGAGTCGCTGAATATAGCTATGATGGACGCTATTATGTAAAAGGTTCTATCCGTACCGATGGTAGCTCTAAATTTGGTCCCGATCGTCGTTGGGGTACATTCTGGGCTGCCAGTGCTTCGTGGAATATTCACAACGAAGCTTTTATGCAAGATATTAAAGATGTACTCAATCAGTTGAAATTGCGTTACAGCTATGGTGTGAATGGTAATGATAATATTGCCTCTTATGCACATTATGGTTTGTATTCCGATATTGTATATAATGGCATTTCCGGTCAGGTACCTGCTCAGTTGGAAAATCGGAAACTGACATGGGAGACCAACAAGACCCACAATATCGGTGTTGATTTCCGTTTGTTCGATCGTTTGAATGGTACTATCGACTGGTACACCCGCCGTACCGAAGATATGTTGATTGCTGCTCCGCTGCCTTATACTACTGGCTTCCCTTCGCAAGCACAAAACGTGGGTAAGATTCGGAATAGTGGTATCGAGGTACAATTGGATGCCGAGATTTTCAACACCAACGACTTCAAGTGGAATGCTGGTGTAAACTTTGCCGCCAACCGTTCGAAAGTCCTCGAACTGGCTCCGGGGCAAGACTTCATCGGAACTACTTTGCGCTATGTGGTAGGAGAGAAACTCTATACGTATTGGCTTTATGATTATGTTGGCGTAAATCCTCTGAATGGTAATGCTTTGTGGCGTAACGAAGAGGGATTGTTGACAGAGAATGCCCAAGAGGCTCGTCGTATCAATGTCGGCTCACCTGAGCCGTTGTGGACGGGTGGTTTCAATACCGACCTTTCTTGGAAAGGCATTTCGTTGAGTGTTCAACTTGAAGCCCGTTACGGTAATAAAGTGTTGAATCAAGACCGTATGTTGTTTGAATCGGACGGTTATTATGGTGACCAAAACGTTTGGAAAGGTGCCTTGAATTATTGGAAAGAGCCGGGGGATACCAATGTATTGCCGAAACCGGTTTACAATAATACCAGCGACAGTTACCAAACTTCAACCCGTTATCTTGAAGATGGAAGCTACCTGCGTATTAAGGATATAACATTGGCTTATAACTTGCCTTCGAAATGGACTAAAAAGGCATTGATGAGCGGTGTACGTATTTATGCCAGCGCATTGAACCTCTATACGTTCCACAATATGAATTATTTTGACCCTGAACATGGTACAGCAGGAGCTACTATTATCAGTTACCCGATGACCCGTTCGATGATTGTGGGTGTGGATATTACTTTCTAACCATTAAAAAGGATTATTACAATGAAAAAGATAATTTTATCGATAGCTGTTTTGGGATTGGCTCTTTCTTCCTGTGACGATTTCCTGACCAAAGAGCCGCTCTTGAACCAATCGTCCGATTTGGCCCTTTCTACTTTTGAGGGGATCGACGATGCTACGGCAGGAAACTATTTAAGTACCATTTCGTGGTATGGTGCAACGTTCCCCCTCACTTTCGACGTAATGTGTGGTAATGGTATGGTTGGCCCTGTTAATACAGGTCGTATGCGTCAAGAACCAGCGTGGAATTTTACTCCCACCAGTACGCTCGGTCTTTGGTCGAGTGCATACAGTGCTATTCTGAACTGTAATAAAGTATTGGCTGCCATTGAGCAAAATACGTTTACTCGTACGAGCGATGTGACAGAAGCCGATATAAACAATGTGAAAGCCGAGAACCTTTTCTTGCGGGCATTGGCCTATTTTGATTTGGTACGGGTATATGCACAACCTTACGGATATATCAAAGCAAATAACATAACCGATACTCGAGCATTGGGTGTGCCTATTATAACGGAAGAAGATATTACAGCTCGTCCGGCTCGTAACACGGTTGCCGAGGTATATGAAAAACTGATCATACCCGATTTGCAACAGGCAGAGCAATTGATGGATCCTTCTTATGTAAGAGCCGATGTGGCCGATCGTGTAGCTACGATTACCACTCCCGTTATTCAAGCCATGTTGGCTCGTGTATATCTGACTCACGAAGATTGGCAATTGGCTGCCGATTATGCAACCAAAGTAATTACGAATGGTCGGTTCAGATTGCTTTCGGGGGATAATTTCTTGGCTATGTGGAAGGGCCGTGATATAGCTTCTTGGAGTGGAGATGAGTTTATCTTTGAAGTTTATGTGTCACAAAGTGACGGTACTTCGACATCTTTGGGTAGCTATTTGACCGCACCCGAAGTAATAGGTGGTGCCGGTTATGGAGATGTGCGTGTATCGAACGACCTCATTTCTCTGTTTGATGAGTCGGATATTCGTTTGACCGGATTGACAAAGACCAATCCCCGTTATCCGGGCTATCGTTGGTGTACCAAATATCCCGGTAAAACAGGCGGACTTCAATATAATAATGTTCCTATAATTCGTCTTTCAGAGATGTATCTTATCCGTTCGGAGGCTCTTGTGCGTGGTAGTGAGAGTGGTGTGACCGTGACAGGAACAACGGCACTCGACGATTTGAATCGTGTGGCTACAAGCCGAGGCGCTAGCTCTTATTCGACGCCAACTCTAAGTAATATCTTTGAAGAACGTCGCAAAGAGTTTTTCTTTGAAGGTCATGTTTATTTTGACATGAAACGGTTGGAACTTTCGTTGAATCGTAGCGATTACACGTTGAGCGATCCAAATGCAAAAAATATAAAATTCCCCGATCCTCGTTGGGCATTCCCAATTCCTGAGAACGATGTTTTGTATAACAGCAATATGGTTCAGAATCCCGGATATCAGAGTAACTAAATTTTAAAAATTGAGAATTATGAAAATCAATAAATTTATATATACAGCTGTTATAGGATTATTGTTTGCCTCGTGTCAATCGGTGGAGACTCCTATGTTCAGTGATAAAGATGCATTTGTGGCATTTGAAAAACAGAAGATCAATGTCGTCAAAAATGCCAATAGGGAGATCCGTATTCCGGTTTCTTTGGTTTCTGTTGGGGGATTCGATGCAACTGTCGATTTCGAAATAGATACGGTTGCCTATGCCAATACCGGAACCGGAGCCAAAGAGGGCGTGAATTATATACTTAAAAACACGTCGAAAACTCTGACTTTTATCAAAGGAGAGCAAATGACCGATTATATTGTTATCGAACCAATCAATTTCTCCAGTGACGTGGACGTAACTTTTGATATAAAGTTGGTTTCGCTCAAAGGCGATTGTAAGTTTGGTGCTTATAGTAAAATGGCAGTTTCGATAGGCGATGGTCTAGCCGGTACTTATAAGGCTTCTGCTCCGTCTCCGTTTATTGGTCAGGAAAATGTGGTCAATACATGGACTTGTGAAGTGCGGAAAGATCTGTCAAACAAAAATATGATTTGGTTCTCACAACTTGTGCCTTCTGCGAGCGGTGCTGTTTATAACGAAATTGCTGGTGAGATGAACGATGCACATACCACAGTCGCTATTGGAGCTGGTGAGTTCGGCACATGGGAATATAATGACGAAGAATATGTATTACAACTTGACTTCAATGGAGCTATTTCTACTACGGGTCAAATTAGTTCGGGGAAAATTACATTTACGTCGTATATAATGGCTGCTGCTTACAGTGGTTCGACGTTCTTCACGTATGTCTCGGGAGGATCAGGAGTTACATTAACAAGAGTAGAAGATTATTAATAAACAATTTAACAATGAAAAAGTATATAATAGGATTGTTTTCCGCAATCTGCCTCATGGGGGTAGGTTGCGACAAAATGGAGGAGTTTACACCTACTGACATGGGTGAAGGTCCCTCGGTATCTGTTAGTCTGACACAACAAGAAGGCGAAGATGATGCCTTTACCTTGACCGTTACACCGTCCGAAGGAACAGTATATTATGCTTATTGGCTAACTAATGACTCGCTAAGTCTCGATCCCGATAACTTGTTACAAGGGAAATATGAGGGTGCGAAGATTGTTGATGTAGCCGAGAAACCCAGTGTAACCGAAGAGTTTACGGCACAAGAGGTTGGCGTGACATATTATGTATATGCCGTGGCTGCCAATAAAGACGGACTTTGCGGAGCTATTGCTTCGGCTTCACTCCATTTGCCCGATAAAATAGCACCTCATTTGATCTCTATTCCTGAGGGTTACAAATATACGGCAACCAATAAGAGTCGTAGTATTGTGTTGACTTTCAACGAGACCGTCGTGCGTGGAAGTGGTGCTATTACGTATGATGTAACCAAAGGCGACTTGACCTCGTATGCCAATGGAACGATAGAAACGGTGGTTGTCGATGGCTCATCGGTTACGATCACTTTGCCCGAAAGCGTGGTATTTGATGAAAATGAGCCCAAAACCTATGTATTCCTCGATTTTGCCGCCGGTGCATTTGTCGATGCCAGCGGTAACCAGTCGGCTGCCATGAAAGGTGGCGTAGATGAAGAGTCGCAAGCAGTGGGTGCTCCCTATTGGGAATATGTACCGGGAGCCGGCGATAGTGATGTTGAGTGGAGCGGGACATTCGCATTTTGGTTCTGCCCGTATGATTCTGAAACACAACAGCCAGATGAGTATATATATGGAATAGATACCGAATTTTCGCGGAAACATGAAAATAATCCCGATACATTGTTGATTGATTTCCAAAACTATTTTGACTTAGAAAAGCCCTCTCCTCTTCCTTTGGAGGCGATTGCAACAGAAACTGGATTCAAAGTTAGAGATCTTACGCCAATTGGTGTGATTACTATGAAAGATCAGCAAGGAACGTTATATAATTTATTGTTCTGCTTTGCTGGAAATCCAAATAATGAATCAGATTCCTTTGAATATGTCAACTTTGAGCCTGATGAAGACGGTAATTATGAGTCTGATCATTATTGTGGTTTTTACATATTTAACTATGATTATATAGATGATTATACTAATCCGAATTTTGATATGGGTTGGTATGATTTATGGGTTTATTCAGTGTTTATCGAGGGTAGTGTTGATAACGGTTTCCCTTCGGAGCAGGCTAAATCTAATAGCCAATTGCGCCACCTTATGAATAAAAAGGATCTTAAACTCATAAATAGGACTCTGTTGTCAGGCACTGAGAAAATAAAAGTTCAGACCGCGATTAAACGAGTGGGGATAAAGAATATTAATATTCGATAAAGCGTTATATATCTTATTTAGAATAGGTCGGTACGGATTCAGTGCCGACCTGTTTTTTTTATATTGTGATTAAACCTACTTGGGAGGGGGGAGAAAAAATATCATTTCTTATGTTTAAAAACATAGAAAATGTTAAATTGTTGCAGAATATGCACATAATTTCTATTTTTGTAACCCGAAATAAAGGGATATTTGTAAAAAGAAACCAAAAACCGATTATGAAATATAGATTATTACTATTTGTAGCGCTGCTTCTCTCGTGTATGGGAGTGGGTCATGCAGCCGTAGTGTCGGCCGAAACTGCGAAAGAGACGGCCGATATGTTGTTGAGTCAACGTGGTGGTTCTCTATTCAAGGGAGGAACGGCCGAAGTGGAAACAGTGGTGAAAGACAATGTCCCCATCTATTACATTGTTCGTTTTGAAAAGGGCGGTTGGGCTTTGATTTCGGCCGAGGATACGGTCGATCCTTTGTTGGGCTACTCGTTTGACAGCGAATATAAGTCGGAAGGACAACCCGAGTGGATAAAAGGATGGTTGAAAGAATATACCGATCAGATAGAAATAGCTCGGCAGACTCCGAATCTTCATCGTCATAAACGTTGGTCGGGCGATGTTGTAACACGAGCCACAGGAGAGCCGATAAATGCTCTTATTACGGTGACATGGAATCAAGGAGAACCTTATAATAGTTTGTGCCCGAAAGTAGAAGGCGGACCCGGTGGCCGTGCGCTTGTGGGTTGTGTGGCTGTAGCCATGGGACAGGCGTTGACAGTCGTACGCTATCCATTGCGAGGAAAAGGGACTAAGACCTATACAACTCCCGTAGGAGGGGATTTAAGTGTTAACTTTGATAATGAACCTGATTACAATTGGGACGCCATTCTGTCGGGAGCCAATAACTATGCCGAGGTGGCTCGATTGCTCTACCATTGCGGTGTGTTGATCGATATGGAGTATGGCGCTACCGGTTCGGGAGCTGTATCGAGTTATATTCCCGGATATTTCCGGACATATTACAGTTTCCCCGAGACTTGTGTAAGCTATGCCCGAGATGGTTATCCCGGGGGAGACGATGCTTGGCATCTTCTTTTGCAGAATGAGTTGAAGCGGGGACGGGCCGTAATTTATTCGGGAAGAGAAGGGAATCAAGTAGGTCACTGTTTTAATCTCGACGGTTGGGATGGGAATACCAGCTATCATATCAATTGGGGTTGGGGAGGTCTGAATAATGGCTATTATACCATCAACAATTTGGGCGATGGCTATCAAGGCTCTTATCCAGATGGTCACCAAGCAGTAGTAGGGGTGGCTCCATTATCGGAGACTCCGTATGATATTCGATTGAGTACCACCCGGGTGAAAATAGGAACTCCCGCCGGTGTGGCAGTAGCCGATGTGACGGTATATAGCGATGTGTCTTCTGCCGAATATGATTTTGAGACGAAGGGTCAGTTACTATTCGGTGGCAGCTATGGCGAGGCCAGTTACGAGGTGCGCGATGGCAAACTTTATACGACCAAGCTCATCGAAGATAAGGCTATCCACAAAACGGTTTATATCAAGGCGATTAACAGAGAAAGCGGCAATTCTTACGAGAAAAAATTCGACTTGCAATTTTCTACCACGGGCATCGACGAAGTTCTTGCCGAGCAAGTGAAAGTATATCCTGTGCCCGCTGTCGATGTATTGAATCTCGAGACTCCCGATGCCGAGGGGCAATATGCCATCTACAATGTGGCCGGTATGCTGTTGCAGCGAGGCAATGTTTGCGATAACGTGACAACGATTGATGTGTCGGGCCTTTCGAAAGGCAGCTATATGTTGCGTTATTCGACTTCGCAAGGCGTAGCGACCAAATCCTTTATCGTGAAATAAATCGATATGGCTATATATGAGAAAGTGCTGTGCTGGTGTAGCACAGCACTTTTTTTTGTGCCGGAGAGGTGAGTTATAATTTTTGTAGGGAATATTTGGAGTGCCCTGTAACTATTTATAATTTTGCACCATAGTTTATCCGGAATGACCAAGCAAACAGATACCGACCGCCGTTTCATCGCCGCTTCCCGCTGGGGAATCGTGGCTTTTCTTGTCTTTACCGTATTGTGGGCCGGCTGTTCACGCTCCAAGAACGAGGTGGTAAAGGGATTTGACGATGCCGCAGAGGTCCCTACCCTGCGCACGCTCGATGTGATGACCCTGATCTCGGATTCGGGTGTGACCCGATACCGGATAAAGGCTCCCGAATGGCTGATTTTTGAGAATGCGAAAGAACCATATTGGTATTTCCCGCAGGGATTGCATGTAGAAAAGTTCGATTCGGTTTTCGCTACCGAGGCTTTGATACAAGGCGATACGGCCACCTATTTCAAGAACAAACAGTTGTGGCGCCTCGACAAAAATGTGCGGATTGAAAACATGAAAGAGGAGACCTTTCTCACCTCCCAAATATTTTGGGACCAGCGCAAGCGTGAGATTTATTCCGATTCGTTTATCCATATCGAAACTCCCGACGAGGTGATCGAGGGATATGGCTTTACGTCGAACGAACAGATGACCCGCTATAAAATACGTCGCACGAGCGGTATATTCCCGATTAAGCGCGATACCGTTCCCGCCGATTCGGCGCAAATCGACAGTGTCGCCCCTCCCGTACAAACGAAGAAGCCATGAATTGGATTTTGATTATATTGATCGCGTTACTTTTCTCAGCCTTTTTCTCGGGCATGGAGATAGCCTTTGTCTCGTCGAACAAGGTACGGGTCGAGCTGGATATGAAACAGCCCGGCATGCTGGCGAAGATTCTGGGGCTGTTTTACGGGAATGAAGAGTTGTTTATCTCGACCATGCTGGTAGGGAACAATATTGCTTTGGTCGTTTATGGTATGGGTATGGCTGCCCTTTTGGAGCCCGTCATTGCATTGATATGGGATCAAGAGGCCTTTGTCATGCTGATGCAGACCCTGTTGTCCACGCTGTTGATTCTCTTTGTCGGTGAATTCCTGCCCAAAACGATATTCCGGGTCGATCCCAATGCCACGATGCGGTTCTTTTCGCCCCTCGTGTGGCTGATTTACGTCATTCTGTATCCTATATCGAAATTTACTTCGATTGTGTCGAAGTGTGTCATGCGGTTGGGCGGGGTGAAGATTATGAAACATTCCTACGGTTCCATGATGAGCAAGATAGAGCTCGACTCGTTTATTCAGAAAAGTATCGAAGAGAGCGACTCGGAGAAACCGGTTGAGCCCGAGATGAAAATCTTTCAAAATGCACTCGACTTTTCCAATATCCATTTGCGCGACTGCATGATTCCCCGTACCGAGTTGGTAGCGGTCGATATTGATGAAGTTACTGTCGAGGAATTGTTACAGACTTTTGTCAGCACCGGCCTGTCCAAGGTTGTGGTTTATCGCGAGAACATCGACAATATATTGGGGTATATCCACTCGTCCGAAATGTTCAAGCAGCAGACCGATTGGCGCAAAAGCATTCGCCCTGCTGTTTTTGCCCCCGAAAGCATGCTCGCCAATAAGTTGATGCGGAATTTGATGCAGCAGAAGAAAAGTTTGGCTATCGTTATCGATGAGTTTGGCGGAACAGCCGGAATCGTCACCCTCGAAGATTTGGTGGAAGAGATATTCGGCGATATAGAAGACGAACACGATACGCAAAACTTTATTGCTCGCAAGGTGGGAGAAGACGAATATGAATTCTCGGGGCGTATGGAGATAAACCGCATCAACGAAGAGTTTGGTCTCGATATTCCCGAGTCGGACGATTACCTTACCGTGGCCGGATACATTTTGTACCACTATCAAACCCTGCCCCGGCTTGGCGAAACGGTCGAGATAAAGAACTATCGGTTTACGATTTTGCGACGCAAAGCCACTAAAATAGAGCTTGTACGCATGAAAATAGGGAATAAATAGAAACGGGAGCGATTTTTTTGCTTTTTCTGTGCCGATATAAATCCAAATTTTTGTAACTTCGTGCCCTTAGTAAAAGAGGATAAAAAATAATAAAATATAAAACTAAAATTCATTCAAAGTAACAAATGGCTACGTTAAACAAAATCAGAAGTAAAGCAGGCTTGCTCGTGGTAATTATCGGTGTTGCCTTGCTCGCTTTTATCGTAGGGGACTTCCTGAATTCGGGACACACCTTCTACGCCATGAATCAAAACAAAGTTGCTGTCGTGAACGGGACGAATATAGGAGTCGAGGAGTTTCAGGAGCGTGTAAAAGTGCGTACAGATGAATTGCAACAAATGTATGCACAACGCGGAATGAATATGCCAGAAGGCTATGTGTCCCGCATCAACCAAGAGGTTTATGACCAGATGGTGAACGAAATATTGCTGAACGAAGAACTGGACGAGTTGGGAATCGTTGTCAGCAAAGAAGAATTGGCCGACTTGTTGAGCGGCGATAACATCTCGCCGCAAGTACGTCAATACTTCACCAATCCCCAAACAGGAGAGTTTGACCGTCAAGGATTGCTCAATTTCATGCAGGTAGTTCTTGATCCCGAGGCTCATGGATATAACACTCCCGAGTTACTCGCTCAAATAGAGCCCCAACGTCAAATGTGGCTTCGTCTTGAACAACAGGTAAAACAAGATCGCGCCGTCCAGAAATTTGCCAATTTGCTCAACCGCGCTATCATGCCCAATAAATTGGATCTTGAGAACTCTTTCGAAGATAGCAAGACATCGGCCAATATCGCTTATGTGCTGCAACCTTATACATCGATTGCCGATTCGACAGTTGCTGTGAGCGAAAGCGAATTGAAAGCGCAATATAATAAGGTGAAAGAGTCGTACAAGATACCCGAGCGCCGCTCGATCAAATACATCAAAGTAGATATTGTGCCCAGCGAAGCCGATTATGCCAAGGCTAAGGAAAAAGTCGAGATGAACCAATCGGTATTTGCTCAAACCGACGATGTGGCCGCTTTTATCGCCAATAATTCCGACGAATCGTACGACGATGCCTTCGTGGCTATTTCGTCCATGCCTGAAAAAATGAAAAGCTTCGTTCAGACAGCCTCTATCAACGAATCCTCTCCGATGGAATTCGAGAACGACACATACACCATGTATCGCTTGATGGACACGAAAATGGCTCCCGACTCGATAAAAGTACGGTTGCTCTCGTTCCAACCCCGTTCGACCGAAATCGACAGCGTTTTGAACGTGTTGAATAACGGCGGAAACTTTGCCGACCTCTCGGCCAAATACAATGGCAACGATGAAATCTGGTTGACCGAGAATATGGCGTCGGGTGTAGGACGTGCGTTTATCAACAAAGTATTTAGCGAGAGCGGAAACGGCTATTTCAAAGCCGAAAGTCTGGGCGGCGAACATATCGTACAGATTTTGTCGCGCACAGCTCCGGTGAAAAAAGCCAAAGTCGCCGCTTATGTAGTGACAGTCAATCCCAGTACCGACACGCATACGGCTCTTTACAACCAGTTGTCTTCTTATAGCGCAACCAACAATACCGCCGAGAAATTCGACGCCGGAGCCAAAGATGCCGGATATACGGTGAACAGTTATGAATGTAGTGCCGAAGATTACTCTTTGCCCGGGCTCAACGATGCCCGCCAAGCTATCCGTTGGGCTTTCAACGCCGATAAGGGTGATGTCTCGGAAATCTTTACCATCGACAATTCTTTCGTAATCGCAGCTCTCGATAATGTAGTCAAAGAGGGATATACTCCGCTCGAACAGTTGAAAGATATGTTAGCCATGCAGGTACGCAATGACAAGAAAGCCGAGAAGATCATTGCCGACTTGAAAGCGAAAAATCTCAACTCTTTGGCCGGTTATGCCGAGGCTATGGAAGCCAAGGTCGACAGTGCCAAATTTATCTCGTTTTCTTCGCCCTCGATTGCCGGTGTAGGCTATGAACCCGTGTTGAGCGGTTTGGCCCCCACGGCAGAGAACGGTAAACTCGTAGGCCCTGTGAAAGGTATGAGAGGTGTATATGTATTCTCTGTTACAGACAAAACGGTTTCGGAACAACCCTTCAATGCTCAAACCGAATCGCAGAAACTTCAACAGAATTACAGCTATCTCATCAATAGCCGTTTGATGGAAGTACTTCGGGACAAGGCCGATATAGAGAATACGATGATCCGTTTCTTCTGATAAAACAATTTTTTTAGATAATGCAGGGTGCGTATATCGTAGCTTTCGGCTCGATACACGCACTTTGTATTTGTAAGATAATCGACAGTCATGGAAAAAGAACATTTGCTGGGAAAAACATGGGACGAGTTGCAAACGGTAGCCGCCGAAACCGGTATGCCTCGTTTTGCCGCCAAACAGATAGCCGCATGGCTTTACGAAAAACGCATAGAGGCGATTGGCGGCATGTCGAACATCTCGTTGCGGCATCGGGAGTTGTTGTCGCAGCACTACGACATTGGTCGCACAGCTCCGGTTCACTCCCAATGCTCAGTCGATGGCACCGTAAAGTACCTGTTCCGGGTAGGCGATGATTTTGTCGAGACCGTCTATATTCCCGACCACGACCGGGCCACGTTGTGCGTCTCGTCGCAAGTAGGGTGCAAAATGAATTGCTCGTTTTGCATGACCGGAAAACAGGGATTTAAACGCAATCTTACGGCAGGCGAAATAATCAATCAAATCCTTTCGGTGGAGCACAGCGATAAGCTCACCAATCTGGTTTTTATGGGAATGGGCGAGCCTTTCGATAATCTCGACGAGTTAATGAAAGCGTTGACAATCCTTACCTCGGAGTGGGGGTTCGCGTGGAGCCCGAAGCGGATAACCGTATCTACCATAGGCCACTTGAAGGGAATCCGCCGTTTCCTTGATGAGAGTCATTGCCATTTGGCGGTAAGCCTGCATGCCCCCTCTCGGGAAGAGCGCTTGCAAATCATGCCGGTCGAAAAAGCTTATCCCATGGCCGAGGTCCTCGATTTATTGCGGCAGTACGACTTTTCACACCAGCGTCGTCTCTCTTTTGAATACATATTGTTCAATGGGTATAACGACAGTTTGCAACATGCCGATGCGTTGGCCCGGTTGTTACGTGGGTTGGATTGCCGGGTAAACCTGATACGTTTCCATGCGATACCGGGCGTGAACCTTGAAAGTTCCGACCCGCAAGCGATGGAGGCTTTTCGCGATAGGCTCAACAGTCGAGGCATAATCGCTACCATACGGGCCTCGCGTGGTGAAGATATATTTGCCGCTTGCGGCATGTTGTCCACAGCCGAGAAAGAGAATAAATAAGGGATTCGAGCAAGAAAGTTCCCGGTGCGATAGTAATCTCGGGGATTTTTGTTATCTTAGTGCTCCGAAAATTCATGCCGGTGCGATTGCGGCATGAGAATGGAATTTAAAATTTGAATTATGGAACGTAAAATAAAAGTGGGAATTACCCAAGGCGATATTAACGGGGTAGGGTACGAGGTGATCCTCAAAACATTGTCCGATCCCCATATCCTCGAAATCTGTACTCCCGTCGTATATGGTTCGGCCAAAGTAGCCGCCTATCACCGGAAAGCGCTCGACATACCGGCCGTAAACTTCAATATCATTACCGACGCAACGGCTGCCGATGCCAATAAAGTGAACTTGATTACTTGTGTTGACGATGATGTGAAAGTCGAGATAGGTAAAGCCACGGCCATAGGCGGCGAGGCTGCCTATGCGGCTCTTGAACGGGCGGCAGTCGATATAGAGGCCGGATTGATCGATGCGATAGTGACCGCTCCGATCAACAAACACGCCATACAGTCCGAAAAATTTGATTTTCCCGGTCATACCGAGTATCTCGAACGGCGTTTGGGACAGGGACATAAATCGTTGATGATATTGTTGGACGATACTTTGCGGGTTGCGCTGGTATCGGGGCATCTGCCGCTTTCGCAAGTCTCGGGAGCCATTACCAAAGAAGTGATTCTTGAAAAACTGCAAATCTTTGAGCATTCGCTGAAACAGGACTTCTGTGTGGTGAAACCCCGCATTGCTGTTTTGTCGTTGAACCCTCATGCCGGGGACGACGGCCTCTTGGGTACGGAGGAGATCGAGATTATCAAGCCTGCCATACAAGAGGCGAACGCCAAGGGCCTACTTTGCTTCGGGCCCTATCCGGCCGATGGATTCTTCGGGACAGGACATTATCGGCAATTCGACGGCGTATTGGCCATGTACCACGACCAAGGTCTGGCCCCGTTCAAGGCATTGGCTATGGAGAACGGGGGGAATTTTACGGCGGGATTGCCCATAATCCGCACCTCGCCCGACCACGGTACGGCTTACGATATTGCCGGCCAAAACAAAGCCGACGAACAATCGTTCCGCCATGCTCTCTACCTGTCGCTCGACCTCTATCGCAACAGGGCTTTTTACAAGGAGATAACAGCATCGCCGCTTCGCAAACAGTATTTCGACAAGAGTGGCGATAAGGAGGTTCTCGATTTGACCACCGATACCGATAAGGACGAATAAAATCTTTGGAGTAAAGCAATCATCTGTTTTTGATAATAAAGTCGGGGAACGTTTGAAATACGCACTCCGGCTTTTGTTTTTATGCGGTTTGAAAAAGGCGGGGTTTGTGAGGCGAAATCTCCCAAGAAATACTATCTTTGCATCTACCTATTTGCGAAATACAAAAAATTGAAATAAGAGATATAGAAATGGGAAAAGTACTTATTATCGGCGCCGGAGGCGTAGGGACGGTGGTCGCGCATAAGGTGGCGCAGAACCCCGATGTGTTTACCGAAATCGTTTTGGCCAGTCGCACCCAGTCGAAATGCGACGCTATTGCCGAGGCCATAGGCGGAAACCGTATTGTGACCGACCGGGTCGATGCCGACAAGGTAGAAGATTTGGTGGCGTTGTTTAAGAAACATAAACCCGATATTGTCATCAATGTGGCTCTTCCTTATCAAGACTTGACGATTATGGATGCCTGCCTGCATTGCGGTGTCAACTACCTCGATACGGCCAATTATGAGCCGCTCGACGAGGCCAAGTATGAATATAAATGGCAGTGGGCCTATCGCGAACGCTTCGAACAGGCCGGCCTCACCGCTATCCTCGGTTGTGGATTCGACCCGGGGGTGAGCGGCGTATATACCGCTTATGCCGCCAAGCACTATTTCAAAGAGATGCATTACCTCGATATTGTCGATTGCAACGCCGGCAACCACGGTATGGCTTTTGCCACCAACTTCAATCCCGAAATCAATATCCGTGAGGTGACCCAAAAGGGTAAATATTATGAGAATGGGAAATGGATCGAGACCGAGCCGCATGAAATACACCGCCCGCTTACCTATCCCAATATTGGGCCTAAGGAGTCGTACCTTATTTACCACGAAGAGTTGGAATCGCTGGTAAAGAACTATCCCACGATCAAACGGGCTCGATTTTGGATGACCTTCGGGCAGGAGTACCTCACCCACTTGCGGGTAATCCAGAATATCGGCATGGCCCGCATCGATCCTATTATGTACAATGGCGTGGAGATCGTTCCAATACAGTTCCTTAAAGCTGTGTTGCCCAACCCGGGAGACCTCGGTAAGAACTATACCGGCGAGACTTCGATCGGTTGCCGCATCAGGGGTATCGACAAAGAGGGCAAAGAGCTTACTTATTATGTCTATAACAATTGCAGCCACCATGCGGCTTACCTCGAAACCGGCGCACAGGGTGTAAGTTATACCACCGGAGTCCCGGCCATGATAGGGGCCATGATGTTCCTTACCGGCCAGTGGAAAAAACCGGGTGTTTACAACGTCGAGGAGTTCGATCCCGACCCCTTCATGGAGCAACTCAACAAGCAGGGCTTGCCTTGGCACGAGGTATTCAACGGCGACATCGAGTTGTAGTGGTTTGTCGATTATTTTCAAGCGATAATAGGCCAAGGCTGTCTCGGGTATCGGGACAGCCTTGACTGTTTTTTGGAGGAGGGCTTGTTAAATAAATAAAAAATAAAAACGGCAGTTGGATTTTATGGGAAATATGCCTATGTTTGTACTAACAATTTTGTTAGACGGATTTGTTAAACCATTTTGTTTGTATAATCCATGAAACCCAAAGATACCGAGGCGGAGATTTTGAAGGCGGCCGAACAGGAGTTTATGCTCCGGGGGTTCGACGGAGCCAAGACGGCGGCGATAGCCCGGTCGGCAGGGGTGACCCATGCCATGCTGCATTACTATTTCAGGACAAAGGAGCAACTCTTCGAGCGCATTCTCTCCGATAAGATGAGCCTGATGGGGCGGTCGGTACTTACGGCTTTTGGCAATCCCGGGCTCCCGCCGCTGGAGCGGCTCAAAGACGGTATCTCGCGTCATTTCGATTTTCTCATGGCTAATCCCGATTTGCCCCGCTTCATCATCAACGAGGTCTTTTCGCGTCCCGAGCGGTATGAACTTATGCGAGGAGAGATTTCGCGTATTGTAGATCGGCTGATGCAAGGCGTACAGCAGGAACTGGACAAATTGGCCGGGCAGGGCGAAATCGAGTCGGTCGATGTACGTATGCTCATGCTCGATGCGGTCAGTCTCAATATATTCCCTTTTATCGCTTATCCGGTTATAGAGCCCATATTTGGCAATATAGCGGTTGACCGGGAGCAGTTCTTTGCATTACGCAAAGCCGAGAATATCGAAGTAATCATGCGTAGAATAAAAAAGTAGAGTTATTATGAAACGAGTAGTTGTTTTAGCTTTTGGATTTTGGCTGGGGGCGTTTGCTGTGAGTGCGCAGCTTACGCTCGACGAGTGTCGGCAACTTGCCCGAGAGCATTATCCCGAAATCAGGCAATACGATTTGATTCACAAGACCGAGGCCTATACGCTTTCCAATGCGGCTCGGGCGTGGATTCCGCAAGTGGTGTTGTCGGCACAAGCTACATGGCAGAATGATGTGCCTGCGTTTCCCGAAGAGCTGACCGGCATGTTGGCTCGGCAGGGGGTGGAAATTTCGGGACTGAAACAGGACCAGTATAAGGTGGCGTTGGAGTTGAACCAAACCATTTGGGACGGAGGAAAGTCGGCGGCCGACCGGCAGATCGCCCGGGCCGAAGCCTCCGAGCAACGCACGGCGGCCGATGTGGAGCTGTATGCTCTCGATGGCCGCATCGATGAACTCTATTTCGGTATTCTTCTGTTCGATGCACGTATTGCCCAGACGGAATTGACCCAAGAGCTGCTACGGAGCAATCTCGATAAAGTCGAGGCATTGCAGCGCAATGGTGTGGCCATGCAGAGCGATGCCGATGCGTTGGAGGCCGAGTTGCTCACGGTGGGACAGCAAATGGCCCAACTCGAAGTCTCGCGGGAGAGCTATCGCCGCATGTTGGGTTTGTTTATCGGGCAGGAGTTGGGCGATCGGGTTTTATGGAAACCCGAGGTCGTGGAACCGTTGGCCAAAGAAAACGCTCGGCCCGAATTGGCCATGTTCGCGGCGAAAATCGATCGCCTTGCCGCCCAAGAGAAACTGGTAAAATCGTCGTCGATGCCTCGGATAGGCTTTTTCGCTCAGGGTTACTACGGTTATCCGGGACTCGATTTTATGCAGGGAATGATGAACAGCGATTGGAGTTGGAATGCTTTGCTCGGAGTGAAACTTTCGTGGAATTTCGGAGCTTATTACACTCAAAAAAACAATCTGAACAAGTTGCGTACTTCGCGGCAGCAGGTCGAGGTACAGCGCGATATATTCCTCTTCAATATGGAGTTGCAGGCGGCACAGGACAATGGGAACATCGCTCGTTTGCGTCGGGCGTTGGCCGACGATGACCGTATCGTAGCCTTGCGGCGGTCGGTCCGCGAGGCGGCCGAGTCGCGGTTGCGCAACGGGGTCATCGACACGCACGACCTGCTTACGAAAATCACCGACGAGTCAACCGCTTCGATGGCTCGCAGCATGCGCGAGATAGAGCTGTTGAAAACCATTTATGAACTCAAACATACGATTAACCGATAAATCTCAAATAAGATGAAAAAGATAGCACTTTTCAGTCTCTTGACTTTGTTGTTTGCCTCGTGTGGCCATCGTGACGATTTCGATGCAACGGGGACTTTCGAGGCTACCGAAGTGGTAGTGTCGGCCGAGGCAACGGGCCGTATTCTCTATTTCGACGTCGAGGAGGGCGATACCGTGTCGGTAGGCCGGCAGGTGGGAGCGATAGATACCGTGCAGTTGTATTTGCAGAAGTTGCAGCTCGAACGTCAACAGGCATCGATTCATAGCAATCGGCCCGATATTGCCAAGCAGGCCTCGGCGTTGCGCAGCCAGATAGCCCAGCAAGAGAGGGAGCGCAACCGGGTGGAGAGTCTCTTGAAAGACGGAGCTGCCACCACGAAGCAGTTGGACGACATCAATGCCTCGATACGGGTGTTGAACGGTCAGTTGGAGGCGTTGCTCTCGAGCCTTGAAAATAATGTTTCGTCGCTCGATGCAAATGCATCGGCCGTAGAGTTGCAGGTTGCACAGGTCGAGGATCGCTTGTCCAAGTGCCGCATCGTTTCGCCTATCGACGGGGTGGTATTGGTGAAGTATAGCGAGGCCGGGGAGTTGGCCGCGGCGGGTCGTCCGCTGATGAAGGTGGCCGACATGGACCGGCTTTACCTGCGGGCTTATTTCACATCGGCCCAACTTGCCGACGTGAAAGTGGGACAGGAGGTGACCGTCATTGCCGATTATGGTGATGACAAGCAGCATGAATATCCGGGGCGTATTACATGGATTGCCTCGGAGAGCGAGTTCACTCCCAAGACCATTCAGACGCGCGACACCCGGGCCAATCTGGTTTATGCGGCGAAAATCGCCGTCGAGAACGATGGCTTGTTGAAGATAGGCCTTTATGGCGAAGTGCGACTTTCGAAATAAAAACATACCTAAAAAAAACAGAAACCGATGGCTGCACAAAATGCCATAGAGATATACGGATTGACCAAGCGTTACGGCTCGCTCGCGGCTGTCGATCATATCACGTTTACGGTGGGGCGGGGTGAGTTGTTCGGCCTTATCGGACCCGACGGGGCAGGGAAGACGACGCTTTTCAGGTTGTTGGCCACGTTGTTGAATCCCGATGAAGGAACGGCTACGGTCGATGGATTTGATATCGTAAAGCAGTATCGGGAGATTCGTCAGAGAGTAGGGTATATGCCGGGCCGTTTCTCGCTTTATCCCGATTTGTCGGTGGCCGAGAACCTCGACTTTTTTGCGGCGCTGTTCGGGGTGAGCGTGAAAGAGAATTACGATTTGATAGCTCCCATATATAGGCAGATCGAGCCCTTCCGCAAACGGCGGGCCGGGAAACTGTCGGGGGGTATGAAACAGAAGCTCGCTCTTTGTTGCGCCTTGATCCATCGCCCTTCGGTTTTGTTTCTCGATGAACCTACGACGGGAGTCGATGCCGTCTCGCGCGGGGAGTTTTGGGACATGCTTTTCGAGTTGAAGCGAAAGGGTATTTCGATACTCGTCTCTACGCCCTATATGGACGAGGCGTGCCGTTGCGACCGTATTGCGCTGGTCAACGGCGGGAAAGTTTTGGGAATAGATACCCCCGACGGTATTGTCCGTCGGTTTGACGAACCGTTGTATGCTTTGTCGGGCAACGATATGTATGGCCTGCTGGTGGAGGCTCGCCGGGCCAAAGGGGTGAAGGAGTGTTATCCGTTTGGCGCAGTACACCATTTGGTTGCCGGGGAGGATTTCGCGGTCGGCTCACTGGTGGACTATTTGGCCCGGCAGGGATTTTCCGATGTCTCTGTCTGTCGGGTACAGGCCGGAATAGAAGATGTCTTTATGAAATTGATGCAACATGAGTGAGGTGATTATAACGGTCAAGGATTTGTGCAAATGTTTCGGCGACTTTACGGCGGTCGATCACATTACGTTCGATGTGCGGCGGGGCGAGATATTCGGCTTCTTAGGGGCCAACGGCGCCGGCAAGACGACTGCCATGCGCATGTTGTGCGGGTTGAGTTATCCCACCTCGGGGAGCGGCACGGTGGCCGGCTTCGACGTGATGACGCAGGGCGAAGAGATAAAAAGACATATCGGTTACATGAGCCAAAAATTCTCGTTGTACGACGACCTCACCGTGCGGGAGAATATACGGTTGTATGCCGGGATTTACGGGTTGAGCCGGTATGAGACGTTGCGGCGTACGGTCACGGTGTTGAACCGTTTGCATTTTAGGTCCGAAGCCAATACGCTGGTCGGCTCCCTTCCGTTAGGCTGGAAGCAGAAACTGGCTTTCTCGGTGGCTACGCTGCATCGGCCCGAGGTGGTCTTTCTCGACGAACCTACGGGAGGCGTTGACCCGGTTACCCGCCGGCAGTTTTGGGAGATGATTTACGAAGCGGCGTCGGGCGGGACTACCGTTTTTGTGACTACGCACTATATGGACGAGGCTGAGTATTGCTCACGGGTGTCGATCATGGTCGATGGCAAGATCGAGGCGTTGGGCTCGCCGGCCGAATTGAAACGACAATATGCCGCAGAGTCGATGGACGAAGTTTTCAGGATTCTGGCCCGGGGAGCTAAACGGAGGGAATAGTATGAGCGGTTTTTTACATTTTGTCAAAAAAGAGACTTTGCATATTCTGCGGGACAGACGCACGATGCTCGTTGTGCTGCTGATGCCCGTAGTGCAGATTCTTTTGTTCGGGTTTGCCATTTCGACCGAGGTCAACAATATCAACTTTTTTGCCGTAGCGCCCCATCGAACAGAGGCAGTGAGGCAACAAATCGAGCGTATGGGAGCAAATCCCTATTTTACATTCAAAGGGTATATCGATCAATCCCGTATCGATGAGGTCTTGCGTAGCGGCAGGGCTGCAGCCGTGGTGGTTTTTGCAAAAGATTATGACCGGTTGATCGAAGGGGTTGCTACCGGCAGTCTCGACGAGGCGGCCGTCCAATTTGTCCTCGATGCTTCGAATCCCAACAATGCAGGGACCGATTTGAGTTATTTGCAGAGTACGTTCTATTCCGCCGGTTCGGGCTCGGCCGCTGCTATGATGCCGGCGGTGAGAGTCCTTTATAACCCGCAGATGAAGAGTTCCTACAATTTTGTGCCGGGTATCATGGGATTGATTTTTATCCTTATCTGTGCCATGATGACCTCGGTTTCTATCGTGCGCGAGAAGGAGAGCGGCACGATGGAGGTGCTGTTGGTCTCGCCGGTGCGTCCGATATGGATTATCTCGGCCAAGATGATACCCTATTTTTTGCTGTCGTGCATGGCATTGGTGATCATCTTGTTGTTGGCACACTATGTGTTGGGGGTACCCATGTCGGGGTCGATGGCCGTTTTGGTGGGCCTTTCGTTGCTCTATCTGTTGCTTTCTCTGGCATTGGGATTGTTTATTTCGACCGTGGCACATACGCAGGTGGTGGCGATCATCATCTCGGGAATGCTGTTGATGTTGCCGGTTATCATGTTGTCGGGCATGCTCTTCCCGGTGGAGAATATGCCCGGTATTTTGCGGCTCCTGTCGTGTATTGTGCCGGCTCGGTGGTATATCGAGGCGGTGCGTAAGTTGATGATTGCCGGCTTGTCGTTCCCGGCCGTGTGGCAAGAGTGCTGTATCCTGTTTGCGATGACGGTGGCGTTGGTGGCTGTGGCCCTCAAAAAGTTTAACGATAAACTCGAATGACGATGAGAACCTTGCTCGTTTTACTGGAAAAGGAATTCAGGCAATTCGTACGAAATGCGTTTATGCCCAAGATGGTAATTGTTTTTCCTCTGTTGGTGATGCTGGTGATTCCGTGGGTTGCAACCATGGATGTGAAACATGTGGGCGTGTCGATTGTCGATAACGACCATTCCGAGGTTTCCCGTCGCATTATACAGAAGATAAAATCGTCGGACTATTTCAGCTTGAAAGGCGTTACCGAGAGCTATGAGGAGGCTTTCGACTGGTTGGAAACCGAGGGCGTCGATGTGATTCTTACAATACCGAAAGATTTTGAATTGGCCATGACCGGTCATTCGGCCAAACGCATAGGTATCGATGTGAACGGAACAAATGCGTTGAAGGGAGGCTTGGGTTCGCAATATATGATACAAGTCGTCAGGCAGGCTTTTACCGAGTTGCAACAAGAACAAGGAAGTATCGTGCCTGCCGAGATGTTTACGGTACGGAACTTGTATAATCCCACGTTCAATTACCAGCATTTCATGGTGCCCGCGTTGATGATTATTTTGCTGATTCTTATTTGCGGATTCCTGCCGGGATTGAATCTCGTCGGCGAAAAGGAGTTCGGCACGATCGAGCAGATCAATGTTACTCCCGTGAGCCGTTTTCTCTTTACGTTGGCCAAACTCATACCTTACTGGATTATCGGCTTTGTAGTGATTACTCTTGCCATGTTGTTGGCGTGGTGGGTTTACGGGCTTACCCCGGCCGGTTCGCTTGTATCGATTTATTTGGCCGCTCTGTTTTTTATCCTCACCATGTCGGGCTTGGGCATTACCATTGCCAACCGCTCTTCGACCATGCAGCAGACGATGTTCGTCATGTTTTTCTTCATCATGATTTTTGTGCTGATGAGCGGCCTGCTCACTCCTATCGAGTCGATGCCCACTTGGGCACAAGTCATCACTTACATCTTGCCGCCTCGCTATTTTGTGGAGGTGATGCGGGCCGTTTATCTCAAAGGGGCTTCGCTCGTCGAGTTGTGGCCGCAATACGTAGCTTTGGTCGGCTTTGCCGGATTATTCAATGCCATAGCCGCGCTCACTTACAAGAAACAATCGTAAGCACAAGGGGAGAGTGTTGCATAAGATTAAATTTTTATTAACTTTGCTGTGTATAGAATATGCACAGGTAAGGGGCTATTTTTGTATTGTCCGAAGCGAGGACGGATATTTCGGTATCGGCTTTTGGCGGAGGAGAAAAATACCTATATTTGTATAACCAATAAAATACGGAATTATGGCATTGAAACAAGGAGACAAAGCACCCGAGATATTGGGCGTGGACCAATCGGGGAACGAGATACGTTTAAGCGACTTCGCCGGTCGCAAGGTGGTGCTCTATTTTTATCCCAAGGACAATACTCCCGGCTGTACGGCCGAGGCGTGCAACTTGCGCGACAATTACGAGGCTTTGCAGGCCGCCGGTTATGCCGTAGTGGGGGTGAGTAAAGACAGTGAGGCTTCGCATCGCAAGTTTATCGAGAAACAATCGTTGCCTTTCCCGCTTATCGCCGATACGTCGATTGAATTGAACGAGGTTTTCGGGGTGTGGCGCGAGAAGAAGATGGCAGGGCGCACCTATATGGGAACCGTGCGTACGACCTTTATCATCGACGAGAACGGTGTGATAACCGATGTGATCGAGAAGGTCGATACGAAAAACCACGCAGCACAGATTTTGAAGAAATAAAATAAAAAAATAGAAACGATTATGGAAGAACAACAAGTTAATTCCGGTACTCAAAAACGGATACCGGTGCCGTCGGAGAAACTGAAAGCTTTGCAGGCGGCCATGGACAAGATAGAAAAGAGCTACGGCCGCGGAGCCATTATGAAACTGGGCGACGACTCGGTCGAGGAGGTGGCTGTGATACCTACCGGTTCTATCGCATTGAATGCGGCGTTGGGAGTGGGCGGTTATCCCCGCGGACGTGTGATTGAGATTTACGGGCCCGAGTCGTCGGGTAAAACCACGCTGGCCATTCATGCCATTGCCGAGGCTCAAAAGGCAGGCGGTATTGCCGCCATTATCGATGCCGAGCATGCTTTCGACCGCTTTTATGCCGAGAAATTGGGTGTCGATGTAGAGAATCTGTGGATTTCGCAGCCCGATAGCGGGGAACAGGCTCTCGAGATTGCCGACCAGTTGATCCGTTCGTCGGCCGTCGATATTGTGGTCATCGACTCGGTGGCGGCACTTACCCCCAAGGCCGAATTGGAAGGCGACATGGGCGACTCGAAGATGGGTTTGCAGGCCCGCCTCATGTCGCAGGCGTTGCGCAAACTCACGGCAACGATCAGCAAGACCAATACCACTTGTATTTTTATCAACCAGTTGCGCGACAAGATCGGTGTCATGTTTGGCAACCCCGAGACCACGACAGGTGGTAATGCGCTGAAATTTTATGCTTCGGTGCGTCTCGATATTCGCCGTATCAGCCAGTTGAAAGATGGTGAGGAGGTAATCGGTAACCAAACCCGGGTAAAGGTGGTGAAGAACAAGGTGGCTCCTCCTTTCCGCAAAGCCGAGTTCGATATTATGTTTGGCGAGGGGATTTCCCGTTCGGGCGAAATCATCGACTTGGGTGTGGATAAGGGCATCATCAAGAAGAGCGGTTCGTGGTTCAGCTATGGCGATACCAAACTGGGGCAGGGTCGCGATGCCGCCAAGAAGTGCATAGAAGATAATCCCGAATTGGCCGATGAATTGGAAGCAGCCATTATGGAGGCATTGAAACCGGTGAAATAAATTGGAGGCTATTCTGTTGAACGAGCCGGGCGACATTGCCCGGCTCGTTTCTGTTTTGTCAGTAGCATTGCAGTTCAAACTGTATTTGGCTGAAATCGCGGCGCTCCAAATCCCGTTGCCTGATGTAGAAGTAGATGCTACCGCAATCGCCGAAAGGAATATCGACCTCTTCTTCCTCGACACAATCGAGTTGTAGTAGGAGTATCCATTCGCGGGCCGATTCGGTGCAGTAATTCTCTTGTTTGTCGCCCCGGGCTCTCGATTCGCAAGTCTCGGCGATACCGTTTTGTATGAGCGAGGCGTATCCCAAGATGCGACCGGCCGAATCGACATGGGGATAGCCCCATGTTCCCATGTGCTGCTCGATTATATCCCAGTCGGAATATGCCGAATCGCTGTTGCCGAGTATGCTGAAATAGTCGTCCCAACAGGGGATCGTATCCCGGTTTGTAAATTTGAATCCCATTTCGAAGAGCCTTAGGTTTTCCGGCAGGTCGTCGGGGAATTCGGCTGCTTCCAGTTCGGAGGCCGGAGTGGGAGTATATAGTAGTTGGACTCCTTCGTTCCCTCTCCATGGTTGTCCCACGAGGTCGTAGAAGAGGTAAAACATGCCTTCGTGCGGCAACCGGTTGTCGGTATCATAAGGGGCCAACTCTTCGCAGTTGAGTTGCAAGAGGAAGGGTAGGGGGGCATCTTCGTCGTATTCGTTGGTGGAGCGAGGCCATTCGAACTCTTTCGGCAATGCCGGTTTTCCGCCGAATTTGGATTGTCGGGGAGTTACATTTTCCCTCTCGAAATCGAAGAAGATCCCGTTGCGGGCGAACGCCTGTATCTGTTTTTTCAGATTCGACTCGTGTCCTGTTTCCGGGGAGTTTTCTTTGGCTTTTTCCCGTTTGAATCGTTGCCAAAAGTTTTTTGTGCCGTTCATAGAGGTAATGGATTGAGGTTTAAAAAAATGCCCGAACACACCAATTTTGGTTCGGGCAAATATATCTGAAAGATTTTATCAATCTTTTCCTTAGTTAGCCGGGGTTTCTTGTGCCGGGGCTTCTTGTGCGGGAGCAGCGTTATCGCCGGTAGCCGGAGTTTCGAATCCGGGGAGGGCAGCGGGAGCTTCGGTATTGACAATATCTTTGATTTCAGAACCTGAAGCGTGTTGTCCATTGTGAGAGACAAATACGGTGGCTATGCTTAAAACCATGATTACGATGGCGAGAGTCCAAGTGGCTTTTTCTACGAAATCGGTTGTTTTGCGAACTCCCATAATTTGGTTAGAAGATGCGAAATTGGAAGCGAGGCCTCCGCCTTTTGATTTCTGAACCAATACGATACCTATCATCAATAAAGAGGCTAAGATGATAAAAACGGTTAATACTACTGACATTTTTTATTATTCTGTTTTGATGTTAATAATCAATTTTTCTAAAAATCTTATTTGGTCTGCAAAGTAAATATTTTTTTCTGGATATTTCAAACTTAATTTTTTAATTATTTGCAATGCCTTCTCATATCGACGCTGTTTGATGTAGATTTTGGCCAAACTTTCGGTGAAGAAGGTATCGTCGCTTCCCGTTTCGGGATTTGTCTCGCCATTTTCACGGGTGGAGGTGTTGGACTTGCGGTTGGCGGTTGATGTGTCGCTTTCTGTTTTGTTTTCGCGGATAGATTTTGGTTTCGATTGTGATTCGGTTTTCTGTTCGGCGGTTATCCCGGTTTCGTTGTTCTCCTCGCGCAACAGATTGCTCATGTAGTCCGATTGGGCGAGAATGTTTCCCGAAATAAGCCGGTCGAGACTCTCGTCGCTATTTTGTTTCCCACCTTTTTGGTAAGTCCCCAAAAAAAGGTCTATGGCCTGCATGGTAGTATCGGTGTGAGGAGCCTCCGGGTAGAGGTCGGCAAATGATTCGCCTTCGATTCCGAGCACGGTCTCTAAATGTTCGTCGGGGCTGGCGTGGAGCAATGCGAGTTGAATGCGTTGTTCGTCGGGCATGGCCTCGGGCGTATTTTTCAGATAGAGCAGTTGCGGAATGGTAAAGTAGGGATAGTCGGCGGCCATTTGGTCGGCATCGGATTTTGAGATGGGGGTATCGCAAACTCCGTTCAGCAAGTCTCGTATTTGGTCCCGGGTTATCATGGCTTACCAATTGGCTACTGTTGCATTGAAAATTTGATCGACCAATTCGTCGGTAATTTGTTGAATGAGTTCGTCTTGAACATCGGTGAGCATTTGGCTGCTCGAAAAATCTTTATAGCCCGAGAAGGATTGATCCAAGTCGTATTGCGGGTCTTTGGTGTTGGTAAATCTCACCCTCACTGTGATCGTCAGACGGGTTTGCGAAGCGTAGGCGTCTTCGGTCACGGCTTGCGGGGTAAGGTCGTAATTGGTTATTTCGCCTTCGAGTTGAAGGTCGCCGCCGCTGTTTACCATTTGCAGTCGGGTCTGGCGGATATAGGCATTCTTCAAAGAATTGGTAAACAATTCTTCCAAAGGAGGATATACCAATGCCGCTTTAATCGGGAACGTGGCAACCGATATGGTCTTGGTCGTTTCGTAGTTGATCGAAGCTCCGTTGAATTTGTAGGAGATGCTGCAAGACGATAGTGCGACAAGCAGTATGGCAATCAGTCGTTTCATGGTGTCGTTCGGCTCTATTCTAAATTGTATTCTTTGATTTTCCGATAGAGGGTTCTCTCGGATATTTTTAGCTCTTCGGCGGTTTTCTTCCGTTTCCCGTGATTCCGCAACAGCGCTTTTCGGATAGTCTCTCTTTCGGTATCTTCGAGGGTCGTGGGTTGTTCTTCCACGTATTCGGTTTCGGTGGGGATTATCTCTCCCTCGATTTCATCGATAGTTTTGCTTTTGGCTGTTGGTACATGGACGGGTACTGCGGTCGTGACGGGAGCAAGGGCCATTGAATGGGGAACGGTTACCGGGTGGGCTGTCGGAGTGGAAAACGCGTTTTGTTCGTGGTTTCCTTTGGTGAGTTCCTCGATTTTTGCATGTAGCTCGGCCAACTCTTTTTGCATCTCAAAGAGTGTTTTGTAGAGCATTTTCCGCTCCTTCTCGAAGAAAGTCTGGTCGTGTTCTCCTGCCGAGGAGCGCACAGGCAGTTTCTCGATGTTATATTGGGGCAGATAGTTTTGCAGGGTTGCCCCATCGACATCTCGATTGGTCTCGAAAATCGAAATTTGTTCGGTGATATTTTTCAGTTGTCTCACATTCCCCGGCCAACGGTAGTTGAGCAGGACGTTGCGGGCATCGTCGGTCAATTGAATGACGGGCATGCGGTAACGCTCGGCAAAGTCGGTCGAGAATTTGCGGAACAGAAGCAGAATATCTTCGGCACGCTCGCGTAAGGCTGGAATCTCGATGTGTATGGTGCTGAGCCGGTAGTAGAGGTCTTCCCGGAACTTCCCTTCCGAGACGGCCTTTACCATGTCGAGATTGGTGGCCGCAACGAT
This sequence comes from uncultured Barnesiella sp., assembly GCA_944320995.1. GTDB lineage: Bacteria > Bacteroidota > Bacteroidia > Bacteroidales > Barnesiellaceae > Barnesiella. The sequence continues at coordinate 26,750 of CALUJQ010000010.1, read as the reverse complement.
TCGTACGTTGGTTTTCAAGACGGTGGACGAGCCTACTTTCAAAAACTCGCCGCTTTCGAGAACCCGCAGCAACCGGGCTTGTGTGGTCAGGGGCAGTTCTCCCACCTCGTCGAGGAATATAGTCCCGCCGTCGGCCTCTTCGAAGTACCCTTTGCGGGTCGATAGAGCACCGGTGAAGGCGCCTTTTTCGTGTCCGAATAGTTCCGAGTCGATGGTCCCTTCGGGAATGGCTCCACAGTTTACAGCGATATATTTCCCGTGCTTGCGGGAACTGTTGGCGTGTATTATCTGTGGGAAAAACTCTTTTCCTACGCCGCTTTCCCCGGTGATAAGTACCGCCAAGTCGATGGGCGCGATTTGTAGCGCCCTCGTAATGGCTCTGATCAGGCCGGGTGCATTGCCTATGATGCCGAATCTTTGCTTGGTTTGCTGTATTTCTGCGGGAATCATATTCTACCTAAAAATATGTTTGTAAAGATAGTGTAAAGACACAAGGCCGCCAACTCTCATCGTTGTGCGTCGAGTGCGTGCTATCTTTGTTTTCTCTCGACAAAGATAACGAAAATAAGGGAATGGCATAGAGATTAAGCTATTTTTAGCCTCTGTTTTTGAACTTTTTCAACTTGTAGGTCTCTTGTTGTAAGAAGGAGCCCAAGGACTCTACTGTGCTATATTGTTGCAAAGTTTCGGGCGGAATAATATCGCCTATTGTGACGTGTATGGTCTTGTGTTCTTTTTTGAAGACTTCGACCGGAAGCCGCAAGGCTCGTAATTGCCAGCTGAATATTCCCAATATGGTGAACATCAGTGAATTGTGCCCGTGGAAAAAGACGGGGACAACGGGTTTCTTCATTTGTTTTATGAGCCTGATGATGTTGGGTTGCCATACCCGGTCTTCGATATGTCCGTTCCATTTCAGTTTGGAAACGGCGCCGGCCGGGAAAAATCCCAACGGATGCCCGTTTTTGATTTGGGATAGGGCCTCTCGTATTCCGTTGAGGGATATTTCTCGTCGATTGGCATGCGGATCCACAGCGATAAAGTTGACCGACATGGCTTCGATATAGTTGAGAATCCAGTTTACCATGACTTTATAATCGGGTCGTCGGCTGGCCAGCATTTTAATGAGTATGACCCCGTCGAGCGCTCCGAACGGGTGGTTCGACACGGTAATAAAAGCCCCTTCGGGCAGGTGGTCGAGTGTGGACTCGTTGTCGATTTTGCAAGTGATGTCTAAATCGTCTATGATGGCGTTTACGAAGTCGACACCTTGGTAGTCGCAATTGCGGGCATATAATGCGTTGATGTCGTCGAGTTCACAGATTTTGGATAGGAATCGAAGAATCTTTTCTCCTCGTTCGTTTTTTAATTGAGGTATAATATCTTGTAGGTCCGATATGTCTAATATGCTTCTTTTCATCTTTTTGAGTAATAATGTTGCCCTCGAATAATGGAGGACAAAAATACGGAGAATAAACAATCGAAGATTTGAATGGTTGTGAAAATTTATTCTTTTTTATTTAAAGGGTGAGCGAATAGCTAATGCTCATATAGATGAGCATGCCGATAATATCGTTGGTAATCGTGATAAACGGTCCGGTTGCTATGGCCGGGTCGATTTTGAACCGTTCGAGGGTAAGCGGCACGAGAGTCCCGAAAACAGAAGCGAAAATCACTACGGCAAACAACGAGAGCGATACCGATATGGTGGTGGCCATGTTGTCGAGGAAAAACCAGTTGTAGATAAATACGAGCAGCGAAATCATACAGGCATTGATCAAGGCTACGCCCAACTCTTTGAAAAGTTGTTTGCCGGCGGTTTTCAATTCCAGTTTGCCATTTGCCAATCCCTGCACGATGATGGCCGAGGATTGGATACCCACGTTCCCGCCGGTACCTCCGATAAGCGGGATAAACAGAGCCATGGCCGGATTTTTGGCGATATTCAACTCGAAGTTGCCCAAGATGATGGAATTGGCCAATCCGCCGAGCATGCCGATGAGGAGCCACGGCAAGCGGGCCGCCGTCTGGGTGAAGACGGTGTCGTTCGATTCTACGTCTTGTGAAAGACCCGAGGCCAATTGGTATTCGCGTTCCGATTGTTCACGCACCTCGTCCATGATGTCATCGACCGTAATCTGCCCTACCAGCCGCCCGATGCTGTCGATGACCGGGACCGCAACCAAGTCATACTTTTCGAAGGTCATGGCCACGTCGTCGATAGGGGTGTCGGTTTTGACCGAGACGGGGTCTTTACGCATGACATGCTTTATTTTGGACGCCGACGGGTGGGTAATCATTTTTTTCAGCGGGAACACTCCTTTTAACCGGTCATCGTCGTCAACGACATAAACGTAGTAAAGTTCGCCCAGTTCTTCGGCCTGTATGCGCATCTGTTTTACGCATTCGGGCATACTCCAATTTTCGTTTACGACCACCATCTCGGTACCCATGAGACCGCCGGCCGTATCTTCGTCGTATTTCAACAGGTCTACGATGTCGCCGGCTTGTTCCACGTCGTCGATGTGCGAGAGAATCTCTTCTTGGGCGTCCTCGTCCATTTCACGGATAATATCTACGGCGTCGTCGGAGTCCATGTAGTCGATAAACTGCTTGGCGATGACTTCGCTCGGCAGTTGTTTCAACATTTTTTTACGGTCGTCCTCGTCCAGTTCGAGAAGTACGTCGGCTGCTTTCTCTCCGTCGAGGAGCATGTAGATATATTCCGCTTCGTCGAGGTTCAATTGTTGATACAACTCGGCGATGTCGGCGGGGTGTAAATCTTTCAGCAAATCGCGGGCTTTTTCTTTTTCGTCGTTCTTGATGATTTGCTGAACTTCTTCGATATATTCAGGAGTAAACTTGTCCATGTTTTTTTCTCCTCCTATTTGAGACCGGGGATAATGGTGGGTTGAAGCCTATCCCGGCAGTTATTTATTGGTGATATAACTCTCTAATAGATTGGTCAAACCGATGAACTGTTCGACCGACAGTCGTTCGGGGCGTTCGTCGAAGATGGTTCCCGACAAGATTTCGCAATCTTTCCCGACAAGGCTTCTCAGCGAGTTCCGCAGGGTTTTCCTCCTTTGGTTGAAGGCTGTTTTGACGATCTGTTTGAACAGTCGTTCGTCGCAGCCCAACTGTCGGACTCGGTTGCGTGTCATTCTGATGACCGCCGACTTGACTTTTGGCGGGGGATTGAACACGTGTTCGGGTACGGTAAAGAGATATTCGATGTCGTACCATGCTTGCAGCAATACGCTCAGAATACCGTAGGTCTTGCCGCCGGGCGAAGCTGCCATACGCTCGGCGACCTCTTTTTGAATCATACCGCTGCAACAAGGTATTCGGTCTTTGTAGTCGAGTATTTTGAAAAATATTTGGCTGGATATGTTGTAGGGGTAGTTCCCGATGACGCAAAAGTCGTTGGGGAACAAGGTTGATAAGTCGAGTTTCAGGAAATCTTTTTCTACGATGCGCTCTTTCAACTCGGGGAAATTCTCTTGCAGGTATTCGACCGATTCGTGGTCGAGCTCGACAACGGTCAAGTCGTGGCCTTGGGCGATGAGAAACCGGGTGAGGACTCCCATGCCGGGCCCTACTTCAAGGATAGGCATACCCTTGTATTGGTCGAGAGTCTCGGCAATGGCTTGGGCGATGTTCAAGTCGGTGAGGAAGTGTTGTCCCAGCGATTTTTTAGGCTTAACCATGTAGCTCATGCAAGGTTCGATTACAGTTGTCGGTCAATAAATTTCCTTTTGCGGAGATTTTTCATACCCCCGTTCGCTACAAAGTTGGAGATAAACCTTTATCTTTGCGGCTTACAAAGGTATAATAATTTTTTAAAACGGGAAAATTGAAACGCATAATACGAGATATTGTAAAATATCTGCTTCCCCTGCTTTGCGGCGTATGGTTGTTTTGGTATGTGTACCAGAAACTGGACGTAGAGACTATCCTTCAAATCCTGAAAACCGATGTAAACTATTTTTGGGTAATTCTCTCGATGTTGGTGGCTGTTTTCAGTCACATTGCCCGGGCGTTGCGCTGGCGGCTGCAATTGTGTGCGCTTGGGATTTATCCGTCGATGCGGGTATTGATCAATGCCATTTTCGGCATGTATGCGATGAATTTGCTCTTCCCCCGTTTGGGTGAGGTGTGGCGGTGCGGCTATGTGGCGCAGCGCGAGAAGGCTTCGTTTACGAAAGTGCTGGGTTCGATGGTGTCAGATCGACTTTCCGATACGGTGATGGTGGCATTGCTCACACTCATGGTCTTTTTCATGCAGATGCGGCCATTCCTCCGTTTCCTCGATGAAAATCCATCGATCGAGGCTGGAATCAGAGGTGTACTCACGTCGGTGTGGCTCTATGTGTTTATTGCGGTTTGTGTCGTGACGGTTGTGTGGCTTTTCCGTACCCGCAGCCGGAATAGGTTTGTGCAACGGATAAGGGGGCTTATGTCTAACGTGTGGGCCGGTTTTGCCTCGATTGTGACGATGAAAGGTAAATTCCGATTCCTGTTTTATACCTTATTCATTTGGTTTTGCTATTTTATGCAATTATATTTGTGTATATTTGCCTTTCCCAGTACGGCTCATTTGACGGTCTCTGCTGTTCTGCTGCTTTATGTGTTGGGCAGTTTAGGCATGGGACTTCCCGTACAGGGAGGCATAGGCCCGTGGCACTTTGCCGTTATCGCCGGGTTGTCCTATTACGGGATTACCGGTAATGAGGCGGGGGCATTTGCCTTTGTGGCACACGGGTCGCAAATGCTTTTGGTGGTATTGATAGGAATATATGCCTTCATTTCGATGGCTTGCGATAAAAAGAAACCCGTGGGCGAACGGCTTTTGAAAGATATTGAGACGGAAATACCCGAGTCGGACCGCCTATGATTTATGGATTAATAAAATTTCTACTATGGACAGCAAAATCACATCTCTTCAACCGCAGGCTGTATGGAAACATTTCCATGCCATTTGTCAGATACCCCGTCCATCGGGCCATCTCGACAAAATAACCGAGTATATCATGGGCGTAGGCCATTCGTTGGGATTGGAGACGATTCTCGATAAAGCGGGCAATGTCATTATCCGTAAACCGGCGACTCCCGGAATGGAAAACCGAAAACCGGTGATTCTGCAAGGCCACATGGATATGGTGCCCCAGGCCAACAAGTCGGTCAACCATAATTTCGAGACCGACCCCATTCTCCCGCGTATCGACGGTGAGTGGGTGACGGCCACAGAGACTACATTAGGGGCCGACAATGGCATAGGTGTTTCCTCTATTTTGGCGGTTCTCGAATCGAAAGATATTCAACATGGTCCTCTCGAAGCCCTGTTTACCTACGATGAGGAGACGGGTATGTATGGCGCTATCGGACTGGAAGCCGGCGAATTGCAAGGTGAAATTTTGTTGAATACCGATTCGGAACAAGATGGCGAGTTGTATATGAGTTGTGCCGGCGGCGTCGATGTGAATGTCGAGTTCCGATATAAGGAAGAGCCTTATACTCCGGCGGCCAACGAGATAGCAGTGAAACTGACGTTGGGCGGATTGCACGGCGGGCATTCGGGTGTGGATATTCATTTGGGGCGCATGAACGCCAATAAGGAGATGTTCCGATTCCTGAAAGAGGCTGTATCGGAGTATGAAGCCCGTCTGGCCAGTTACAGCGGTGGGACACTGCGCAATGCCATTCCGCGTGAAGCCGAGGCTGTGGTGACGATTTTGTCGGAGGACAAAGAAGATTTCATGGAAGCGGTTGCCGATTTTGCAGCCACTTTGAAACGTGAATATGGTTTTATCGAAGAGGGGCTGATGTTCCGCGCCGAGGAGGTTGCCCTCCCGCAATCCCTGCTTCCCGAGGAGATACAAGACGATCTTATCAATGCGATTGTCGCCTGTCACAATGGTGTATATCGCATGATTCCCGATGCTCCCGAGGTGGTGGAGACCTCGTCCAACCTTTCGATTGTACGTACGTCGAAAGGCTATATCGAGATTCAGATATTGGTGCGCAGTTCCAGCGAGACTATGAAACGGGCGTTGGCGTCGGAGTTGGAGAGTACCTTCTCTTTGGCCGGAGCCCGTGTCGATTTCGACGGAGCTTATCCCGGGTGGGAACCCAACTTCAAATCGGATATTCTGAACCTGATGAAGCGGCTCTATCCGCAAGTTACCGGGAAAGAGGCCGAGGTGAAGATGATGCACGCCGGGTTGGAGTGCGGGATCATCGGGGCCAATTATCCCGGCTTGGATATGATCTCTTTCGGGCCGACCATAAAACACCCGCACTCGCCGAATGAGAGAGTCGAGATTTCTACGGTCGGGACATTCTGGAAATTGTTGGTGGCTGTTCTCGAAAACATACCGGTGAGAAATAAATAGGTAATCTTTATTAAAAGCGGTCGGTTAGGCCGAGCCATATTGGGGGCTTTTTTGTTTGAATAGAACAAGATCGTGATTCTCCCTCTGAGAGCAACTTCGTTTGAGGAGAGGGGGTGATAAAGTGAGATTAGAAAATTATAGCAAGATGGAAAATCCGATAGAAGAAAATCAAGTGGACAGTTCGCGGGGCAAAAGAGTGCGTCGTTTCTTTCGTCGTGCCGGTTGGACGGTAGTGGTTTTGTTGGTGTTGGGCGGAGGTCTCTTTGTCTATGGCCGTTATTATTTTGTATTCGGGTCTGGCGTGAAGGCGGGGACCTTGAATTATGTGGTTAAGAAAGGGTATATCTTTAAGACCTATGAGGGCGTTCTCATTATGGAGGGATTCCGTACCGAACGTCAGGGAACTTTACAGTCCAATCAATTTGTCTTTTCGGTCGATAATGCCAATTTGGCAGATTCGCTCATGCGGTTGAGCGGTCGACATGTGGAATTGAAATATAATGAATACATAGGGACTCTGCCTTGGCGGGGATACAGCAATTTTATTGTCGAGGAGATTTTGTCTGTACAATAGACTGTGCGGAGCCGGTGAAAATAGGGGAGAGATAGCGGATAAAGCCTTTATCTCTCCTTTTCTTTTATATCCTCAAAATCGATATATTCACCCTCCGAACTGTCGATTTTCTTTTTACCTTTTTTTGTGCTGGTGTACCATGTAGTGCGCTCTCTGTGGCTTTGCCCTTGTGTGCCCGACTGCCGGTTAAAAGTGTTTCCCGAGTTGTCTTTTCGTCCAAATAAAAAACGCAGGGCAATCTGGAAAATGCTCAAAATAGGAATTAAAAAAATAATAAGAAAAAAGGTGATGAGTATCGGAAGACAACCGGCCATAATTCGTACTTATTAGGTTTGTATGATAGTTAAAACAAAAACCGTTCCATTTTTGTTTTTAACCCTTCTTGATGGTCAAGAGCGATAATATGATATATAAGCCTATGGTTGCGGCAAGACCGGCCAATCCGAAGGAAATAAGGAATATGACGGCAGCAACTAAAATCAAATAGCGCAGATAGTTTTCTTTCAGTTTCAGGTTCGTGAACTTCAAGGAGAACATGGGTAACTCTGAAACCAGCAACAGCGAGAAGATGACAACGAGGCATACGATTGCGTAGCCGCATACCTTCTCCGACGCCTGTAACCCCGCTTGGCATATTCCTATCCAAAAGAGAGCGTTGGCCGGAACCGGAAGCCCTATGAATGATGTCGCTTGTCGAGTGTCAATATTGAATTTAGCCAGTCGTAACGCCGAAAAAACCGGTATGAGCAACGCGCTGAATGCCCACCAAGACCGGTAGTCGTCGAGCCCGTGAAACAGACAATCGCATTTCATGAAATAGAGAACCATCAACCCCGGAGCGAGCCCGAAACTGATGAGGTCGGCCAGCGAGTCCAACTCTTTCCCCAATGGAGAGTAGGCATGGAGCAGGCGGGCGGCCATGCCGTCTAAAAAATCGAATAATGCCGACAGCCCTATGCAGAGGGCCACCATATCGTAATCTCCCTTAAAAGCAAAAAGGCAGGCAAAGCAGCCCGAGAGAAGGTTCAGGCAGGTAATGCTGTTGGGTATGTTTTTTACGATTGCGTTCATGGAGGGGCGCGGTTATTGGTTATTTAAGACGGGCTATCTCGGTCAGGTCGCCTATCGTTTTGTCGTGGAGGGCAACTTTTATGTCGCAGTCGAGGGGAAGGTACAAGTCTACCCGGGAGCCGAATTTGATGAATCCCATGTGCTCGTCTATCTGGCATTTATCTCCCACTTCGGCGTATGTCACGATTCTTCTTGCTACGGCGCCGGCAATTTGCCGAGCCAATATTTCTTGCCCGTTTTCGGCTTTGATGACAATGGTCGAGCGCTCGTTGTCGGTACTCGATTTCGGCAGATAGGCCGCCATGTACCGTCCTTGTTGGTGGCTTACGTGAATGACCTCTCCGGCCACGGGGAACCAGTTGGCATGCACATTGAAAATGTTCATGAAGATAGACACCTGTATGCGCTTGTCGTGAAAATATTCGTCTTCGAGGACCTCTTCGAGAACAACAACCACACCGTCGGCGGGAGCGACTACGGCATTCTTCGGGTCACCTTTGAAGTGTCGTTTCGGGGAGCGGAAAAAGTTGACGATCAAAAAGAAAAATATAATCGAAGCGATGTGTATCAGGCACGCCAGCCACGTAATGTTTAGCCATAAATAGACTGGCGCATTCAAAATCGCTAAGATAATGAATAGAAAGAACAGTATATTTTTCCCTTCTCGGTGTATTTTCATTTTCATTTTTTAACGAGTTTTAGAAGTAGCGAACAAAGGTAATAGATATTTTGCGTAAAGTCAAAAACAACGCCTCTTTTTTCTGAGTTTTGGCGGGAATGGGTATTTGAAACATTTTGAGGAGAAAAAAATGGCGATAAGTTTGCCGATATCGATATTTTTGCATACATTGCGTAATGTACGCAAATAGAAGAGGCTATGAACATGAGAGGGACAATTCATGGGAATGTGTATATCTACCGGGAGGAACTGGATTTTATGGTGAGAGCCATCATGGACTCTCCTCATCGGGAAACGGGAGGAAACCTGTTCGGGTATTTCACCCCGGGCGGCGATGCCGTCGTGGTTTATGTGCTGGGGCCCGGGGAGAAGTCGGTGTGCCGGTTTACCGCTTTTATTCAAGATGCCGATTATTTGCAGTTTCATGCCGACCGCCTGTCGAAAGAATTCCGCCTTTCCCACATTGGGGTGTGGCATTCGCATCATGGGTTGGGGTTGCCTCACCCGAGCGGGGGCGATGTGCAGTCGATACAGGAGGGTATGGATGCCGATGGCCTGTCGAGGTGTATCTTGGCTATCGGGGTCTGCGACGGAAACAGGGCTTCGGCCAATGCCTTTTCTTTTGTAAACGGGAGAGCCGGGGTCGAGATGGCGTTCCTCCCGTGGCAAGTCATGGAGGGTGGCGGGAATGTGAGACGGCGCTATGATGCCGTTTATGCCTCGTCGATAAATACGCCTCGCACCGATACGGCCGTGTATGGAGAGATGAATATGATTTCGGCCCAGCAGGCGCCTGCCGAGAACAGTGTGAGGTTCGATGCGGGCTTTTGGCTGAACGATAAAGAGAATCGCATGCAGTTGAAGCAAATCGTCGCTTATATACAGGCGAGATATTCCGATGTGAAACTGTTGAAAGTCGATGATGAGACAATCGAGGTGCGATTCAACAGAGCCAATCGCTCGTCGTGGAGGCTGGTTTTCGACAAGGATTTCCCGGTGCGGGCTCCGTATGTGGTGCGTTATGAGGGCGGAGAGACCTCGTCATGGAATTTGGGTGCGTTGACGTTGGGAAGGCCGGGCGCAGTCCGCTGGTCACCGTCAACGACAGGAATCGCACCGTTGGTTATTGACAATCTAAAATGTTTATCGATATGACGTATGAAAGGTATCAAATAGAGTTGGGCGTACTGGAAAACTCGACGATAAAATCGAAACAGTACAAGTTTATGGACATGGATACGGCGTATCCCTATCTGGCGGTCGCCATTCAGACCAATTCGTTGCGGTGTTATGTGGTGAAGATAGACCTATCGGACAATTATCCCTATAATATACCGAAAGTCTTTATCACCAGCCCCAAACCCTTGCTTACCCGCTCGGGCGGAAGCATGCTCGAAGCCAGCCACAGCATGCACACTTTGCGGGGCGAAAACGGCTGTGTGAGAGTGTGCCATTACGGGCATGAAGACTGGGCGCCTAATCGCATCACGCTGTATCAGATTATCATAAAAGTGCGCATTTGGCTCGAAATGTATGAATGCCATTTGAAAACAGGGAAAACGCTCGACGAATTTTTGAGGGGCGCGAGTTATTGATTTACCAACTTACTAAAACGGATATAATTATGGGATTGTTTGACAAAAAGAAAGCCGATGATTGCGTAGATTTGGGCGAAGCCTTGGCTCAAACCAACAGTGGACGCAGAGAAGTGGAACTGGTCATCGGGGAAGATGGAGAATTGGAGGCTATGACTCCCGATGAAGCTGAAAAAAGCGGGAAAGAAAAAGTGGGAACGACGATAGGAACGAAACCTTATTATGTGAAATAGGGAGGCGTTATGGAACCTATTGTTTACCTTTATCAAGATCATTTGCAGGATTTCTGGAATAGCGGGCAGGCACAATGTCTCGGCGCTGCATTCGAATGGAAAGGCGAAGCGGTCTATCATGTGTATGTCAAATACCCGCAGGTAGCACCTACGGGATATTCCATGCCCTGCCTCTTCCGGGTCGTCGAAGCCGAGAGGTATGACCATGCCGGGGAGATTGCGCTGTCGGCCTATGCCGATTTACCCGCCGAAGCCAAGCGGGTACCGGTGGTCATCGTCTGTGTCTGTATAGAGGACGGCAACAAGGTGAAATCCCGCAGTTTTATCGTGGACGGGGAACAGTCGGTCGAGGCCGACGTCAAGTATGTGCCTCGCAAAAGCGAACTTTATACCCGTAGCAAAGGATTGCTCGAAGTAGGGGCGTTGGAGTCGAAAAAGGTCCTTATCGTAGGGCTCGGCAGCGGAGGCGCTCCTATTGCCGTGGAGTTGGCCAAAGCCGGTGTAGGGCATTTTATCCTGATCGATTTCGACCGCATAGAGTTGCATAATATCGCTCGTCATATCTGTGGGGTGAACGAGTTGGGCCGGCTCAAAGTAAATGCGGTCAAAGATGCTATCTTGTTGAAAAACCCCTATGCGCAAGTGGAAACCTACGACATCGATATAAACAAACATCTCGATACGCTGGAAAAGTGCATAGCCGAGTCGGACTTGACGATTGTGGCGACCGATGAGTATGCCAGCCGTTACAATATCAACGCCCGGCTGGTAAAGCTCGGCAAGGTGGGATTGTTTGGCCGTGCGGTCACCCGTGCCGAAGGAGGCGACATCTTGCGGGTAAGGCCGGGAGGCCCATGTTATGCCTGTTTGACGGGGAACCCCATTTATCATCAGAACGACGAGATTACCGATGTGCGCCGGGCCCGCGAGTTGGGAATTATACCGGCTTATGTCTCGGAAGAAGATGCCAATGCGATGGTGCAGGTGGGGTTGTCAACCGATATAGAGCCGATAAACAACATGATGGTGAAACTGGCTTTGAACGAACTGTCGAGGGGAATCGAGTGTGGTATCTCTTCGCTGTTGGAAGAGCTTACTTACGATTATTACATTTGGGCCAACCGTCGCGACTTCCAGTTTGCCAACTGGTCGCCGTTCAACAATAACCCCAAGCGTCACCTCACCATACTGCGCTGGTATGGCGTGAAGTTGAAGAAAGACGCCGAGTGCCTCGAATGTAGATAACCTCTCTGGCTTTATGGGTAAGCACCGCATCATTACCCTGCGCAACGGTACTCGCGTCGATATGTCAACCGGCGAAATCATTTCGCAGGGCCGCCCCGATTATATACACCGTCCCCACCGTACCTTTTGGCAACGGGTATGGGACGGTGTCAGAAGTGTATTCAGATCTCTTTGGTCGGTGTTGGCCTTTATTCTGGCGGCCATAGCTTTCATTTGGAAGGCTATGGGGTATATCATTCTGTTCGGCGGACTTTTGATGGTGATTGTGACCTTTATCTCGGTGTGGGTAAGCGAAGGCTTTTTGTCAGCCATATTGGCCGGCGGTGTCGCGGGTTTTGTGTGGCTGATTGCCGTAGGGATAGCCGATAAACTGGGTATGATCGATTAGCGGTAGGGCTTTCCTTGAAAAACAAGGTAGGAAGATGCAGTGTGCCGTCGGTGTATAAAAGAGCAGGTTAAGTTTGTCTTTGCGGCGGGATTGCACTATCTTTGCAACTCAAAACAAAATTATTATGCGCCAATCTTCCGATAAACGGCCTCTCCGCAGGTTTTCCGAGAAAGACATTAAACACTTCAAAGTAGAACAAGAAGACACGTTGTTGAATTATCTTTTGTCGCTGTTCGGCGATAAGAGCCGTACGACGGTCAAGTCGTATCTGGCCCATCGTCAAGTGGCGGTGAACGGCATGCCCATGACCCAGTTCGACGCTGTGTTGCATGCCGGCGACGAGTTGACCGTCAACTTCAAGGCGGGATTTAGTATCTTCAAGCACAATCGTTTGCGGCTGGTGTATGAGGACGAGTATATTCTCGTTGTCGATAAGGGATATGGTTTGCTATCGATGTCCACCGAGCGTATTAAGACCGGTACGGCTTACAGCATATTGAGCGACTATGTGAAATCGCAGAATCCCGGGAATAAATTGTTTATCGTGCATCGGCTCGATCGGGATACCTCGGGACTGATGATGTTTGCCAAAAGCAAAGGAATTCAGGAACAGATGCAACACAACTGGCACAATATAGTGCTCGAGCGCAAGTATGTGGCTGTGGTAGAGGGTGTCATGGAACAGCCCGAGGGCGTGGTGCGTTCCTATTTGGCTGAGAATGCGGTCTATCAAGTCTATTCGACCGACAATCCTGAAGAAGGGCAGTTGGCAATAACACGGTATAAAGTGTTGAGAGGCAACAATAAGTTCTCGTTGGTGGAACTCGATTTGGAGACCGGTCGTAAAAACCAGATACGGGTACACATGCACGACTTGGGGCATAGTATTGCCGGCGACCGCAAGTATGGTGCGCACGGCAGTCCGTTGGGACGGGTTGCCTTGCATGCTTGCAAATTGCGCTTTGCCCACCCAGTCACCCGCAAGGAGATGAACTTCGAGACTCCGGTGCCCCCTCGTTTCCTCGCGATAACATCGGGAACGGGTGGAGCGGCTGTCGGGAAGTAATCGATTTTGAGCTTTCGAAAAATTGAAAAGCCGGTTGGCGTTTAAACAGTTTCTTTGTAACTTTGGCAAAATTTTTCGGGAAACACCCTTGAAAGGAGATTCCCGGGTTTGTTTGGAAAGACGATAAATTTAGTTCAATATGAATATTTCGTATAATTGGTTGAAGGATTATATCAATTTCGACCTCTCTCCCGAGGAACTTTCGGCCGCTCTTACCTCTATCGGTCTGGAAACCGGAGGAATAGAAGAAGTACAAACCATAAAAGGCGGACTCGAAGGCTTGGTTATCGGTAAAGTGCTTACATGTGTGGAACACCCAAATTCAGACCACTTGCATATCACCACGGTCGATTTAGGCGAGGCCGAGCCTGCCCAAATCGTGTGCGGCGCGGCCAATGTAGCTGCCGGGCAGTATGTGGTCGTGGCTACGTTGGGCACGGTGCTGTATAGCGGCGACGAAAGTTTTACGATTAAGAAATCGAAAATTCGCGGCGTGGAATCTTTCGGCATGATTTGTGCCGAGGACGAAATAGGTATCGGGACTTCGCACGACGGCATTATCGTGTTGCCCGAGCCGGTGAAACCCGGTACGCCGGCCAAAGAGTATTACAATATCAAGAGCGATTATGTGCTCGAAGTAGATATTACCCCCAACCGTATCGACGCCGCTTCGCATTATGGCGTGGCTCGCGACTTGGCCGCTTATTTGACCCGCCATGGGAAAGAGGGCGGATTGCATCGCCCGTCGGTCGAGTCTTTTGCCATCGATAAGCCCGATGGGGGAATCCCTGTCGAAGTGGCCGATCATGAGGCTTGTATCCGTTACAGCGGCGTGACGGTGCGCAACGTGAAGGTTGCCGAGAGTCCCGATTGGTTGAAACAACGCCTGTCGGCCATCGGGTTGCGTCCCATCAACAACATTGTCGATATTACCAATTATCTGCTTCATGCCACGGGACAGCCGCTCCACTGCTTCGACCTTAATCGCATCGAAGGGGGGAGAGTGATTGTGAAACCGGCCACCGAGGGTGAGAAATTCGTTACCCTCGACGAGGTGGAACGTACGCTCACGGCTCGTGACTTGATGATTTGCAATGCCCGCGAACCGATGTGCATCGCCGGTGTATTCGGAGGACTGAAATCGGGTGTGACCGACGAAACGACCGATATTTTCCTCGAATCGGCTTGCTTCAATCCTACATGGGTGCGCAAGACGGCCCGCCGTCAAGGGCTGAATACCGACTCTTCGTTCCGTTTCGAACGGGGTGTCGATCCCAATGACACACTCTATGCGTTGAAACGTGCCGCTCTGCTCGTGAAAGAGTTGGCCGGCGGTGAGATTTGCGGTGAGGTAGTGGATATTTATCCCTCGCCCGTGGCTCCATTCCCGGTGACACTCACTTATGAAAAAATCGATACGCTCATCGGCAAACATATTCCTGCCGAGACGGTAAAAAGCATATTGAACAGCCTTGAAATCAAAATTGTCGCCGAGACCGACAAGGCACTCTCTTTACAGGTTCCCACCTATCGGGTCGATGTGCAACGCGATGTCGATGTGATCGAGGATTTGCTCCGTATCTATGGGTATAACCATGTCGAGATTTCCGACCGCGTGCATTCGAGCCTCTCGTACAAAACCGTGACCGACCAAAGCCACCAACTTTTGAATTTGGTGTCGGAACAACTCACCGGTTGCGGATTCAACGAAATTATGAACAACTCGCTCACTTGTGGCGCTTATTACGACGACTTGCAATGTTGGCCCCGCGCCCATTGCGTGGCCTTGCTCAACCCGTTGAGCAACGACCTGAATGTGATGCGTCAGACCCTTTTGTTCGGTGGGTTGGAAAGTATTTCGCACAACATCAACCGTCGTCGGGCCAATCTGCGGTTTTACGAGAATGGAAATTGCTACTATTTCAATCCCGAAGCGCATAACGACGAAAAGATACTTTCGGGTTACTCCGAGGAGAAACATTTGGCTCTGTGGCTTACCGGCAATCGGGTAGAGGGCAGTTGGGCCCACGCCGATGAAAAATTGACCGTTTACGAGTTGAAAGCCTATGTGGAGAATATCTTCTCCCGTTTGGGGATTGCCGGCGACATCGTATCGGTACAAACCAGTGACGAAGTTTATTCGGTAGCGCTCACATACAGCAACCGGGGCGGGAAACTGCTCGGGAAAATGGGCCTTGTTTCGCACAAAATACTCAAACGGTTCGACATCGATGCCGACGTCGCTTTTGCCGAATTGAATTGGGAGGCCCTGATGAAGATGGCCGCTAAACATAATGTCCTTTTCAGCGACCTGCCCAAGTTCCAAGCCGTGAAACGCGATTTGGCTTTGCTCGTCGATGATTCGGTCGCTTTTGCCGACATCGAGAAGGTGGCTCGCGAGAGCGAGCGCAAATTGCTTACCGAGGTTTATCTTTTCGATGTTTACGAGGGTAAAAATCTTCCCGAAGGCAAGAAGTCATACGCCGTTTCGTTTATTCTCCAAGATGAAAACAAGACGCTTAACGATAAGCAAATCGATGCGATTATGAACAAGATTATCTCCAATCTACAACAGAAATTGGAGGCTCAATTGAGATGATACAATAATATAATAGTAAGTAAAAGATAATATCCTATGGGAAGAGCTTTTGAATATCGCAAAGCCAGAAAATTGAAACGTTGGGGCAACATGGCCCGTACGTTCACGAAGATCGGTAAAGAAATTTCTATTGCCGTTAAAGCCGGCGGTCCCGATCCCGATGCCAATCCTCGTCTGCGTGTGCTGGTACAAAATGCCAAAGCCGCCAATATGCCCAAAGAGAATGTAGAACGGGCTATCAAGAAAGCATCGTCGAAAGATGCTGGTGATTATAAAGAGGTGATTTATGAAGGATATGGGCCTTTCGGTATTGCCATGGTCATCGAGACCGCAACCGACAATACTACCCGTACCGTAGCCAATGTACGCAGCTATTTCAACAAAGCCGGCGGTTCGTTGGGTACGACGGGCAGCCTCTCGTTCCTGTTTGACCACAAGTGTGTGTTCCATATCAAGCCCAAAGAGGGGGTATCGGTTGAGGACCTCGAACTCGAAATGATCGACTATGGTGTTGACGAAGTGGAGGCCGATGAAGAAGAAATCGTACTTTATGGCGATTTTGCCGAGAACAACAACATTCAACATCACCTCGAAGAGGCCGGATATGAAATTATCAGTGCCGAGTTTGAACGTATTCCCAACGATGTGAAAGAGGTGACTCCCGAGCAACGCGCATCGATCGAAAAACTGATCGAGCGTTTCGAGGAGGACGAAGATGTACAGAACGTTTTCCACAACATGAAGGAAGACGAAGAGGACGAGGAGTAAAATACAACCGTATCTGAAAACGGATAGAAGGGGAAGTCTTGTTTACAGGGCTTCCCCTTTTTATTTTTTTGTTGCCGGCAGTGAGGTGTCTCCCGAATTTTTCTCGGCCTTTCCCGATTCTTTGCACTCCATCGTTTAGGGTAGAGGCCTCTTTTTATCGGGGTCACTCCACATAGATGGCGAATTCTTTCCAGTAAAGGTCGGTCTGGTAACTGTTTTTGGCGCGTTTTGAGGGGACGAATACCCGGCAGGCCGTGCGGTTTACGTTGCGAAAGGTATTCTCTTCCAATAGCGGGGGATTGGAATTTTTGCAGTGTATCTCGACCAAATTTTTGCAGCCGTCGAATGCGTAGTTTTTAACCGCCGTGAGTTTACTGTGCAGTGTGATCGACGTGAGGCTGGTACAACCGGCAAAGGTGTGGTAGTTGATTTCGGTGAGAGTGGTCGGCCACGATATTGCGGTTAATTCGGTACAATCTTGAAAAGCACCGGCGTAAACGGTTTGTACGGTCGAGGGTATTTCTATTTCCCGCAACTGCTTGCAGCCCGAGAAGGAGTAGCTACCGATTTCCCGGATACTTCGGGGTATTTTTATGGCGGAGAGGCTGATGCACTTGGCAAAAACATAATCGGCCAAGTGGTCGAGATTGGACGGTATGTTTATCTGGTGAAGACTTATACAACCCGAAAAGGCATATTTCCCGAGGTGGGATAACGACCCGGGCAGGTCGATGTCGTACAAATTCTCGCAACCGGCAAAGGCATAGGCTCCGATGGTTTCGAGTCTTCGGGGAAGTTGTGCGATCTGTAAGCGTTCGCACCACCGGAATGCCGATGAACCGATAGAGTCGAGTGTGGCTGGCAAGATGACCTCTTCCAGATTCTCGTGGCTCGAGAAGGCGCTCTCGGGGAGGAAGTTGTCGGGCAGTGTGATCTCTTCTAAATTCAAATAACGCAGTTCGGGCATTTGTCGAATGTAGAGTATGTCTTCGCGGTTCAACTGGCCGGATAAGGTTAGTTCGGTAATGAAGGAACGACGGTCGGGTGTGATGATTTGCGAAAGGGTGCCCGGTTCGTTTATCGAGATGACCGAGTCGTCACGGAGATCTTCCGAATCATGCGCACAAGAGATTATGCCCACAATCAAGAGGGATATGCCGATGATATGTCCCGGATTGCATCGCATGGCCGCAGGGGGAGTGTGATTATAACTCAGTGTCGTCGCCGTCTTCGCCCTCTTGTCCTTGCAACTCGCACATCTCTCGGTACTCGTTCCATTCGGGATCTTTCTCGGTGTAGATAGAGAGCGGAAGGGTGTCGAACGGGGCGAGGGCCTCGTTGAGCATACGGCCGAAAGCGGGTATGTTGCGGGTATAGAACACCCACGTGCGTTCACCGTCGCCTGTGTAGATGCCGGTAAAGATAGCCAGCTTGTCTTTTTCCATAGCCCGTTTCAATGCGGTTTGGGCTTCTTCCATCAGTTTTGCGGTGGCTTCGTCGGGCATGCCTTTACTGTCGGGTTCGTATATCCAAGTGATTTCGACACGCTCTTTGAATTTCCCCGATTGAATGAACGGCTCTATTTCGGCGCGTCCCGAAACGATAATCATGCAATCGCTGTTTTCGGCTTCGGCAATGGCCGAGAACCATACGTCTCCTAATTTCATAGAGTATGTTTTTGGGTGTATTTGTTTTACAAAAATAGCCATAAAAGTCAAGATGGAGAAATTTAAGTTGATAAGATGATCGGGGAGAAAGGGTGCCATATCCCGAGATTCTGTCGATTTGCCGCAGAAGATTACCGATTAACGGGAAAGAATTTGTATTTTTGAGGAATAAAAGTGGAGAGATAAAGATATGTCGGGAATCGTTATAAGCGTGTTGGTCGCGTTATGTGTGGCGGCCGTAGTGTTTTTTATCGTATATGATTCGCACCGCAAGTCGTGGCGGCAGTCGTTGGCCGAGCGAGAGAGCGAGGTGGCCGATTTAAAGGTGCGCAATGGGGTGTTGGAAGCTCAAATAAATAGTTATACGTTGAGGCTTGCCGAGTTGCAGACCCAACTCGATATTAGCAATCGGGAACGGGAAAACCTGAATCGCGAGAAAGGAGATTTGCAGGCCCGCAACCAAGTGCTTATCGAGAATATGGAGGTACAGAAACAGGAGGTACAGCGCATCAGGCAAGAGATGAACAACGAGTTTAAGGTGCTGGCCAACGAGATTTTGCAGGAGAAGTCGAAGAGTTTTTCCGAGATGAACCGCGAACGGCTCTCCGAGATACTTAATCCGTTGAAAGAGCGTCTCGAAGGTTTTAAGAAGACGGTCGAGGAGACTTATAACAACGAGGCTCGCGAGCGCTTCTCCTTAAAAGAGCAAATCAAGGAACTGGTCGAGCGTAGCGAAACCATTGGCGTGGAAGCCAAGCAACTGACACAGGCTTTGCGGGGAGACTCGAAGATTCAAGGAGACTGGGGCGAAATGATTCTGGAGAGTATTCTCGAGAAGTCGGGGTTGGAAAAAGACCGCGAGTATTTTGTCCAAGAGACGTTGCGCGACGGGGAGGGGCACACGGTGCAGAGTGCCGACGGGCGAAAGATGCGTCCCGATGTGATTATCCGTTATCCGGGAGGAGAGGACCGCCAAATGGTCATCGACTCGAAGGTGTCGCTCACGGCCTATGTCAATTATGTGAATGCCGAAACTCCCGACGAGGCCGAGGCCGCCTTGAAGCAACATTTGGTGTCGGTGAGGAAACATATCGACGAGTTGGCCGGCAAGAGCTATCAGGATTATGTGGGGAAAGGCGATCATGTGATGATGTTCGTCCCCAACGAGGCGGCTTATCTGGCGGCGATGCAGGCCGACCACGCTTTGTGGCAGTATGCCTATGAGAAGCGGGTGCTTCTGTTGAGCCCGACCAACTTGATCGCGGCGTTGAAACTGGTGGCCGACCTGTGGCAGCGTGACAAGCAGACGCGACATGCCATCGATATTGCCGAAGAGGGAGGTAAACTGTATGATAAATTTGCCGGCTTTGTAGAGGATATGGAGAAGATTGGCAAAGCGTTGGGGTCGGCCAACACGACTTATGGCGAGGCGATGAAGAAGTTGAAGTCCGGGACGGGAAACTTGATAGGGCGGGTCGAGAAACTCAAAAATATGGGAGTGAAGACCAAGAAGAATCTCCCGGCTCCCGGCGATTCCGAGACGGAAGATTGAGCAGACGGCTGTTTAGAGGCCGGGTGTTGTTATTTGCGTCCCGGCGTCCGTTTCTCTTTCAAATAGAGCTGGTAGCTGTTGATGCTGTTCTGCCAAATGATATATGATGCCGGGCCTATCGAGGTGATAGGCGACAAATAGGTGAGAGCCAGCCAGATGGCCAATACGGTATTTTTTTGTCCCAATCCTTGCGCCCCGGAGATTTTATCCCCATACCGGCCTCCGATTTTCCGGCCTAAATAGAATTGTCCTACACAAACGGCCAAAGAGAGCAGGGAGATGGCTATTTCGAGGGGAATCGCTTCCCGACCTTGCTCGATGATGAATGTAACCGCTTTACCCACCACGAGAAAGAGTGAGACGGCCCACATGTAAAACGAAAGGCTTTGCTTGTTGCGGAGGGTCAGATATACCCTCGGGAGGAATTGCTGCAAGAGCAGCGCGATGCCCAAGGGCAAGATGAGCAAAGGCAATACTTTGGAGCAAATCGTCAGAAAGGAGTCGATAAACGAGATGTCGGCATGTACGCCCATGAAGGAGAATATGATGGGCGACAGCAGGGCCACGGCCATGTTGCTCAACAGACTGTATGAAACCAATATGGAGATGCGGCCTCCCAGCATGCCGGTGATAACGGGTGCAGCGGTAGCGGTGGGGCAGAAGATGCAGATGAATGTTCCCTCGGCAATAATGGGGTCCCAAAAGTAGAGTGCCCCGAAGACGGCCAGACCACCGATTACTTGTATGGAAAGCAGCGCAATATGTACCGGTTTGATGCGCAGTTCGGTAATGTTTATTTTGCAATAGGTGACCAACAGCATGGCAAAGATGAGGAGTGATGCCAGATGGGAGGCCCAGTAGGTCGTGAACTGCGGGAACAAGTATCCGCACAAACTTCCGCTGATCATGGCGGTGGGCAGCATATATGTCTTTGCTTTTTGATTCATGGGACCATACTGTTTTGAAAATTGCTGCAAAGTAAGGACAAAAGGGTGATAATCGCAATGTTTTTGTGTAGGAAAGAATGGAAAAGCGCGCAGGGGTGTAACCCGAAATTCCTTGACGCCGCAAAAAACAGAGAGGAGTCGCTCAATAACCGGGCGGCTCCTCTTCCTGTATGATTAGGGATATATCGGTCTGTTTTATTTAACTTCTTTGGCCAAGTAGATAAGGGTGGGGAAGTGGTCGCTATATCCGTTCAGATAAGCCCCGGCAGCGTGGGTGCGCAGGGGGTAGCCTTTGTATTTGCCCTCTTTTTGTTTGAGGAAGTCACGGTTGAACACTTCGGAACGAATGTATTTCAACGTAGAACGGTCTTTCCCGACGAGGTTGGCCGAGATGATGATTTGGTCGAAGAGATTCCATGCCCCGTTGTAAGCCAGCGTACCGATGCCCCGGTCAAACATCTCCCACATGGTGTTGAAGTATCCGCCGGGTTGCACCTCCTGTTGTTTTTTCTTGGCCCCCAGAACGGTTTTGCAACTGTTGTTGTCGGGGTCGTCGTTAAGGTCGCCCATGATAATGACTTTCGAATCGGGGTCGGCAGCCAAGAGCGAGTCGGCCAAGTGTTTGGTCAAGGCCGCAGCGGCTTCCCGCTTGGGGCTCGATTGCTTTTCACCGCCCAACCGCGATGGCCAGTGGTTCACGATGACGTGAACCCGTTCGCCGGCCAAACGGCCGGAAACGACCAGTTGGTCGCGGGTGCGCAGTGTGGGAAACTCTGCAGAGTGGAGCCGTGCGCTGCTGCTCGATTCGAGGGTGAATTGGTCTTTGTCATAGATGAGGCCCACATCGATACCCCGGGCATCGGGTGAATCGTAGTGGACGACAGCGTAGTTGCGTTCGGCCAATTTCCCGGTATGAATCAGGTCTTCCAATACTTGTCGGTTTTCCACCTCCGACACTCCGATTATGGCCGGGCCGTTTTTCAGTTTGAACGGGCTGCTGTTGTCCGTTGCGAAGTTGCTGATGGCATAGGCAAGGTTATTTAATTTATTCCGGTATTTCAATCCGCCCCAGCGGTAGGAGCCCGAGGGGGTGAATTCTTCGTCGTTGGTAGAGGGATTGTTGATGGTGTCGAACAGGTTTTCGAGGTTGTAGAATGCTACGGCGTAGACGGCATATTGTTTCTTTTGGGCTTGTGAAACGGTTGAGCCAAACAGAAATACGGCGAGTAGCAATAGTCCTATTTTTTTCATAGCTTGTGTGGATTTTTTTTGTTTTTGAAAATTTCAGTCAACAATGTAAATGTGGCGCAAGATAGTGTAATTTGGCAAATAAGCGAAATTTTTAGAGACAAAATCGTGGAATTGATATGTAAAAAATAGGAGCTTATTGTGGCCTTGGAATGGCGAAATGGGAATTTTTATTTATAAATCAGTGTATTATGCATAGACTTCATTTTTTGTTATTGGGCGTATGCCGGTAATAAATTATTATTATATGAGACTTTCGGGAGAGAGTAATCTCGTGAAAATTAGCAGAGTGTAAGAAAAATTACTGTGTTTGTTTGTTATTCAGTATCAATAACTTGCATTTTGTATAATGAAGGCAGGGATTAAAGGGATTACAAATTAACACGATTGTAATAAAATATTCCTGCCGCAGATGTTTGTATAATGGAAAATAATCTTTTAATTTGCAATTCTCTTTTCTGCTGATACGGATAATGACAACGCATGGAATAGGCAGAAGGAGGTAAAAGAGGAAAATATATAAGAATACAGTATATATAATTAAACCTTTAATGTAATGAATCGTAAATTATTATGGTTATTGACGGCAGTGCTTCTCCTTGTGCCGGCATGGGTACAGGCTGCGACGGTAAGAGGCATTGTTGTTGACTATGAAACAAACAAGCCGATAGCCAATGTGAAAGTTGCTATACGGAAGGGATCGGCAATTACAGATTCCGAGGGAAAATTTGAGTTGAAAAAAGTAAAAGAGGGTGCCGCAGTCGTTGTTTTCACAGCGGCTGATTATAAGGCTTACTCGATCGATTACAACGTAATCGCAGGCACGAATACGTTGGACGTCTCGTTGATGCCTAAGAATGTAGCTAATTTATTGAATCAACAGACCCTCGAAGACAATGTTTTCGAACTCGATGAAGCTCTGTTTGATGAGGAGGGCAGTACCTCTTCGCAGTCGGCCTCCTATTTGGCCGGGGCTGCCGACGATGTCTATCTGCAAGCCGCCAGTTACTCATACAGCCCCATGCGTTTCAACGTTCGCGGTTATGAACAACGGGAATCTTCGACCTATATCAATGGGGTTAATTTCAACGATTTGGAGCGTGGTCGGTTCAACTATTCGAGCCTCGGCGGTTTGAACAATGCCATGCGTAACAAAGATGCCGTGAACGGTATGGAGATGCCGGGCTACGCGTTCGGTTCGCTGGGCGGAACGACCAACATCAATACCCGTGCGACCAGCTACGCTGCCGGTACCAACGTGAATGCCGCTTATACCAACCGCTCCTACAAATTGCGCGGACAGGCTATTCACTCGACCGGTATCATGGACAACGGCTGGGCTTTCACCGGGTCGGTTGTTTACCGCTGGGCCGATGAAGGTCGCACCGAGGGAACTTTCTACAATTCATTCGGTTACTTCCTTGCCGCCGAGAAGGTGCTCGACAATCACCGTTTTGCCTTCACGACTTTCGGCGCTCCCACCAAACGGGCTCAGTCGGCTGCCGTTTCGCAAGAGGTATATGACTACCGGGGCATCTATTACAATCCCTATTGGGGTTATCAAGATGGCGAGAAACGCAATTCGCGTATCGTCCACAGCTACGACCCCACAGCCATTTTCAATTGGGATTGGAAAATCGACGACCACAGCAACCTTGCGGCCGGTGTCGGTTTCCATTACAGCATGTACAGCAACTCGGCCATCTCGTTCTATAATGCGCCCGACCCCCGTCCCGACTATTACCGCAACCTGCCCAGCTGGCAATATTACCAATTGGGTGTGAACGGTCCCGACGATACCTACAATGCCTATTACGGTGAAGTGAATAAAGACTTGGCCGACCAGTTGGCCGACTTGTGGCGTGCCGGTGATCCCAATATCACGCAAATCAACTGGAATGCCATGTACAGCGCCAACTATACCAACAATGCAATCAACCCCAACGGTAGTGCCAAATACATCTTGGAGCGCCGTCACAACGATTTGATGGAGATTCCCTTGAATTTCCTCTACACCAACCAGTTGAACAGCAAGCTGAAACTGACGGCCGGTCTCGAGGCCAAGTATGCCAAAGGCATGCACTACAAGACGATCGACGACTTGTTGGGTGGTAACCAATGGATCGACATCGACCAGTTTGCCGAGCGTGACTTCACCGACAATCTCGACATTATCCAAAACGATATTGACAACCCCAACAAGAAAGTTTACAAAGGCGATGTATTCGGTTACAACTACAACATGCACGTAATCAACGCATCGGTATTTGCCCAAAACGATTGGAAACTGCCGTTGTTCGACATCTACTATGCCGCCCGTTTGTCCTATACCTCGTTCCAACGCGAAGGATTGATGCGCAACGGACGTGCCGAGGTAATCGGTGCACAATCCAAAGGATTCGGCAAAATGTTATACTTTGTCGATCCCAGTGTGAAAGCCGGTATCGTGTATAAGATCGACGGACACAATCGCTTGTCGTTCAACGCTCTGGCCGAGACTCGCGCTCCGTTGGCCGGCTATTCCTACGTGGCTCCCCGTGTGAAAGATACCCATATCAGAGGGTTGAAATCGGAGAAGGTCTTCTCGGGCGACTTGACTTATCAACTGAATACCTCGGTGGTAAAAGGCCGTGTAACCGCCTTCTTCACCGAGTTCCGCGACGGTGTGGAAAGTTCGGGGTACTACCACGACGAGTTCCGTACCTATGTGAACCATACCCTTTCGGGCGTGAACAAACGCCACATGGGTGTCGAGGCCGGTGTGAGTGTAAAACTCAACAGCAGCTTTACCTTGTCGGCCGCCGGAACATACGCCAGCTATAAATACACCGACAATTGCTTGGGTACGATGAGCGCCGAGAACGGTATGAACCTCTTTACCGAGCAGTTGCCCGAAATCGTCGATGGCCGCGCACCCTCGACCGACTTTACCGAGCCGGTTTACACCAAAGGTCTCCACGTGAGCAACGGCCCGCAACTGGCTGCCAGCATCACGCTCGACTATTTCCACCCCAAGATGTGGTTTGCCGATATTACCTTGTCGTACTTCGACAACAACTACCTCGATTTCTCGCCCTCGCGTTTCACCCACATGAACATGTATGGAGGTAGATATCCCAACGAGGTAGGGTTGGAACAATACTACAACGGCTATCGCATTATCGGTATCGACAAAAACGGACAAACCTCGATGGTATGGGGTTTCGACGAGAACACGGGTAAACCGGTGCTACTGCAAAACGTATCGGGCGGCGACGGCTCGGATATCGTGAAACTCTACAACCAAAAAGAGATGATCGGATCACAAGAGAAACTCAAAGGCGGGTTCCTGCTCGACGCTTCGGTGGGTAAACTCATCTACCTCAACAACCGCAAGCAACAGCTCAACATCAACCTCAGCCTGAGCAATATCCTCAACAACACCGGTATGATTACCGGCGGTTACCAACAAGGTCGTGTAAGCCGCGACAACAAGAGCGTGACCAAGGATATCCAATCGGTAGATAAATTCCCCAACAAATACTATTATGCATGGGGCTTCAATATGTTCCTCAATGTAGGTTTCAAATTTTAATTAAAACAAATCAAGAGATATGAAACAACTGAAATATATCGGAGCCGTATTGCTCGCCTTGACGATGTTTACGGCGTGTGAAAAAGAGTTCGATGCCATACCCGAGGAGATCGCTACCGTTCCCGAAGGGAGTGCTGAGATGTGGGCTCAAACGGTGACCATTAAAGAACTTATCGAGAATTTCGATACCAAAGCGGGCCTGTTTACAATTGACACGATCGACTCGCCCAACGATATTGTGGTGCATGGCCGCATCATCACCGACGACCGTGCCGGTAACGTGTATAAATACTTTATCATTCAAAGTCTCGACGACGATCATACTTGTTTGAAGGTGTCGGTTGACGCTGGCAGTTTGTCGGGTATGTTGCCCATTGGGCAGGTCGTAGCCATTCGTTGCAACGGATTGGTGTTGGGCCGCTATGCCGGTGCTCCCCAGTTGGGGGTTCGCGGATACCGCAACGACAACAAGATACGCGAGGAGCCGGGCCGTATTCCCTATACGTTGGCTATGAAACATATCCAAAAAATCGGTAACCCCGACATCTCGAAGATCGCTATCGAGGAGATGACCCTGAAACAAATTACCGAGTTGGATAAATATGGCTATTTCAAGATTGTCAAAATCAAAGATGTCTATTTCACGGGTAAAGATTCCGATGGGAAAACATTGAACGACGAGGTGATACCCTTCCCTACCGATGGGCAGAACGTAACGACTACTTTGGCCAAATATGCCTTGAATCCCACTTTTGCTCCGTGTACCTATGACAACAACAGGAAATACAATGTCGGTTTCCCTCGTTCGCGTGAGATAGCCGACGGTAGCGGCAACACAACGATGGTATGTATCTCGACCAGCGAGTATGCCCGCTTTGCCGACCGTCGTCTCCCGGTTTTCGGCGCGGGAAACAAGGGTACCATTACCGCTATTGTAGGTTGGTTCCAAGATAATGAGGCGTATCCGGGAGATTTTCAGTTGACCATTCGTTCGCTCGACACCCCCTTTGCCGACCTCGAAGGCTTTGAATTTCCCCAATAATCACAATACGAAACTATAACCTCAAATAATTTAAATATGAAAAAAATGAGAAAATTTGCATGGATTTTTATGGCAGCCATGACGGTTGCCGGCTTCTCGGCTTGTTC